>NZ_JADDIX010000031.1:78246-80094 GCF_015070855.1 Pseudomonas lopnurensis
AGCTTTGCGCGCTGGAATATTCGCGGGCATGGACTCGGCGTCCCCGCCCTCTCCTACAGGGATACGTCTATCCGCAACAGCCAACTCGGACAGAGCCAAACAAAAAGGGCGTCGGGCTCACGGCGCCGACGCCCTCGCTAGGCTGGCTGACTATCGGTCAGTGCAGGCCTTGGATGTAGCTGGCCAGCGCTTCGATATCCTTGTTGCTCAGCTTGGCGGCAATACCGCGCATGATCATGGCGTCGCCATCGTTGGTACGGTTGCCTTCACGGAAATCGGTCAGCTGCTTGGCGGTGTAGGTGGCATGCTGGCCACCCAGGTGCGGGAAGCCGGCCAGGTCGTTGCCGACACCGTTGGGCGCATGGCAACCGGTGCAGGCCGGCATGCCCTGGTCCAGCTTGCCGCCACGGAACAGCTGCTCGCCTTGGGCGATCAGCGCCGGATCGGCGAAGCCCACCGTCATTTTCTGGCTGGCGAAGTAGGCGGCGATGTCCTCGAGGTCCTGATCGCTCAGCGGGTCGAGCATGCCGGTCATTTCCAGCACCTTGCGACCAACGCCCTCCTCGGCGCCCGGCGTGCTGCCGGCCTTGATGTCATGCAGCTGCTTGAGCAGGTAGCGCTCGCCCTGGCCGGCGAGTTTCGGGAAATTCGGTGCCGGGCTGTTGCCGTCCGCACCGTGGCAGGCGCCACACACTGCAACTTTGCCCTGACCAGCTTCGGCGTTTCCAGCCGCGTGGGCCATACCGGTGATGCCAAGGGTCAACAGCAGACTCACGAGTACTTTGTTCATCAGCTAATCCAACTACGGCTAAGGGTTTGTAAGGGAAACTCATCGGGTCACGCACAGCCGTCCGGCTGCGGCGACGCTCGTTATAGTGGCATGCCGGGCAAGCGGGCCTTGCATCGCATCCCGCCGCAGGGCGCGCCCGTCAGCAGCCTGGAAGCTCATGCACGGCCTGATACAGGCCAAAGCGCACATAAAATCTGCGGCATTATATACTTCCGTTCTTGAAACGGAAATGAACCATTGCCGCACCCCCGCGCACTCACCGGAACGACCATGCTCCCGAAAAACCCGATTCTCGGCCTCTGCCAACAGGCCTCCTTCATGACCAGCGCCGCCAAGGTCGATCAGTGCCCGGCCGACGAGGGTCTGGAAGTCGCCTTCGCCGGCCGGTCCAATGCGGGCAAGTCCAGTGCGCTGAACACGCTGACCCACGCCAACCTGGCGCGCACCTCGAAGACGCCGGGCCGCACCCAGTTGCTCAACTTCTTTCGCCTGGACGACGAGCGCCGCCTGGTCGACCTACCCGGCTACGGCTATGCCAAGGTGCCGATCCCGCTCAAGCAGCACTGGCAGCGCCACCTGGAGGCCTACCTGGGTAGCCGTGAAAGCCTGGCCGGCGTGTTCCTGATGATGGACATCCGCCATCCGCTGACCGAGTTCGACCGGATGATGCTGGACTGGTCGAGCGCCAGCCAGATGCCGCTGCACATTCTCCTGACCAAGTCCGACAAGCTGGCCTTCGGCGCGGCGAAGAATGCCCTGCTGGCGATCCAGCGCGACATTCACAAGGGCTGGGGCAACGGCGTCAGCGTGCAACTGTTTTCCGCGCCCAAGCGCCAGGGCGTCGAGGAAGCCCAGCTGGTGCTGGCAAGCTGGCTGGGCCTGCTGGACGACACATCCGAAGAAGAGCAAGAACCTGACGCGTGAAGCTGCCGATTGGTGGACCACGCTTCACCGCCCCATCCATCAGAGCCTGGTGGATGTAAAAAGCGACATCCACCCTACGCCAAAACCCGGCGCCAACCGCAGCAATGTAGGGTGGATCGCGCTTCACCGATCCA
>NZ_JADDIX010000032.1 GCF_015070855.1 Pseudomonas lopnurensis
TGAGAGAACTCGGGTGAAGGAACTAGGCAAAATGGCACCGTAACTTCGGGAGAAGGTGCGCCGGTGAGGGTGAAGCATTTACTGCGTAAGCTCATGCCGGTCGAAGATACCAGGCCGCTGCGACTGTTTATTAAAAACACAGCACTCTGCAAACACGAAAGTGGACGTATAGGGTGTGACGCCTGCCCGGTGCCGGAAGGTTAATTGATGGGGTTAGCGCAAGCGAAGCTCTTGATCGAAGCCCCGGTAAACGGCGGCCGTAACTATAACGGTCCTAAGGTAGCGAAATTCCTTGTCGGGTAAGTTCCGACCTGCACGAATGGCGTAACGATGGCGGCGCTGTCTCCACCCGAGACTCAGTGAAATTGAAATCGCTGTGAAGATGCAGTGTATCCGCGGCTAGACGGAAAGACCCCGTGAACCTTTACTATAGCTTTGCACTGGACTTTGAATTTGCTTGTGTAGGATAGGTGGGAGGCTTTGAAGCGTGGACGCCAGTTCGCGTGGAGCCAACCTTGAAATACCACCCTGGCAACTTTGAGGTTCTAACTCTGGTCCGTTATCCGGATCGAGGACAGTGTATGGTGGGTAGTTTGACTGGGGCGGTCTCCTCCTAAAGAGTAACGGAGGAGTACGAAGGTGCGCTCAGACCGGTCGGAAATCGGTCGCAGAGTATAAAGGCAAAAGCGCGCTTGACTGCGAGACAGACACGTCGAGCAGGTACGAAAGTAGGTCTTAGTGATCCGGTGGTTCTGTATGGAAGGGCCATCGCTCAACGGATAAAAGGTACTCCGGGGATAACAGGCTGATACCGCCCAAGAGTTCATATCGACGGCGGTGTTTGGCACCTCGATGTCGGCTCATCACATCCTGGGGCTGAAGCCGGTCCCAAGGGTATGGCTGTTCGCCATTTAAAGTGGTACGCGAGCTGGGTTTAGAACGTCGTGAGACAGTTCGGTCCCTATCTGCCGTGGACGTTTGAGATTTGAGAGGGGCTGCTCCTAGTACGAGAGGACCGGAGTGGACGAACCTCTGGTGTTCCGGTTGTCACGCCCGTGGCATTGCCGGGTAGCTATGTTCGGAAGAGATAACCGCTGAAAGCATCTAAGCGGGAAACTTGCCTCAAGATGAGATCTCACTGGAGCCTTGAGCTCCCTGAAGGGCCGTCGAAGACTACGACGTTGATAGGTGGGGTGTGTAAGCGTTGTGAGGCGTTGAGCTAACCCATACTAATTGCCCGTGAGGCTTGACCATATAACACCCAAACAATTTGCTGTTTGCGTGTCAGACGGTCGAAGTCGACACAAAGCCGAAGATTTGCAGAGAACACGCAATACCGATATATCACATGCCCAATACGCTGCAGCGGCTCAACCCCGAGGCAGCAACCGAATTGCTTGACGACCATAGAGCGTTGGAACCACCTGATCCCATCCCGAACTCAGCAGTGAAACGACGCATCGCCGATGGTAGTGTGGGGTCTCCCCATGTGAGAGTAGGTCATCGTCAAGCACCTATCCCAAACCCCCGATCTGCGCAAGCAGGTCGGGGGTTTGCTTTTGCGTGCTTTCCAGCTTCCTAGGCACTTACGATCGGCGTCGCTATCATGCGAGCCTCGTTAGTTGGGGTGTGACATGAATAGGCTGTTGAGGTTGCTCCAGGATGGCCGGTTCCATTCGGGGCAGGAACTGGGTGAAGAGCTCGGTGTGAGTCGTAGTTCCGTCTGGAAACATTTGCAGCGTGTCGAGAGCGAAACGGGCCTGAAGCTGTACAAGGTGCCGGGCCGAGGGTATCGCCTGGCGGAATCGCTTTCGCTGCTCGCACATGAAAGGCTCGCGCCGCACCTGGATCGGCTGCACTGGCCTCTGTACTTGCGCGGCACTATCGACTCCACCAATGCCGAGGCGCTCCGCCTGCTGCAGGAGCAGACACTCGCCCCTTTCCTTGTCTTGGCCGAGGCTCAGACTGACGGAAGGGGAAGACGCGGCCGCAAATGGGTCAGCCCTGTGGGGCAGAACCTGTATTACAGCCTGGCGCTCAAGGTAAGTGGGGGAGCCCAGCAGCTGTCGGGCATGAGCCTGGTTGTGGGGTTGGCGGTCATGCATGCGTTGCGCCGTCTGGGGGTTGAGCTGGCGGGGCTGAAGTGGCCAAACGACGTCTATGCCGATGGCCGAAAGATCGCGGGGATTCTCTTGGAATTGACCGGGGATCCGGCGGACGTGTGCCATGTTGTCGTTGGTATAGGCATCAACGTCAACATGCTCGCCATCGACGCTGGAATCGATCAGCCATGGACCTCCATAAGGGCTCAGACTGGAAGCATGGTTGACCGGAATGATCTGGTGCTGGCGCTGAGCGACTCGCTGCGGGGCTACTTGCAGCGCCATGCCGCATTCGGATTCTCCGCTCTGAAGGAAGAATGGGAGGCCAGCCATATCTGGCAGGGGCGCAAATGCATTCTTAGCACCGGGGCTCAAGACTTCTCCGGAGTTGTACTTGGTGTCGATCAGCAGGGGGCTCTCAGGCTCTTGATCGATGGTTGCGAGCATTCGTTTAGTGGTGGGGAGCTCAGCTTGAGGTTGGATTCATGATTCTTGAGCTGGATTGCGGCAACAGCTTGATCAAGTGGCGCGCATTCGATCCTTCTGCCAATACGGTATCGACGGAGGGAGTGGCAATTTCGCTGGTGGAGCTGCTCGCCCAGCTTGCAGGACTGTCTGCATTGCGCATCTCGCGCGCGAGACTGGTCAGCGTCCGTAGCGACGACGAGACTGCGGACATCTGTTTGCGTCTCGCCGAGACGCTGGGTGTCGAGGTGCAGCGTGCAGTGCCGGCGAAGCGGCTCGGTGGCGTGGTCAATGGTTACCTCGAGCATGAGCGCCTGGGCATGGACCGTTGGCTCGCAATAGTCGGCGCGTTCCACCTCAGTGCTCGCGCGATGCTCGTGATCGATTTGGGAACGGCCGTGACGGTTGACCTGGTCGACTCGGAGGGGGCGCACCTGGGGGGCTACATCTGCCCGGGCATGTCACTGCTTCGGCATCAGCTTCAGGCTCACACGCGGCGTATCCGATACGACGTTGAGTCCGCTCGAGCGCTTCGAGGTGAGGTGAGACCGGGTCGCTCGACTGGGGAGGCGGTCGAACGGGGTTGCTTGCTCATGTTGCGCAGCTTCGTGGAGTCACAGATCCTGCAGGCGAGCGATTACCTGGGAGACGACTTCGTGGTATATGCCACCGGCGGTGACGTCGCCCTGATTGCGGACATTGCGAACATACGATGCGTGCCGGACCTCATATTCCGCGGTCTGGCCATTGCCTGTCCCTAGCCCATAGACAAGGTCGAAGTTTGCATGCGTTGGTTCTTTCTGCTGCTGGTGTTGCTGAACGTCTTTTTCTTCCTGCAGCACCAGTACCAGGCGCCTTTAAGGGTCAAGGAAGTGGTGCCGCTGGACGCCTACAACAGGCCCCAGCAGAACATCACCCTGCTCAGCGAGTCGCCCTCTCCTCCGCGCCGCGAGCAGATGTCGCCCGGGCAGGCTGATAGCGCTTGCCTGTTCCTTGGTGGCTTCGATGAAGAGCATCTGGCCAAGTCCCTGGAGCAAAGGCTGTTGAGTCTGGATGTGCAGTCCAGCGTTCAATTCGTGGATATGGCGGGTGGGGTGGATTACTGGGTGTACCTGCCACCACTTGCTTCGAGGCAGGCCTCTCTACGCCAGCTGCGAGAGCTACAGAGTAGGAACATAGACAGCTACATCATTACGGTCGGTGACTTGGCGAACGGTATTTCACTCGGGATATTTTCACGCAAGGATTCGGCGGAGGGCGTCGTGGCTCGTCTGCGGGAGGTGGATTACGCTGCCTTGGTCCGTGAATTGCCGCGCGTGCATCGTAAGTACTGGGTTCGGGTCTCCAATGCTGCACGCCATCTCGTCGACGATACGATCCTGGAAGGGCTGATGAGGGATATGCCGGCGTTACAGCATCGGCAGATGCCCTGCGCAAGCGTTGCAACTTCGGAATAGTTTGAATAGAATGGCGCCCGCTTCGCAGCGAGGGTTGGTAGTCTTGCTGTCGCGGCGGCTGTCATAGAAGCTAACCTCAAGATTTATATGAGAAAATGCTTGACAGCAGGGTGGCAAGTGATGAAAATGCCGCCTCACTTTGGAGGGGTTCCCGAGCGGCCAAAGGGATCAGACTGTAAATCTGACGTCATAGACTTCGAAGGTTCGAATCCTTCCCCCTCCACCAGATTCAAGCGTAGGCTTCGGCGTTCGCGGGTATAGTTTAGTGGTAGAACCTCAGCCTTCCAAGCTGATGATGCGGGTTCGATTCCCGCTACCCGCTCCAGCTTCGATGGTTACGGTAAAAGCTTCGCTCATGTAGCTCAGTTGGTAGAGCACACCCTTGGTAAGGGTGAGGTCAGCGGTTCAAATCCGCTCATGAGCTCCAAACCACAAAGGCAGATATGTAAATATCTGCCTTTGTTTTAATGGTGGCGTGACTAGCTCAATTCAACGATGGGAGACGGTCTCGATGGCTAAAGAAAAGTTCGAACGTAACAAACCGCACGTCAACGTCGGCACCATTGGTCACGTCGACCATGGCAAGACCACTCTGACTGCCGCTCTGACTCGCGTGTGTTCCGAAGTGTTCGGTTCCGCTCGTGTCGACTTCGACAAGATCGATAGCGCTCCGGAAGAGAAGGCTCGCGGTATCACCATCAACACCGCCCACGTAGAGTACGACTCCAATGTCCGTCACTACGCGCACGTTGACTGCCCGGGTCACGCTGATTATGTGAAGAACATGATCACCGGTGCTGCCCAGATGGACGGCGCGATCCTGGTTTGCTCGGCTGCCGACGGCCCCATGCCGCAGACTCGCGAGCACATCCTGCTCTCCCGTCAGGTTGGTGTTCCTTACATCGTCGTGTTCCTGAACAAGGCCGACATGGTCGACGACGCCGAACTGCTCGAGCTGGTCGAGATGGAAGTGCGCGACCTGCTGTCCACCTATGATTTCCCGGGCGACGACACGCCGATCATCATCGGTTCCGCGCTGATGGCGCTGAACGGCGAAGATGACAACGAGCTGGGCACCACTGCGGTGAAGAAGCTGGTCGAGACTCTGGATACCTACATCCCCGAGCCGGTACGTGCCATCGACAAGCCGTTCCTGATGCCGATCGAAGACGTGTTCTCCATCTCCGGCCGCGGTACCGTGGTAACCGGTCGTGTCGAGCGCGGCATCGTCAAGGTCCAGGAAGAAATCGAGATCGTTGGTCTGCGTGATACCACCAAGACCACCTGTACCGGTGTCGAAATGTTCCGCAAGCTGCTCGACGAAGGTCGTGCCGGTGAGAACTGCGGCGTGCTGCTGCGTGGCACCAAGCGTGATGACGTCGAGCGTGGTCAGGTTCTGGCCAAGCCGGGCACCATCAAGCCGCACACCAAGTTCGAAGCCGAAGTGTACGTGCTGTCCAAGGAAGAAGGTGGTCGTCACACCCCGTTCTTCAAGGGCTACCGTCCGCAGTTCTACTTCCGTACCACTGACGTGACCGGTTCGTGCGAACTGCCGGAAGGCGTCGAGATGGTGATGCCGGGCGACAACGTGAAAATGGTCGTCACCCTGATCAAGCCGATCGCCATGGAAGATGGCCTGCGCTTCGCGATTCGCGAAGGTGGCCGTACCGTCGGTGCCGGCGTGGTTGCCAAGATCGTCGA
>NZ_JADDIX010000033.1:0-23281 GCF_015070855.1 Pseudomonas lopnurensis
ACTGCCGCGCCACCGCAGCCAGGGCCTGCACCGTCTGGTGCTGGAACAGATCTTTGGGGGTGAGCTGGATACCGGCCTGGCGCGCCCGACTGACCACCTGCAACGAGATGATCGAGTCGCCGCCCAGTTCGAAGAAGTTGTCCGTCAGCCCCACCTGCTCCAGCTTCAGTACCGACTGCCAGATTGCCGCAAGCTGCCGCTCCAGCTCGGTACGCGGCGCCACATGGGTCTGCTGCAACTGGCTGATATCCGGCAGCGGCAGTGCCTTGCGGTCCAGCTTGCCATTGGGGGTCAATGGCAAGCTGTCGAGGAACAGCAGGTACGTCGGCACCATGTATTCCGGCAACTGAGTCCGCAGGCTGGAGCGCAGTGTGTCCCGCAACGCAGCCTCGGTTTCCGCGCCCTTGAGCGCGTTGACCGGCACCACATAGCCCACCAATTGCTTGCCGCTCGCACCTTCCTGGGCCAGCACCACTGCCTCGCGGACCGTTTCTTGCTCAAGCAGCCGTGCTTCGATCTCGCCCAACTCGATACGAAAACCCCGCACCTTCACCTGATGGTCGACGCGGCCCAGGTAGTCGACCACCCCATCGGGACGCGCGCGGGTCAGGTCGCCGCTGCGGTAGACCCGCTCGCCATCGCCGAACGGATCGGGCACGAAGCGCTCCGCGGTCAATCCAGGTCGGTCCAAATAGCCCCGCGCCACACCGCCTCCACCCAGGTACAGCTCACCGGCCAACCCCACAGGCAACAGGTTCAGCTCGGCGTCCAGCAGGTAGCCACGGCGTTTGCCCAGCAAGGTGCCTATGGGGGCATAGGACGCGCCGCAGGGATCGCCCGGTTTGGCTTTCCAGAGCAATGGCGTGACCACCGTTTCGGTCGGGCCGTAGCCATTGAGCAGATACTGGGGACGCAAGGCGCGACAGGCCAGCTCGAAGCTCGCCTGGGAAACGGCATCGCCACCCACGCAGTAGACCCGCACCGGCGGTGGGTTGCCGTCGCGCTCGGCGTACTCGGCCAGGTGCTGCAGGTAGACCGGCGGAAAACCACCGACGGTCACGCCATGCTCGTGCATTTCTGCGTAGGTGCGTTCCGGCAGCCACAGACTGTCGTCGCGGACCAGGATCCGCGCGCCATTGATCAGCGGGTGCATCCAGCCCTCATGGGCGCCGTCGAAGGCGAACGACATGAAGTTCAGCTCGCAATCAGCGGCGCTCATCTCGTAGCGCTCCCCCGTCGCCTGTACATGCTCCACCAGGGGCCCATGGGCCACCGCCACACCCTTGGGCTGGCCGGTGGAGCCGGAGGTGTAGATCACGTAGGCAAGGTTCTCCGTTGCCAACGCCACCTCGGGGGCGCTAGCCGGGTAGTCGTGCCAACGCTCCTCAAGATCCACCGCCAGGCTTGGCAGCTCCTCAGGAATAGGCAAGCGCTCCAGCACCTCGCTGTGGGTCAGCACCAGCGCGGCGGCGCAGTCCTTCATCATGTACAGCATCCGATCCTGGGGATAGCCCACGTCCAGCGGAACATAGGCGCCGCCGGCCTTAAGCACCGCGAGGAACGCCACCATGATCTCCGCCGAGCGG
This sequence comes from Pseudomonas lopnurensis, assembly GCF_015070855.1. GTDB lineage: Bacteria > Pseudomonadota > Gammaproteobacteria > Pseudomonadales > Pseudomonadaceae > Stutzerimonas > Stutzerimonas lopnurensis. Next base: position 1,587 of record NZ_JADDIX010000033.1, read on the forward strand.
GGCATGGCAATCGCCACACGCACCTCAGGCCCCACGCCCAGTTCGATCAAGCGGTGCGCCAGGCGGTTGGCCTGGCGATCGAGCTCGCCATAGCTGAGCTGCTGCTCGCCGAAGATCACCGCCACGGCATCCGGCGCTTTGCGCGCCTGGTCTTCGATCAAGCGATGGACCGGACGCTCGCCCGGGAAGTCCTGCCCGGTCTGGTCCCATTGACTCAGGATGGATCGGCGCTCCGATTCACCCAGCAGCGACAGCTCGCCCAAGCGTTGCTGCGGTCCCTGCACAAGTGCCCACAGCAGATTGCCGAAATGCTCGGCCAGACGGGCCACACCCCAGGCATCGAACTGGTGGAGGTCGAAACCGTACTGCACCGTCAGTGTCTCGCCCAGGCTGATGCCCAGCGTCAACGGATAGTTGGTCTGTTCCCGCCCGCTCACCTCGCCAAAGCGCAGCCCGGCCGGCGCGCCCTGTTGCAGCGCCTCCGACACCGGGTAGTTCTCGAACACCAGCAGGCTGTCGAACAGCGCCTCGCCACCCTGCCCGGCCCAGCGCTGCACCTCGTACAGCGGCGTGTGCTCGAACTCGCGCAGCGCCAGGTTGCTCGCTTGCACCTGCGCAAGCCACTGCGCCACCGTTTGCTCCGGACGGGGACGGCCAATCACCGGCAGCGTGTTGATGAACAGGCCGATCTGCTCTTCCACGCCCACCAGTTCCGCCGGGCGCCCCGCCACCGTTGCACCGAAACACACCGATTCCTGCCCGCTGTAGCGTTGCAGCAACAACAGCCAGGCAGACTGCACCAGGGTGTTCACAGTGACCTTGTGCTGCTGGGCGAAACGTTGCAGTGCAAGCGTCTGCCCGGCATCGAAGCGCTGCAGGTGATCGCTGTAGCCTGCGCCTTCGACACCCTCGCCAGGCACCACCTGGGCCAGCCGCGTCGGTTCATCGAGCTGCACCAGTTGCGCCTTCCAGAAGTGCTCGGCGGCCTGCGCATCCTGGCGCTGCAACCAAGCGATGTAGTCCCGGTAGCGTCCATTCGGCGAAGCCACCACCTGCCCGGCATAGCGCTGCAGCACTTCGCCCAGCAGCCGGGAGTTGCTCCAGCCGTCCATGAGGATGTGATGACTGGTGTAGATCAGGTGGTAGCGCTGTTCGGCGGTACGCACCATGGTCAGGCGCAGCAGTGCGCCCTGCGCCAGGTCAAAACCTTTCTGGCGATCCGCCTGCGCCCAAGTCGACAGGCTGTCTTGCAGATTGCTCTGGCCTCGCCAGTCGAGGGTTTCGAAGGGCGTGGGCAGGTGCCGGCGCACGATCTGCAACGGCGGCTCGACGATGAACTGGCTTCTGAGCACGTCGTGCGCCTCGACGGCTGTTTGCCAGGCCTGCTGGAAACGCTCGACGTCCAGTCCCTCCACGTCCACCCGCAACTGGTTGATGTACTGCTCGCCGCCCTGCTCGTACAGGGTGTGGAACAGCATTCCCTGCTGCATCGGCGACAGCGGGTACAGGTCGGCGATCTCGCCGGGTGCTACCGGCAAACGGTCCAACTGGGCCTGGTTCAGGCCCGCCAGCGAGAAGTCCGAGGGTGTCACACCCCGATGGGTTTCATCGGTGCAGTGGGCGATTATCGTTTCAAGCTCCAGGCGGTATGCCTCGGCCAGACGTTGGATCGTCGCCTCGTCGAAGCGCTCCCGGCTGTAACTCCAGACCAGGCTCAGTTCGCCGTCGTACACCTGGCCGTTCAGGGTTAGTTCGCTCCCCTGGGGCGCTTCGGGGCTCTGCGTCGCACCGGTGCTTTCCTGCGCCGGGGTGAACAGGCTCTCGCTCGCGTCGAAACTGCCGTCGAACTGGCCGAGGTAGTTGAAGACGATCGAGCCTTGCGGCAACTGCGTCATGGCCTCGCGTAGTGGCTCATCCGCCAGATACTTCAGCAGGCCGTAGCCCAGGCCCTTGTTCGGCACCCCGCGTAGCTGTTCCTTGATGGTCTTGATCGACGCCGACAGCTCCGCCTGCGGACTCAGTTTCACCGGGTACAGGCTGGTGAACCAACCCACCGTGCGGGTCACGTCGAGGTCGTCGAAGAGCGCCTCGCGACCGTGTCCCTCCAGGCGCACCAGCACATCCGACTCGCCGCTCCAACGGGCGATGACCCGGGCCAACGCCGTCAGCAGCAGGTCGTTGACCTGGGTGCGATAGGCAGCGGGAGTCTCCTGCAACAGCCGTCGGGTCCAGTCGCGGTCCAGCCGGGTGTTCGCGTACGCGGCGTGCTTCTGGCAGCAGTTGCCGCCGTCCGGGTAGTCGCAGGGCAAACGCTCGCTGACACCCTGCAACTGGCCCTGCCAGTAATCCCGTTCGGCTGCCAGCCCGGCAGTGGCAGCGTGGGCTTGCAGCCGCTCGGCCCAGGCCTTGAAGGCGCTGGTCTTGGCCGGCAATGCCTGGGAGCGGTAGGCCTGCTGCAAATCCTCCAGCAACACCCGCCAGGACACCCCATCCACCACTAGGTGATGGATCGCCAGCAACAGACGTTGTGTGCCATCCGGCAGTTCGGCCAGCACCGCGCGCAACAGCGGGCCGTTTTCCAGGCTCAGGCTGCGCTGGGCCTCGTTGGCGACCTGCTCCAGTTCAGCAACATCGGCAAGGTAGCTGACCCACAACAGCTCCTGCGCAGAGACCGGCCCGAACTCGGCCTGCCAACCGCTTTCCTGCTCGACGAAGCGCAGACGCAGAGAATCGTGATGCGCGACCAGCGCCTGCAACGCGGCGCTCAGAGGTTCGGGCTCCAACCGCTCGCGCGGAGTCAGCAACAACGACTGGTTCCACTGCTGCCGCTCGGGAATTTCCGACTCGAAGAACCAGCGCTGGATCGGCGTCAGCGGCATGTACCCAGTGACCGGCCCCTGGTCGATCAGTGGCCCTTCGGACTGCCGCGCCACCGCAGCCAGGGCCTGCACCGTCTGGTGCTGGAACAAATCCTTGGGCGTAAACTGGATGCCCGCCTGGCTAGCGCGACTCACCACTTGCAGGGAGATGATCGAATCGCCGCCCAGTTCGAAGAAGTTATCGGTCAGCCCTACCCGCCCCAGCTTCAGTACGTCCTGCCAGATCGCTGCGATCTGTTGTTCCAGTTCCGTTCGAGGCACTACGTAGGTTTGCTGCAACTGGCTTGCGTCCGGCTGTGGCAGCGCCTTGCGGTCCAGCTTGCCGTTCGGGGTCAGTGGCAGGCTGTCCAGGAACAGCAGGTGCGCCGGGACCATGTACTCCGGCAGGCTTTCCTTGAGAGCGGCCCTGAGGACTTCGCGCAAATCGCTCTGCTGCTCTGACGACACCGGCTCCATCGGCACCACATAGCCCACCAACTGCTTGCCACATAGCCCTTCCTGATCCAGCACCACGGCCTCGCGCACAAAATCCTGCTTCAGGAGCCGAGCCTCTATCTCTCCCAACTCGATCCGGAAACCGCGAATTTTCACCTGATGATCGATACGGCCCACGTACTCGATCACACCGTCCGGCCGGTATCGGGCCAGGTCACCTGTCCGATACAGACGACCACCTCCTTGCTCGCTATCGTCGAACGGGTTCGGCAAAAACTTCTCGGCTGTCAGTGCAGGCCGCCCCAGATAGCCTCGGGCCAGCCCAGCTCCTGCCATATAAAGCTCTCCAAGCGCTCCGACAGGAACAGGCAGCCCAACGCCATCCAGCAAATAGACGGCACTGTTGGAAATTGGACGACCGATGTTCGCCCTGCCGTCCACCACCCTCAGCGTGTAGGTGGAATAGGTGGTGTCCTCGGATGGTCCGTACAGGTCATAGACCTGGCAAACATGCCCGGTCCGGTAGAGGTCGTCGACGAGCGTCTGCTTGAGGGCCTCGCCGGCAAGATTGATGGTGCGGACCGTGTCCGGCAAACGGCCGGCTTCACATAGCACCTTGATCGCGGATGGCACGGTATTGACCAGACGTACTCGGTCCTTCGCGGACAGGTTCGGCAGTTCCAGGGTATTACCAGCCAGCACGGCATACCCCCCCGCCGACAGGGTCACGAAGAGCTCCCAGACCGACAGATCAAAACAGATGGAGGTGGAGGCCAATACTCCGCACAGATATTCCAGGCTGTAGATCGATAGAGCCCAACCGATCAAGGCAACCGCATTGCGGTGCTCGATCAGCACCCCTTTGGGTCTACCGGTGGATCCTGAAGTGTAGATGCTGTAGGCCAAGCCCCCTGGCAGCGTCAGGTTGAGCGGGTTGTTATCTGGATAAGGCTCGAGTGAAATCTGGTCCAGCAGCAGAGTCCTGGCTCTGAACGACAGGGGTAAACGATCCTGCAGAGAGGACTGGGAAAGGAGCAGAATTGCCTGGCTGTCTTCCAACATGTAAGCCAATCGATCCTGCGGATACTCCGGATCCAGTGGCACGTACGCACCGCCCGCCTTCAGGATTGCCAGCAGCCCCACCACCATATCCAGGCTGCGCTCCACCGCAATACCCACCAGCACATCCGACCCCACGCCCAGTTCACGCAGCTTGTGCGCCAGGCGATTCGCCCTACGGTTCAGCTCCCTATAGCTCACTTCCTGTTCACCGAAGATCAGCGCAGTGGCCTCCGGCGTTTTCTCCACCTGTGCCTCGATCAATTGATGGATGCAGGCATCACGCGGGAAATCAGCCTCGGTACGGTTCCACCCATGGACGAGTTGCTGATACTCCTCACTGCCCAGCATTGGTAGCCCACCAATTCGCGCCTGCCCATCGACAGTCAACGCCCGTAGCAGATTGCCAAAGTGTTCAGCCAGTCGAGCCACCGCTTGTGCATCGAAATTGCGCCGGTCGTAGCCATAGTGCACCGTCAGCGTCTCGCCCAACCCCACTGCCAGCGTCAACGGATAGTTGGTCTGCTCCTGTCCAACCACCTGGCCAAAACGCAAGCCAGCCGGCGCACCCTGCTGCAATGCCTCCGATACCGGGTAGTTCTCGAACACCAGCAGGCTGGCGAACAGTGCCTCACCACCTAGGCCGGCCCAACGCTGTACTTCATACAGTGGCGTATGCTCAAACTCCCGCAACGCCAGATTACGCGCCTGCACCTGCTCGACCCACTCGACCACCGACTGTTCCGGACGTGGACTGCCGATCACCGGCAGGGTGTTGATGAACAGACCGATCTGCTCCTCCACCCCAGCCAGCTCCGCCGGCCGCCCCGCCACCGTCGCCCCGAAGCACACCGACTCCTGGCCGGTGTAGCGCTGCAACAGCAGCAGCCAGGCTGATTGCACCAGGGTGTTCAGCGTCACATGGTGCGCGCGGGCGAACGCCTCGAGACGGTGGGTCTGGTCCTGGCCGAAGGTCTGGTAATGGTCGCCGTAACCGGTTGCCTCGCCGACATCGCTGCGAACCGCTTGGACCAGCCGTGTCGGCTCTTCGAGCTCGACCAGTTGCTCTTTCCAGAACGCCTCGCCGGTAACCTGGTCCTGCCGTTGCAACCAGGCGATATAGTCCCGGTAGCGGCCCATCGATGACGGTACCGCCTGCCCGGCATAACGCTGCAGCACCTCGCCCAACAGTCGCGAGTTGCTCCAGCCATCCATCAGGATGTGGTGATTGGTGTAGATCAGGTGATGGCGATGTTCAGCCGTACGGATTACCGTCAACCGCAAAAGCGGATCCTTCAGACAATCGAAGCCTTTCTGACGATCCGCCTGCGCCCATGTGGTCAGCGCCTCTTCCAGATGGGTTTGACCACGCCAATCCAGCACCATGAAGGGAACCTGAATGTGCTTGCGGACCACCTGCAACGGCGCCGCCAGATCGCTGATGAAATTGGCTCTCAGCACCTCATGGCTATCGGCCGTCGATTGCCAGGCCTCACGGAACCGCTCGATATCCAGCCCCTCAACATCCACACGTACCTGGTTGATGTAGTCCCCGCCCTCCTGCTCATAGAGGCTATGGAACAGCATCCCCTGCTGCATCGGCGACAATGGGTAGATATCGGCAATCTGCTCCGTAGGAATCGGCAGACAGTCCAATTGCTTCTGGCTCAGTTTCGCCAGCGGGAAGTCCGATGGCGTCACGCCGCGATTGCACTCATCACAGCAGTGCTCGATCAGTACCTTGAGTTCTTCGACGTATTCGTCCGCCAACCGCTGGATCGTCTGCTCGTTGAACACTTCCCGGCTGAAGGTCCAGCCCAGGCTCAGTTCGCCCTCATACACCTGACCGTTCAGGGCCAGCAGGCTCGCCAGGGGGGCCTCTTCGTCCTGCGTCGCTCCGGTGCCCTCCTTCGCCGGTACGAACAGGCTTGCCTCGTCATCGAAGGTACCGTCGAACTGCCCCAAGTAGTTGAAGACGATCTCGCCCTGCGGCAGCCGTTGAAGCATTTGCCGAGCCTCGGGACTGCCCAGGTAACGCAGCAGGCCATAGCCGATCCCCTTGTTCGGGATCGCCCGCAACTGCTCCTTGATCGTTTTGATCGACGCCGACAACTCCACCTGCGGGCTCAGCTTCACCGGATACATGCTGGTGAACCAGCCCACCGTCCGGGTCAAGTCGATGTCCTCGAACAAGTCCTCTCGACCATGGCCCTCCAACCGAACCAGCACGTCCGGCTGTCCGGTCCAGCGAGCGATCACTCGTGCCAGGGCCGTCAACAGCAAGTCATTGATCTGGGAGCGGTAGGCGGCCGGCACCTCCTGTAACAGCCGGCACGTCCAGTCGCGATCCAGGCGGGTGTTCGCGTATGCCGCCTGTTTCTGCTGGTTGCCGCCCTCCTGGTGGTCGCAAGGCAGTTCATCGACGGTGCCTTGCAACTGTGTCTTCCAGTAGGCCAATTCCCCTTCGAGCGCGGAACTTTCGGCGTGTACTTGCAGATGCTCGGCCCAGGCCTTGAAGGAGCTGGTCTTGGCCGGCAGCCTGACCAGTTGGCCTGCGTCCAGGGCCTGGTAGGTCTGTTGCAAATCCTCCAGCAGTACCCGCCAGGACACGCCGTCCACCACCAAGTGGTGGATCACCAGCAACAGACGTTGACTGTCGTCGGGCAGCTCCGCCAGCACCGCCCGTAACAACGGGCCGTTTTCCAGGTTCAGGCTACGCTGCGCCTCATTGGCGACCTGCTCCAGCTCCGCCAGGTCGGCGAGGTGGCTGGTCCACAGCACATCCACCGGCTCCACACTCTGGAACTCGGCCTGCCATGCACCATCTCGTTGTTCGAAGCGCAACCGCAAGGCATCGTGATGCTCGACCAAGGCCTGAAAAGCTGCTCTCAAATGGTCAGGGTCGAGCTGTTCCCTTGGTTTCAGCAGCACCGACTGGTTCCAATGATGGCGCTCGGGAATCTCCGCTTCGAAGAACCAGTGCTGGATCGGCGTCAGCGCCATTGATCCGCTGACCAGCCCTTGATCGATGACCGGCCCCTCCGAACGGTGGGCCACCGCAGCCAGCCCTTGCACCGTCTGGTGCTGGAACAGATCCTTGGGAGTGAACTGGATCCCCGTCTGACGTGCCCTACTCACCACCTGAAGCGAGATGATCGAATCGCCGCCCAGCTCGAAGAAGTTGTCGGTCAGTCCTACCCGTTCCAGCTTGAGCACGTCCTGCCAGATCGCTGCGATCTGCTGCTCCAGCTCCGTTCTAGGTGCCACATAGGCTTGCTGCAACTGACTTGTATCCGGCTGCGGTAGCACCTTGCGGTCCAGCTTGCCGTTCGGCGTCAGAGGCAGGCTGTCTAGGAACAGCAGGTGGGTCGGAACCATATAATCCGGCAGACTTTTCTTGAGCGCGACCCTGAGTTCTTCGCGCAGATCGCCTTGCCGTTCGACCGACACAGGTTCTGTCGGCACCACATAGCCCACCAGTTGCCTGCCGCTCGCCCCGTCCTGGGCCAGCACCACCGCCTCGCGCACAGCCTCTTGTTCCAGCAGCCGCGCCTCGATCTCGCCCAGTTCGATGCGGAAGCCACGAACCTTCACCTGGTGGTCTACCCGGCCCAGGTAATCGACCAGGCCATTGGGCCGCGCACGGGTCAGGTCGCCGCTGCGGTAGACACGCTCGCCGTTGCTATCGAACGGGTCCGGCACAAAGCGCTCGGCGGTCAGCGCAGGGCGATCCAAATAGCCCCGCGCCACGCCCTCCCCGCCCAGGTACAGCTCACCGGCCAGCCCTACCGGCAGCAGGTTCAGGTCGGCGTCCAGCACGTAACCGCGACGCTTGCCGAGCAGCGTGCCAATCGGCGCATAGGCCGCTCCGCAGGCATCGCCTTTCCGGGCTTTCCAGAGCAATGGCGTCACCACCGTTTCCGTTGGGCCGTAGCCATTGAACAGGTACTGCGGACGCAATGCTCGCCAGGCCAGGTCGTAGCTGGCCTGCGGTACTGCATCGCCACCGAAACAGTAGACGCGTACCGGCGGCGGGTTGCCGTCACGCTCGGCATGCTCGGCCAGTTGTTGCAAGTACACCGGCGGGAACACCCCCAGCGTCACGCCATGTCGGTGCATCTCGGCGTAGGTCTGCTCCGGCAGCCACAGGCTATCGTCGCGGACCAGCACGCGGGCGCCGTTGATCAACGGGTGCATCCAGCCTTCATGAGCGCCGTCGAAGGCGAACGACATGAAGTGCAGTTCGCAGTCCGAAGGGTTCGTTTCGTAGCGCTCGCCGGTTGCCCGGATGTGCGAGACCAGCGGACCGTGGGACACCGCCACGCCCTTGGGCTGGCCGGTGGAGCCCGAGGTATAGATCACGTAGGCCAGGTTCTCTTCCGCCAGCGCTACCACCGGCGCGGTATCGGGATAGCCCTGCCAGTCATCGGTCCGGTCCACCGCCAGGGTCGACAGGCCCTCGGGGATCGGTAATTGCTCCAGCACATCGCTCTGAGTCAGTACCAGCGCGGCGGCACAGTCCTTCATCATGTACAGCAGGCGGTCCTGCGGATAGGCCACGTCCAGAGGCACATAGGCGCCACCGGCCTTCAGCACGGCCAGAAAGGCCACCATGATCTCCGCCGAACGGCGCATGGCGATCGCCACGCGCACTTCCGGCCCCACACCCAGCTCGATCAGCCGGTGGGCCAGGCGATTGGCCCGGGCGTCGAGCTGGCCATAGGTGAGCTGCTGGTCGCCGAAGATCACCGCCACAGCGTCCGGCGTTTGCCGGGCACGGTCTTCGATCAACTGGTGAACGTAGCGGTCGCTCGGGTAGTCCAGTTGAGTCTGGTCCCACTGGGCCAGGATGAACTGGCGCTCCGACTCGCCCAGCATCGGCAGCTCGGCAACCCGTTTTTCCGGCTGCGCGCAGATCGCTTCCAGCAGGTTGTGCCAATGGGCGGCCAGACGTTCGATACGCTCCGCCTCGAACAGGTCCGAGGAGTAGTTGAAAGAAGCCACCAGTCCATCGGATTGCTCCAGGGTGTTCAGCGAAATGTCGAAGTGAGCACTTCGCTCGACCAGATCCACCTCCTCGACATGCAACCCTCGCAAGCTATCCGCCGACACCTGCTCACCGAAGTCGCGCAGGTGGTTGTACATCACCTGGAACAGGGGGTTGTGTTCCAGGCCGCGCTCGGGCTTCAGCTCCTCCACCAGCACGTCGAAGGGGATATCCTTGTTCGCCTGCGCCTCCAGGGCGGTTTCCTTCACCGTTTCGAGCAGTTGCGAGAAGGTCGTGGCGGGGTCCACGCCCATCCGCGCCACGATGGTGTTGACGAAGAAGCCGATCAGCCCCTCCAGTTCCAGGCGGTTGCGGTTGGTGATGGGCACGCCGACGTTGATCTTGTCCCTGCCGCTGTAGCGCGAGAGCAGGATGGCGAAGGCGGCCAGGAAGACGTGGAACAGGGTGGCATTGGCCTCGACCGCGAGGCGGCGCAGCTTCGCCGCCAGTTCGTCGGGCAGGCGGATATCGACCCGCCCTCCCCGGTAGCTCTGCACCTGTGGCCTGATCCGGTCGGCAGGCAGCTCGAGAACGTCGAAGTCATCCTCCAACTTCGCCTTCCAATAGGCGAGCTGGGTCTGCATCTGGCCTGCGGCCAGGCGCTGGCGTTGCCAGGACGCATAGTCCGCGTATTGCACGGGCAGCGGCTGCAGTTCCTGTACCTGTCCAGCGGACCGGGCGTTGTACGCCGCGGCGAACTCGCGAACCATGACGCTCATCGACCAGCCATCGGAGACGATGTGGTGGAGCGTCACGGCGAGCAGGTGCTTGTCTTCCCGGACCCTGAACAGCCGGGCCCGGATCAGTGGCCCCTGCTCCAGATCGAAGCGGGCAAAAGCCTCCTCCTCCAGCCGCCGAGTTTGCGCAGCTTCGTCCTGGCCGCTCAGGTCCTCATAGCCGATAGTCACGGCGCCGGCCAGCAATATCCGTTGCCAGGGCAGGCCGTTTTCCTCGTGGAAGACCGTACGCAGCGACTCGTGGCGGGCAACCAGCGCGTCCAGGGCGACCTGTAGCGCCTGCCTGTCCAACTCTCCGCGCATCCTCACCGCCAGTGGCGTGTTGTAGGCCGTACTTTCCGGGTTGAGCTTCCAGAACAGCCATTGCCGATGCTGGGCATGGGAGACCGGCAAGGGCGAATCCCGGTCGACATGCTCGATCTCCGCATCCAGCTCCCGGCCGGCACTCTTTACCGCATCGGCGAATGCCTGCAGGTCGGCCGTATCGAACAGGGTGCGCAAGGGAATATCGAGACCCAGGCGCTTCCTCGCCCGGGAAACGACCTGGGTCGCCAGCAGGGAATGTCCGCCCAGCGCGAAGAAATTGTCGGAGAGCCCCACCTGCTCCCCCTGCAGCACCTCGGCCCAGATCTCGGCCAGCTGCTTTTGCAGGGGCGTGACGGGTGCGACGTAGGCTGCCGAGCTGGCGACAGGCTCGGGCAGGGCCTTGAGGTCGACCTTGCCGTTGGCGGTCACCGGCAGGCGCTCCAACACCAGCAGATGCGCCGGCACCATGTGTTCCGGCAGTGCCCGCTTCAAGGCCGCGCGAACCTCATCCGCAAACGCCTGCTGCGCCTGGCCGTCCCGCGCCTCGGTCGGTACCAGATAGGCCGCCAGTTGCCTGGCCGGCTCCTCGCCGACCACCCGCACCAGCGCGTTGCCGACGCCCGGCAAGGCCCGCAGGCGGCTCTCGATCTCGGCCAGTTCGACACGATAGCCACGGATTTTCACCTGGCCGTCCATGCGCCCGGCAAACAGCAGTTCTCCCCCACTGTTGCGGCGTACCCAGTCGCCCGTCCGGTACATCCGGGCCCCGGGAATGCCGACAGGATCGGGCACGAAACGTTCGGCCGTCAGCGCCGGGCGGCCCAGATAGCCCCTGGAGAGCCCCGTACCCGAGATGTACAGCTCGCCACGAGCGGAACCGGGAGCGGGCTGCAGGCAACTGTCCAGCACTCGCACGCTGGTGTTGTCCAGCGGACTACCAAGCACCGGCGACCCCTTCAATTCCCCGGCCAGGACGCCCACGGTGGTCTCCGTGGGACCGTAGTGGTTGAGTACCGTCAGTTCGGGCGCCAAGTCGGCGATCCTGTCCAGCAACGCCGGTGGGCAGGCCTCCCCGCCGAGGATCAGGCAGTGCCTGGGCAGGGCCGAGCGCCCGGCCGAGAGCATGGCAGCCAGGTGCGAGGGCACGATCTTCAGCGCATCCACCGCATGTTCTTCCATGCAGACGGCGAACGCCTCGGCGTCGAGCATCGTCTCCTTGTCCAGCAGGTGCAGGGTCTTGCCCGCGCACAAGGCGCCGTAGAGCATCGTGTGGCCAAGGTCCGCGGCGGGCGTGGAGACCATGGCCATGCTCTGGATCGTCTCCAGGGGTAGCCGCCGGGAAATGCCCTCGACATAGTTCACCAGCGCCCCATGGGGAACCGCCACGCCTTTCGGGGTGCCCGTGGTGCCCGAAGTGTAGATCACATAGGCGAGGTTGTCGGGGGAAACCCGGACAGGCTGCTGCGCATCTGCGGAGGTAGTCGGCAGGGGCTGGTCCAGGTCGATCCTGCGGACATCTGGCGGCAGGCTCCCGTTCCAGGACGAGCGCCCGAGAACCAGGCTCACGTCGCTGTCGGCGAGCATGAATTCCAGCCGTTCCTGTGGCTGCTCGGGCTCCAGGGGCAGATAGGCGGCCCCTGCCTTGAGGATGCCCAGGATGCCGACCAGCATGTCGATGGAACGGTCACCCACCACCCCGATGCGCTGGTCGGGCTGGACACCGGCCGCCAGCAATACCCGGGCAACCTCGTCGGCGCGTTCGTTCAGGCGGGCGTAGCCGATGTTGCCGTCGCCACTGGTCGCAGCCAGTCGTTGCGGATGCTGGTTCGCGGCGCGCTCGATCAGATGATGGACACAATCGACCGCCGGAGCGGCGGGAACGTCGCAGCCCTGCTCGGGCGCGGACGGCTCCTGCTCCAGGGGCAATTCACCGATGCTACCCGGGGCCTGTACCACCAGGCCTTCCAGCAGGCGCAGCCAGTTGCGCCCCAGTTCTACGACGGTCGGTTCCTCGAATACGTCCAGCGAATAGGTGAACGCCGCATGCAGGCGCCCGGCGCTTTCGTAGGTATCCAGCGTCAGATCGAAGCGGGCCGTGACCCTTGCCGTCTCCACGCGCGCCAGTGTCAGCCCGGAGCGGGTCTTCAGCTCTCCGACGCCGGCAACGGTCGGCTGATGGTTGAACAGCACCTGGAACAGGGGCGTAAGCGCCGTGCTGCGCTCCAGGTCCAGCGCCTCGACCAGTTGCTCGAACGGCAGCTCCTGGTGCGCCTGGGCGCCCAGCGCGGTTTCCCTGACCCGCCGCAACAGTTCGCCGACGTCGATCAACGGATCGATTTCCGTGTGCAGCACCTGGGTGTTGATGAAGCAGCCGATCAGCCCCTCCACTTCCGCACGCTGGCGGTTGGCGATGGGCACGCCGACACGGATGGCGCTCTGCCCGCTGTAGCGTTGCAGCAGCAACTGGAAGGCCGCCAGCAGGACCATGAACAGGGTGACGTTGTGCCGCCTGGCCAACCCATGCAGCCGCTCGGCCAGGCCGGCGTCGATCTGCAACGCATGCCGCGCGCCCCGGTGGCTGGGCTGCGCGGGGTGCGGACGATCGGTGGGCAGCGTCAGCGGCGCATGTTCGTCGCCCAGCTTGTCGCGCCAATAGGCCAGTTGCCGCTCCCGCTCGCCCGCCTCCAGCCAGCTGCGCTGCCACATCGCGTAGTCGCGGTACTGGACCGGCAGCGCCGGCAGTGCCGCATCCTCGTCCAGGCAGGCCGCATCGTAGAGCCGCAGGAACTCCTCGATCAGCAGGTTCAGCGACCAGCCGTCGGCGACGATATGGTGCAGGGTGAGCAGCAGCACGTGCTCCTGCTCCGCCAGCTTCAGCAGACGGACCCGCAGCAGCGGCCCCTCGGCGAGGTCGAAGGGCGCCAGGGCCTCCGCCTCGGCCATCGCGGCGAGCTGCGCTTCCCGTTCGCTGGGCGGCAGCGAGACCAGGTCCTCCGATTCGATCATGACCGGCGCCGACTCCAATACCTGCTGGCGGGCATCGTCGCCATCCGATTCGAAGCGGGTGCGCAGGCTCTGGTGACGGGCGATCAGCGCATCGAAGGCGCTCTGCAGGGCTTGGCGGTCCAGCTCGCCCTTCAGGCGCACCGCCATCGGCAGGTTGTAGGCCGCCCCCTGAGGGTCGAGCTGCCAGAGGAACCACATGCGCCGCTGGGCGTAGGAGAGCCCGTCGCGCTCGGCCACGTCGACGCCGGCAGCAATGGGCAGTAGGGAAAAGTCCACCCCCTCCTCCCGCAGGCCATCGAGAAACAACCTGCGCTTCTCCAGCGGCAGCTCGATGAAGCGGCGGGCGAGTTTCAGGGCGTTTTCTGCATTCATCTGTCTTCATCCGTACAGGAGCGGTGGTTTCCTCTGAACGGATGGGCGGAGCGGAAAATTAGCGCTCAGCCTATGGACTAAATGTCCGCAGCCAGCGTTCGTCCTTCCGAGACATTCCCGCCACAGAGGCTGTCCTCATGACTCTTGCCGAAACACTGGCGCAGAACCTGCGCAACCTGGCCCAGCGCACGGGGCTGTCCCGAGCTTCCAGCTATCGCCTGTTCGACGTGGCGCTGAAACAGCGGACCGTGCTCGGGCCGTCGCTGGCCCGCTTTGTCTTCACCGGCCCGGACGTCGCGCGGATGAACACCCTGGCGCCGGACCAGCGGATCAAGCTGCTGTTCCCCGCGCCCGACGGTTCGCCGCCGCGACTGCCCCATGAAGGCGACTGGCACAAGAGCCTGCGCGCCCTCGAGCCGTCGCACCGGCCGCCCATGCGCACCTACACCATCCGCGCGTTGCGCGGTGAGGCACTGGAAGTGGACGTGGACTTCGTCCTGCATGGCGAGAGCGGCCCGGCATCGGCCTGGGTCACCCACGCCCGCCCGGGCGATCGCCTGCAGATGGTGGCGCCGGACGCCCGTTACCCCGCCGATCCGGGCGGTTACGAGTGGCGCCCGCCACGGGGCGTTCGCCAGATCCTGCTGATCGGCGACGAGACCGCGCTGCCAGCCATCGCCGGGATCCTCGAAGCCCTGGCGGAGCGGCCCTGCGGGCAGCGAGTCGAGGCTTTCATCGAGGTTCCCCACGAGGAGGATTGTCTGCCCCTGCGCACGCCGCCAGGCACCCGGCTTCACTGGTTCGCACGCGATACCCTGGAACTCGGTCACGGCGAGGGGATGGCAAGGGCTGCACGGGAACTGGCGACCCTTCCATCATGGGGCGAACGGGAAAAATCCCTGCAGCCGCTGGAAAACGTCGACATCGAAAAACAGCTCCCCTGGGAACTGGCCAAGCCGACTGACAACGCCTTCTACGCCTGGGTCGCCGGGGAGTCGGCAGCGATCATGGCGATACGCAGCCATTGGGTCGGCGAGCTGGGGCTGGACCGCCGTGCGCTGAGCTTCATGGGGTACTGGCGGCTGGGGCGGGCGCTGGAGTGATGGTCCGCCAAGTAGCCTTGCTGGTCACTTGAGCGAGGCTTGTGAACGGTGAGTCTGCGAGACGCTCGCTCGATAGCAGAGCCCTCACTGCCGGTGGGGGCCAGCTCCAAGATCACTCGCCCCGGAATACGTCTTCCAGGCTTGTTGCATTCAGAATGCGTTCGGCCCAACTTTCCAGCTCGGCACTGCTGGCGTCAGCCAGGCGCTGCAGGGTTTCCTCATCCAAGGTGCCGAAGCGGCGGCTGAGCAGGCGGATCAGCATGGCGCGTTCGCCTTCCTGCCGGCCTTCCTCTATGCCTTTCTTCCGTCCCTCCTCGATACCCTGCTCTCGCCAATCCCGCGTCCAGTCCTTCACTCGTTCGGCCAGCATGTTGTCGATCTCCTGCAGGTCGTGCAATTGGTCGAAATTTATACCACGCATACGCGATGGTAGCAGTACCCGCTTCAGCCATACCGTGAAGTGCCTGCGCAGTTGTAATTGCTCCGGCTCGGCCAGCCAGACGAGCAACTGACCCAACACCCGGCGCACGTCATCCGTGGTGCGGCTGTTCTCCAGGCCGAAGAGTCCGGCGACCAGATTGCGCGTGCTGGGCAGGGCTTCGTCGGCATGGCGGCTTTCGTCCAGCAGCAGGTAGCGCATGGCCGGGCGGAAAGCTTCCAGGCCACCGGGTATGGCATCGATCAGGTCGGCGATCTCGGTGCTGGCGAGCCAGGGACGGTCACCGTTGTACAGTACCAGGGGCAATACCGGCGGCAACTTGCCAGCCGGCGTCAGCTGCCCGGTCTTGAGCAGATCCTGATAGAGCAGGCCAAGGTAAGTCATCACCCGGAGCGCCATGAAGGCATCCGGGGTGGACTGGAACTCCAGCAGAAGGTAGATGTAAAGCCAGCGATCGCTGTCAGCCCATTTGACGCGCCAGACCAAGTCGTCCTCACGCCCGCGCAGGTCTTCCGTTACGTAGTGGCCATCGGCCCGTTCCAGGCTGGCGAAGTCCAAGTGTTCGACCCAAGACTGGTGGACGTAGCCGCGCAGCAGATCGGCGACCATCTCAGGGTGGCTGAACAGCAATTTGTAGCTGTGATCGTGGCGATTGTTCCTGGCCATGGCGACGTCCTTGTCGGTAGGGTGCATTTAACATGCTACTTTTCACATCGCATGTATGTTTGCGAACTGCGCCACCAATCTGGTTTGGCCACTGCTGATGCGATCGTCTAACCAGACCATATCCCACGGGATGTCGCGCCACGGCCCGGCAGACCTGACGAATTCACCCCGGCACAACAGAAGGCCTCGTAGCGAAGCGGATACCAGTCGACCGGCGATTGAGATCAGCGAGCGCCTCGAGCAGATCGAGCCCCGGTGGGCGCCTGAGACATCTCGCCCTTTCATGCCTGCAACGGACGGATATCGAAGCCCGGTAGTTCGCTCATGCAGTGATACTTCACCCATCCGCTGCCATGGCGGAAAAATGTCGAACGCGACGCAGATGAACGCTCAGGTTGTTGCGGATCAGCCTCAGCACCTTGGCCTCGTGGTCATGGATGAAAAAGTGTCCGCCGGCGACCATGTCCAGCGAGAAGCCGACCGAGGTCTCCTCCTGCCAGGCCAGCAGCTGTTCCATGCTGCTTTTATCCTCCTTGCCGCCGAGCACGTGGATCGGCAGATCCAAACGCGACCGCAGCCGGTATCGATAGAGCCCGCACATGAGGAAGTCGGCGCGCAGGATGGGCAGGGTCAGGCTCATCAGTTCTTCGTTGGCGATGACCTCCTCCGGCGTGCCCTGCAGATCGCGCAGTTCGACCACCAGTTCGGCGTCGCTCTTGGGCTGGGAGTAGTCCTTCTCGTAGTCCTCGCGGCGGGTAGGCGCCGCGGTGCCCGAGGCGAACAGCGCCAGCGGCGCCGGGGCGCCCAGCTCGCGCAGGGCGTGGGCGACCTCGAAGCCCAGCAGGGCCCCCAGGCTGTGGCCGAACAGCGCATAGGGACGGTCCAGGTCCGGCAGCGACTCCAGGGCCAGTTGCCGGGCCAGGGCGCCCATGTCCGTCTGCAGCGGTTCGCCGAGACGCGCGCCGCGCCCCGGCAGCTCCAGCGGGCACACCGCCAGCCAGTCCGGCAGGCTCCGCCGCCAGCGGCTGTAGACCATGGCGCTGGCGCCGGAATACGGCAGGCAAAGCAGCTTCACTCTCGACACGGCGGACCTCAGCTGACGTTGGCGGCTTCTTCGCGCTGGCGGGCCATCTCGTCCATCTTCTTGCGCAGGCTCAGCGGGCGCATGTCGGTCCAGACCTCCTCGATATAGGCCAGGCACTCCTTCTTGAAACCGCTCTTGCCGGCCTTGCGCCAGCCCTTGGGGATTTCCTTGTAGTCCGGCCAGATGGAGTACTGCTCCTCATGGTTGACGACGACCTGGAAGAGGATGTCCTCGCGATCGAAAACTGAAGTCATGTCTTTTTCTCCGTGTTTTTGAACCCTGTCGGGCGTCACCATCAAGACGGATAGGCCTTCGGGAAAATTAGGGAAACCCGCAGCGGCGCCTTCCGCTTGCAGGGAGCACACCTCACGACTGCTGTATAAAAACACAGTATAGATAGGATAGCCTCATGCCAAGGACGAACAGCCATGACCAGAACTTCAAGAACCTGATCCTCGACTACCCGCGCCAGGCGCTAGCCTTCTTCGCCCCCACCGAGGCCGCGGACATCGACGATTCCGCCAGCATCACACCGCTTCGCCAGGAACAGCTCAAGCAGCGGCTGAGCGACCGCTTCCACGAACTGGACGTGCCGCTGCTGGCGGAGTGGCCAGACGGCCGCCGCGAGGCTCTGTTGTTCGTGCTGGAGGAAGAAAGCGACCCGGCGCGCTTCTCCATCCATCGCCTCGTCCATTACTGCACCGACCTGGCAGAACTCTGCCAGACCGAGCGGATGGTGCCGGTGGTGATCTTCCTGCGCGGCGACCGGCGCATTCCCGAACGGCTCGAACTGGGCAGCGAACGCCACACCTACCTGTCATTCCGCTATCTGCGCTGCCTACTGGCCGAAACGCCCGCGGAGGACCATCTAAGCAGCGACAACCTGGTAGCCCGGCTCAACCTGCCGAATATGCAATGGCCAGCGGAACGCAAGGTGGAGATCTATGCCCAGGCCATCCGCGGCCTGCTGCAGCTGGAGCCGGACCCGGAGAAGCAGCTCAAGTACATCGATTTCATCGACATCTACACGGCTCTGGATGAGAATGAACGACGCATCTACCAGGACCGCTACCCCCAGGAGGATCAGGGTATGACCCGATTGACCGAGCGTTTGCTGGAGCAGGGCAAGCAGCAGGGTATCCACCAAGGCATTGAGCAAGGCCTTGAACAAGGCATGCAGCGGGGCGAACTGACCGTTCTGAGCCGCCTGCTGATTCGCCGCTTCGGCCCTCTGGCGCCAGAGGTGGAGCAGCGTCTGCAACAGGCGGGGCTCGAGGAGCTTGAGCGCTGGGCGGAGAATGTCCTGGAGGCGAAGACCCTGGACGAGGTATTTGGGACACCGCTGCCGGTATTCGGCACGATCCCAACGTAGGGTGCGCTCCGCGCACCGCATACATCGGAGATTGGCGGTGCGCGCAGCGCACCCTACTAACATCCGTGCACCTCGACCCAACGACTCCATCGCAGCCATGCCGAGATTCATCCAGCCCTAAGGGGCCAGGTGAGGTTGAGCGAATGCCCTCGCCCCGCTCAACCCTCGGCCCGCACCGCCGCCGACAGCGCTCGCTCGAAGATATCGGCCACCTGCCCGACCTCCTCCTCGGTGATGATCAGCGGCGGCAGGAAGCGCACCACGCTGCCGTGGCGGCCACCCAGTTCGAGGATCAGCCCGCGCTTCAGGCATTCCTGCTGGATGGCCGAGGCCAATGCCGGGTCCACCGGCGGATGGCCGAGGGCGTCCGGCGTGCCGTCCGGGTCGACGATCTCCACCCCGAGCATCAGCCCGCGCCCACGCACGTCGCCCAGTTGTGGGTAGCGGCGCTGGATGGCCTGCAGGTGGTCCTGCAGACGCCGTCCGACCCGCTCGGCATGCTCGGCGAGGTCGTGTTCGCGCAGGTAGCGAATCACTGCCGAGCCGGCGGCCATGGCCATCTGGTTGCCGCGGAAGGTGCCGGCATGGGCGCCGGGCTGCCAGGTATCGAGCGCTTCGTGGTAGACCACCACCGATAGCGGCAGGCTACCGCCGATGGCCTTGGACAACACCACCACGTCGGGCAGGATGCCGGCATGCTCGAAGGCGAACATGCGGCCGGTGCGGGCGAAGCCGCTCTGGATCTCGTCGAGGATCAGCGGAATACCGGCGTGCGCGGTGATTTCGCGCAGGCCGCGCAGCCAGGCGTCGTCGGCCGGGATCGCACCGGCCTCGCCCTGCACCGCCTCGACGATCACCGCCGCCGGCGGCGGCACGCCGCCCTCCGGGTCGTTCAACAGGTTGGCGATGTAGCGCAGGCCGATCTGCACACCCTGGGCACCGCCCAGGCCGAACGGGCAGCGGTAGTCGTAGGGGAACGGCAGGAACTGCACGCCATGGCTGAGCAACGAGCCCAGCGGCGCCTTGGCCTTGAGGTTGCCCATCAGGCTGAGCGCGCCCTGGCTCATGCCGTGGTAACCGCCCTGGAAGGCCAGCACCGTGCTGCGCCCGGTCGCCGTGCGCACCAGCTTGAGGGCCGCCTCCACCGCGTCGGTGCCGGTGGGCCCGCAGAACTGGATCCTCGCCTGCCGGGCGAACTCGGCCGGCAGCACGCCGAACAGGTCCTGGACGAAGCGGTCCTTGACCGGCGTGGTCAGGTCGAGGGTGTGCAGCGGCAGCTCGTCGTCCAGCACCCGGCGGATCGCCTCGACCACCACCGGATGGTTGTGGCCCAACGCCAGGGTACCGGCACCGGCCAGGCAATCGATGAAACGCCGTCCCTCGACGTCCTCGACGTGGATGCCTCGCGCGCGCCTGAGCGCCAGGGGAATCCGCCGCGGATAACTGCGCGCATTGGATTCCTGCTGCGCCTGGCGCACCAGCAACGGGTTCTGCTCGAGCGAGTAGAGCGTCTCGATCGGCTTTTCTTCGATAACGTCGAACGTGGCTTGCATGACGCGATCCTTTGGTGAGGGATATCAACCGTCAGGCCGAACGCACCTCGCGCATTCGGTCTCGTTGAAGAGAAACGCGGGAGAGCGGCGAGGATTTACTTCGTGAAGGGCAGGCAGGGAGCGGGCAAGCGAGACACGCCCTGGTGCGTGCGGCGCGGGTCAATCATCCGCCACGTCCTCATCGTGCCGGTCCCCGAGCAGGCCCTGTTGCCGGATCATGGCCTTGAAGCCTTTCATCACGGGGCGGGAGATCATGGTTTCGGCCAGTACCCGCTGTTCGTAGACACGGTTTTTCATCGCTTCGTCGAGGTTACCGCGGGCCTGGGCAATCAGGGCATGGGCCCCTTCCCCAAGGCGCTCGCCGGTGCGCCGGCCGATCCGCTCGTAGAGCAGCGTCATGACCGCCTTTTCCGTGGGTTTCATCTTGCACTTGCCGTCGAGGATCTTGAGCATGACGGCGATGACGCAGTCCACCTGAACGGGCGACAGCGGATGCTCCTCCAGCCACTGGCCAATCCGCTCGCCACTCATGACACCTGCTCCCCAGCCAACGTGCGGCGCACATAGTCCAGCAGCGACGCGTCGATCGGCTCCCAGGCGTAGCCGGCGACGGGCTGCACGCCGATGGCCTTGAGCCTTGCCACCGGCCCGTCGCCGATCCTGGCGACGAAGACCGCCTGGCAATCCCTGATCGCTTCGAGGATGCCGGCCATGGCCGTCTTGCTCGAATGGTTGCCCAGGCAGTAATGCTCCACCTCGCGCGTTTCCAGCAGGCGACACGCATCCGGGTCGACCGCGTAGATCCAGAACCGCCTGGCATGGCCGAAGTGTTCGCTGATTGCCAGGCCCTCCTGGCTGGCGACCGCCAGTTTCACGGGGAAGTCGAGCATCCGTCTGGCCTCCAGTCGGCGGTGTGGCGCAACAGTTTCAGGCAGGCAACGGACGCGGCCAGATCCACCGCGCGCATGCCGTCGAAATTCTTCAGCAGAGGATCGGCACCGGCCTCCAGCAATAGCCGCAACAACTCCGGCCGGTCGCTGGAAGCGGTGTACATCAGCGCCGTGGCGCCGGCGTCGTTGCGATTGTCGAGTTCGATCCCGGCGTCGATCAGGTCCTGCACCAGCCCAGCGTCACGGGAAACGCAGGCCAGCCACAGGGCGGTATTGCCATCGTCGTTGCGGGCATGGATGTCCGCCCCGAAACCGAGCAGCTCCCTGGCGAGCGTCCGCTGGCCTTGCAGGGCGGCACGCATCAATGGCGTCAGCCCATGCAGGCGCGGCGCATCGAGGTCGGCGGGATCGAATTGCCATTCGGCGAGAAAGGTCAGCAGTTCAGGGCTGCCGGCTGCCCCGGACACCTGCGCGGGAGGCCCCTCCAACGCGGTGGCCAGCGGCCGATAGCCACCGTCGACGCTGTACACCCTGCCGAAGTGGAAACCGGAAAACATCTGCGCGAAGGTCCTGCTCGCGTTGCCGTGGTAGCAATAGATCAGCACCGGCGCATCCTTGGCCAGGCGGCCGAGCCATGCGGCCACACGGTCCTCGCTCAAGTGCATGGCGCCCTCCAGATGCTCCTGCCTGTAGCTGTGGGCATCACGCACGTCGAACAGGGTCAGCGCCGGTTCGGAGCGGATCAGG
>NZ_JADDIX010000033.1:23331-30795 GCF_015070855.1 Pseudomonas lopnurensis
GCGCTGCTGTTCGTGCTGGAGGAGGAAAGCGACCCGGCGCGCTTCTCCATCCACCGCCTCGTTCATTACTGCACCGACCTGGCAGAACTTTGCCAGACCGAGCGGGTAGTGCCGGTGGTGATCTTCCTGCGTGGGGACCAGCGCATTCCCGAACGGCTCGACCTGGGCAGCGAGCGGCACACCTACCTCGCCTTTCGCTATCTGCGTTGCCTGCTGGCGCAGACGCCAGCGGCCGACCATCTGGACAGCCGCAATTTGGTGGCCCGGCTCAACCTGCCCAACATGCAGTGGCCGGCGGAGCAAAAGCTCGACATCTACGCCCATGCCATCCGCGGCCTGCTGGAACTGGAGCCCGACCCGAACAGGCAGGTGAAGTACCTGGACTTCATCGACATCTATACGGCGCTGGACGAGAATGAAAGGCGACTCTACCGGGAGCGCTACCCACAGGAGGAAAGCGGTATGGCTGGACTGACAGAACGTCTGCTGGAAGAAGGGATGCGGAAGGGTATCCAGCAAGGGATGAAGCAAGGCCTGGAGCAAGGATTGGAGCGAGGATTGGAGCGAGGACTGGAGCAGGGGCGGCTGCAAAGCCTCCGGGACGTGCTGTCGCGCCAACTGGCGCATCGTTTCGGGCCGTTGCCGGCAGAGGTGGAGCAGCGTCTGCAACAGGCTGACAGCGAAACGTTGGGACGCTGGGCGGACAATGTGCTGGATGCGCAGGCGCTGGAAGACGTCTTCAGCCTGCATTGACCGGCCCGTGGCCGCAGTCCCGCGGAGTCTGCTCTTATCGATCTGGGTAGCGGGAAACGACGACAGCCCCTGGAAAAGCAAAAGGGCCACTCGCCGAGTGGCCCTTTTGCTTCGCGAATAAAAGAGGGGATTCTCGGCCTGCCTGTACCGAGGTCCCCGAAACTGGATTTGAGTGAGTCTATGCACTGCATGTGCCAGTTTCGCTACGGAGGGTATGGCGGGTAGGAAATTCAGCAGTGGAATAAGTGCAGGCCCTGAAAAAACAGGGTATTAGCGGTTGTTGATCCGCCCTCGGGCTGTGAGCTGGGCGCGCATAGCGGGGCCAGAGGCGGGGGCTTTGGGGGCGCGGCGCCTGATCGCAGTGCGCATGCCGCAGGGCATGCGCACATTTGGCGCGGGTCAGTCCTGTTCGGGCCAGAGGCGGATGGGGGGGCCTTCGTTGGGCCAGAGGCGCAATTGGTCGATCTTGGAGATGTCCCAGCGTTCGACACGGGTGAGGATGTCGAGGAAGTGGTGTTCCTGATCCATGATTTCCTCGGCGCACAGCTTGCGGGTGCTGCCGAGGTTGCTGAAGCGGATCTGCTGGCCGTCGAGTTCGTAGGCGCCGAACCAGTGGTTGCAGCCGGCGTTGCCGTAGACGCGGTCCGCGCTGAGGGTCAGGGAAACCGGGTTGCGCCCGATCACCGGTTCGTTGCCGATCCATTCGGCGATGTAAGTGACGTCGTGCTGCAGAAGCATGGGCTCGGTTGCGCAGCCGGCGAGGCCGAGGGCCATGACCGCGGGCAGGAGGCGAGGGGTCATGCGTTGTTCTCCTGGCAGCTCGGGCAGAGGTGGCGACCGTTCCGGCTGGCCCAGCCGAGTTCGGCGATACGGGCCTCGGCGGCCGGGGCGCGGGCGGTTTCGCCCAGCTTGGCGTCGACGGCGAATTCGAAATCCAGTTGCTTGCCGCAGCCGTCGCAGTCGACCTGCCAGTTGAGGATCGCCAGTTCGCGGAACACCGGGCCGCTGGCCACCGCCATCCACTGTCCGGGTGGGTTGATCAAGTGTCGAACCTTTTCGACGGTCAGGCGCTGGGACAGTTCGCGACTGCCCTTGAGGGTGACGATCAATACGTCGCCGGTGCGGATCGAGCCGCCGTTGCCGGTGACCTGGTAGCGGCCCGGCGCCAGGGCGCGGCATTCGGTGAGGGTATGGGCGGGGTTGAGCAGGGTGTAGCGGAAGTCGTGTTCGGCCATGTCTGGGTTCGACGGCTGGGAAATGTGCGCAATGCTAGCACGATGAGCTGGATTGGTTGCGGTCGAGGGGGGCTGTGCGGGACCGCGAAGTTCTTGCGCAGCCCCCTCTCCCCCGGCCCTCGGCTTTGGCATCCTGCGTCGCCCTACCTCCTGCATCCTGCAGTCGTCTCCCGCGAGGGGAGAGGGGAGTTTCGCCACCGGGGGGCCGTGCGGTGGCCGAAACCCGGCGCGCAAGGAGGTGCGATTCAGCCTACTGGCCGAAAGTTTCCTCGAAGAAGCGCTGCATGTCGCGCCAGGAGCGTTCGTCGGCTTCCTTCTGGTAGGCCAGATCCATACCTTGTTCCTGGAATTTGTCGGCGCCGGGATTGGTGAAGCCGTGCTTGGCGCCGGGCAGGCTGACGAACTGGTAGTCGGCGCCGGCCTTGACCATTTCGACGTTCAGCGCGGCGATGTCGTCGGTGCTGATCATGCTGTCTTCGCTGCCATGCTCGACCAGGATGCGTGCCTTGACGCTGCCCGGCGCGGCGCGGGTTTCGGTGGCCAAGGCGCCGTGGAAGCTGACCACGCCTTCCAGCGGCACGCCCTGGCGGGCCATGTCCAGTACCACCTTGCCACCGAAGCAGTAGCCGACCGCGCCCAGCTTGCCGTTATCGGTTTGCGGCTGCTCCTTGAGCAGGTCCAGGCCGGCGTTGAAACGGCCCTTGGCGGCGTCGGCGTCCTTCAGCGCGGCCTGCATGAAGCCCATGGCGTCCTTGGGGTGCTCGGTGTTCTTGCCTTCGCCGTACATGTCGATGGCCAGGGCGCTGTAGCCCAGTTCGGCGAGGTCGCGGGCGCGCTGCTTGGCGTAGTCGTTCAGGCCCCACCATTCATGCACCACGACGATGCCGGGGCGCTGGCCCTCGATGGCGTCGTCGTAGGCGTAGTAGCCGATCAGCTCGGTGCCGTCGGCGGCGGTGTAGGGGATTTCCTGGGTCTGGATTTCGGCATTGGCAGCGACGCTGGCAGCCATGAGCAGGCCGAACAGGCAATGGCGCATCGGGGGTCTCCTTGACGGGCAATACGGCGGGTGAATGAGTAATGTGTCGCAGAAGAATAGCGGTTCTTCGACTTGCTGGCAGGGGAAGGGTTCGAGAGGTCGGCCGGGTCTTGGCGGTCCGCTGCTGCGGCACGTGGCTGTCGGGGGTGGAGCACACGCTGCCATACGGCGCTGTTTTCATTGGTCTACTCCGGCGGGCATGGGAGGCGTCGAGACAGAGCCTCTCGCGATAACCCGCGCGTTTTCCCCGGAAATACGTCGGGGCATATTTCGGACACGGGCCGTCGGCCGCCTCGCAGAGAGGGCGGCACGGCAACCCTACATGTTGTGTTAGCCTGCGCCGCATTTTTGCGACCTGCCATCCCTGGCGGCCACCCTTCGGGCCGTCGCAAGCGACATCAAAAATGGCTCCCGGCCTTTTTTGCGGCCCTTGGCCTAATCCGGAACGGCGACATGAGTACTCCAGAGCAAGCTTTCAGCCACCTGCGCCGCGGCACACCGGCGTACCGTCGGGCGACGCTGGCGCTGTTCTGCGCAGGTTTCGCCACCTTCGCGTTGCTTTATTGCGTGCAGCCGTTGCTGCCCTTGCTGGCGGCGCATTTCTCGATCTCCGCCGCCAGCAGCAGCCTGGCGCTGTCGCTGACCACCTTGTGTCTGGCGCTGTGCCTGCTGGTCTCCGGCGCGCTGGCCGAAAGCTGGGGGCGCAAGCCGGTGATGGCGGCGGCACTCGGCCTTGCCAGCCTGTTGGGGATTGCCTGCGTGCTGGTCGAATCCTGGCATCTGCTGCTGGGGCTGCGCGCCTTGCTCGGCCTGGCGCTGAGCGGCTTGCCGACGCTCGCCATGGCCTATGTCGGCGAGGAGTTCGATCCCGAATCGTTGCCGGCGGCGATGGGGCTGTATATCGGCGGGACTGCGCTGGGCGGGTTGCTCGGGCGCCTGTTGTCCGGCCTGCTGAGCGATCCGGGTGGCTGGGAGCTGGCGCTGGGTGGTATCGCCTCGATGGGCCTGCTGGCGCTGCTGCTGTTCCTCTGGCTGCTGCCGGCGTCGCGCCATTTCAAGGCGCAGCCGCTGTCGCCGGGCGTATTGCTCGGCAACTTCCGCCAGCACCTGGGCAACCCGGTGTTGCGCGGGCTGTTCCTGCAGGCGTTCCTGCTGATGGGCGGTTTCGTCGCGCTGTTCAACTACATCGGCTTCCGCCTGGCCGGCGCGCCCTTCGGCTTGTCCTCGACGGTGATCGGCATGCTCTTCATCGTCTACCTGGCGGGTATCTTCAGCGCCGGCTGGGCGGGGCGGCTGGTACCGCGCTTCGGCGCGCGCCAGGTGCTGCAGGGCGGGGTCGGGCTGATGCTGGTGGGCGTGGGGCTTTGCGCGACGCCCTGGCTGACGGCCATCGTGCTGGGGCTGGCGTTGTTCACCCTGGGTTTCTTCGCCGCCCATTCGGTGGCCAGCGGGCAGGTCGGCCAGCATGCCAGGGGCGCCAAGGCGCAGGCCTCGGCGCTTTACCTGTGCGCCTACTATCTGGGTTCGAGCGTGGTGGGGTATGGGGCGGGGTATGTCTGGGAACATGCCGGCTGGCTGCCGCTGATGGCGATGCTGGCGGGATTGTTCGTCGTCGCCGGCTGGCGGGCGCGGAGCCTGTAGGGTGGAAAACCGCGAAGCGTTTTCCACCGCGCTCCGGTGTGCCAGACGTTCGAGCCGGAGAGCCCGGGCGGCAGCCGAACCCGGCGCGTGGATGAGGCTGCGCCGTCATCCACCCTGCGCACTCAAGAGCCATCGCCCCGAGGTCGGACCTTTCACAAAAAAACGGCAGATGCACACCGAGCCCGTGGGCGCACCCTCGCGGCGATCGCGCCCGATCATTACTCGACCCGCTGCTGCCCGGTGAATACCAGCGTGCCCTTGCAACTGCGGCAGAAGTAGCGGCGACCCTTGCCGACCAGGGCATGGCGCTGGGCGGTGAAGGCGAAATCGCGCTCGTCGCAGCGGCAGCGATAGACGTAGCGGGTACGCGGCCGGCGCTCGATCGCGTAGCTGTGGCAGCGCTCCGGCGGCAGGTCGTAGACGCCGCGCATGATCAGTTGCCATTCCTCGCCGTGGGGCTGGATATGCGGGCCGAACAGCCGGTGGGCGATCAGGTGCGCCACTTCGTGGGCGACGGTCTGCTGCAGGAAGTGCTCGCTGTTTTCCCGGTACAGCTGCGGATTGAAACGCAGCAGGTTTTCGTTCAGATGCGCTACGCCGGCCTTCTGGCCGCGAAGCTTGAAGCTCACCTGCGGCCGTTCGAAGCGCTGGTTGAAGAACGTCTCGGCCAACTGGTAGCAGGCTTCGACGCGGGCGTTGAGTCGCTCGGGCATTGGGCACTCCATGAAGAGCGCCGCATTATGCCAAAACCGAGGTCAGCGCTGCAGACCGCCTGGCTCTTCCTGCGGGCGTTCCTGCTGGGTGCCGTAGGTCTGGTCTTGCAGGATGTCGCGTTCGTAGACGGGATCCAGCGCCAGCACCCAGAACAGGATCATCGGCACCTTGAGATTGACCAGCACCAGCAGGCCCACGGCCCAGGTGCTGGCGCCGTAGAGGAAGGTGTTGCGGTTGTCGATGCGCATGAAGGTCGGTAGGCCGACGAACAGCAGGTAGGTCGAATAGGCGCCCGCGGCCACCAGGACCGCGATGGCGATGAAGCGGGTCGGATACAGCGCACCGAGGCCGGCGATGAAGAAGGGCGTGATCACATAGGCGATGAAGCCCACGCACTGGTTGAACGTGGGCCGGGTGTCGAACGTGCGCGACATCCAGCGCAGGAAGAAGCCCATGATGAAGGTGCCGAGAATGATGGTGAAGTAGATCAGCGCGCTCAGCTGGAAGGCGCTGCGGGTATCGAGGCGAATCCGCTCGTCCTCCACCAGGCTCCAGCCCACGTAGCGCGTTCCGATGAACATGCACACCGCTGGCAGCAGGGCCCAGAGCACCAGGTGGACAAGGTAGTTGGAGCTGTTCTTTTCTTCGTCGCGGCGTATGCCGGCCCACGCCTGGTCGGGGCGGGTCAACAGGGTGAAAAAGTACGGGATCATAGCGAGTCTCCATCTGCCTTGAGGGCCTGGCCATGGCTACGAACCATGCGGCGTCATGGGTTTAGAGCGGCAGATGCGATGAGGGTTTCCCCGGCGGCCGTTGGCGTTTCGTCGCAGTGGCGCAGGAGACGGAAACGAAAAGACCATGTCCCCCATTACGTGTGGTTCGACGTGCAACAGACCCGTAGGGTGGGCTTCAGCCCACCAGCAGCGGCCAGCGTGGACTAAAGCGGATCGCCACCCGGCCTGGACCAGCATATCGCCTCAGGTCATTCCCCTCGGATAAAGCAGCATGTGCACACCGACCCTGTAGGAGCCGGGGGGACGCCGAGTCCTTGTCGGCGATCATCGGTGTTGCGGCTGATCGCCCGCAAGCGGGCTCCTGATATGGATTGACCTGTCAACTGTGGTTCTATTCTTCGTTCTGTTCTTCTCCGTCAATGGCTTCGGTTCAGGGGGTGGAAGGCGATTTGGCGACGGTGGATCACTCTGATATGCGTGGGTTGGTTACCGACCTGACTTCACTTCGTCGCGGAGCTGCCCTTCTCTACAGTCGTGGGTCTGCCCTCCTGACAGAGGACGCCACATAGGAGCGCCAGGGGTTCTCCTCACCGGCCCTCCACCCCCTGAACCGAAGCCACTGATGCTTGTTCATATCACTGCCCTGCTGCCGTGTGCCTTGCCCGCAACCTCGCAGGCGATGGCCCAGATGAACCCCGCCAGCTCCCGCGCGACAGCGGTTGTGACTTGCTGCTTGATCTTGCCCGCCTCGATAAGCGCCCGATAACGACCGCACAAACGCTTCTGCGCTTGCCAGGCGATGGCCTGAACCACCTCCGAGGTTTTCTCAGCTCGCTTCTCGATGGCTCGTGTCTTGCGCGCCGGGAAACGATAGTTCCACCCCGCCTCCACCAGCACTCGCCGTACATGTCCGTTGCCCGTTCGGGTAATGCTGCCCTGGCGACGTGAGCCGCCACTGGAGTGCTCGCTGGGAACCAGTCCCAGGTAGGCCATTAGCTCGCGCGGCGAGTCGAAACGGGTGAGGTCGCCCAACTCCGCCAGCACCGTCATCGCCGTGATGAGACTCACGCCGCGCAAGGCCATCAGTGCTTGCGCCACCGAGCTTAGCGACCAGCCTGCCAGCATTTCATGCATTTGCGCTTCCAGATCGGCCACCCGCTTTTGCATCGATTTAACGGTATCGATGTATTCCTGCAGGACGATCTGCTGCACCGGCGAATCAAACTTCACGCTCTCCAACCAGCGAAAATGGGCCTGGGTCCAGCGACTTTTACCGCCATAGACGCGTCCATGACGCAGCAAGTAAGCCCCTAGCCGTTGACGACTCTTCAGCTCAAGGGACTTCATGTCC
>NZ_JADDIX010000033.1:30845-155745 GCF_015070855.1 Pseudomonas lopnurensis
GGACGAGAATGAAAGGCGACTCTACCGGGAGCGCTACCCACAGGAGGACAGCGGCATGGCCGGACTGACAGAACGTTTGCTGGAAGAAGGGATGCAGAAGGGCATCCAGCAAGGGATGAGGCAAGGATTAGAGCAAGGGCTGGAACAGGGGCGGCTGCAAAGCCTCCGGGACGTGCTGTCGCGCCAGCTGGTGCATCGTTTCGGGCCGTTGCCGGCGGAGGTGGAGCAGCGCCTGCGGCAGGCCGACAGCGAAACGCTGGGGCGCTGGGCGGACAACGTGCTGGATGCGCAGACGCTGGAAGACGTCTTCAGCCTGCATTGAACCTCGGTGCACAGGCGTGCAATGCGTCGATGTGCAACCAACCCCACCACGTCAGGCGCCAAGGCGCGTTCCGCTCTACGTGGCACGCACCTCGGTTGGTTCGGGCCGCGCCCCGCTGAGCTGCGTAGCGCCGAAGTCCGACATTCCCATCCCACCGCTTCCGCCACCTGACGCTCCGGGTGTCGGGCTTCGTGGAACTGTAGGGTGCGCTCCGCGCACCGCCATGGCGCCGCATTGTCGGCAAATCCTGGTGCGCGGAGCGCGGTCTACGAAAAGGCCATGTCCCCGTTATGTGTTGCAGAGCCTCGCTGGAAGTGTCTGGCTCGGACTTCTTGCAACAGCCGATGTTCGAGCGATCGGGCGCTAGCGGGTAGGTTGGCGCTGAGTGCAGCGAAGCCCAACAGGGATTGGGCACGAACGTGTTGGGCTTCGTCGCTCCTCAACCCAACCTACGCGCTAGTGCGCGGAGCGAACCCTTCGAAAGGCCCCGGTAGTTATCGAATGGCGCCAGGCTGCCCGCCCTGCGTCGCGTCAGCACGATGCTGCATAAAAAACTTTCCCGGAATTACCGACTTTCACCGCTCCGCTCGTCTGCTTTATTGAGAGTGATTTTCATTAGCTGTCACTCGATAAAACAGAAAAACAGCCAACACGAGCGATCTGAGGAAAGTGATGAAACGCAAGAAACAGAGAACGTCCCGGCGCGGCCGCGCGGCATTGTGCCTGGGCATGACCATCGGCAGCTGCCTGATGGCGCTGGCATCGCCACTGGCCGTGGCGGTGGAAGCGGCGAACGCGACCCAGGCCGTGCCGGCCGCCATCGATTTCGACATTCCGGCGCAGCCGCTCAGCTCCGGCGTGCTGGCCTTCGCCCGGCAGAGCGGCGTCCAGGTGTTTTTCGATAGCGAGCGCTTCGCCGGCCTGCAGGGTGGGGCCGTACAGGGGCGCTATTCGCTGGAGGAAGCGTTGCAGCGGCTGCTTGCCGCCGCACCGGTGAACTATCGCTTCTTCGAGGGCGGGCGCCAAGTCACGCTCAGTCAGCGAGAAAGCGATGGGGGCGTATTCGAGCTGCCCGACATAACGGTCCGGGACTGGCTCAGCGAGAAGGAACAGACCTACCTGCAACCGCGTTCGGTATCGGTGATCGATCGCGAACAGATCGACAGGCGCCCGCCGCGGCATGTGGCCGACATGCTGGCGGACACCCCCGGCGTGACCAGCGCGGTCGACCGCAACAACCCGTCCCTGTCGGTGAATATTCGCGGCATGCAGGACTTCGGCCGGGTCAACATGATGATTGACGGCATGCGCCAGAACCATGTGGAAAGCGGTCACCAGCAGCGCAATGGCGAGATGTATATCGACTCCGAACTGCTCAGCAGCGTGGTCATCGAGAAAGGGCCGAACGCCGGTGTGTACGGCGCCAACGCCATCGCCGGTAGCGCCAACTTCCAGACCCTGGACTACGACGACATCATCCTGCCGGGCCAGGACCACGGCGTACGCCTGCGCGGCACCACGGGTATCGGTGGCTATGCCAATGGCGTGAATTTCCTCGGCAGCGCGGCGGTGGCCGGGCGTTTCGAGGATCGCCTGGAACTGCTGGCGGCGCGCAGCCAGAAGAATCTGGGGGCCTATGAGATTGGGGATCGCGGGCGTACCTGGCACACCGAGTCATTATCGCTGGGCCAGCAGGAAATCAGCGAGATGCGCTATTCCGACCAGAAGCAGGACTCCTGGCTGGCCAAGGCTCGGCTGAAACTCAACGATGACCAAAGTGTGCAATTCACTTATACGGGGACGGAGCTTTCCTACAGCAACACCTCGGACTGGAGCCAGGCCAATGCCAATGGCAATAGATCCTATGGTGCAGCCGAGGCAAAAAACGATTCCTATGCTCTGGACTATGCCTTTGCCCCGAACGATAACCCGCTGATCGACCTGAAGGCCAAGGTCTATTTCGTCAGCACCGAGAACGAGCGCATCAACGGTGCCACCCCTACCAGCCTGACGGACTTCGTCTGGAACAATGGCTACTGCCTGCAGAACCCCATTTCGTCGAGCTGGCAGAGTGCCTGCTTGTCTGGCTTGAGCAATACCACCCGCAGCCGCACCGACACCTGGGGACTGCAACTGGAGAACACCTCGCGCTTTGAACTCGCCGCCTTGCCTGGCGCCGAGTGGGCGGCCAACTATGGCATCGAGTGGTTTCAGGATGAAGGCAAGTCTGGCAACACGTCTGATCGCAACGGGGTAACCACCAGCTATATAGATGGGCTCACGGGGAACAACCTGAACCCCAATGGACGGCGCGATGTGGCCAGCGCCTTCGCCTCGCTGACCTTCAGTAAAGACCCTTTTACCCTGAAAGCCGGGTTGCGTTATGACTGGTATCACTTGCGGGGGAAGACCACGGTGCCGGGGGTGGAAAGCAGCTATCAGAGTCGTTTCGATAGCTACCTGAGCTACTGGTGTAATCGCCCACAAACCAACGCTACAAACTATGCGGGTTGCCAGGCGGGGTTGAATGGTGGAGAAGCGGGCGCCGTTGCATGGTGGGAGGCCAACCAGTCAACCAGCTACTGGACGACAACGCGCTGGGGAGAACAGTGGACAGATGAAGCCGTCAGGTATGAATACGAGGTCGACCGTAGCATGGGCCGGTTTTCGCCCTTTCTTTCCGCCGCCTACAAGCCGCTGGACTGGCTGGAGTTCTTCGGCAACTGGGGCAGGGGCTTCCGCCCGCCGGCCCTGGCCGAGACCCTCTGGGAAGGCGCCCATCCCGGTGGTGGCTCCGAGCACATGTACCCCAACCCCTTGCTCGACTCGGAACGTTCCACCACTTGGGAGGTGGGCTTCAATATCCTGCGTCAGAATGTCCTGAAAGCAGATGATCGCCTGGGGATAAAGGCGGCTTATTTCGCCACCAAGGTGGACGACTTTGTATTCACTTCCATAGACAACACATTGCCAGGTGTTAATGCCGGCGGTTTGGGCAATAACTTTTTCGTGAACAACTTGGCGGAAACCAAGTTCCGCGGCATCGAACTGGAAGGCAGCTACGATGCGCAGCGCTGGTACGCGGGCGTCAACTTCACCAAGTACCTGAGCAGTGAAAACGACTTCTGCTCCAAAGTGTGGCCCCTGGGCAGCCAAATGATCCGTTACGACCAACCGAATGAGGACGGTTCGATGACGGCGCAGCACCTACAAGCCATTGCCGCGGGCTACAGCTCTTATCAGGAGATGCTGGACAGCCGAGCCTACTGTGGTATCGACACGGTGATGAACGCCACCCGCGCGATGCCGATGGACCGCCATGGCGCTACCCTGGGGATTCGCCTTTTCGGCAAGAAGCTGGATATGGGCATCCGCTACAACCGCAGCAAGGGCGACGCCCCCAGCAACTGGAGCACCGCTGACAACCTGTGGGATTCCTACACCACCTGGGACTTCTACAGCAAATACCAGCCCACGCAGAACCTGGCGGTGAGCCTAGCGGTGGAGAACATCCGCGACGAGAACTACTTGGGCGGCTATTCGGACATGCTAGCGCGCACCTATGCGCCCGGCCGCACCGTGCAGGCAGGAGTGGAAATCAGATTCTGAAGAGGCGAGGCGGTTGATCGTCTGTTGGAATAATGGCAAGCAGCAAAGCCGTTTGAATGGGAAGCGCTTCGGCGCTACTTGAAACCGGCCAATCACTGGCCAAGTGAAATACATGGAGACTTATCATGGCTACCATCGCAACTTTCTGCTACAGCACGAATGAGGATCTCTATCCGGCGTTCACCGATTGGACCGATACCCTCGAAGACGTACTGGATGCCTGGGCATCGGACGGCATTCCCGGCACTCATCCGGGCAACACCGGCGGCTTCTTCACCGGTGGCGTGGGCTCCGGTTTGTCGGGCGACACTTATGGCTTCTCGACCGGCAGTGGCTATGCCTTCTCGGTCTATGGCGACCTGGACTACTACTTCCCGCCGCTCAGTGGCGGAACCATCCCCGGTGCCCAGTCCCATACCCTGTACGGCACCATCGAGAAGATCAGCTTCGGCGGTGGCCTGGATACCGATGGCACGGTCATCGATCCGTTCCTGACCATCTGCTTCGACGAGCCGATCACCAGCGATGCCACCAATATCGGCGCCTACTCGGTTCACGACGTCGTCTGGGGTCTGATGAATGGGTCGCTGACTGGTTATGGCAGCACTCTGCTCGGCACGCCCGCGGGTGGCTACGGTGGTCTCTATGCGGTGCTGGAAGATGTCTACAACGTGGATCTCAGCGATAGCATTGAGGATCTCGGTACGGCGTTCGAGGACTGTGACTGCGGTGCTGAACTGGTCGGCGTTCCGGAGTTCGACGACTACCTGCTGGCAGCCTGATCGCCACGCAGTAAAAAGCGGATGAAAGATCGCTCTTCCATCCGCCCCTGAAACACCCGGCACGGCCTGAGTTTTCGCGGACGCGGGTCGTGTCGGGACCGGGGGGATACTCCCGGTTCTTCTCAGGCAGGTCAATCATGTCTCGCAAAAAGACAGGGGCAAGGGCTAAATCCGCCTTGCGCCTATTCGTTAATGATTCTCATACGCGCAGAGGGCCGCTAGTTCTTGAGCCTCCGCCGTTTGCCCTGAAGAAGGCGCCGCTCGCACTGGCGGTGCGCGCTCGCCCGGAGCCCCTATCGCTCGCCGCCCTGCTGGCCCGTCACCAGGCCCGCCAGCGGCAGAAGGAGCTGCCACGCGCCCCAGTGACCGCCCATCCCAGCCTCAGCAGTTGGCAGGCAGTCCCTAGCGGTGAGTATTCGCTGTCCTACGGCAGCCAGGCCGAGCCCCGACCGCAGCAGGCGCAAGAGGGGGATACCCGATGAGCTGCCGGCTGGTTGTCTCCGCGGGCATAGCGTTTATTGCAGCCCAGGATTCGTCGTTTCGGCTAATGCGCCCAGTTCTCTACCGGCAAGCCCTCGACCCGGACGAACTCCCTTTCGTTGTTGGTGACCAGCACCCAGCCGCGTGCCCTTGCGTGGGCCGCGAGCCAGAGGTCGTTGTTGCCGATGATTCGCCCCTGGCGTTCGAGCGTGCCGCGGATATCGCCGTAGTGATCGGCGACCGGAGCATCGAGGTCATCCAGGCCAATGCAGGCCAGCAGGTGGTCGATGGCCTGCATCGCCCTCTCTCGGGACTGGCTCTTCTCCGCGCCATGGCGCAGTTCGCCCAGGGTGATCACCGACATGACCAACTCCTCCGCGCGATGGCGGGCGAAGCGCTGCCGTACCTGCTCGGGATTGTGCTTGATGATGTAGATGCAGATGTTGGTATCGAGCAGGTAGCGCACGCTCATTACAGGCTGTCCCTCTCCTGCGGTGGCGAATCCTGGCGGCCCTCGGCCATGAAATCCTCGGGGAACTGGCCGAGCGCCTCGAAGATGGCCAGCGCGCGCTCCGGGCGTTCACGCAGGACGACCTCGTCTCCCCGGCGGAAGATTTCCACGCTGCTGCCCTTGAAGCGGAACTCCTTGGGCAGGCGCACGGCCTGGCTGCGGCCAGACATGAATACCTTGGCAAGAGACATGCTCAGCGCCTCCTCTGTCCGATTGATAGATATCGAAGATATATACCGAATGAAGAGGCGTCAACGCTCTGTCTTCACTCGGACGTCGATCGCATCGCTCGACGGGCTCGCCGCCGGTCCAGGCACGGTGGCAATGCCCATCTTCACGCCCCCTCGGAACCTGCTGCCATGAGCGAACCCCGCAACGAAATCCTTTCCGCCCTGGGCGCCTACAAGGGCGGCTTCTTCAGCATCGGGCTGTTCAGCGCCATCATCAATCTGCTGATGCTGGCGCCGGCCGTCTACATGCTGCAGGTCTACGACCGGGTGCTGGCCTCCGGCAACCCGATGACCCTGGCGATGCTGACGCTGATGGTGGTCGGCCTGTATGCCTTCATGGGTGCACTGGAGTGGGTGCGCAGCTTCGTGGTGATCCGCCTCGGCGCGCGGATGGACGTGCGCCTCAACCAGCGCATCTACGACGCCGCCTTCGCCGCCAACCTGAAGGGCAATCGGCAGTCGGCCGGCCAGGCGCTGAAGGACCTGACCAGCCTGCGCCAGTTCGCCACCGGCAATGCGTTGTTCGCCTTCTTCGATGCGCCCTGGTTTCCCGTCTACCTGCTGGTGATCTTCCTCTTCCATCCCTGGCTGGGGGCGTTGGCCCTGGCCGGGGCCTGCCTGCTGATGGGGCTGGCCTGGCTCAACCAGTGGCTGTCGCGGGAGCCGCTGGCCGAGGCCGGCCGATTGTCGATCCAGGCCACCCAGCAGGCTGAGGCCGACCTGCGCAATGCCGAGGCCATCGAGGCCATGGGCATGCTCGGCGCACTGCGCCAGCGCTGGCTGCGTGGGCACCAGGGGTTCCTCGCCCAGCAGGGCCTGGCCAGCGAGAAGACCGCCGTGGTCGGCGCCTGGTCCAAGGGCGTGCGCCTGGCGCTGCAGTCGCTGATGCTCGGCCTGGGGGCGTTGCTGGCGGTGGCCGGCGAGATCACCCCGGGGATGATGATCGCCGGTTCGATCCTGGTCGGTCGCGTGCTGGGTCCGCTGGATCAACTGATCGGCGCCTGGAAGCAGTGGGCCTCGGCGCGCCTGGCCTACGAGCGCCTGGTTCGACTGCTCGCCGACTGTCCGGCACGTGAGCGGGGCATGCTGCTGCCGGCCCCCCAGGGCTGCCTGCAGGCGGAAAGAGTGATCGCCGCCGCACCCGGCGGGCGGACTCCGGTATTGAGCAATGTCGGTTTCGCCCTGGAGGCCGGCGAGGTGCTCGGCGTGCTCGGCCCCTCCGGCTCCGGCAAGTCGAGCCTGGCCCGCGTGCTGGTGGCGGCGCAGCCGCTGCTGGCCGGCAAGGTCCGCCTGGACGGTGCCGACCTGCACCAGTGGGACAAGGCCGAGCTCGGCCCGCATATCGGCTACCTGCCGCAGGACGTGCAGCTGTTCGCCGGCAGCATCGCCGAGAACATCGCCCGCTTCGCCGAGGTGGATGCCGACAAGGTGGTGCAGGCCGCGCAACTGGCCGGCGTCCATGAATTGATCCTGCGTCTGCCGCAGGGCTACGACACCCGCCTGGGCGAGGGCGGGGCGGGACTTTCCGGAGGACAGAAGCAGCGTGTCGGCCTGGCCCGTGCGCTCTACGGCCTGCCGGCGCTGATCGTGCTCGACGAGCCCAATGCCAACCTCGACGAGGAGGGGGAAAAGGCCCTGCTGGCGGCCATCGCCCGGCTCAATGCGCAGCGCCGTACGCTGGTGCTGATCACCCACAAGCCGGCGCTGCTGGCCGGGGCGGACAAGCTGCTGGTGCTGCGCGGTGGACAGATGCAGGCCTTCGGCCCAGCCGCGCGGGTGCTGCAGGAGCTGCAACAGGCGACGCGGCCGGCCCCGGTGGCGCCGACCACCGCCAGTCCGATGGGCATGAACGTCAGCTATCGCCTCAACGTGCCGGGAGAAACCACATGAACGCCGCACGCATCGCTCTGGTGGCGGACAACGACAAGGCGCTTGTGGAGCACCTGCCGGACGGGCAGGCGTCGCTCGGCACGGTGCTGGACGACAGGCGCCACACGCGCATCGGCTGGTGGCTGGTGCTACTGGGCTTCGCCGGCTTCCTGCTGTGGGCCGCCCTGGCGCCGCTGGACAAGGGCGTGCCGGTGTCCGGCAAGGTGATGGTCTCGGGCAATCGCAAGGCCGTGCAGCACGCCAGCGGTGGTATCGTCGAACGCATCCTGGTGCGCGACGGCGAGCGGGTGACGGCTGGCCAGGTGCTGGTGCGGCTGGACGAAACCGCCCAGCGTGCCCAGATGGAATCGCTGCGTGCCCAGTATGTCGGTGCGCGGAGCATGGAAGGCCGGTTGAGCGCCGAACGCGACGGGGCCGACCAGATCCTCTTCGCCGCCGACCTGCTGGCGCGCAGCGACGAGCCTTTGGTGGCGGCGTCGCTGGCTCTGCAGCGGCAACTGTTCGACAGCCGTCGACAGGCCCTGGCCATGGAGCTGGACGGCTTGCGCGAGGGTATCGCCGGAGCCGAGGAGCAACTGCGCGGCCTGCGCGCGCTCAGGCAGAGCAGGACGCGGCAGAAGCAGGCCCTGGAAGAGCAACTGGCGGGCTTGCGTGACCTGGCCCGGGAGGGCTACGTCG
The DNA here is from genome assembly GCF_015070855.1 of Pseudomonas lopnurensis. Taxonomy (GTDB): domain Bacteria; phylum Pseudomonadota; class Gammaproteobacteria; order Pseudomonadales; family Pseudomonadaceae; genus Stutzerimonas; species Stutzerimonas lopnurensis. Next base: position 39,348 of record NZ_JADDIX010000033.1, read on the forward strand.
CGCGCAACCGCCTGCTCGACAGCGAACGGCTGTACGCCGAACTCGACGGTGCGCTGGCCGAGGAGCTCGGCCGCATCGGCCAGTTGCAGCGACAGATCCTGGAAATGCGCCTGAAGTTCGGCCAGCGTCGCGAGGAGTATCAGAAGGAGGTGCGCAGCCAGTTGGCCGAGACGCGCACCCAGGCCGAAGATCTGCGCCACCGCCTGGTCGGCGCCGAGTTCGAGCTGGCGCGCAGCCAGGTACGGGCGCCGGCGGACGGCATCGTGGTGGGGCTGAACGTGTTCACCGACGGCGGCGTGATCGCCCCCGGCCAGGCGCTGATGGAAATCGTGCCGGAGCACGAGCCGCTGCTGGTGGAGGGCCAGGTGCCGGTCAACCTGATCGACAAGGTGCATCCGGGACTGCCGGTGGAGCTGATCTTCTCCGCCTTCAACCAGAGCACCACGCCGCGTATCGCCGGCGAGGTGCAGACGGTGTCGGCGGACCGGCTGGTCGACGAGACCACCGGCGAGCCCTACTACAACCTGCGCGCCAGGGTCAGCGAGGACGGCATGCGGCAACTGGCCGGGCTGGCGATCCGCCCGGGCATGCCGGTGGAAGCCTTCGTCCGTACCGGCGAGCGCTCGCTGCTCAACTACCTGTTCAAGCCGTTACTGGACCGCACCCACCTGGCGCTGGTGGAAGACTGACATGGCTCGGACCCGATACCTGCTGCTGGTTGGCCTGCTGGCCTTCACGCCTTCCGCCTGGGCCTTGGGGTTGCTGGAAGCCTACGACCTGGCGCTGCACCACGATCCGAACTTCCAGGCGGCGATCCAGGCGCATGCGGTCGGCCAGGAGAATCGCGCGATCGGCCGTGCCGGGCTGCTGCCCAACCTGTCCTGGAGCTACAGCAACTCCGAGAACGGCTCCGAGGTCAGGGCCGGCGACGCGACGATCGAACGCGACTACCGCAGCTACGCCTCCACCCTGACCCTGCAGCAGCCGCTGCTCGATTACGAGGCCTGGGCCCGCTATCGCCAGGGGGTGGCCCAGGCGCTGCTGGCCGACGAACAGTATCGCGCACAGGGCCAGGAGCTGGCCGTGCGGCTGCTGGCCGCCTACAGCCAGGCGTTGCTGGCCCGCGAACGGATCGAGCTGAGTCGCGCCCAGCGGCGCGCCTATGCCGAGCGGCTGCGGCTCAACCGGCGGCTGTTCGACAAGGGCGAGGGCACCCGTACCGATATCCTCGAGACCGAGGCGCGGCACAGCCTGGCGCTGGCCGAGGAAATCGAGGCGCAGGACGCCCTGGACGACGCTCTGCGCACGCTGCAGGCAATGCTTGGCCGTTCCCTGGTTATCGACGAACTGGCGCCGCTGGCCGAGGTCTTCGAGCCGCAGCCGTTGCAGCCCGCCAACTTCCACGCCTGGCGTGAACTGGCGCTGCGCAACAACCCCGCGCTGGCAGCCCAGCGCCACGGCCTGAGCGCCAGCGAATACGATGTGGCACGCAATCGCGCCGGCCACCTGCCCAAGGTCAGCCTGTACGCCAGCAGCCGCAAGACCAGTTCCGATTCAGAAAGCGCCTACGACCAGAAGTACGACACCAACAGCATCGGTGTGCAGATCAGCCTGCCGCTATTCGCCGGAGGCGCCACCTCAGCCTCGGTGCGCCAGGCCGCCAGCCGGCTGGAACAGGCGCGCCACGAGCTGGATGCGCAGACGGCGGACACCCTCAACGAACTCAAGCGTCAGTTCAACCTTGCACAGAGCAGCCGGGCCAGGATCGGCGCCTACCGCATGGCCGTCGAGTCCGCCAGCCTGCTGATCGAGGCGACGCGGCGCAGCGTGCAGGGTGGAGAGCGGGTCAACCTCGACGTGCTGGACGCCGAGCAGCAACTCTACGCCGCCCGCCGCGACCTGGCCGAAGCTCGCCATGGCTGGCTGCAGGCCTGGCTTAACCTGCGCCACGGCGCGGGCGTACTGAACGGCGAGGACCTGCACACGTTGGCGCGGTACTTCCAGCGGGACGAATGACGGCTGAGGTTGCTGGTCACGCCAGGAATCCGCTGCGTGATTTACTGCCTCGGCGCGGCTGATTCGTCTTTATCTACAGCGGGTCGAACCCGTACTCCCTGGACCGATAACACGAGACCTTCCCATGAGCGCATCATCGCACCTGTCCCACCCGCTGCGTTCGCAGCGCCTGAACACCCTGACCCATGAGCCCCACGAGCGCCTCGAAGCGCTGGTCAAGGCCCATGAACCGTTCGCCAGCCGGGAGAATTTCGCCCGCTTCGTCACCGCCCAGTACCTGTTCCAGTACGACCTGCAGACACTCTATCGGGACCCGCGCCTGATGGCGCTGGTGGAAGACCTGCCGTCCCGCTGCCGGGTCGAGGCGGCGCGTCTGGACCTGGCCGATTTCGGCGTGCCGGTGCCGGCGGGCGACGAGGCCATCCGCTCACGCGAGATGTGCGTCGGCGAGGCGCTGGCTTGGCTGTTCGTTTCCGAAGGCTCGAAGCTCGGTGCCGAGTTCCTGTTCCAGAAGGCCGCCGCACTCCGGCTGGATGAAGGCTTCGGCGCCCGCCATCTGGCTGCGCCGAAGGGCGGCCGCGCACAGGGCTGGAAAGGTTTCGTCAAGGCGCTCGACGGCGTCGAGCTGGACTCCGAGCAGGAGCGCCGGGCGGACGCCGCGGCCATCGAGGCCTTCGAGCGCTTCGCCGTGCATCTGGAGCGCTGCTTTGCCTGAGCCGGCGCCTGGCCGGCTGCGCTGGCTGTGGCTGATCGTCGCCTATCTGGCGATCGGCCTGGCGGCGCTGGGCGTGGTGCTGCCGGGCCTGCCGACCACCGAATTCGTGCTGCTCGCCGCCTGGGCCGCATCGCGCAGCTCGCCGCGGCTGGCGGCCTGGCTTGAGCATCACCGGCTGTTCGGCCCGACCCTGCGCGACTGGCGCCGGGGCGGGGTGGTCGCGCGGCGCACCAAGGTCATCGCCAGCCTGGCGATGCTGGCAAGCCTGACGGTCCTGGCGCTGACCGTCTCCCACCGGCCCTCGGTGGCCTTCGCCGCCGCCGGCATGGCCTGCGGTGCCACCTGGATCTGGAGCCGGCCGGAGCGGGCCCGTTCCGCTCGGCTTCCGCGCTGAGCACACGTGGGGCGCTACTTGCGCTTTAATGCAGCAGGTAGAGCCACAGGGAGCGTCCGTTATGCATGCCATGGTCCTCGATTGCGTCGGCGCGCCGTTGCGCTGGCGCGAACTGCCCGACCCGCAACCCGGCCCGGGCGAGCTGCGTGTGCGGGTGCTGGCCTGCGGTGTCTGCCGCACCGACCTGCACGTGGTCGATGGCGAGTTGCCGGCGGCGCCGCTGCCGATCATCCCCGGCCACGAGATCGTCGGCCGCGTCGATGCGCTGGGCGAGGGGGTGAGCGGCTTCGAGCTGGGCCAGCGGGTGGGCATTCCCTGGCTCGGGCATACCTGCGGGGTGTGCAGCTATTGCCAGCATGCCGAGGAGAATCTCTGCGATGCGCCGCAGTTCACCGGTTACACGCGGCCCGGGGGCTATGCCGAGCTCGTGGTGGCCGATGCGCGTTTCACTTTCGCCCTGGGCGAGGAAGGCGACGACGTGGCGTTGGCGCCGCTGCTCTGCGCCGGGCTGATCGGCTGGCGTTCGCTGGTCAAGGCCGGCACCGGCAAGCGGCTGGGGCTGTACGGTTTCGGCGCCGCGGCGCATATCGTCATGCAGGTGGCGCGCTGGCAGGGGCGCGACGTCTACGCCTTCAGCCGCCCCGGCGACGTTGCTGCGCAGGACTTCGCCCGTTCGCTCGGCGCGCTCTGGGCCGGCGACTCGACGCAGCCGCCGCCGGTGCCGCTGGATGCGGCGATCATCTACGCGCCGGCCGGCGAACTGGTGCCGGCGGCCCTGCGCGCGGTGCGCAAGGGCGGTCGGGTGGTCTGCGCCGGGATCCACATGAGCGACATCCCGAGCTTTCCCTACGACATCCTCTGGCAGGAGCGCGAAGTGGTCTCGGTGGCCAACCTGACGCGCCAAGACGGCCTGGAATTCTTCCCGATCGCGGCGCAGGCCGGCATCCGTACCGAGACCCATGCCTACCCGCTGCAACAGGCCAACCAGGCGCTGGACGACCTGCGCCACGGACGTTTCCAGGGTGCCGCAGTGCTGGTGCCCTGAGACGAAGAACGTCGCACGGGGCGGGGTTCCGGGGGCAGATCGTAGGTTGGGTTGAGCGCAGCGAAGCCCAACGGGCGGTGCGTCAGGCGGCGCTTTGGCGCGAGTTGGGCTTCGGCGCTGCGCGCCTCAACCGCAACCTACGGCATGGCCCCACATGGGGATGTGGACGGATCGGCGTAGGTTGGGTGGGGGCGCCTTGCCTGAGCGAAGCGAAAGCCCAACGGGCGATGCATCAGACGGCGCTTTTGCATGAGTTGGGCTTCTGCGCTGCGCGCCTCAACCGCAACCTACGGTATGCCCCCGGCGGTCAGAACGCCGGTACCACGGCGCCCTGGTACTTCTCTTCGATGAACTGGCGGACGGCTTCGCTGTGCAGCGCGGCGGCGAGTTTCTGCATGGCGTCGCTGTCCTTGTTGTCCGCACGGGCGACCAGGATGTTGACGTAGGGCGAGTCGCTGCCTTCGATCACCAGCGCGTCCTCGGTGGGATTGAGCTTGGCTTCCAGCGCATAGTTGGTGTTGATCAGCGCCAGGTCGACCTGGGTCAGCACGCGCGGCAGGGTGGCCGCTTCCAGTTCACGGATCTTGATGCGCTTGGGATTCTCGGCGATGTCCTTGACGGTGGCGGTGATGCCGGCGCCTTCCTTGAGGCCGATCACGCCGGCCTTGGCCAGCAGCAGCAGGGCGCGCCCGCCATTGGTGGCGTCGTTGGGGATGACTACGGTGGCGCCGTCGGGCATTTCGTCCAGCGACTTCAGCTTGCTCGAGTAGGCGCCGAAGGGCTCGATGTGCACGCCGGCGACGCTGACCAGTTCGGTGCCCTTGCCCTTGTTGAACTCGTCCAGGTACGGCTGGTGCTGGAAGAAGTTCGCGTCCAGGCGCTTCTCGGCGACCTGGATGTTCGGCTGCACGTAGTCGGTGAATACCTTGACGTTCAGCTCGACGCCCTGCTCGGCCAGGGCCGGCTTGACGAATTCCAGCAGTTCGGCGTGCGGCACGGCGGTGGCGGCGACGGTCAGGGTGTCGGCGGCCTGGGCGGAAAATGCCGCGACGGCGGCCAGGGCGGCAATCAGTTTTTTCATCGTTCGGTTCCTTCAGGGATTGAGCGGGGTGCGATGGTTCGCTCGCCCTCGTTGCGGTTCATTTGCGCGAAAAATGGGTGACCAGCTTGTCGCCGACGCTCTGCAGCACCTGCACCAGGACCAGCAGCAATACCACGGTGACCACCATGACGTCGGTCTGGAAACGCTGGTAGCCGAAGCGGATGGCCAGGTCGCCCAGGCCGCCGGCCCCCACCACACCGGCCATCGCGGTGTAGGACACCAGGGTGATGGCGGTGACGGTAATGGCGGCGATGATGCCCGGACGCGCCTCGGGCAGCAATGCACTGAAGATGATCTGCCGGGTGCTGGCGCCCATCGCCTGGGTCGCTTCGATGATGCCGCGGTCCACTTCGCGCAGGGCCGTCTCCACCAGCCGCGCGAAGAACGGCGCGGCGCCCACCACCAGCGGTGGAATCGCCCCGGCGACGCCCAGCGAGGTGCCGGTCAGCAGCACGGTGAAGGGGATCATCACGATCAGCAGGATGATGAACGGCAGCGAACGCAGCACGTTGACGATGAACGACAGCAGCGCGTACAGCGGGCCGTTCTCGAACAGCTGGCGCGGGCCGCTGAGGAACAGCAGCACACCCAGCGGCAGGCCCAGCAGGATGGTGAACAGCAGCGAGCCGCCGAGCATCAGCAGGGTGTCCAGCGTCGCCAGCCAGATCTCGTACCAGTCGACGTTCGTAAACAAGGAGCCGAACAGAGCTTCCATCAGCGCAGCACCTCCACGTGTACGTCGGCGGCATCCAGGCGTTCCAGCGCCGCGGTCATGTCGCCACCGACCAGCGCCAGGGTCAGCTGGCCGTAGGGGGTGTCCTTGATGCGGTCGATACGCCCCGAGAGGATGCTGAAATCCACCCCGGTCTCGCGTGCCACGGTGCCCAGCAGCGGCTGGTAGGTGGCCTCGCCCTGGAAGGTCAGGCGCAGGATGCGCCCCGGCACATGGGCGAAGTCGTCGCGCTGTTCGTTCTCGTCGACCGCCTCGTCTTCCAGCACGAAACGCTGGGTGGTCGGGTGCTGGGGATGCAGGAACACCTCGGTGACCGGACCCTGTTCGACGATGACGCCGCCGTCCATCACCGCCACCCGGTCGCAGACCCGGCGGATCACGTCCATCTCATGGGTGATCAGGACGATGGTCAGTTGCAGCTCGCGGTTGATCTCGGCCAGCAGCTGCAGCACCTGGGCGGTGGTCTGCGGGTCGAGGGCGCTGGTGGCCTCGTCGCAGAGCAGGATGTCCGGGCGGGTCGCCAGGGCGCGGGCGATACCGACGCGCTGCTTCTGCCCGCCGGACAGCTGCGCCGGGTATTTGCCCGCGTGGTCGCGCAGGCCGACGCGCTCGAGCAGTTCGGCGACGCGCTGGTCGATCTCGGCGCGCGAGTAGCTGCCGGCCAGGCGCAGCGGCATGGCGACGTTGTCCGCCACGGTCTTGGACATCAGCAGGTTGAAGTGCTGGAAGATCATCCCGACGCGCTGGCGGAAGCGCCGCAGGTCATCGGCATCCAGCGCGGTGACGTCTTCGCCGTTGACCAGGATGCGCCCGCCGGAAGGCTCCTCGAGGCGGTTGATCAGGCGCAGCAGGGTGCTCTTGCCGGCGCCGGAATGGCCGATCAGGCCGAATACCTCGCCAGAAGCGATCTGCAGCGCGGTCGGCTGCAGTGCGGCGACATCACGGCCCGCGACCCGATAGGTTTTGTGGACTTGGTGGAATTCGATCACGGGCGAACCTTGTGGGTGCGGTCGTTCGGTACCGGGGTGTCCGGCGAAAGCCCGGCATTCTACCGCATGTGGCGAAAGGGCTCATGTGGCCGGTCAAGTTCTTCGAACGGCTGCATCGCGGGTCGCAGGACCATAGTTTTCGCAAATCGTCGGGATAGACAAAGGAAATCATGCGGCGCAGCAACCTTGTTCTTCCGGGCGTGGTCACTAACCGGTACGCCGTGAATCGATCACGTACCAGGCCCCGCATGCGGTCCGATCGTTCGCGGTTCAGCCCACCCGCTAACCGAGGCCCATCATGACGGACAAGACTCCCACGCAGAGCGAACTCGCCGGCACCGATACCGTCGACCGCGCCAACCACAACGCCAAGCTCGACCAGCTGGAACGCTTTCGCGCCGATGCCACCGGCGAGGCGCTGACCACCAACCAGGGCGTGAAGATCGCCGACAACCAGAACACGCTGAAGGCCGGCGGCCGGGGGCCGTCGTTGCTCGAAGACTTCATCATGCGCGAGAAGATCACCCACTTCGACCACGAGCGCATCCCCGAGCGGATCGTCCACGCGCGCGGCGCCGCGGCGCATGGCGTGTTCGTCAGCTATGGCGACCACAGCTGGCTGACCAAGGCCGCGTTCCTCGCCGCCGAAGACAAGGAAACCCCGGTGTTCGTGCGCTTCTCCACGGTGCAGGGCTCGCGCGGCTCGGCCGACACGGTGCGCGACGTGCGCGGCTTCGCCACCAAGTTCTACACCGACGAGGGCAACTTCGACCTGGTGGGCAACAACATGCCGGTGTTCTTCATCCAGGACGCGATCAAGTTTCCCGACTTCGTCCATGCGGTGAAACCCGAGCCGCATAACGAGATCCCCCAGGGCCAGTCGGCCCACGACACCTTCTGGGATTTCGTCTCGCTGACCCCGGAGTCGGCGCACATGGTGCTCTGGGTCATGTCCGACCGCGGCATCCCGCGCAGCTACCGGGCGATGGAAGGCTTCGGCGTGCATACCTTCCGCATGGTCAATGTCGAGGGCGTCAGCCGCTTCGTCAAGTTCCACTGGAAGCCGGTGGCCGGGGCCTTCTCGCTGGTCTGGGACGAAACCCTCAAGCTGGCCGGCAAGGACCCGGACTTCAACCGCCGCGACCTGTGGGAATCCATCGAGATGGGCGACTACTTCGAGTGGGAGCTGGGCGTGCAGGTGGTCGAGGAGGCCGACGAGCACAGCTTCGACTTCGACCTGCTCGACCCGACCAAGATCATTCCCGAGGAACTGGTGCCGGTGCGGAAACTCGGCAGGATGACCCTCAACCGCAATCCGGACAACTTCTTCGCCGAGACCGAGCAGGCCGCCTTCCACACCGGCCATATCGTGCCGGGCATCGACTTCAGCAACGATCCGCTGCTGCAGGGCCGGCTGTTCTCCTATACCGACACCCAGCTGCTGCGCCTGGGCGGGCCGAACTTCCACGAAATTCCGATCAACCGGCCGGTCTGCCCGTTCCACAACAACCAGCGCGATGCCTTCCACCGCCAGACCATCCACAAGGGCCGCGCCAGCTACGAGCCCAATTCCATCGACGCCGGCTGGCCCAAGGAAACCCCGCCGGCGGCCAGCGGCGGCGGTTTCGAGAGCTACCCGGAGCGGGTCGAGGGCCACAAGATCCGCAACCGCAGCGAATCCTTCGGCGACCACTTCTCCCAGGCCACGCTGTTCTGGAACAGCATGAGCGAGCCGGAGAAGGAACACATCATCGGCGCCTACACCTTCGAGCTGGGCAAGGTGGAGCGGATATTCATCCGCGAGCGCCAGGTCAACGAGATCCTCGCCAATATCGATCTGGAACTGGCTCGCCGGGTCGCCGAGAACCTCGGCTTGCCGGCGCCGACGAAACCCTCTGTGCCGAAGAAGGAGCCGACGCCGCCCAGCTCGCCGGCGTTGAGCCTGATGAACCACCTTTCGGGCAATATCAAGTCGCGCAAGGTCGCCATCCTGGTCGCCGACGGCGTCGACGGCGCGGCGGTGGATGCGTTCAAGGCCGAACTCGCCAAGCAGGGCGCGCTGGCCAAGCTGATCGGTCCCTCGCCGGCACCCGTGACCACGGCCGACGGCAAGCAACTGGTGACCGATGCGGCGATGGATGGCATGCCCTCGATCGCCTTCGATGCGGTGTTCGTGCCGGGGGGCGCCGCGAGTGTCGAGGCCATGAGCAAGAACGGCGTGGCCAAGCACTACCTGCTGGAGGCCTACAAGCACCTCAAGCCGATCGCCGTGCTCGGCGAAGCGCGTCAGTTGCTCGCCGCGCTGGCCCTGCAGCCCGATGCGGGACTGCTGGAGGGCGATGACGTGGCCGGCGTGTTCGGCAATTTCGTCCAGGCGCTGGGGCAGCATCGCATCTGGGCGCGCGAGGCAATGGCCGAAAGCATTCCGGCCTGATGCCTGCTGGGCCCGGTCCGGGCTTCGTGCCCGGGCGGGCCCTTCCCGGTTTCTCCCGTCCATCGGAACGCCGGTCGAACGCAGTGGCGTCGTGGCCCGCCTTCGTGCGGCTTTTTTTGAGTCGCAAAGGCGCGTCATAGACCCATGTCATGACCGCGCGTGCATGGCTCGCCCATGCTGGAGGCACTTTCTGTCAGCCGATGGAGCCTCGCCATGAGCGAAACCCCTACCGCAACCCGCCACGGCCTGCTGGGCATCCCGACCGGCCTCGTGGTGGCCGTCCTGGCGCTGGTCGGCGTGCTGCTGCTGCCGTTGCCGGCCGATCTGCCGGTCGCCGGCCAGCGCGTGCTGGCGATCCTGGTGTTCGCGGTGATCGTCTGGATCACCGAAGCGGTGTCCTACGAGGTCAGCGCGATCATGATCACCGCGCTGCTGGCCTTTCTCGTCGGCACGGCGCCCACGGTGGACAACCCGGACGTCGTCTACGGTACCTCGAGGGCCATCGGCATGGGCCTGTCCGGTTTCGCCAACCCGGCCCTGGCGCTGGTGGCCGGCGCGCTGTTCATCGCTGCGGCGATGACCCTGACCGGGCTCGACCGGCGCATCGCCCTGGTCACCCTGTCGAAGGTGGGCACCCGTTCGCGGCACATCCTGGCCGGTACCCTGGTGGTCATCGTGCTGCTCAGCCTGGTGGTGCCCAGCGCCACGGCGCGCGCCGCCTGCGTGGTGCCGATCATGCTCGGCATCATCGCCGCGTTCGGCATCGACAAGCGCTCGAACTTCGCCGTCGGCATGATGATCATCGTCGCCCAGGGCACCAGCATCTGGAACATCGGTATCCAGACCGCGGCGGCGCAGAACCTGCTGCTGGTGGGCTTCATGGACAAGCTGCTCGGCGAGCGGGTGAGCTGGATCGACTGGCTCATCGCCGGCGCGCCATGGGCGGTGCTGATGTCCGGCGTGCTGCTGGCCGTGGTGCTGCGGCTGCTGCCGCCGGAAACCGAGCGGATTGCCGGCGGCAAGGAGGCCGTGGCGCGCGCCCTCGCCGAGCTGGGCCCGATGACGCCCGTGCAGAAGCGCCTGCTGGCGGTTTCCATCGGGTTGCTGCTGTGCTGGGCCAGCGAGGGCAAGCTGCACAGTTTCGATACCACCAGCACCACCTACGCCGGGCTGGTGATCCTGATGCTGCCGCGCATCGGCGTAATGAACTGGAAGCAGGTGCAGGCGCGAGTACCCTGGGGTACGGTGATCGTCTTCGGGGTCGGCATCAGCCTCGGCACGGTGCTGCTCGCCACCCAGGCCGGGCAGTGGCTCGGCGCCCAGGTGGTGGCGCACACCGGGCTCGGCGTGGTCGGTCCGCTGGGCATCTTCGCCATCCTCGCGGCCTTTCTCATCGTCATCCACCTGGGCTTCGCCAGTGCGACGGCGCTGACCTCGGCGATGCTGCCGATCCTGATTTCGGTGCTGCTCAGCCTGCCGGAGGAGTTCAGCCGCCTGGGCATGACCATGCTGCTCGGTTTCGTGGTCAGCTATGGCTTCATCCTGCCGATCAACGCACCGCAGAACATGGTCTGCCTGGGTACCGAAACCTTCACCGCGCGGCAGTTCGCCAAGGTGGGCCTGCTGCTGACCCTGATCGGCTACCTGAGCATGCTGCTGTTCGCGGTGACCTGGTGGCGCTGGCTGGGCTGGATCTGAGCGGCTGTTCCTTATCGCCGCAGGGCCGACACGCGGCAGATCGTGGACAGGCTCCGAGGCGGTTCAGCGGTCGCCCAGCTCGCGCCAGTGCAGGAACAGACGCAGGTCGAACTCGATCTGTCCGTACCCCGGCAGCATGTGTTCGCACAGCTTGTAGAACGCGCGGTTGTGCTCGCTCTCGCGCAGGTGGGCCAGCTCGTGCACCACGATCATCCGCAGGAACTCCGGCGCGGCGTCCTTGAACAGCGCGGCGACGCGGATCTCCTTCTTCGCCTTCAGTTTGCCGCCCTGCACCCGCGACACCGCGGTGTGCAGGCCGAGGGCGCGGTGGGTGAGGTCCAGGCGGTTGTCGTAGAGCACCTTGTCGATCGCTGGGGCGCTTTTCAGATGCGCCTGTTTCAACTGCTGGACATAACCGTACAGCGCCTTGTCGCTCTGCACCTGATGCCGTTCCGGATAGCGCCGGGCCAGATGGTCGCCCAGGCGCTCCTCGGCGATCAGCTGGCGAACCTGCGCCAGCAGCGCTTCAGGATAGCCGCGCAGGTACTTGAGATCGGTCATGGCCTGTGGCCTGTGCGGTGAGTTGGTTGAGGCAAGTTCGGATGAACATGGTTCCGAGACAAGGCGCTGCGACGAATCATAGCGGGGCTATGGCGAGGAGCAGCAACGCAGTATCGGGGCCATGGGCGCCGAAATTGACCAACTGAACTTACCAAACAGGCCACTAACGCTTCGGCCAGGCGAAGCTGAGCAGGAACAGCGCGGCGGCGCTGACCACGATCGACGGGCCGGCCGGGGTGTCCTCGAACCAGGACAATGCCAGGCCCAGGCACACCGCGACGATGCCCAGCAGGCTCGCGCCCAGGGCCATCTGCTCCGGCGTGCGCGCATGGCGCTGCGCGGCGGCGGCGGGGATGATCAGCAAGGATGTGATCAGCAGCACGCCGACGATCTTCATCGCCACCGCGATCACCACGGCGATCAGCAGCATCAGCGCCAGGCGGATCGCCGCCACCGGCAGGCCTTCGACCTTGGCCAGTTCCTCGTGCACGGTGATCGCCAAGAGCGGCCGCCACAGCGGAATCAGCATCAGCAGCACCAGCGCGCTGCCGCCGACGATCCAGGCCAGCTCCGCCGGCCCGACCGCCAGCAGATCGCCGAACAGATAGCCCATCAGGTCGATGCGCACATCGTCCATGAAGCTCAGCGAGACCAGGCCGAGCGACAGCGTGCTGTGGGCGAGGATGCCCAGCAGGGTGTCCGAGGCCAGCGGCTGGCGCTGCTGCAGGGTCACCAGCAGCAGGGCGAGCAGCACGCAGCCGACCGTCACCGCCAGGGTCAGGTTGACGTCCAGCATCAGTCCGAGGGCGACGCCGAACAGCGCGGCATGGGACAGGGTGTCGCCGAAATAGGCCATGCGCCGCCAGACCACGAAAGAGCCGAGCGGGCCGGCGACCAGCGCCAGGGCGAGCCCGGCGAGCAGGGCGTTGAGAAGGAAATCGGGCATCTGAGGCTCTGTTAGTGCTTGCAGTTCGGGCCGTGGACGTGGGGTTTGCCGACCACCACGCTGCCGTGCAGGTCGTGGCTGTGGTCGTGCTGGTGATGGTAGATCGCCAGGCTGCGCGCATCCTGGCCGAACAGCTCGACGAAGGCCGGGTCGCTGCTGACCTGTTCCGGATGGCCCGAGCAGCAGACGTGGCGGTTCAGGCAGACCACCTGGTCGGTGGCGCTCATCACCAGGTGCAGGTCGTGGGAGACCATCAGCACGCCGCAGTGGTAGCGGTCGCGCAGCACGCCGATCAGCCGGTACAGCTCGGCCTGGCCGGCGACGTCGACACCCTGCACCGGCTCGTCCAGCACCAGCAGCTCCGGTTCGCGCAGCAGCGCGCGGGCGAGCAGCACGCGCTGCATTTCGCCGCCGGAAATCTTCTGCAGCGGGCTGTCGATGACGTGCTCGGCACCGACTTCGTGAAGCGCGGCGAGGGCGCGGGTGCGGTCGACCCTGGGCACCAGGCGCAGGAAGCGCAGCACCGACAGCGGCAGGGTGGCATCGACGTGCAGTTTCTGCGGCATGTAGCCGATGCGCAGCCTCGGCTTGCGCCAGACCAGCCCGCGATCGGGCTCGAGCAAGCCCAGTACGGTGCGTACCAGGGTGGTCTTGCCGGCGCCGTTGGGGCCGATCAGGGTGACGATCTCGCCACGATGCACCTGCAGCTGCGCGCCTTCCAGCACCGCCTGCCTGGCGAAATGCACATGGATGTCGTCCAGCCGCAACAGCACTTCGCTCATGCTGCGCTCCGGCACGGCGCGCAGAGGCCGACTACTTCCACGGTCTGGCCCTCGACGGCGAAACCCACGGTGCGGGCGGCGGCGTCGATGGCTTCGGCGATGGCCGGCTGCTCCAGCTCGATGGCGGTGTGGCAGTTGCGGCAGATGAGGAACTGGCCCTGGTGCGGATGCTCCGGATGGCTGCAGCCGATGAAGGCGTTGAGCGAAGCGATGCGGTGCACCAGGCCGTTTTCCAGCAGGAAATCCAGCGCCCGGTAGACGGTCGGCGGGGCGGCGCGTCGGCCGTCCTGCTTGCTCAGCACGGCGAGGATGTCGTAGGCGCCGAGCGGCTTGTGGCTCTGCCAGACCAGCTCCAGCACGCGCCGGCGCAGGGCGGTCAGACGCACGCCCTGGCGCGCGCAGAGCGTATCGGCTTCGGCCAGCGCATGGCTGACGCAGTGGTGGTGGTCATGGGGCGTGCAGGCCAGAGGGGTCTTGGGCATGGGCGGCGACGTCGTGGTGAAGAGACGTTATTATGTACCAATTTCCTCCCTTCGAGTGATGCCCGTGAGCCGTCTTTTTTCCCTTTCGCTGTTTGCCGCGCTGCTCGTTGGCACCGCGACCGTCCATGCCGAAGTCCGCGTGCTGGCCAGCATCAAACCGCTGCAGCTGATTGCCGCAGCGGTGCAGGACGGTGTCGGCGAACCCGACGTGCTGCTGCCGGCCAGTGCCTCTGCGCACCATTATGCGCTGCGCCCATCCGACGTACGGCGCCTTCGCGATGCCGAACTGTTCTACTGGATCGGCCCGGATCTGGAGAATTTCCTGCCGCGTGCGCTGGACGGGCGCAAGGGCCCGAGTCTCGCCGTGCAGGAGCTACCGGGGCTGACACTGCGGCATTTCGGCGACGCGCAGGGCGATCATCATGAACATGATGGCCACGATCACGCTGCGCCTGTCGACGAGCCTGACCACGATCATCGCCCCGGCAGCCTCGATGCGCACCTCTGGCTGCTGCCGGCCAATGCGCGGGTGATCGCCGGACGCATGGCCGCCGACTTCGCCGCCGCCGACCCGGCCAATGCCGAGCGCTACCGGGCGAACAGCGAGGCCTTCGCAGAGCGACTGGAGGCGCTGGACGCGCGCCTCGCACAGCGCTTCGCCGGGGTGCGGGACAAGCCGTACTTCGTCTTCCACGAGGCCTACGACTACTTCGAGGCCGCCTACGGCCTGCGCCACACCGGCGTGTTCAGCGCTGGCGGCGAGGCGCAGCCGGGGGCGCGGCATGTCGCGGCCATGCGCGAACGATTGCAGCAGGCCGGGCCGAGCTGCGTATTCAGCGAACCGCCGACGCGCCCGCGCCTGGCCGAAACGCTGACCAGCGGCCTGCCGGTGAAGATGGCCGAACTGGACGTGCTCGGCGTCGGCGTGGCAGCCGATGCCCAGGGCTACGAGCGGCTGCTCGAAGGCCTCGGCAACGCCCTGGCCGACTGCCTGGATTCGCTGTGATGCCCATAGCCTGTAGGTTGCGGTTGAGGCGCGCAGCGCCGAAGCCCAACTCACGCCGAAGCGTTGCCTGGCACATCGTTGGGCTTCGCTGCGCTCAACCCAACCTACGCCCACCTACCTAACGTGAGGGGCCGGTCTTTCAGCCGGCCTGGCGGATGCCGTCGGCGAACTGCGCGATCATCGTGTCGATCTGTGGTTTCTCGATGATCAGCGCCGGCGACAGGGCGATGGTGTCGCCGCTGGCGCGCACCATCAGGCCGTTCTCGAAGCACTCGCGGAACACCTCGTAGCCGCGCTTGCCGACGCCGTCGGCGTGCATCGCGAACTGCACGCCGGCGACCAGGCCGACGGTGCGGATGTCGGTCACGTTGGGCAGGTCCTTGAGGCTGAACAGCGCGTCCTGCCAGTAGGATTCCAACTCGATGGCCTTCTGGAACAGGTTCTCGCGCTGGTAGATCTCCTGGGTCGCCAGGGCCGCCGCGCAGGCCACCGGATGGCCGGAATAGGTGTAGCCGTGGAAGAACTCGATGGCGCTTTCCGGCCCGGTCATGAAGGCCTCGAACAGCTTGTCGGCGACGAACACCGCGCCCATCGGTATTGCGCCGTTGGTCAGGCCCTTGGCGCAGGTGAGGATGTCCGGCGTAACGCCCCAGCGCTGCGCGGCGAAGGGCTCGCCGACGCGGCCGAAGCCGGTGATCACCTCGTCGAAGATCAGCAGGATGCCGTGCCTGGCGGTGATCTCGCGCAGGCGCTGCAGGTAGCCCAGCGGCGGCAGGATCACGCCGGCCGAACCGGACATCGGCTCGACGATCACCGCGGCGATGTTCTCCGCGCCGTGCAGGGTCACCAGGCGCTCCAGCTCGTCGGCCTTTTCCACGCCATACTGCGGCAGGCCCTTGCTGAAGGCGTTGCGCTGCAGGTCGAGGGTATGCGGCAGATGGTCGACGCCGGGCAGCAAGGCGCCGAAGGCGCGGCGGTTGTTCGGCATGCCGCCGACCGAGATGCCGCCGAAGCCGACGCCGTGGTAGGCCAGCTCGCGGCCGATCAGGCGGGTACGGGTGCCCTGGCCGATGGCACGCTGGTAGGCCAGCGCGACTTTCAGCGCAGTGTCCACCGATTCCGAGCCGGAGTTGGTGAAGAACACCCGGTCGAGGCCTTCGGGGCTGATGGTGCTGAGCTTCTCCGCCAGCTCGAAGGGCAGCGGATGGCCCATCTGGAAGGTCGGCGCGAAGTCCATCTTGGCGATCTGCCGACTCACCGCCTCGCTGATCTCGCGCCGGCCATGGCCGGCGTTGCAGCACCAGAGGCCGGCGGTGCCGTCGAGAATCTTGCGGCCGTCGCTCGCCGTGTAATACAGGCCTTCGGCGCTCTCCAGCAGGCGCGGGCTGGCCTTGAACTGGCGGTTCGCGGTGAAGGGCATCCAGAAATGGTCGGGCGATGCGCTGGGGTGGAAATCGTTGGCCATGGTGAGCTCCGGCAGGGATGCGAGTGGCGGCTATGCTGTGGCGATAGCACAGCGGATGCGCCGAGTCTATGTTTAATAAAACGAACAAAACAAGGCATAAAGCGCTCGTTCGTAAAAAATATTGATACGCCCCGAGCCACTGGTTTAGGGTGCCCCTTCCAGTAGCCCCGATACCGAAGAAGAGGACGCTCCATGACCACCCTGACCCTCGCCGACTGGCAACAGCGTGCCCGCGACCTGCGCATCGAAGGTCGCGCCTTCATCCAGGGTGAATACCTCGACGCGGTGGCGGGCGGCCGCTTCGACTGCATCAGCCCGGTGGACGGGCGGCTGCTGGTGCAGGTGGCCGCCTGCGAGCAGGCCGATGCCGACCGCGCGGTGTCCAGCGCGCGGGTGGCATTCGAGGCCGGCGTGTGGGCGAAGCTGGCGCCGGCCAGGCGCAAGGCGGTGCTGATCCGCTTCGCCGACCTGCTGGAAGCGCACCGCGAGGAGCTGGCGCTGCTGGAAACCCTCGACATGGGCAAGCCGATCGGCGACTCGCTGGCGGTGGACATCCCCGGCGCGGCGCGGGCGCTGCGCTGGAGCGGCGAAGCGATCGACAAGCTCTACGACGAGGTGGCGGCCACGCCGCACGATCAGTTGGGCCTGGTCACCCGTGAGCCGGTGGGCGTGGTGGCGGCCATCGTGCCATGGAATTTCCCGTTGATGATGGCCTGCTGGAAGCTCGGCCCGGCATTGGCCAGCGGCAACTCGGTGGTGCTCAAGCCGTCCGAGAAATCGCCGCTGACGGCGATCCGCATCGCCCGTCTGGCGCTCGAGGCGGGCATTCCCGCCGGCGTGCTCAACGTGCTGCCGGGCTACGGTCACACCGTGGGCAAGGCGCTGGCGCTGCACATGGACGTCGATACCCTGGTGTTCACCGGCTCCACGCGCGTGGCCAAGCAACTGATGATCTACGCCGGCGAGTCGAACATGAAGCGTGTCTGGCTGGAGGCCGGCGGCAAGAGCCCGAACATCGTCTTCGCCGATGCGCCGGATCTCCAGGCGGCGGCCCAGGCGGCGGCCAGCGCCATCGCCTTCAACCAGGGCGAGGTCTGCACCGCCGGTTCGCGGCTGCTGGTGGAACGTTCGATCAAGGCGCGCTTCCTGCCCATGGTGGTCGAGGCGCTCAAGATGTGGAGGCCGGGCAACCCGCTGGACCCGGCGACCAACGTCGGCGCGCTGGTGGATACCCAGCAGTTGAACAGCGTGCTTGGCTATATCGATGCCGGGCGGGAGGCCGGGGCGCAGGTGCTGGTCGGCGGCCAGCGCACCCTGGAGGAAACCGGCGGGCTCTACGTCGAGCCGACCATTTTCGATGGCGTCGACAATGCGATGAAGA
This sequence comes from Pseudomonas lopnurensis, assembly GCF_015070855.1. Classification (GTDB taxonomy): domain Bacteria; phylum Pseudomonadota; class Gammaproteobacteria; order Pseudomonadales; family Pseudomonadaceae; genus Stutzerimonas; species Stutzerimonas lopnurensis. The sequence continues at coordinate 57,097 of NZ_JADDIX010000033.1, forward strand.
TCGCCCAGGAGGAAATCTTCGGCCCGGTGCTGTCGGTGATCACCTTCGACAGCGCCGAAGAGGCCATCGCCATCGCCAACGACACCCCCTACGGCCTGGCCGCCGCGCTGTGGACCGCCGACCTGTCCCGGGCGCACCGCACCGCACGCGCCCTGCGTGCCGGCAGCGTGTGGGTCAACCAGTACGACGGCGGCGACATGACCGCGCCGTTCGGCGGCTTCAAGCAGTCCGGCAACGGCCGCGACAAGTCGCTGCATGCGTTCGACAAGTACACCGAGCTGAAGGCGACCTGGATAAAGCTTTAGGAGCAGCTTCAAGCGGCAAGCCATAAGCTGCAAGCGGCAAGTAGATGCCAGAGCGGAAAAGCTGACGGGCTTTGGGCTCCGTCCCGCACACTGATTCGCTTGCAGCTGTAGGTCGGGTCACGCTTCACCGACCCGGCGAGCGGAGTCACGGTGGATGTGAAAAACGACATCCACCCTACGCTCGCTTGCAGCTTGCAGCTTGCAGCTTGCAGCTTGCAGCTTGCAGCTTGCAGCTTACTGCTGCGCCACCTGCACCTGGTTGCGGCCGCTGTGCTTGGCGACGTAGAGCGCCTGGTCGGCGCGTTCCAGCAGGATGCCGGGGGCGGTGCGGCCGTCGGTTTCGCTGATGCCGGCGCTGAAGGTGACGCTGAAGGTGCGCGCGTCGCCGCTGTTGAAGCTGAGCGCGGCGAAGCGCCCGCGGATCTCGTCGAAGATGCGCCTGGCCTGCAACGCCGAACACTCCGGCAGCACCGCGACGAATTCTTCGCCGCCATAGCGGCCGAGGCTGTCGATCCGTCGCAGGCGCTGGCGCAGCAGGTTGGCCAGCGCGCGGATCACGTTGTCGCCAGCGGCATGCCCGAAGCGATCGTTGACCTGCTTGAAATGGTCGAGGTCGAGCATCACCACGCTGGCCGGCTTGCCGCTGCGGGTGGCCCGCTGCACTTCCAGCGCCAGCTGCTCCTTGATGTCGGCGTGCTTGAGTAGCCCGGTCAGGCTGTCGCGCGCCAGCGCCGTGCTCAGCGAGCGGGCGCGCTGGGCATGGGAATACACCGAGGCGATCAGTGCGTTGTCGCTGATCGGTTTGGTGATGAAGTCGTCGCCGGCCTGCAGCAGCGCCGCCATCTGCCGCTTGATGTCGGTTTCCGCGGAGAGGTAGATGATGGTCACTCGCAACCACTCGTCATGCAGGCGGATCATCTGCGCAAGCTCCGGGCCGGAACAGCCGGGCATGTTCACGTCGAGCAGCAGCACCTCGGGATTGAAGCTGCGCATGGTGTCGAACAGCCGGGTGGGCTCGGCGAGGATCTGCACCTGCATCTGCGAGTTGCGCAGCACCAGGCTATAGCGTGCCGCCAGCTCGGCATCGTCGTCGACGATCAGCACGCGGAAGGGTTCCTGCTGGCGGTCCAGGCAGCGTTCCAGGCTGTTCTCCAGCTGGGTGATGTCCAGTGGCCGCGCGAAGAACCCCTGGGCGCCGGCACGCACCGCGGCGAGCTGGCTGGCGAAGTCGAAGTGGTCGTGAATCACCAAGAGCGGCAGCGGAGCTTTCAGTTGCTGCTGCAACTGCGCGACCCGCTCGAGCTCGCTGTCCTGCTGCACGCTGACGATCAGCGCATCGGGCAACCGGGCGTCGACGGCGTCCTGCAGGGCCGTGAAATCGCGCAGGGGGCTGACCAGGTAGCCGAAGTTGCGCAGTGTCAGCGCCATGTTGGCGCCGGCCTCGGGGTCCGTCTCCAGCAGGTAGATACGGCAGGCGGGTGGCTGCTCGTCCGGATTTTCCCGGGGTTCCAGCACCGCGGCCTGCAGCGCCTTGCCTGGCGTCTCGCGCGCCAGCTGCTCGATCGCGCGGGCCAGGGCCTCGAGCGTTCGGGTCGTGGGCCTGGCCGCTTCCAGCCAGCGATCGGCGCGCTGCTCCAGCCGTCTTGCGCGCTCGCCGAGCGGGTCGAAGCCGAAGGTGCCGGCGGCACCGGCCAGCCGGTGCAGACGCTCGCGCAGCGCCAGCATCCGCTGCCGGCGGCTGTCTGCGGTGCAGCTGCGGCGCAGCTCGTCGGCCAGGCCGGCGAGTTCGGCGAGATCGCTGTGCAGCCGCTGGGCGAATTGCTGGTTGAGCCGTTCGAGCTGCTTCTGCAGTTCGAGGTGGGCCTGGTCATTCATGCTCGGCCTCCCAGATTTCGCGCAACTGGTCGGCCAGTTGCAGGGGGTCGAAAGGTTTGTTCAGCACCCGCCGCACGCCGAGCTGGCGCAGCGCGTCGAGGCGCTCGGGCTGCAGGTGGCCGGTGAGGAACACCACCGGGATATGCTTGAGATCCACCACGTCCGCCAGCTGGCGCACCAGCTCGATCCCGTCCATCTGCGGCAGCATCACGTCGAGCAGGATCAGGTCCGGGGCGAAGGCCCGCACCTGTTCCAGCGCCGCCTGGCCGGAAGGGCAGCTGAGCACTTCGAAGCCGCCGAGCTTTTCCAGGGCGATGCGGGTCACGACCTGGATCGACGGGACGTCCTCGACATGCAGAATGCGCTTGAGCTGTTTCATGGCTGACTCTCGCTGGCCGCGACGGGCCGCTCGCTACAGGGCAACTCGAACCAGAAGCAGGCGCCTTGGCCGGGCTCGGAGTCGAAGCCGATGCGCCCGCCCATGCGCTCGACCAGTTCCTTGCTGATCGCCAGGCCGAGGCCGGTACCGCCCTGCGGGCGGCTGTCCGACGAATCGGCCTGGGCGAACTTCTGGAAGACGCGTTCATGGAATTCCGCGGCAATGCCCGGTCCTTGATCTCGGACGCTGACGCGCACCCGGGCGTCACCGAATTCGGCCGACAGGTCGACCCGTTCGCCTGGCGGCGAGAATTTAGCCGCGTTGGAGAGCAGGTTGCTCAGCACCTGATGCAGGCGCATGGCATCGACGTCCACCTGCACCGGTGGGCATTCGCCGACGTGCAGCCTCACCCCGTGCTGCTCGGCATAACTCTGGTTGCTATGCAGGGCCTGCTCGAGCAGCGGGCGTAGCGGCTGGCGGATCAGGTCGAAGCGCATCTGGCCGGCATGCAACTTGTCCATGTCGAGCAGGTCGTCGATCAGCGCGCTGAGGCGCTGGCTGTTCTGGCGGGCGATTTCCAGCAGTTCGCGCAGCTGCGTCGGGACTTCGCCCATGACTTCGGAGCAGATCAGCGTCAGTGCGCCGGTGATCGAGGTCAGCGGCGTGCGCAGTTCGTGGCTGACGGTGGAGATGAATTCGCGCTGCAGGCGCTCGATGCGCTTGCGCTCGGTGATGTCGTGCATCACCGCGACCGCGCCCATCGGCTGACCGTCCGAGGTGTACAGTGGGTCGGCATTGGTCAGCACATAGCGCGGCGCGTCCTGGCCGAGCAGCACCATTTCATGGTCGCTGACGTGTTCGCCGTGCAGCGCACGCATCAGCGGAATCTGCTCGGCCTGCAGCGGGGTGACGCCATCGGGCTGGTAGAGCCGATAGTGCCGGGCCCAATCGGCTGGCGAGATCGGCGCGGTATCGGCGCCGTGCCACTGCTTGGCTCTGTCGTTGAACAGGGTCAGGCAACCGTCGGCATCGCAGGCGATGACCGCCTCGCTCAGCGCCTCGAGCAGGCGCCGGTTCATTTCCTGCTGCTTGTCCAGCTCCAGCTGTTCGGCCTTGCGCGCGGTGATGTCGGTGACGAAGCCGTGCCAGAGTATCGAACCGTCGGGCTGGCGCAGTGGCTTGGCATGGGCTTCGACCCAGATCAGGCCCTTGCGCGGATGCTCGACGCGATGCTCGCTGTGCCAGGGCGTCAGGCTGTTGGCGGCCTGACGGATGCCGGCCAGCAACTGGGCGCGGTCGGTCGTGTGGACCCGGGCGTAGATCGGCGCGAAGCTGCTGGCCAGTTGCGCCGGGCTCAGGCCGTAGGTCTGTTCGATGCCCTCGCTGACGTAGGGGAAGCCGCCGGCGCCATCGGGCCGCCAGTGGAACTGGAAGAGCATGCCCGGCACCTGCGCGGCGATCTGCTGCAGGCGCAGTTGCAGCTGTTCCTGGTAGGCCAGGTCGTAGGCATTGACCAGATAGCCGCGCAGCCGCTCCTGCTCGTCGCGGATCGCCGTCACGCCGAGCAGTACCGGTACCTCGCTGCCGTTGTGGTGGCGCAGGCGCCACTCGGACATCTCGCGGCGGCCCTGGTGCAAGGGGGCGATCAGCACCGCGAAGTCGGCTTCGACCGGCACTCCCAGTTCACTCGACAGAATCGCGGCGCGCCGCTGTAGTGCCTGCGGCTGGAACAGCGCCGAAGTCAGCGGGTGGCCGAGCAACGCCTGTTCGCTGTAGCCGAGCAGGCGCTCGGCGGTCGGGTTGACGCTGCTGACGATACCGTCGGGGCGGGTCACCAGCACCGCGCTGGAGGCGCTGTCGAGAATCGCCTGCTGCAGTGCGGCCTGTTCGGCGTGGCGGCGTGCCAGCAGGCGCTGCTCGAACAGGCGGATGACCTGGCGGGCGAGGCGTTCGAGGGTGTCGCGCTGCTCGGCGGTCAGTTGGCGTGGCTGGCGGTCGATGACACAGAGGGTGCCGAGATTGTGGCCGTCGGGCGAGGTCAGCGGCGTGCCGGCGTAGAAGCGGATGTGCGGATCGCCGGTCACCAGCGGGTTTTGTCGAAAGCGGGGGTCCTGCCGGGCGTCGGCCACCTCGAAGATTTCCTGGCCGAGGATGGTATGGGTGCAGAAGGAGATTTCTCGCGGGGTTTCGCTGACTTCCAGGCCGACACGGCTCTTGAACCACTGGCGGCGCTCGTCGACCAGCGAGATCAGCGCGATGGGCGTGCCGCACAGGCGGGCGGCCAGTTCGGTGAAGTCGTCGAAGTCGGCTTCCTCGGGGGTGTCGAGGATCTCGTAGCGCAGCAGCGCGGCCAGGCGCGACAGCTCGCGCGGTTGGGACGTGGCTGGCGGTGACGCCGGACTCGCTTGCGGTGACTCCATCGTGAGGCCTTACCGATTCGTTGAATGTCACCCGGGCCGACGGGCACGGATTCGTCGCATTGCAGGTTGGCTGGGGCGCCGAGGGCGAGCCCGGCGAGGCCCGACGAGCGGGGTGCCGGGTCAGCGCTTCGGTGTGCGCCGGGCTCCGGCGCGACCGCAATGAAACGCTAGCGGCCAGCGGCCCAGATGCTGCGAATCTGCTCGGGCAGCCGCATCGGATCGAACGGCTTGACGATCACGTCGCGCGCGCCCAGCTTGCGCAGGTGCTCGATCTCGCCGGGCTGCACCTTGGCGGTCATGAATGTTACCGGAATTCGCTGCAGATCGATTCGTTCACGCAGCCTGGCCAGCGTTTCCGGGCCGTCCATGCCCGGCATCATCACGTCCAGCAGGATGAAATCGGGCGCGAAGCGTTCGACTTCCTCCAGTGCCTGGGCGCCGGAGGAACAGGACAGGACCTCGTAGCCGCCGATCGCTTCCAGGGCCAGCTTGGTCACCGCCTGGATGGAGGGGTCGTCTTCGATATGCAGGATGCGCCTTAGCTCGGCCATTACTTCTCCGTGGTCGGGGTGGTGTCGTGCGGCCGCATCTTGCGGATCGTTCAAGGTTGTTCGGGGGCTGCGGGAGCGAGCGGCAGCTCGCACCAGAAACAGGCGCCATGCCCGGGCTCGGATTCGAAGCCGATGCGCCCGTGCATGTGTTCGACCAGTTCCTTGCTGATGGCCAGGCCGAGACCGGTCCCGCCCTTCTGTCGGGTGTCGGAGGAATCCGCCTGGGAAAACTTCTGGAACATGCGCGCATGGAATTCCGGCGCGATGCCCGGCCCCTGGTCGCGAACGCCGATCCGCGCCCAGTCGCCTCGGTGTTCGCCGCTCAGCGTCACGACCCCGCCTTTGGGCGAGAATTTGACCGCATTGGAGATCAGGTTCGCCAGTACCTGCTGTAACCGGTCGTCGTCCGCGACGATCTGCAGATCCGCCACCGGCAGCAGGATCAGGCGCACGTCGTGCTGCGCGGCATAACCCTGGTTGCTGTCGATTGCCTGCTCCAGCTGCGCCGTCAGCGAATGCGCGTGGAGTTCGAGCGTCATCTTGCCGGCGACCAGCTTGTCCAGGTCCAGCAGGTCGTCGATCAGCCGGCCCAGGCGCAGGCTGTTCTGGTGGGCGATCACCAGCATCTGGCGCATCGCTGCCGGCGGTTCGCCCAGTGCGCCGCCGACGATCAGGCCGAGGGCGCCGGATATCGAAGTCAGCGGTGTGCGCAGTTCGTGGCTGACGATGGACACCAGCTCGCTCTTCATCCGCTCGATGCGCTTGCGCTCGGTGATATCGCGCACCAGGCCGATGAACTTGCGCTGGCCGTGGTGAGTGATCTGCGAAACGCGCAGTTCGATGGTGAAGGTCTCGCCATTGCGCCGCAGGGCGGTCAGCTCGCGGTTCTGTTCCAGAGCGCGCGGCGTGCCGCGCTGCGCATAGGCGGCCAGGTAGCCGTCATGGGCGGAGCGATCCGGCTCGGGCATCAGCATCGACAGGTTGCGACCGATCATCTCCTGCGCGCTGTAGCCGAAGATCCGTTCGGCGGCGTGGTTGAAGGTCTCGATGATGCCGCGGGCGTCGATGATGACGATGGCGTCGATCACGTTGGCGATCAGCATGCTCAGGTAGTGCTCGCGCTCGCGCATCTCCTCCTGGGCCAGCGCCTGGGCGGTGATGTCCCAGATGAAGCCGTCGCACCAGCCGGTCGGGTCGTCGCGCTCGCGCAGCACGCGGGCCTTTTCGCGCACCCAGACGGTCTGGCCGTCGGCGTTGATCAGCCGGTAGATGCCCTCGAACACGTCCTGCTCCGGGTTCTGCCGGGCCAGCGGGCGATCGTCGGGATGGATCAGGCTGGCATAGCTGCGCATCTGGTCGCCGACGAAATCGCTGGCAGGATAGCCGGTCAGCCGTTCGATGCCGTCGCTCAGGTAGCTCATGTTGCGCTGGCCGTCGTTGCGGCAGCGATAGACCACGCCCGGGAGGTTGCCGACCATCGCGCGGAAGCGGCTTTCGCTCTTCTGCAGCGCGCGGGTGGCCTCCATCAACTCGCTGATCTCAGTGATGAAGCCGTGCAAGACCACCGAGCCGTCGTTCAGGCGTTCGGCCGTGGCGCGACCCTCGGCCCAGAGCAGGCCGCGCTGCGGATGATGGATGCGGAACTCGATCGTGCCGCTGCCGGGGGCGACGGCCAGGCGCAGCAGGGCGGCCCGCAGGCGTGGCAGGTCATCCGGATGCACGTCGATCAGGGCCCGCGCGGCATCTTCGATCAGCAATGCCGGCTGAATGCCGAAGAGCTCATGGGCTCCTTCGCTGACGTAAAGAAAGGCATAGCGCCCATTGGCGAAGCGTTTGAGCTGGAACACCATGCCCGGCAGCAGGCTGGCGATCTTCCGGGCGCGATCGAGCAGGCGCTGGCGGCGGCGGGCCTGTTGTCGCTGTTCCAGGCGGTGCTGTCGGTGCACGGCGATGCGCCGTTGCAGCAGGATCGCCAGCAACAGCAGCAGGGCTTCGGCGATCAGCCAGGCCAGGCTCCATTTCACCAGCAGCCGTCGTTCGGCCTGGCGATGTTCGTGCTGCATTGCGCTGATGTCGCGCCATACCAGCGCCGCGGCCTTGGGTGGCCGGCGCGGCTCGGAGGGACGGCTGTCGTGCAACGGAATCTGGTTGAGCAGGAAGGTGCGCCCGTCGGCTTCGAGCAGGCGCAACGCCATGCCGCTCTCCGGTGCGGGCAACATGTCCATCTCGGCCCAATGCAGGATCTGGGTGGCCGAAAGACCGACCAGCAGCCAGTTGCTGTCGCTGCTCAGCCGTACACCGCTCGGCGGGTCGACCTGTGCCGCGCGCAACGCCCGCTGATCGACGATCAGGGCGAGCCCGGCGGCCAATTGATCGCCGAGATCGTCCAGCTTCGGCAGCGCGTCGTAGCCGACTTCCAGCGCACCGATGATCGGGCTGTCGGGCTCTTCGCTGGCACGCAGCGGGACGATGGTGCGGCTGCTGGCGCCCTGCGGGTCGACTTCCAGCCCGGATTGCGCGACGCCTTCCTCCAGCGCGCGGCGCAGCAGCGGCCGCTGCGCTGCGACCGCGTCGCCGAAGGCGTCGGGTTGCTGCATGCGCAGCACGGCGATCCCCGGCGTGCCCCAGAACACCTGCAACTGCAGCGCCTGATGACGCTGCATCGACTTCCAGGCAGGGGTCAGCGCGGCCCGCAGGCGCTGGCGCAGCACGCCGACATGGGCGTCGTCCAGGGCTTCACCGTCGCGCAGTGCCTTGTCGATGCGGCGCATCCGGCGCAGCACTTCGGCGTTACCGGCCAGGGCGGTGGCAACCATGTCGGCCTGCCGGCGCTGATTGAACTGTGCGCTCTGCAGCGCCAGGCTCTGCAGTTCGCCGTGGGTTTCGATTTCCAGTTGCCAGGCCACATCACGGGCGCGGAAGTCGTTGCAGGCCAGACTGCCGAACAGCAGGACGAGCAGCAGGCTGCCGAGTGCGAATGTCCAGTGGGGCGTGGAGATACCGGAAGTGTTCATGCCGATCGGCGACTCGCGCGGCTGTGCCCGGCGTCGCTCGGCAGTACGCAGCGGGTCAGGCGCCCAAGGCAGTGCTCAACGTACGACGGATGCATGAGCCGTATTTTTCCAGGAATGAAAAAAGAAGAATGATAGCGCTATGCCATCTCCGTCGATAGCGATCGACGCTCGTGTCGGTAGCAAACGAGCCAGGACACGGCCTTTCGCGAGGCGCTGGCGATTGCAGCCGAATCTGGCTAAAAAATCATCAGTTATGCGACGGTTGGCAGGCTCGACCCGGGATGTGGGAGTGTTAGGCTGCGAGTGACGCTTGAAAGATTTCCATGAATCCTCGTTCAAGACTTCCGAGGCACACGCGAGGCACACGTATATGTGGCACACCGGTTTACTCGACCTGTCGATCTGGCAGCTCATCGCGACCACGCTGTTGCTGACGCATGTCACCATTGTCAGCGTCACGGTCTATCTGCATCGCTATTCGGCGCATCGCGCGCTGGAATTGCACCCCGCGCTCAAGCATTGCTTCCGATTCTGGCTGTGGCTGACCACGGCGATGAACACCCGCGAGTGGACCGCCATCCACCGCAAGCACCACGCCAAGTGCGAAACCCCCGACGACCCCCACAGCCCGGTGCACAAGGGCCTGGGCACGGTGCTGCGCAAGGGTGCCGAGCTGTACATGGCGGAAGCGAAGAACGAGCAGACGCTGCGCATCTACGGCAAGAACTGCCCGGACGACTGGATCGAGCGCCACCTCTACGCGCGCTTTCCCAACCTCGGCATCGTGCTGCTGCTGGCGATCGACCTGGCGCTGTTCGGCGTCATCGGCCTGAGCATCTGGGCGGTGCAGATGATCTGGATTCCGTTCTGGGCCGCCGGCGTGGTCAACGGCCTCGGCCATGCCGTCGGCTACCGCAACTTCGAATGCCGCGACGCGGCGACCAACCTGGTGCCCTGGGGCATCCTCATCGGTGGCGAGGAGCTGCACAACAACCACCACACCTATCCGAATTCGGCCAAGCTCTCGGTGCGCAAGTGGGAATTCGACATGGGCTGGGCCTGGATTCGCCTGTTCAGCCTGCTCGGTCTGGCCAGGGTCAACCGTACCGCACCGATCGCCCATCGGGTGGAGGGCAAGCACCATCTGGACATGGACAGCGCCATGGCGATCCTCAACAACCGCTTCCAGATCATGGCGCAGTACCGCAAGCTGGTCATCGTGCCGCTGGTGCGCCAGGAGCTCGACCGCGCCGATGCCTCGGTGCGCCATCAGCTGCGCCGCGCCAAGCGCCTGCTGGCGCGGGAACCGAGCCTGCTGCAGCAGGAGCAGCAGGCGCATATCGAGGCCATGCTGGCGCAGAGCCAGGCGCTCAAGGTGATCTACGAGAAACGCCTGGCGCTGCAGCAGATCTGGACGCGCACCAGTGCCAACGGCCATGACATGCTGGCGGCGATCAAGCAGTGGGTGCATGAAGCCGAAGCCAGCGGCATCCAGTCGCTGCGCGAATTCGCCGAGCACCTGCGGACCTATTCGCTGCGGCCGTCCGTCGTGCCCGCCTGACCGTCGGCGCGCCTGCCGGCCGGGGCTAGGAACTTTGCCGCTTGCCGACTCTCTGAACAGCATTCCAATCAATGCAGTACCGCTGCCCATGCGCGGCGGTCGTTCAGGAAGAAAATCATGCAGTTGGCGAGCAATCGGGGTGACACGGGAATGGGCATGCTGCCGGGCGGCGACGCGCAGACCTTGCTGGCGCTGATGCATGCACGGGCCGAAGCCGCGCGCCTGGGCGAGCGCGAGCAGCTGTTCAGCACGTTGCTGGGCGGGGTCAATGCGGTGCTCTGGGCCTTCGATTGGCAGGCCCAGCGCATGATCTACGTCAGCCCCGCCTACGAGCGCATCTTCGGCCGCTCGCCGGCCCTGCTGCTGGCCGACTACGGCGAATGGCGCAACGCGATCTATCCCGACGATGCGGAATACGCGCAGAAGAGCCTGCTCGCCGTGCTCGACGAAGGCGCCGTGGAAACCCGCGAGTACCGCATCATCCGTGGCGACGGCCAGTTGCGCTGGCTGAGTGACAAGTGCTTCCTCGGCCGCCGCGCCGAGCAGGGCCAGGGTCCGATCATCGTCGGCATCGCCGAGGACATCACCGAGAAGAAGCAGCTCGAAGGCGAGCTGCAGCGCCTGGCCACCACCGACGTGCTGACCCAGAGCAGCAACCGCCGGCACTTCTTCGAATGCGCCCGCCGCGAATTCGACCATGCCCGGCAGTTCGCCACGCCGCTGGCGTTCCTCTTGCTGGATATCGATGACTTCAAGCGCATCAATGACACCCATGGCCACCAGATGGGCGATCAGGTGCTGCAGAAGGTCGCCCGCTGTGGCGCCGCGGTGCTGCGCCAGAGCGACCTGTTCGGCCGCATCGGCGGTGAGGAGTTCGCCGCCTTGCTGCCGGGCTGCCAGCCGGACCTGGCCGAGCAGATCGCCGAGCGGCTGCAGCGCGAGATCGAACGGGTGGCGTTCACCGCCACCAACGGCGAGCGCTTCCGCGTCACCGCCAGCCTGGGCCTGACCTACCTCAAGGCCAGCGACGCCGAGCTGAGCGCGGTGTTCGCCCGCGCCGATGCGGCGATGTACAAGGCCAAGCGCCTGGGCAAGAACCAGGTGATCGTGGCCTGATACGGGTCACGATGGATGGCGTGGGTTGATCGGCCGCGTAGGTTGGGTTGAGCGCAGCGAAGCCCAACAGGCATGGGCATAAACGTGTTGGGCTTCGTCGCTGCGCTCCTCAGGCTACGCGCCCGACCCAACCTACGTCCTCATCCCGGCTACCCCGAGTTCGTCGTAACCGCGGCCGAGGAACTGGATGAGGCACAAGCCGTGGCCGAAGGGGTCGGCCAGCAGCGCCAGCCTGCCCCATGCGTGGCTCGTCGCCGGCTGTTCGAGTCGTGCGCCGTGGGCAATCGCGTTGCGCAGCGTGGCGTCGATATCCTCGACGACGAAATCCAGGTGGAGCGGCGTCCAGTGGCGCTCATAGCTGCGCAGCTGCGTATTTTCCGTGGGCGAGACTGGCGTGCCGGCTTCCTTGAGCAGCAGATAAATCGGCGCCGGGCCGCCGAGCAGCTCGACGGCGAAGCTGCCCAGGCGGCGCCCGACCCGCAGGCCGAACACCGCGCTGTAGAAGTCGACGGCCCGCTCCAGGTCGTCCACGTCGAGATTGACCAGGAAATCCATTCCATCCCCCTTGCGCGTCCGCAAGCGCCTGCATGCGGCATTGGACGCGCGCGGGCGCCGCGGGTTCGTCAGCGCGCGAGCGGTGCCGGTTGCTGCTGGGTGATGCAGTGGATATTGCCGCCGCCGAGGAGGATTTCGCGGCCGGGCACCATCACCACCTGATGCTGCGGGAAGACCTCGGCGAGGATACGTTCCGCTTCGCCGTCCAGCGGGTCGCCGAAGACTGGCGCGATGATGCCGCCATTGACGATCAGGAAGTTCACGTAGCTGCCGGCCAGGCGGATGGACGGATCGCGCGGCTGGCTGCCGTCCAGCGCCGCCACGCCGGCACATTCCGCGGCGCTGGCATGCAGCGGGCCGGGGATCGGCATCCGGTGTACGCTGAGCGTCCGGCCGCGGGCGTCCCGGGCCTGCTCGAGCACCGCCATGGCGGCCTGGCAGCGTTCGAAGTTGGGATCGGCCGGGTCGTCGGTCCAGGCCAGCAGCACCTCGCCGGGGCGCACGAAACAGCAGAAGTTGTCGACGTGGCCGTCGGTCTCGTCGTTGTACAGGCCGTGCGGCAGCCAGATGATGGTGTCGACCGCCAGGTGCTCGCGCAGCACCTGCTCGATCTGTTCGCGCGAAAGATGCGGGTTGCGGTTGCGGTTGAGCAGGCATTCCTCGGTGGTGATCAGGGTACCTTCGCCGTCGACGTGGATCGAGCCGCCCTCGAGCACGAAGCCCTCGGTGCGATAGCGGTCGCAGCGTTCGATCTCGAGGATCTTCTGCGCCACTTCGTCGTCGCGCTGCCAGTCGGCGTAGAGCCCGCCTTCCAGCCCGCCCCAGGCGTTGAATGTCCAGTCCACACCGCGCAGCCCGCCCTTGCCGTCGATGACGAAGGTCGGGCCGGTGTCGCGCACCCAGGCGTCGTCGGTGCTCATTTCCACCAGGCGGATACGAGGATCGTCGAGCGCCGCGCGGGCGGTGTGGTACTGCTCGGCCGTGGCGCAGACGGTCACCGGCTCGAAGCGGGCGATGGCCTTTGCCACCGCGGCGAAGGCGGCCTGCGCCGGCGCGCCCTGCTCGCGCCAGTTGTCCGGGCGCTGTGGCCAGACCATCCAGGTCTGGCTGTGCGGCGCCCATTCGGCGGGCATGAAGTAGCCGTCGGTGCGCGGCGTGGTGGTCAGGGTAGTCATGGCGATGTCCGTGAATAGGGTGGAAAACGGCAGAGGACTTTTCCACCACAGGATTGCAAAAACGGTGGCTCAGGCGGAGGGCTGCGAGCCGTCCAGGGTCTTGATCGGGCCGTAGAGATTCGGCCGGCGGTCGCGGAATACGCCCCAGGCGCTGCGGATGTGCTCGAGCTGATCGAGATCGAATTCATGCACCAGCACGCCTTCGCTGGTCTGGTCCATTTCCTCGACCTTGGCGCCGAACTGGTCGGCGATGAACGACGAGCCGTAGAAGGTGATGTCGTAGCCGTCCTGTTCCTCGGTGCCGATGCGGTTGCTGGCGATCAGCGGCATCAGGTTGGCGCCGGCGTGGCCCTGCTGCACACGCTGCCAGTGGTCGCGCGAGGTGATGTTCGGGTCGTGCGGTTCGCTGCCGATGGCGGTGGGGTAGAACAGCAGCTCGGCGCCCATCAGCGCCATGCTGCGTGCGGTCTCGGGGAACCACTGGTCCCAGCAGATGGCCACGCCGATCTTCGCGTAGCGGGTGTTCCAGACCTTGAAGCCGGTGTCGCCGGGGTTGAAGTAGTACTTCTCGTGGTAGCCCGGACCGTCCGGGATATGGCTCTTGCGATAGACGCCGAGCAGCGTGCCGTCGGCGTCGATGATGGCGATGGAGTTGAAGCGCGCGCGCCCCGACAGCTCGAAGAAACTCACCGGCAGCACCACCTGCAGCTCGGCGGCGACCTTCTGGAAATGCTGGATGGCCGGGTTGTCCTCGACCGAGGTGGCCAGTTGCAGGTATTCCGGATTCGGCTTCTGGCAGAAGTAGGGGGTTTCGAACAGCTCCTGGATCAGGATGATCTGCGCGCCCTTGGCGGCGGCTTCGCGCACCAGCTTTTCGGCGTTGGCGATGTTCGCCTGGCGATCCCAGGAACAGGCCATCTGGGTGGCGGCGACGGTAACGGTACGGGACATGACGGCCTCGCTGGATTTGGGCTTTCGGAAATGGAGTGAATTCTAGGTGATAGAGCAGCTATAAGCTGCAAGCCACAAGCTTCAAGTAAAAGCGGAAAAGAGCAGCTTCAAGCTGCAAGCCATAAGCCGCAAGAAAAAGCTTGGCGAGCGTGGGTAACAGCCCGCGCACTGAATTGCTTGCAGCGCCGTAGGGTGGGCTTCAGCCCACCGCTTGGCCGGGTCACGCTTCACCGACCCGACGAGCGGAACCCGGTGGATGTAAGAAGCGACATCCACCCTACACTCGCTTGCAGCTTGCAGCTTGCAGCTTGCAGCTTGCAGCTTGCAGCTTGCAGCTGCTTTTAGACCGTATGCAGGTACCAGTTGTATTCCAGGTCCGAGATGGAGTGCTCGAATTCGGCCAGCTCGCTCTCCTTGCAGGCGACGAAGATGTCGATGTAGTCGGGGCTGATGTAGCGCGCCATGATCTCGCTGTCGTCCAGTTCGCGCAGGGCGTCGCGCAGGTTGGTCGGCAGGCTCTGCTCGACCTGCTCGTAGGAGTTGCCCTCGATCGGCTCGTCCGGCTCGATCTGGTTGGTCAGGCCGTGGTGCACCCCGGCGAGGATGCCCGCCAGCAGCAGGTAGGGGTTGGCGTCCGCGCCGGCCACGCGGTGTTCGATGCGCACGGCATCGGGGCTGTCGGTGGGTACGCGCAGCGCCACGGTGCGGTTGTCCATGCCCCAGCAGGGCGCGTTCGGCACGTAGAACTGGGCGCCGAAGCGGCGGTAGGAGTTGACGTTGGGGCAGAGGAAGGCCATGGATGCCGGCATGGTCTGCTGCAGGCCGCCGATGGCATGGCGCAGCGCCTGGCTTTCCAGCGGGTTCTCGGTGGCGAATATATTGTTGCCATTCTTGTCGAGCAGCGAGATGTGCACGTGCAGCCCGTTGCCGGCCTGACCCGGGTAGGGCTTGGCCATGAAGGTGGTGTCCATCTCGTGGTCGTAGGCGATGTTCTTGATCAGCCGCTTGAGCAGCACGGCGTAGTCGCAGGCCTTGATCGGATCGGCGACGTGGTGGAGGTTGACCTCGAACTGCGCCGGGGCGCTTTCCTTGACGATGGCGTCGGCGGGGATGCCCTGTTCCTTGGCGCCCTCGAGGATGTCCTGCAGACAGTCGACGTATTCGTCGAGATCGTCGATCAGGTAGACCTGGGTCGAGTGCGGGCGCTTGCCGGAAATCGGCGAGCGTGGCGGCTGCGGCCGGCCGTTGATGTTCTCCTGGTCGATCAGGTAGAACTCCAGCTCGAAGGCGGCGCAGATGGTCAGGCCGAGTTCGTCGAACTTGCTCACCACCTGGCGCAGCACTTCGCGCGGGTCGGCGAAGAACGGCGCGCCGTCGCGCTCGTGCATGGTCATCAGCAACTGCGCGGTGGGGCGCTTCTGCCAGGGCTCCTTGCAGAGCGTGTTGGGGATCGGGAAGCAGGTGCGGTCCGAGTCACCGATGTCCATGCCCAGCCCGGTGCTTTCCACGGTGATGCCGTTGATGTCCAGGGCGAACAGTGACGCGGGGAGGTTGATGCCCTTCTCGTAGACCTTGTGCAGGCTGGCGCGCTCGATGCGCTTGCCGCGCACGACTCCGTTCATGTCGGTGATCAGCAGGTCGACGTACTGAACCTCCGGGTGTTCCTTGAGAAATGCGTTCGCTTCGTTGAGCTGAACGGCACGCGGCGGCGGGGCCATGATGAAGTACCTTAATTGTTAAAAATTTCAATCATCAGATGCTTGTCTGCGAGTCAATCGAAAAGCCTCTGCGCTGTCAATAGCGGCACCCGGATGCCCCGTGAGTGCCCACATTGGGCCTATTTTGGGGCGGCTGGGGTTGGCGCGATACGCCGCGACAGAGGCGGATGCCAGCCGAGGCTGCGGGCTATTGTCTATAAAAATGAACAAGACTACTCTCCGGTATGCCTCATCCGACTAACGAGTATCCCATGCCTCGCATGCCCCTGATCGGCGTCTCGGCCTGCACCAAGCAAATCGGTTCCCACGCTTTCCATATCGCCGGCGACAAGTACCTGCGCGCCGCGGCGATCGCCGGCGTGCCGCTGGTGATCCCGGCCCTGGACGAACTGATCGACCCGGCCACCCTGTTGGAAAGCTTCGACGGCCTGCTGTTCACCGGCTCGCCGTCGAACGTCGAGCCCCATCATTATGGCGGGCCGGCGAGCGAGACGGGCACCCCACACGACCCGTCGCGCGATCGCCTCACCTTGCCGCTGATCCGCGCCGCGGTCGCGGCCGGCATTCCGGTGTTCGGCATCTGCCGTGGTTTCCAGGAAATGAACGTGGCCTTCGGCGGCAGCCTGCATCAGAAAGTCCACGAAGCCGGCCCCTATCAGGATCACCGCGAGCGTCCCGATGATCCGCTGGACGTGCAGTACGGCCTCAGCCATGCCTTGCACGTGCAGCCGGGCGGGCTGCTCGAGCGCCTCGGCCTGCCGGCGCAGATCCGCGTCAACTCGGTACACGGCCAGGGCGTCGCGCGTCTCGGCGACGGCCTGCGCATCGAAGCGCTGGCGCCGGACGGGCTGATCGAGGCGTTCTCCGTCGAGCATGCACGCAGCTTCGCCCTGGGCGTGCAGTGGCATCCGGAATGGAAGGTGCATGAGCACCCGCACTACCTGGCGCTGTTCCAGGGCTTCGCCGAAGCCTGCCGGGAGCATGCCCGAACACGCTGACGGTCGCCCCATCCCCAATTCGAGGTCATCATGAGTATCCAGCTCGACCAGCTCACCGGCTGGCTGAAAGAACGCAAGATCACCGAAGTGGAATGCCTGATCAGCGACCTGACCGGCATCGCCCGCGGCAAGATTTCACCGACCAACAAGTTCCTCGACGAGCGTGGCATGCGCCTGCCGGAAAGCGTGCTGCTGCAGACCGTGACCGGCGACTACGTCGAGGACGACATCTACTACGAGCTGCTCGATCCGGCGGACATCGACATGTTCTGCCGCCCGGACCCCAACGCGGTGTTCCTCGTGCCCTGGGCCATCGAGCCCACCGCCCAGGTGATCCACGATACCTACGACAAGATGGGCAACCCCATCGAGCTGTCGCCGCGCAACATTCTCAAGCGCGTGCTGAAGATGTACGCCGACAAGGGCTGGCAGCCGATCGTCGCGCCGGAGATGGAGTTCTACCTGACCAAGCGCTGCGAGGACCCGGACCTGCCGTTCCAGCCGCCGATCGGCCGTTCCGGCCGGCAGGAGACTGGCCGCCAGTCGTTCTCCATCGATGCGGCCAACGAGTTCGACCCGCTGTTCGAGGACATGTACGACTGGTGCGAGGCCCAGGGCCTGGACCTGGACACGCTGATCCACGAGGAAGGCACCGCGCAGATGGAAATCAATTTCCGTCACGGCGAGGCGCTGCACCTGGCCGACCAGATCCTGGTGTTCAAGCGCACCATGCGTGAGGCCGCGCTCAAGCACAACGTCGCCGCCACCTTCATGGCCAAGCCGATGACCGGCGAGCCGGGCAGCGCGATGCACCTGCACCAGAGCGTGATCGAGCTGGAAACCGGGCGCAACATCTTCTCCAACCCCGACGGCTCCATGAGCCAGCTGTTCCTGCACCACGTCGGCGGCCTGCAGAAGTACATCCCCGAGCTGCTGCCGATGTTCGCGCCGAACGTCAATTCGTTCCGCCGCTTTCTGCCCGATACCTCGGCGCCGGTGAACGTCGAGTGGGGCGAGGAGAACCGCACGGTGGGCCTGCGCGTGCCGGATTCCGACCCGCAGAACCGCCGGGTGGAGAACCGCCTGGCCGGCGCCGACGCCAACCCCTATCTGGCCATCGCGGCCAGCCTGCTGTGCGGCTACATCGGCATGGTCGAGCAGCTGCCGCCGAGCCAGCCGGTCAAGGGCCGCGGCTACGAGCGGCGCAACCTGCGCCTGCCGCTGACCCTGGAAGCGGCGCTGGAGCGCATGGAGAACTGCCGCGAGCTGGAAAAATACCTGAGTCCGAAATTCATCACCGGCTACGTCGCGGTCAAGCGTGCCGAGCAGGAGAACTACCACCGGGTGATCAGCTCCTGGGAACGCGAGTTCCTGATGCTCTCGGTCTGAAGAGCAGCTTCAAGCGGCAAGCTTCAAGCTGCAAGCAAGAACAAAACCGTAGGGTGGATGGCGCTTTTCCCATCCACCGATAAAGCACACACAGCCGTAGGGTGGATGACGCTTTCTTCATCCACCTTCAACGCACCGCACCAACGACCCGGAGGCGACCGATGAGCGATTCGCAAACCCTGCACTGGCAAGCCCTGAGCCGCGACCATCACCTGCCGCCGTTTACCGACTACAAGGCGCTGAACGCCAAGGGTACGCGCATCATCACCCGGGCCTCCGGCGTCTACCTGTGGGACAGCGAGGGGCACAAGATCCTCGACGCCATGGCCGGGCTCTGGTGCGTCAACGTCGGTTACGGCCGAGAGGAACTGGTCGAGGCGGCGGCGAAACAGATGCGCGAGCTGCCCTATTACAACCTGTTCTTCCAGACCGCGCACCCGCCGGCCGTGGCGCTGGCCAAGGCCATCGCCGACATCGCACCGGCGGGCATGAACCACGTGTTCTTCACCGGCTCGGGCTCGGAGGCCAACGACACCGTGCTGCGCATGGTGCGCCATTACTGGGCGATCAAGGGCCAGCCACAGAAGAAGGTGGTCATCGGCCGCTGGAACGGCTACCACGGCTCGACCGTCGCCGGCGTCAGCCTCGGCGGGATGAAGGCCATGCACGGCCAGGGCGATTTTCCCATTCCCGGCATCGAGCACATCGACCAGCCCTACTGGTACGGCGAGGGCGACGAGCTGTCCCCGGAGGAATTCGGCGTGCGCGTCGCCGAGCAACTGGAGCGCAAGATCCTCGAGGTGGGCGAAGACAATGTGGCGGCCTTCATCGCCGAGCCGATCCAGGGCGCTGGCGGCGTGATCATCCCGCCGGACAGCTACTGGCCGCGGATCAAGGAAATTCTCGCGCGCTACGACATCCTGTTCATCGCCGACGAGGTGATCTGCGGCTTCGGCCGTACCGGCGAATGGTTCGGCAGCGATCACTACGGCCTCACGCCGGACCTGATGCCCATCGCCAAGGGCCTGACCTCCGGCTACATCCCCATGGGCGGCGTGGTGGTGCGCGACGAAGTGGTGCAGACGCTCAACGAAGGCGGCGAGTTCTACCACGGCTTCACCTACTCGGGGCACCCGGTGGCCGCCGCGGTGGCGTTGGAAAACATCCGCATCCTGCGCGAGGAGAAGATCGTCGAGCGGGTCAAGGCGAAAACGGCACCTTATTTGCAGTCACGCTGGCAGGAACTGCTCGAACATCCGCTGGTGGGCGAGGCCCGTGGCGTCGGCATGCTCGGCGCGCTGGAGTTGGTGAAGAACAAGCGGACCCGCGAACGCTTCGCCGAGCCGGGCGTGGGCATGCTCTGTCGCGAGCACTGCTTCCGCAATGGCCTGGTGATGCGCGCGGTCGGCGACACCATGATCATCTCGCCACCGCTGGTGATCGATGAAGGCGAGATCGACGAGCTGATCGACAAGGTCAGGCGCTGCCTGGATGCGACGGCCAAGGACGCCCTGGGCTAAGGTTGTCGTTGTGCTGCCCGTGTGCGTTCGGCTTGTTGAAAAAGCGCCCCCGACCTTGCCAGACTGCGCGCGTGCTCATGGCCAGACCTACCGAGGGGTGTGTCGATGCCGGCACACCTCCAGGCCGCCGCGCTGTTCATGGCCTGTTCCACTGCCCCGACATTAACGATGACAACAGGAGCTGCACGGATGAATCCCTTTGCCAAGACCCTAATCGCCATGACGCTGGCCGGCACCGTCGCCGGGGCTGCGCAGGCCCAGGAAAAGGTACTGCACGTCTACAACTGGTCCGACTACATCGCCGAAGATACCCTGGAGAACTTCACCAAGGAAACCGGCATCAAGGTGGTCTACGACGTCTTCGACAGCAACGAAGTGCTGGAAGCCAAGCTGCTGGCCGGCAGCTCGGGCTATGACGTGGTGGTGCCGTCCAACCCCTTCCTGGCCAAGCAGATCAAGGCCGGCGTGTTCCAGAAGCTGGACAAGTCCAAGCTCTCCAACTGGGAAAATCTCGACAAGGACCTGCTCAAGGCGCTGGAGCCGAGCGACCCGGGCAACCAGTACTCGATCCCCTACATGTGGGGCACCATCGGCATCGGCTACAACGTCGACAAGGTCAAGGCCGTGCTCGGCGACAATGCACCGGTGGACTCCTGGGACCTGGTGTTCAAGCCGGAGAACATCGAGAAGCTGAAATCCTGCGGCGTCTCCTTCCTCGATTCGCCGACCGAAATCCTCCCCGCGGCGCTGCACTACCTGGGGCACGCGCCGGACAGCGGCAAGGCCGACGAGCTGAAGCAGGCCGAAGACCTGTTCATGCAGATTCGCCCGCACGTGGCCTACTTCCATTCCTCCAAGTACATCTCCGACCTGGCCAACGGCAACATCTGCGTCGCCATCGGCTATTCCGGCGACATCTACCAGGCCAAGTCGCGTGCCGAGGAAGCGGCCAACGGCGTCAACGTCGGCTACAACATTCCCAAGGAAGGCGCCGGCAGCTTCTTCGACATGCTGGCGATCCCGGCCGACGCGAAGAACGTCGACAATGCCCACGCCTTCCTCGACTACCTGATGAAGCCCGAGGTCATGGCATCGATCACCGACTACGTGCAGTTCCCCAACGGCAACGCCGCCGCGACCCCGCTGGTGGATGAGGCGATCCGCACCGACCCGGGCATCTACCCGAGCCAGGCGGTACTGCAGAAGCTCTACACCTTCCCGGACCTCGATCCGAAGACCCAGCGCACCATGACCCGCAGCTGGACCAAGATCAAATCCGGTCGTTGACCCTGCCGCGGCCGGGCTGCGTGCTTCATGCGCGCCCGGCCATGGCCGGACAGGCTCCAGTCGCCTGGCGCCGACCCGACAGCCCTGGCGCGACACGGTTCGCGCCGCGGCTGCCACCGCGAGGAAAAACGATGGAAACGCCTTTCCCGCCGTCCGTTAGCCGTTCCTGCGCGCCCTTTCCTTTCGCGACTGTGTTGGCAGTCGTGTCAAATCTATTGATTTTCAGAGGTTTTTCCAATAAACAGCCCGCCTTTCCCGTCGGGATGACGCGCGGCCTGTAACAAGAGGACTGATTTCCATGCGCTCGACCCTCAAGTCATTGATCATCGCCGCCACCGTAGCCGGCAGCGCCACCGCCCAGGCCGCCTCGGTGCATATCTATAACTGGTCCGATTACATCGGCGAAACGACGCTGGAGGAGTTCGAGAAGGAGACCGGCATCAAGCCCGTCTACGACGTCTTCGACTCCAACGAGACCCTCGAGGGCAAGCTGCTGGCTGGCCGCAGCGGCTACGACGTGGTGGTGCCGTCCAACCACTTCCTCGGCAAGCAGATCCGCGCCGGGGCCTTCCAGCCCTTGGACAAGAGCAAGCTGCCGAACTGGAGCAACCTCGACTCGGCATTGCTCAAGCAGTTGCAGAAGAACGACCCCGACAACGCCCATGCCGCGCCCTACCTGTGGGGCACCAATGGCATCGGCTACAACGTCGAGAAGGTCAAGGCGGCCCTCGGTGTCGACGAGATCGACTCCTGGGCGGTGATCTTCGAGCCGGAGAATGCGGCGAAGCTGGCCAGCTGCGGCATCGCCTTCCTCGACTCGGCCGACGAGATGATCCCGGCCATGCTCAACTACCTGGGGCTGGACCCCAACAGCGAGGATGCGGCCGATTACCAGAAGGCCGAGGAAAAACTGCTGGCGGTGCGCCCGCACGTGCGTTATTTCCACTCGTCCAAATACATTTCCGATCTTGCCAATGGCAACATCTGCGTCGCCGCCGGATTCTCCGGCGACGTGTTCCAGGCCGCCGCGCGAGCCGAGGAAGCCGGCAAGGGCATCGAGATCGCCTATGCCATTCCCAAGGAGGGCGGCAACCTCTGGTTCGACATGCTCGCCATCCCCGCCGACGCCGATAACGTCGAGGAAGCGCATGCGTTCATCGACTACCTGCTGCGCCCCGAGGTGATCGCCGCGGTGAGCGACTATGTCGGTTACGCCAACCCCAACCTCAAGGCGGGCGAGCTGATGGATCAGGAGGTGCGCGAGGACGAATCGATCTATCCGCCGCAGGACGTGCTCGATCGTCTCTACGTCTCGGCGGAGCTTTCGCCGAAGACCCAGCGCCTGATGACCCGCAGCTGGACCAAGGTCAAATCCGGCAAGTGAACCCTCGGGCGCCTCGCGCCCGAACCTATACCTCTATCCGGCCGTGGCCGGGCCAACCTTTCATTTCGGGAGTTCGCGCATGGCCGTTGCCTCCAGCGCCTACAAGAAAGCCCTCAGCGGCGGGAGCAAGAACAAGCAGGTGCTGCTGAAGATCGACCGCGTCACCAAGAAGTTCGACGAAACGGTGGCGGTCGACGACGTCTCGGTGAGCATCCACCAGGGTGAGATATTCGCCCTGCTCGGCGGCTCGGGCTCGGGCAAGTCGACCCTGCTGCGCATGCTCGCCGGCTTCGAGCGGCCCACCGAGGGGCGCATCTTCCTCGACGGCCAGGACATCACCGACCTGCCGCCCTACGAGCGGCCGATCAACATGATGTTCCAGTCCTATGCGCTGTTCCCGCACATGAGCGTGGAGCAGAACATCGCCTTCGGCCTCAAGCAGGACGGCCTGGCCAAGGACGAGATCGCCGAACGCGTCAAGGAGATGCTCGGCCTGGTGCAGATGACCCAGTACGCCAAGCGCAAGCCGCACCAGCTCTCCGGCGGCCAGCGCCAGCGCGTGGCGCTGGCGCGTTCGCTGGCCAAGCGGCCGAAGCTGCTGCTGCTCGACGAGCCGATGGGCGCGCTGGACAAGAAATTGCGCTCGCAGATGCAGCTGGAGCTGGTGCAGATCATCGAGCGCGTCGGCGTGACCTGCGTGATGGTGACCCACGACCAGGAAGAGGCCATGACCATGGCCGAACGCATCGCCATCATGCACCAGGGCTGGATCGCCCAGGTCGGCAGCCCGATGGACATCTACGAGACCCCGGCGAGCCGCCTGGTCTGCGAATTCATCGGCAACGTCAACCTGTTCGACGGCGAGCTGATCGAGGACGCCGAGGACCACGCGGTGATCGCCTGCCCGCAACTGGAACGGCCGATCTATGTCGGCCACGGCATCAGCACCCGGGCCGAAGACAAGCGCGTGACCTTCGCCCTGCGCCCCGAGAAGCTGCTGATGAGCCTCGACCGGCCGGAGCTTGAGCTGCCCGACTACAACTGGGTGCAGGGCACCGTGCACGACATCGCCTACCTCGGCGGCCACTCGGTGTACTACATCAAGCTGGAGTCGGGGATGCTGCTGCAGGCCTTCGTCGCCAATGCCGAACGCCACGTGAAATGGCCGACCTGGGAAGAGCAGGTCTACCTGCACTGGCTCAGCGACAGCGGCGTGGTGCTGCAGGCATGAGCCGGGTACGGCTGAACAGCGGGCGCCGACTGGTCATCGGCGTACCCTTCCTGTGGCTGATGCTGTTCTTCCTGCTGCCGTTCGCCATCGTACTGAAGATCAGCTTCTCCGAGGCCGACGTGGCGATCCCGCCATACACGGAGATCTTCAGCTACGCCGAGCAGCAGCTGCAGGTGCTGATCAACCTGGGCAACTACATCTTCCTCAGCGAGGACGACCTCTACCTGGCCGCCTATGCCGGCTCGCTGAAGATCGCCTTCTTCAGCACCCTGCTGTGCCTGCTGATCGGCTACCCGATGGCCTATGCCATCGCCCGGGCGCGCAAGGACCTGCAGACGGTGCTGTTGCTGCTGATCATGATGCCGACCTGGACCGCGATCCTGATCCGCGTCTACGCCTGGATGGGCATCCTCAGCAGCAATGGCCTGCTCAACAGCCTGCTGCTGGGCATCGGGCTGATCGATTCGCCGCTGCAGATCCTCAACACCGACCTGGCGGTGTACATCGGCGTGGTCTATTCCTACCTGCCGTTCATGATCTTGCCGCTTTACGCCAACCTGGTGAAGCACGATACCAGCCTGCTGGAAGCCGCGTCCGACCTGGGCGCGCGCAACATCACCAGCTTCTGGAAGATCACCGTGCCGCTGTCGAAGAACGGCATCATCGCCGGCTGCATGCTGGTGTTCATCCCGGTGGTGGGCGAGTTCGTCATCCCCGAACTGCTCGGCGGCCCGGAGACGCTGATGATCGGCAAGGTGCTCTGGCAGGAGTTCTTCAACAACCGCGACTGGCCGGTGGCCTCGGCGCTGGCGGTGGTGATGCTGGCGATCCTGCTGGTGCCGATCATCCTCTTCAACCGGAACCAAGCCAAGGAATTGGAGGGCAAGCTATGACCGACCCATACCGTGGCCTGTCCTCTTCAACCGGCTTTTCATCCGGAAGCATGGCCAAAGAGCTGGAGGGCAAACTATGATCGCGACCGTAGGAACCAGCTTGCTGGCGATCCCGGATGGCGCGAACGCCCGCAATCGCAAGCAGGCGCGCGCCTACGAGGCCCCTGCCCGTTCGACGTCTCCCGAGGGCACGCCATGAAACGCTGGAGCTTTTCCAACCTGATCCTGGTGCTCGGGTTGGTGTTCATCTACCTGCCGATGGTGATCCTGGTCATCTACTCGTTCAACGCCTCGCGGCTGGTCACGGTGTGGGGCGGCTGGTCGCTGCGCTGGTACGCCGGCCTGCTCGACAACACCCAGCTGATGGGCGCGGTGATGCGCTCGCTGGAAATCGCCGCCTACACCGCGATCGCCGCGGTGGCGCTGGGCACCATGGCCGCCTTCGTGCTCACGCGGATTCCGGTGTTCCGCGGTCGCACGCTGTTCGGCGGGCTGGTCACCGCGCCGCTGGTGATGCCCGAGGTGATCACCGGCCTGTCGCTGCTGCTGCTGTTCGTCGCCATGGCCCAGCTGATCGGCTGGCCGGCGCAACGCGGGCTGGTGACCATCTGGATCGCCCATACCACCTTCTGCTCGGCCTACGTGGCGGTGGTGGTGATGGCGCGCCTGCGCGAGCTGGACCAGTCCATCGAGGAAGCGGCGATGGACCTCGGCGCGCGGCCGTGGAAGGTGTTCTTCCTGATCACCATGCCGATGATCGCGCCGTCGCTGGCGGCCGGCGGCATGCTGTCGTTCGCCCTGTCGCTGGACGACCTGGTGCTGGCCAGCTTCGTCTCCGGGCCGGGTTCGACCACGTTGCCGATGGAAATCTTCTCCGCCGTGCGCCTGGGCGTGAAGCCGGAGATCAACGCCGTCGCCAGCCTGATCCTGCTCACCGTGTCGCTGGCGACCTTCCTCGCCTGGTACCTCACCCGCCGCGCCGAGAAGCGCCGCATCCGCGCCATGCAGCAGGCGGCGGACGAGGGCAACGGCGTATCGACATGGCGTCAGGCAATCGACAGCCGCAAGGTGCTCGTACCGCCCTCGGCACATAGCTGAGCCGCGAGGGCATCGGTCGCAGGTTGGGTGGGGGCGCCTAGCCTGAGCGTAGCGAAGCCCAACGAGCGGAGGTCGTGCATCGCCTCCGTGTGTGTTGGGCTTCGGCGCTACGCCGCCCGACCCGACGTACGGCTCCGCCCGTGGGGCGAGCTGTGATGCAGCGCTACCGGCCGCCCGACGTGCGTTCTTGGCTCAGGCCGTCGCCACGGCCTTGCGCCCGACCACGAAACCGCATGCGCCGGCGACGAGGGTATGCCGCCGAGCTCGATTCGTCCTGGACGGGCAGAGCGCAGGATGGCGCCTCGCCGCCCTTGCACGGGTCGTTGCGCTGGTCGTTATCGGGGGAAAAGATGGATGGTGTGGACGTGGCGCTCGGGATCGCCGCTCATCCGCCGGTGAAGATCGCCGGGCACTGGCCAGTCATTATCACGTGTCCGCAATCAGGGTCTGCTAGGCAGGGCTGCCTGGGCTGCGCTCATTGCTGCCAGTCGCAGAAGCAGGCCACCGCCAGCGAATGGGTGGCGCGAACCGTGCGCCCGGCGAGCACCGCTTCGAGGATGGGCTCGACGAAACTGTTGTCCGAACTGCACACCGCGCCTTCGCTGTAGGGGCCGATATAGACCAGCTCGCCGCTCGTATCCCAGATCCCCACCGCCGGGCTGGCCGGCAACTGCTCCGCGCCGGCGAGGCCTTCGAGCGGCTTCAGCGCGGCCAGTGGTTCGGGCAGGCGGCCCTTGCTGCCGGGCTTGCGCACCTCGTAGAACGCCACCGGCTGTCCGCGAAAGCGCGCCAGCAGCTCTTCCAGATGCCGCTGGTTGCCGACATTGCAGGGGCAGCCGGGGTCCCAGAAATGCACGAAGCGCACCGGCCCCGAGCCTTGCAGTTCGCTGGGGAGCATCAGCATGTCGCCGGAAAACAGTTCGGCGCGTTCGCCCTCGAAGGTGCGCAGGTAGCGCGCTTCGAACCACTGGAAGGCGGCCAGCATGGCGCCGGCCCAGAGCAGGGCGATCAGTGCGGCGACCAGGTATTTGCGGCGGGTACTCATGGGGGAACTCTGCTTGCGGGTGCGCAAGCTTGCCATGGCGCGGCGCAGAGCTGAATATCCCGAGGCAACGCAACCCGAAAGAATACCCATGCCCGCGCGTATCCAGCCCGAGCGCTTGCGCAACGGCCTGCCCTCGTTGTCCCAGGCTGTCGAAGCATCCGCCGAAACTCTCGAATACCAGGCCTACTACGGCCTGGACCTGCCGCGCCGGCGCAATGTCCAGCGTCGCCTGGGACGCTTTCGCGTGCACGACTACGATGTGGTCGCCCAGGCCTGGTGGCCGGAGCAGCCGCATGCCAGCCTGCTGATCCTGCACGGCTATTACGACCACATGGGGTTGTACCGGCACGTGGTGGACTGGGGGCTAGAGATGGGCTTCGCCGTGCTGGCCTGCGACCTGCCGGGGCACGGGCTGTCCAGCGGCCCGCGGGCCAGCATCAACGAGTTCGACGAGTATCAGGCGGTGCTGGCCGGGCTGTTCGAACAGGCACGGCAGGTGGATCTGCCGCGACCCTGGCATCTGCTCGGGCAGAGCACGGGAGGCGCCATCGCCCTCGACCACCTCCTGCACCGGGCGGACAACCCCGACCTGGGCCGCACCATCCTGCTGGCGCCGTTGATCCGCCCGCGGGCCTGGCTGCGCTCGCGGCTCAGCTACGAGCTGGTACGGCGTTTCGTAAGGCAGATTCCCCGGACCTTCAGCGACAACTCCGGCGATCCGGACTTTCTCGAGTTCATCCAGAGCCGCGACCCGCTGCAGCCGGACATCCTGCCCACGGCCTGGGTCGGTGCCCTGTCACGCTGGATTCCGCGCATCGAGAATGCACCGGGCAGCGCCCACTCGCCGCTGATCATCCAGGGCGAGGCGGACATGACCGTGGACTGGCGATACAACCTGCCGGTGCTGGAAAGCAAGTTCGCCGCGGCGGAAATCCTTCGGCTGCCCGACGCGCGCCATCACCTGGTGAACGAGCGCGAAGAGCTGCGCCGGGACTATTTCGACTTCCTGCGCGAGCGCCTGCAGTAGCGCGGCACCGGCTCAGATGCCCTGCTGCGGCTGCAGGTCGCTGCTGCTCATGCCCACCGCCAGCCCCGCCCGCAGCGCCTGCAGGGCGGCCTGGTAATAGGCCTGGCCGGCGTCGGATTGCGCGAACTGCAGGAATTGCTCCAGCTCGGCGTCGGACAGGTCGCGATAGACATACAGCAGGGTGTTGTCCAGATCGGCATCGATCTGCTCGATCATGCGCTGGCGTTGAGTGCCCAACAGGCTCTGCGCCTGCCCCCCGCCGAGCAGGCCGGGCATCATCTGGCTGAGGCTGTCGGCGGCGACGCCGGCAAGCGCCAGGCTGACCTCGGCGCCGGCCTCGCTGGCCGGAATGGCATGGGCCAGGTGGCGGATCAGCAGCTGGCGATTGCTCCCGGCATCCATCCGCGGCAGACCGCCGGAATGGCGCGCCAGTTGCTCGCGGCGGGCGGCGAGCACTTCGGCCGAGACGATCTTGCGGCCCAGCGGCGACTGGAAGAACGCCAGCGCCGGCTGCGGCTCCTGCAGGTTCTCGCGTAACGCCCGCAGCGCGCGCTGATCGATGGCGTGAGAGGCGAAGCGGCGGTTGCTGTTGGTGACCAGCGCCTGGAACACCGCCGGCGGCAGGGTCTCCTGGTAGCGCTGCTGGGCGGCGGTCAGGGCATCGGCGAAATTGGCTCGCTGTTCGGTCCAGCCGGCGGTTTCGTAGAGCTCTTCATGGATATCGGCGAAGCTGGCGAGGCTGAAGCACAGCAGTACACAGGCTAAGAGGGCGCGCATGGAAACTCCTGTCTGGCGGGCGGTTTATTTTCAGTGCCCCGACGTATGCTTGTCGAGGCGCGAAAGTGCTGTTGCCGGTGTCTGTTGAGAGTGCAGCAACGCAGCTTGTGGCGGAGTCGCAACAGACCCTAGACTCGTTCGGTATCCCTTCGGAGTCACTTCCTTGCCGTTCTCTTCGATCATCGACGACCTGGCCGAGCGCGGCTGGTCGCTGCAGCGTTCCTTCCTTTCCAGTGATGTGACCCACGAGCTGGCCGACGAGTGCCGCAGGCGCGAGGCTGAGGGTGCCCTGGCGCCGGCCGGGGTCGGCCGCGGCGAGGCGCAGGCGGTGCGCGAAGGCATCCGGGGCGATCAGATCCAGTGGCTGGAAGCCGGCCAGTCAGCCGTTTGCGATGACTATCTGCAACTGATGGACGAGCTGCGGCAGGCGCTGAACCGCGAGCTGTTCCTCGGGCTGGAAGAATTCGAGTGCCATTTCGCCTTCTATCCGCCGGGAGCGTTCTACCAGACGCACCTGGATCGCTTCCGCGATGACGACAGCCGCTGCGTCACCGCGGTGCTCTATCTCAATCCGGACTGGCAGGCAGAGCACGGTGGGGCGCTGCGTATGCATTTCGCCGATGGGGCGCAGTCGGACATCCCGCCGCTGGCGGGCAATCTGGTGGTGTTTCTTTCTGGCGAGTTCCCCCATGAGGTGCTGGAAACCCAGGTTGATCGGCTATCGCTGACCGGCTGGTTTCGACGGCGCCCGGCCGATGTGCTGGCGCTCTGATTCCAAAAGAGGGCTTTGGTATCCGGACTCCGTTTCGATCCGGCACCGCTCGGCCTCCTGACAGGATTCGAGTCCGAGTTGCCTGACATTTGCTCTTCGTGATGAGGGGCGCAAAGCAGGATGCGCACCACATGCAGCGGAGCCCGGTGGTGCGCGAAGCGCATCCTGTGGAAAGTCCGTGCCGCCGGGTGAAAATCCCCCAGACAAAAAAAGCCCGGCATACGCCGGGCAAAATGAAAAAAGAGAGCAGTCCGAACGGCTACATGCCCAGCCAGTTCGGCAGTGCCAGGGAAATCGACGGCACGTAGGTGATGATCACCAGGAAGCTCAGCATCAGCGCCAGCCATGGCAATACTGCGCGGATCACCTGGGTGACCGGCATGCCGGTCACCGCCGAGGCGACGAACAGGTTCAGCCCCACCGGTGGCGTGATCAGGCCGATCTCCATGTTCACCACCATGATGATGCCCAGGTGGATCGGATCGATGCCCAGTTGGATGGCGATCGGGAACAGGATCGGCGCCAGGATCAGAATGATCGCCGAGGGCTCCATGAAGGCGCCGGCCACCAGCAGCACGATGTTCACCACCAGCAGGAACATCCACGGCTGCAGGCCGGCCTCGATCACCCAGGCGGTGATCGCCTGCGGGATCTGTTCGGTGGTCAGCACGTGGGCGAAGAGCATGGCGTTGGCGATGATGAACATCAGCATGATCGACAGTTTGCCCGACTCCAGCACTACCTTCGGGCATTCACGCCAGGTCAGGTCCTTGTACACGAACAGTGCGATGAAGGCCGAGTACACCGCCGCCACGGCCGCCGCTTCGGTCGGCGTGAACATACCGGAGTAGATGCCGCCGAGGATGATCACCATCAGCAGCAGGCCCCAGATCGCCTTGCGTGCGGCGGAGAGCCATTCGCGGAAGGATGCGCGCGGCAGGGCCGGCAGGTTCTTCTTCACCGCGATGATGTAGATCGCCACCATCAGTGCCAGGCCGAGCAGGATGCCCGGCACCACGCCGGCCATGAACAGCTTGCCGACCGAAGTCTCGGTGGCGGCGGCATAGACCACCATCACCACCGATGGCGGGATCAGGATGCCCAGGGTACCGGCGTTGCAGACGATGCCGGCACCGAAGGCCTGCGGGTAGCCGGAGCGCACCATGCCGGCGATGGCGATGGAGCCGACCGCGGCCACCGTGGCCGGCGACGACCCGGACAGCGCGGCGAACAGCATGCACGCCAGCACCGCGCCGATCGCCAGGCCGCCACGGATGTGGCCGACGCAGGCGTTGGCGAAGTCGATCAGCCGACGGGCCACGCCGCCGGTGGTCATGAAGGCGCCGGCGAGCAGGAAGAACGGAATCGCCAGCAGGGTGTAGTGCTCGGAGGTCTCGAACAGCTTGATCGCCAGCGAACGCACCGAGTCCTGGCTGAAGATCATGATCGTCAGCGAACCGGCCAGACCGAGGGAGACGGCCACCGGCACGCCGATGAACATCAGCGCGAAGAGGGCGACGAACAGGAACAGGATGGTCATTTACTTGGGCTCCTCTTCGCCGAGCTTGATCGCGTCGGCCGCTTCATCGGCCAGGCCGAGTCCGGTCTGCTCGTTGCGCAGGATGCGCACGAAGATTTCGGCGAAACGGATGAACACCATGGCGAAGCCGAACGGCACGATCAGGCCGATGTGCCACTGCTTGATGCCGATGTGGCCCAGGTCCTCGGCGCCGATGTTGGCGATGAACAGGGTCTGGATCCATTCGAAGCTGGCTACGGTCAGCAGGCCGGCATAGCCCAGGCAGAACAGGCAGGCGATGATGCCGATGACGCGCTGGATGTGTCGTGGCGCCAGCTTGACCAGCGCATCGACGCCGATATGGCCGGCGGTGCGTACGCCATAGGCGAGACCGGAGAAGATCAGCCAGGCGAACAGCGCCTTGGTCAGTGCGGTGCTCCAGGTCATCGATTGAGCCAGACCGATGATGAAGTCGCCGATGGCGAACCAGAAATCGGCGGTCCCTTCGAACCGGTCGCCGAGATCATAGAAGAGCGTATAGAGATTGTTGAGGATCACGTAGACGAAGGTCACCAGTGTCATGGCGGCCAGCAGGAAGGCGATGAAGGCTTCCTCGAAGTGGTCCCAGACGCGCCAGAGGGCGTTCATGGATGACATCTCCCGATGGACTGCTGTTGTTGTATCGAAGGCGACACGGACGGTGCGCCATGAACCAACCGGTGTGGCTGGAGGACAGAGCAATGAAAAACTCTTGTTGTCGCGATCGAAGCGGCGCGGCCCGGGATCGCCTTGGCCTTGCCTTCCTGCCCTGGTGCGGGCTTCGCCTTCGCTAGCTGCTTTGTTTTTTCACTGAGCTGTCGGGTGTCGCATGGTGGTACGGCAGAGGGACGGGCGAGCGCGGCCCGCCCGTCCCCGGCAAGGCTTATTGGGCCTGGTTGGCCGCTTCGGCGGCCTGGATCAGGTCAGCACCGATGTCGCCTTCGAACTTCTTCCAGACCGGCTTCATGGCTTCGCGCCACATTTCACGCTGCTCCGGGGTCAGATCGATGATTTCGGTGGTGCCGGCGTCAAGGATGCGCTGCTTGTCGCCCTGGTTCAGCTCGTCAGCCTGCTGGTTCACCGCGACGGTCACTTCGTTCAGGATGTTTTCCAGCTCGCCGCGTACGTCAGCCGGCAGACCGTTCCAGAACTTGGTGTTGGTGATCACCATGTAGTCCAGCAGACCGTGGTTGGACTCGGTGATGTACTTCTGTACTTCGTGCATCTTCTGCGAGTAGATGTTCGAGTACGGGTTCTCGGCACCGTTGACCACGCCGGTCTGCAGGCCCTGATAGACCTCGGCGAAGCTCATCTTGCGCGGGTTGGCGCGTACGGCCTTGAACTGCTCGTCCAGCACGGCGGAAGCCTGTACGCGGAACTTCAGGCCACGGGCGTCCTTCGGCTCGCGCAGCGGCTTGTTGGCCGACAGCTGCTTCATGCCGTTGTGCCAGTAGCCCAGGCCGGTGATGTTCTTGTCTTCCATGGAGCGCAGCAGCTTTTGGCCGGCCTCGCCCTTCTGGAAGCGGTCGACCGCCTCGATGTCGTTGAACAGGAACGGCAGATCGAAGACCTGTACGCCCTTGGAGTAGTGTTCGAACTTGGCCAGGGAGGGGGCGATCAACTGCACGTCGCCCAGCAACAGGGCTTCCATTTCCTTGCCGTCACCGAACAGCGAGGAGTTCGGGTAAACCTGAACCTCGACCTTGCCGGCCAGACGCTCTTCCACCAGCTTCTTGAACATCAGGGCGCCCTGGCCTTTCGGCGTGTTTTCGGCGACCACGTGGGAGAACTTGATGGTGATCGGGTCGGCCGCCTGGGCCAGACCAGCGATGCTCAGCGACAGGGCGCATGCCAGCGCCTTGGCAGTCAGTTTGAACATTAGACGTTTCCTCTTGTTGTGGGTGAGGCGCCTCACAGGCTCCCCTGGCAGAAACCAGCAGGACAAGTCTAGGCGGCATTTGCCAAGCCGATGCGACTCGTTCCTTCCGGTTCATCGATTTTCAGGAGCAATGCCTGTGCCAGATATCGACAGAGCCGCCTGAGGGATAGGAGTTTAACCAGGCGAGGGTGAAAAGTTGAATGGCGAAATGCCAACAAGCACGTCTAGGTCGCAGCTTTGCGCCATATCAGTCGGGATGGCCGCGCTCGCCGGCCGCGTACCGGTGGCGGTGACGACTGCGCCGGGGATGGTGAAGCAGGTGGCGGAAATCCGCCACCTACTCGGTTTCCTCGGGCGGGCTTCCGCCAGCATCGGTGAAGCTCAGCCCGTGTTTGCGCAATTTGTCGTGTAGTGTCTTGCGCGGCAGGCCCAGGGCCTGCGCGACGCTGCGCAGCGAGCCGTGCGGGCGTGCCAGTTCGGCGGCGATCAGCATGCGTTCGAAGCCTTCGACCTGTTCGCCGAGGCTGCCGCTGCCGGCGGGGGCGCCCGCCGGCTCGCCGTCCGCCTGCTCCAGGCCCAGCCCCAGGCCGAGGGCGAAGCGTTCCGCGGTGTTCTGCAGCTCGCGCACGTTGCCCGGCCAGCCATGGCGCAGCAGCAACGCGCGCTGCTCAGGCAGCAGGCTGCGGGTGGCCAGGCCATGGCGCTGGGCGGCGGCTTCGGCGAAATGCTGGAACAGCAGGAAGATGTCTTCGTTGCGCTCGCGCAGGGGCGGGATGCGCAACGGTGCCACGTTCAGCCGATAGTACAGGTCGGCACGGAAGCGGCCCTGGTCGGCGGCGATGCGCAGGTCTTCCTTGGTCGCGGCGATGATGCGGATGTCCAGCGGGATCGACTGGTTGCCGCCGAGCCGCTCGACCACCCGCTCCTGCAGCAGGCGCAGCAGCTTGACTTGCACGTCCAGGCTCATGCTTTCGATCTCGTCGAGAAACAGCGTGCCGCCGTTGGCGAACTCGAACTTGCCGATGCGGCGCTTCTGCGCGCCGGTGAAGGCGCCCGGTTCATGGCCGAACAGCTCGCTTTCGACCACCGACTCGGCCAGCGCGCCGGCATTGATCGCGACGAAGGGGCCGCTGCGCCGGCTCGACAGGTCGTGCAGGGCGCGCGCGACCACTTCCTTGCCGGCGCCGGTCTCGCCGAGGATCAGCACGTCGGCCTGGGTGCCGGCCAGCGCGCCGATCTGTTCGCGCAGGCGTTGCATCGCCTGGGAATGGCCGAGCAGGCGCGACGACAGCTGCTGGCGGTCGGCCAGGGCCAGGCGCAGGCTGCGGTTGTCCAGCACCAGCTGGCGCAGCGCCAGGGCCCGACGCACGCTGTCCAGCAGCGCCTCGCTGGGAAA
Source organism: Pseudomonas lopnurensis (assembly GCF_015070855.1). GTDB lineage: Bacteria > Pseudomonadota > Gammaproteobacteria > Pseudomonadales > Pseudomonadaceae > Stutzerimonas > Stutzerimonas lopnurensis. Next base: position 90,971 of record NZ_JADDIX010000033.1, read on the forward strand.
CGGTTTCTCCAGGAAGTCGTAGGCGCCGGCGCGCATCGCCTGCACCGCCAGCTGGATGTCGCCGTGGCCGGTAATCAGCAGCACCGGCAGTTCGGCATCGCGCGCCTGCAGCTGGCGCAGCAGTTCGAGGCCGTCCAGGCCCGGCATGCGGATGTCGCTGACCACCACGCCGGGCCAGTCCGGCGGCAACTGCGCGGCCAGCTCACGGGCGTCCTCCAGGCTGAGAACCTGCAGGCCGGCCAGGTCGAGGGTCTGGCTCAGGGCCTTGCGCAGGTGCGGATCGTCGTCGATCAGTACCACCTGGACCTGGACGCTGATCAGGTTGTCGCTGCTCATTGGAAATGATCCTCGGTGGGGAAGGCGACCCCGGGCTCGGCGCTGCGCAGGAACAGGCTGAGCTGGGCGCCGCCCTGGGGATGGTTGCTCATGCGCAGCTCGCCGCCCAGGGCACGGCTGAGGGTATCGCAGATCGCCAGGCCGAGGCCGAGCCCCTGGGCACTGGTCTTGGTGGTGAAGAACGGCTCGCGGGCGCGTTGCAGCGCTTCTGCGCTGAACCCCGGGCCGTTGTCGTGCAGGCTCAGCAGTACGCCGTCGCCCTGCTGCTCGGCGCGCAGCCAGATGCGCCGTGGCGGCGGCCGCTCGGCCAGCGCATCGAGGGCATTGGCCAGCAGGTTGGCGAGGATCTGCCGCAGGCGCGTCTCGCCCGCCTGGACCCACAGCGTGGCTTCCGGCAGGTCGCGGATCAGTTCCACGCCCATCGCCTGGCGGCGCTTGGCCATCAATGCGAGGGCGTCGTCCAGCGCTGGCTGCAGCGCCACGCGCTCCGGCGCATGCTGGTCGCGACGGGCGAAGGCGCGCAGGTGGGCGATGATCGAGGCCATGCGCGCGGTCAGTTCGCTGATCAGCCTGAGGTTGTCGCGCGCCTCGGCGTTGCGTTGCTGGTCGAGCAGCACGCCGGCATTGTCGGCGTAGCTGCGGATCGCCGCCAGCGGCTGGTTGAGTTCGTGGCTGATGCTCGCCGACATGGTGCCCAGCGCCGAGAGCTTGCCGGCCTGCAGCAGTTCGTCCTGGGCGCGGACCAGTTCCTGTTGGGCCTGCTCGCGTTCCAGTACCTCGACCTTCAGTCGGCTGTTCAGGGCTTCCAGGTCGCGGGTACGTTCCAGCACGCGCTGCTCCAGTTGCTGGCGGGCGCGGCTGTCCAGGGCCAGGCGCTCGACGAAGTGGCGCCGCCGCTGCATCAGCAGGCCGAGCCAGAGCAGCAGCGCCAGCAGGGTGGCGCCGCCGATGGCGACCACGGTGCGCACCGGCCGTTCGACCAGGCTGACCGGGGCGAGGATGCGCACGGTCCAGCCGGTCTCCTTCAATTCGCGGCTCTGGATCAGCCAGGCGTCGATGTCCAGGGTCAGGTGGCGCGGCTCCAGGGTCGGGTAGGGCTGGTCGGACGCGATCCGCTCGCGTTCTTCCTGCTCCAGCGCACGGGTGGCGCGAAACCGCCACTGCGGTTGCGAGGTCAGGATCACCACGCCGAAGTTGTCGGTCACCAGCAGTTGTTCGGGCGTGCTGCCCCAGAGGGTTTCGGTATGGTCCAGGTCGACCTTGACCACCAGCACGCCGAGCACTTCGCTGCCGTCGCGCACCGCCGCGCCGAAGTAGTAGCCGCGCTTGCCGGAGGTGGTGCCGAGGCCGAAGAAGCGTCCGAGGCGGCCTTCGATGGCCTGGCGGAAATACGGGCGGAAGGCGAAGTTGCGGTCGACGAAGCTGTCCTCCTCGTCCCAGTTGGAGGCGGCGAGGGTGGTGCCGTCCAGACTCATCAGGTAGATCACGTCGGCGCCGGTCTGCCTCTGCAGGTGCTTGAGTTGCCGGTTGGCCTGATCCTTCAGCCGCGGGACGCCGGGCTCGAGCAGGGGCGCGCGCAGATCCGGCAGGGCGCCGAGGATGCCCGGCAGCACTTCGTAGCGCCGCAGCGTGCCGAGCAGATTGGCGACGTAGAGATCCAGCGTCTGCCGGTTCTGTTCGGTCAGCTCGTTGCGGTAGTAGCGCTCGGCGAGCTGCTGCAACGGCCAGAGCAAGGGCACCAGCAGCAGCGCCAGCAGGGTGAGGTTGCGCCAGCGAGGGCGGTTGGGTATGAGCGTTGCGGTCATGCATGGGCGCCTGTGAGTCGGGCGCATTATGCACGCGGATCGCGTTGCGGTTCATTGCCGGCGTGCGAAGAGCGACGCGCCGGGGGGGAACGACGACCGGGGAGCGCCGGATGGCGCGAGGCGTACGTTGTTTGCCCGGCCGCGGCCGGGTTCAGCGGCTGACGAATGCGGCCTGCGCCACCGGGGCGGTCTGGGCGACGGGCTGTTGCTGCGAGCGGGCCAGGCATTCATGCAAGGCGGTTTCCCAGTCCGGTAGCCGGATGTCCCAGTCACGCTGCAATCGTGCGCAGTTCAGCCGCGAGTTCAGCGGGCGCGCGGCGGCGGTGGGATAGTCCCTGGACAGGATCGGTTCGATGCGCGCCTTCAACCGGCCCTGTTGGCGCAGATGCTCGGCGATGCTGCAGGCGAAGCCGTACCAGGACGTCTCGCCGGTGGCGGTGAGGTGATAGAGGCCGCTGGGGCCGCCTTCGCCGACCTGCCGCTTGCGCACCATCTGGGCCGTCGCCCGGGCGATACTGGTCGCCGAGGTCGGTGCGCCGATCTCATCGCTGACCACTGCCAGTGAGTCGCGCTCCTGCAGCAGGCGCTGCATGGTCAGCAGGAAGTTCTTGCCGTGCTGCGAGTAGACCCAACTGGTGCGCAGGATCAGATGCTCGCCGCCGACCGCCTGGATCGCCTGCTCACCGGCCAGCTTGCTGGCGCCATAGACGCTCAGCGGGTGCGGCGTGTCCTGCTCGGTATAGGGTTCGGCCTTGCTGCCATCGAACACGTAATCGGTGGAATAGTGGATAAGCGGCGCACCGAGTCGGGCCGCTTCTTCGGCGAGCGCGGCGGGGCCGCGGCCATTCACCGCATAGGCCTGCTCGCGGTGGCTCTCGGCCGGGTCGACCGCGGTGTAGGCGGCCGCGTTGATGATCAGGTCCGGGCGCAACAGCCGCACCTGCTGGCGAATCTGCTCGGGATCGGCCAGGTCCAGGGCGTTGTGCCCGAGGGCGAGCAGCTTGCCGACGCCGGCGAGTTCGAGCTGCAGTTCTCGGGCGAGCTGGCCTTTACTGCCGGTGATCAGGATCTTCATGGAAACAGCTCCGCATCGCCGAGACGCTTGCCGGCCTGGTCCTTGGCGGACAGTTGCGGTGGCTCGTCGATCGGCCATTGGATGCCGAGTTGCGGGTCGTTCCACAGCAGGCTGCGCTCATGCTCGGGCGCGTAGTAGTCGGTGGTCTTGTAGAGGAACTCGGCCGTCTCGCTGAGGACCAGGAAGCCATGCGCGAAGCCTTCGGGAATCCACAGCTGGCGCTGGTTCTGCGCGTTCAGGCGGGTACCGACCCAGCGGCCGAAGCTCGGCGAGCTCCTGCGCAGGTCGACGGCGACGTCGAACACCTCGCCGGCCACGACCCGCACCAGTTTCCCCTGCGGCTGGCGGATCTGGTAATGCAGGCCGCGCAGCACGCCGCGCTGAGACTTGGAGTGGTTGTCCTGGACGAACTGACGCTTGAGGCCGGTGGCGGCCTCGAAGGCGGCGGCGTTGAAGCTCTCGTAGAAGAAACCGCGTTCGTCGCCGAAGACCCTGGGCTCGATGATGAGAACATCGGGAATGCTGGTTTCGATCACATTCATGCGTCTTCACCCGCCAGCTTGAACAGGTACTGGCCATAGCCGGTCTTGCCCAGCGCATCGGCGCGGCGCAGCAGCTGCTCGCGGTCGATCCACTGGTTCTGGTAGGCGATTTCCTCCAGGCAGGCGACCTTCAGGCCCTGGCGGTGTTCGATGGTCTGCACGTACTGCGAGGCTTCCAGCAGGCTGTCGTGGGTGCCGGTGTCGAGCCAGGCGAAGCCGCGGCCGAAGCGCTCGACGTTCAGATCGCCACGCTTGAGGTAGGCCATGTTGACGTCGGTGATCTCCAGCTCGCCGCGCGGCGAGGGTTTGATCGACTTGGCGATCTCGATCACGTCGTTGTCGTAGAAGTACAGGCCGGTCACCGCGTAGCTCGACTTCGGCTTCGCCGGCTTTTCCTCGATGGACAGCGCCTTGCCCGACTCGTCGAAGTCGATCACGCCGAAGCGTTCCGGGTCCTTGACCCAGTAGCCGAACACCGTCGCGCCGCTGGTCTGCGCGGCGGCGCGCTGCAGCTTCTCGGTGAAGTGCTGGCCATGGAAGATATTGTCGCCGAGGATCAGGCACACCGAATCGTCGCCGATGAATTCCTCGCCGATCAGGAAGGCCTGGGCCAGGCCGTCCGGCGAGGGCTGCTCGGCGTAGCTGAAATTCACCCCGAACTGGCTGCCGTCGCCCAGCAGGTTGCGGTATTGCGGCAGGTCCTGCGGGGTGGAGATGACCAGGATGTCGCGGATGCCGGCGAGCATCAGCACCGAGATCGGGTAGTAGGCCATCGGCTTGTCGTAGATCGGCAAGAGCTGCTTGGATACGCCGAGGGTGATCGGATGCAGCCGGGTGCCGGAGCCGCCGGCGAGGATGATTCCTTTCATGCGATGTTCTCCAGGGCGCCGAGGCGCTCGCGTTGATAGCTGCCGTCCTGCACGCGCCGGCACCATTCGAGGTTGTCCAGGTACCACTGCACGGTCTTGCGCAGGCCGCTCTGGAAGGTTTCCTGCGGGACCCAGCCCAGTTCGCGCTCGATCTTGCCGGCGTCGATGGCATAGCGCAGGTCGTGGCCGGGGCGGTCCCTGACGAAGGTGATCAGGTCTTCATAGCGCGCCAGGCTCGCCGGCTTGTTCGGTGCCAGCTCTTCCAGCAGCGCGCAGATGCCGCGCACCACCTCGATGTTCTTCTGCTCGTTGTGCCCGCCGATGTTGTAGGTCTCGCCGACCTTGCCCTCGCTGACCACCTTGAGCAGCGCGCGGGCGTGATCCTCGACGAACAGCCAGTCGCGGATCTGCGAGCCGTCGCCGTAGACCGGCAGCGGCTTGCCATCCAGGGCGTTGAGGATCACCAGCGGGATCAGCTTCTCGGGGAAGTGGAACGGCCCGTAGTTGTTCGAGCAGTTGGTCACCAGCACCGGCAGCCCGTAGGTGCGCTGCCAGGCGCGGACCAGGTGATCCGACGAGGCCTTGCTCGCCGAATAGGGCGAGCTGGGCGCGTAGGGCGTGGTCTCGGTGAACAGGTCCTCGACGCCGTGCAGGTCGCCGTACACCTCGTCGGTGGAGATGTGGTGGAAGCGGAACGCCTCGCGGCGCTCGGCTGGCAGGCTCTGCCAGTACGCGCGCGTCGCTTCCAGCAGCTGGTAGGTGCCGACGATGTTGGTCTGGATGAATTCGGCCGGGCCGTCGATCGAGCGGTCCACGTGGGATTCGGCGGCCAGGTGCATGATGGCGTCCGGCTGGAAGTCCAGCAGCGCCTCGCTGACCCGCTCACGATCGGCGATGTCGGCCTGGAGGAACTGATAGCGCGGGTTGTCTTCCACGGCGGCCAGCGACTCGAGGTTGCCGGCATAGGTCAGTTTGTCCAGGTTGAGCACGTGGTGCTCGGTATCGAGAATGAGATGACGGATCAGTGCCGAGCCGATGAACCCGGCCCCGCCGGTAACGAGAATGCGCATAGTGATTGGGCTTCCTTGGCGCGCTGTCGAGCGTCAGGCTCTTAGCATGTCGGCAGGATAGACCGGCCGTCGATACAAAAATTCCCGAGTGCCTTGGGGAGGCGGGTGACCGTTATGTTACCGGAGTAATCATGGGGTAGTGGCGTAGAGCCAGACAGGCTCCGGGGTAGAAGGGTTGGATTGTCGGAACGGGGGAAGCCTGGCCGAGCCAACTTTCGCCACGTTGCCCTTGGCGGCGATACAGGCGAAGCGTGCGATTCTGCTGCACGCCGCGCGAGGCGGTCGTTTCCACTTAGGGCTGGAGACCACTTACCGAGACGGTAATCAGCTTTCCGGCAGATTGTCGAAGATCTTGGCCAGAATCTGGTTCAACTTGCGGATTTGCGCCTCGGTCAGACCGCGGAAGCTGTCGTGGAACAGGCTGTCGGTAACCTTGTGCATATCGATGAAGGCCTGGCGGCCCTTGTCGGTGATGGTGACCTGGGTTACCCGTCCGTCGGTTGCGCTCTGAGCGGTTTCAACCAGGCCATCTTCCTTCATCCGGTAGACGATCTTGGTGATTGTCGAGAGCTTGGCGATGGCGTGTATGGAAATCTCCGAAATGCTCGATTCGCCGTGCTCGTAGAGGATGTTGAGAACGCGCCATCTGGGGATGTCCAGATCGACCTTCTTCAGCAGCCGTTCCATGGCCATGGAATAGCGGCCGTGTACCCGGGCCAGCCAATAGAAGGGAAAGTCCTCCTTGTGGAAATCCTCGCTGGCGGGGTTGAAACGGCTGCGACGCTTCTTGTTCTGAGTGCTCATGCCTGAGTGGGTATCCTGGGCTCGAACGCCAATCATAGATATTTCTCATAATTCCGGCACCTGTGACGGGAAATCCGATGTGCTCGGGTGGAAGGCAGCCGGCGCCATATGGCGCCGGGGTGCTGGTCAGGGCAGCAAATGCAGGGCCTGATCCGAAGCGGGACGCCAGCCCCCGTGCCGGATCCCTGGGCAGCAAGCGGTTCAGCCGTCGAGGAAGCGCTTGGCCAGCCCGAGCTGCGATTCGGCCAACTGGTGCAGGGCCTGGCTGACCTCGGTGGTACGGCCGGCCTGCTGCAGGGTACTTTCGCTGAACCCGGCGATCTGCGTGACCTGCTGGTTGATCTGCTCGGCGACCTGGCCCTGCTGTTCGATGGCGGCGGCCATCTGCAGGCTCATGCCGCTGATTCGTCCAACTTCCTCACAGATCCGTTGCAGCGCCAGGCGAGCCTGGCCGACGTGCTCGGCGGAGCGACTCGCGGCGTTTTCTCCACGCTGGGCGGTGGCCAGGGCGTGAGCGCTGCCTTCGCGCAGGGTCTCGATGGAACGCTGGATCTCGCGGGTGGATTCGCTGGTACGCGAAGCGAGATTGCGTACCTCGTCGGCGACCACCGCGAAGCCCCGGCCGGATTCGCCGGCGCGTGCCGCCTCGATCGCGGCGTTGAGGGCCAGCAGGTTGGTCTGTTCGGCAATGCCCTGAATGACTCCGGCGATGCTGCCGATGGACTCGACCGCGGTGGCCAGGCGACCGACGGCGGTGCCGATGTCGTCCACGGCGGCACGCATGTCAACCATCGAGGCCTGGCTGTCGGTGGACAGTCGACCGCCCTCGCGGGCCAGTTCGTCGGCGGTCTGCGCGGCCTGGGCGGTGTCCTGCAGATTGCGTGAGAGCTCCTGGATGGTTGCGCTCATCTGGTTCACTGCCGCGGCGGTCTGCTCGGTCTCCCGCACTTGGCGGTCGAGGTGGCCGGCGGAAGTTTCCACTACCTCGGCGGCCGTGTTCGCCTGGCGCAACAGCACCTCGCCATTGATGCAGATGCGTGCCATCACCGTGCTCATGCGCGCCCGCTGGCTGTCGAGGGCCATGGCCAGCGGTGCGAGGTCCGGCTGCGCGGCATGCAGCGGGGCGAACAGCGCGTCGCTGTAGGCCTCGGGGTGCATCTCCAGCAGCGCGGAAGTCCGCCGCCGGTTGCGCCACCCGGTCAGCCATGCAGCCGCGCCGAGCAGGGCCAGCAGACCCAGGCCGGTGGAGGCGTCGACTGGACCGAAGGCGACGGCCGCACCCAGGCCCAGGCCCGGCAGCAGCAGGGCACCTTGCGTCTGCAGGGCCGCATTCAGACGCTGTCGCAGGGACCAGGGCGAGGCGCCGCGATGCAGGCGCGCATAGAGCGTATCGGCACGCTGGCGGCTGCGTTCGTCGATGGGCAGGTAGACGGTTCCGAGTGCGCAGAGACGGTCATCGTCGAACAGCGGCATCACATACAGCCGGTACCAGACGGACATGCCGTCCTTGCGGCGAATTCGCATAGGCCCGACCCATGGGCGGCCGGCCTGCACTGCCCGCCACATGGCGGCGAGAACCGCCACGGGCATCTGCGGGTCGTTGATGGTCTCGTGGGGTTGACCGACCAGTTCCGCTTCGGCGCGTCCGCACATGGCGAGGTAAGCCGGGTTGCAGTTCAGCAGTACGCCCCGTGGGTCGAGGCGCGAGATCGGTGGTTCGGTGAATGCATCCAAGGGACGGGCGGTGACGCTCATCAGGTGGCTCCTGGCTGGGCTGGGGCGCCGGCTCCGTCGAACGGGCCGGCCGTCGGGTCAGAAGGGCCGGCCGCGCTCGGCGGTCAGCTTGCGCACCATGGCGTCGAAGAACTTGGTGGCGAAGCCGCTCTCGCGGATCAGCATGGCGGTCAGGTGCGCACAGCGCTCGGCGATACCCGGCTCGAGCAGGTTGTCTTCGCCGCCCAGGGCGCCAGCGGCGACCTGGTTCTCGGCAGCGCGCTGCACCGTCCAGAGCAGGAAGAAGGCTTTTTCGATGCTGCTCTCGCCCACCGCGATCCCGTGGTTGCGCAGCACCAGAATGTGCTTGTCGCCGAGGCTGGCGATCATGCGTTTCTTCTCGTCGTCGAACAGCGTGATGCCTTCGAAGGTGTGGTAACCGATGCGCCCGTAGAGCTGTGCGCCGTAGAAGTCGTCATGGCTGAAGGCGCGTTTCTTCTGCACCACCGCGGAGATCGGCGTGGTGTGGGTATGGATCAGGCAGTGGATGTCGTCCCGGGCGCCGTGCACCGCGCTGTGCAGGGCAAAGCCGGCAGGATTGGCGTCGAACGGGGACTCTTCCAGCTTGTGGCCCTGCAGATCGACCTTCAGCAGGTTGGCCGGTGTGACCTCGGTGTAGTTGAGCCCGAACGGATTGACCAGGTAGTGGTGGGCCGGGCCGGGCAGGCGGGCCGAGATGTGGTTGAAGATGGTTTCGGTCCAGCCGAAGAAGTCCACCAGGTGGTAGCAATAGGCGAGCTGGACCCGCAGCGCCCATTCTTCATCGCTGCAGTGGCTGGGTTGGGTGATGTCGGTCATGGCGTTCATGGCAGTGTCTCTGGTCTGGTTGGGACGGACGCGTTCCGCGGGGATGCGTGCAGGGGCCGGCTCAGGCGCTGGCGGCCAGGTGGACGTGGTCGTGGAAGCCGTTGCGGCCGGGAAACTCCGGGGCCAGGGTGCGGGCGTTGGGCATCTTCAGCCACAGACGCAACAGGCGGCGTTTGCGCTCGGGCTCGTCGTAGTCCTCGAAACGGGTGCGCGAGTGCATCACGGCATAGTTGTTGGCGAACTGCATGTCCCCCGGCTCGAGCATCATGTCCAGGCGCACGGCGGGGTCGTGGATGATCGAATCGATCAGGTCCAGGGCCTCGATCTCCACTTCGGAGAGCCTGACGTTGCTCAGCTCGTGGCCCAGCTCGATGTAGGCGCGCAGGTAACGACAGCTCAGCTTGCCCTCGTGGTAGCTGAAGACCGGCGAGGGCACCGGCAGGTCGTCGCCCAGGTGCGCGAAGTACAGCGGGCGATAGAGCAGGGCCAGGTAGTGGGGATTCTTTTCGAGGATCTCGTTGTACACGGTGGCGGCGCTGACCAGGCTGCTCAGCCCGCCTTCCCTGGCCTTGCGGATGGAGAGCAGGCCGACCACGTCGGACAGGTCGGTGTGATAGGGCAGGTACGAATTGGTCTCGTAGACGCGGGTGGTCTTCTGCCCGGGATCGCCGACCGCGGTGACGATGCCGAGCAGTTCGGCACGTGGATTCTGGGTCACCGGCTGGCCCATATGCAGCCCGAGGCCGTAATAGATGATGGCCATTTCCTCCTCGCTGTAACGGTCGGCCGGCAGGCCGCGCAGCAGCAGGAAGCCCCGGCCGTTCTCGAGCGCCTCGGCGAAGCCGCGGATTTCCTCGGCCAGCGCTGGCACAGGGAAATCCTCGCGGGTGAAGTTGGGGGCCTTCAGGCCTTTTTCGCACACCTGCGCCAGTGCCTTGTCCAGAGCCGCCAGGGTTTTCGGGGAAAGGTGATGAATCCAGGACTGGTCATGGGCCAGGTCTTCGCCGCGCCAGGCGCAGGGTGCCTCGATTTTCCGGGTGAGCAGGGTCTTCATGTGGGTTCCTCCGTTGATCAGGGGGCTGGGTACGACGTGCCGTCAGGCATGAGGGCGGCGCGCGCAGGTGTGCTCTGGCGATCGCCGGCGCCAGGGCGGTGGTGGGTGAGAAAGCGTGCGAGCGAAAGGATGTCCCGGGTGGCAGGCATGCTCAGGCCCTGGTAGCCGGCGAGCTCGACGACCGCGTCGCCGATCGCTGCCAGCTCCAGCGGGCGGCCCTGTTCATAGTCCTGCAGCATGGATGTGCGCACCGCGCCCATGCCGGCGCCGAGTTCCATGAAGGTCTGTGGGTCGAAGCCGATGCGTGCGCCGTAGGCTGCGGCGGTGAGCAGGCCCTCCTGAAGAATCTTGCCGACCAGCGATTTCAGTTCGGGGTCGCCGTAGAGCTGCTCCAGGGTCGCCCCGGTAACCACCGACAGCGGGTTGGACGTCAGGTTGGCGAGGATCTTTGTCCACAGTTGGTCGCGGATGCGCTCGGTGGCGCGGGCCTCGATGCCGGCGGCCTCGATCAGCGCGCGGACCCTTTCCAGGCGCTGGCTGAGGCGGTTGGTCGGCTCGCCGAGGATGATCAGGTGCGGGTTATTCGAACGTACCACGCCGGGCGCTTCGACCTGGGCGGTGATGAACACCACGCAGCCGAGCAGGCGGCCCATGTCCAGGGCACCGGCCAGACGGCCGTCCGGGTCCACGGATTTCACACGGTGATTGGCGAAGCGGCCGGTCTCGCCGTGGAAATACCACCAGGGCACGCCGTTGACCACCGGGACGAGCACAGTCTGCGCACCGATCAGGGGGCCGAGAGTCGGCAGCAGATCGGCCAGGGCTGGTGCCTTGGTACAGAGGAAGACCAGGTCCTGTTCGCCGAGGTCGGCGCAACTGTCACTGGCCTCGACGCGCACGGCGTGTTCGCCGTCCAGATCGTGCAGGCGCACGCCGTTGGCGCGGATGGCCGCCAGGGTCTCGCCGCGCGCCAGCAGGCTGACCGGCTGGCCGCTGGCGGCNAGGCGCGCCGCCAGGGTGCAGCCGATGGCGCCGGCGCCGACGATACAGACGCGTGGAGGAGTCAGGGATGACATCGTATTTCTCTCGCTGAATAGGGGGCGCCCGGTTGGTTCCGGGCGCGGGGAGGCGTCAGGTGGCGAGCATTTCCTGGTGCTTGCTGGCGAGCCCCAGGTAGGCCTCGATCACCCGCGAGTCGTCGGCCAGCTCACGGGCCGGCCCCTGCATGGCGATCTGTCCCGTTTCCAGCACATAGGCGTAGTCGGCCACGCGCAACGCGGCGCGCGCGTTCTGTTCCACCAGCAGAATCGATACGCCCTGACGGCGCAGGTCGGCGATGATGCGGAAGATCTCGCGGGTGATCAGCGGCGCCAGGCCCAGGCTGGGTTCGTCGAGCATCAGCAGCTTGGGTTTGGCCATCAGCGCACGGCCCACCGCGAGCATCTGCCGTTCACCGCCGGAGAGCGTGGCGGCCAGCTGCTTGCGGCGTTCGAACAGGCGCGGGAACAGGCTGTAGATCTCGGCCAGAGTGCCGTCCAGGTAGGCGTCGCCGCGCCGGTAGCGCATGAAGCCGCCGAGCCTGAGGTTGTCCTCCACGCTCATGCTGCCGAACAGCTCGCGCTTCTCCGGGACCAGGCCGAGCCCGCGCCCCACCAGCACCTCTACTTCAGGTACCGCTTCCAGGGTGCCGTCGAAACGCACCTGTCCCTTGGAGCCGAGCACGCCCATGATGGCCGAGAGCAGGGTGGTCTTGCCGGCGCCGTTGGGGCCGATCACGGTGACGATCTGGCCTTCGCCGACGCGCAGGCTGGCGTTGCTCAGGGCTTCCACCTTGCCGTAGGCGACGCACAGGTCCTTCACTTCGAGCAGGGTGTTGCGTTGGTCGTTGCTGTTCATCATTCCGCTCCGCCCAGATAGGCCTCGAGTACGGCCGGGTTCTTCTGAATGTCTTCGGGCAGCCCCTCGGCGATCTTCTGGCCGAACTCCATCACCACCACGCGATCGACCAGCCCCATCACGAAGTCCATGTCGTGCTCCACCAGCAGGATTGCCATGCCTTCGCCGCGCAGCTTGCGCAGCAGCTCGGCCAGGGCCTGCTTCTCCTTGTGGCGCAGGCCGGCGGCCGGCTCGTCGAGCAGCAGCAGGCAGGGGTCGGCGCACAGTGCCCGGGCGATTTCCAGGATGCGTTGCTGACCGAGCGCCAGGCTGCCGGCTTCCTCGTACAGGTAGTCGCCCAGGCCCACGCGGTCGAGCTGACGGCGGGCCTCGTTGAGCAGGTCGGCTTCCTCGGCGCGCTCCAGATGCAGAGTGGCCGGGACTACGCCCTTGCTGCCGCGCAGGTGGGCGCCGATGGCGACGTTTTCCAGCACGCTCATGGTCGGCAGCAGCTTGACGTGCTGGAAGGTGCGGCTCATGCCCATGCGGGCGATGCGCCGGGACGGCACGCCGTTGATCTTCTCGCCGAGAAAGCGCACCTCGCCGTCGCTGGGCACGTCGACCCCGGAGAGCTGGTTGAACATGGTGCTCTTGCCGGCGCCGTTGGGACCGATCAGGGCGAGAATCTCGCCGGCGTGCACCGACAGGTTCATCCGGTCGTTGGCCACCAGGCCGCCGAAGCGCCTGGTCACCTCGCGCGCCTCCAGGATCAGCGTGCCTTTCTCCGGCAGTTCGCGCCGCGGCAATTCGCCGGGTCGGGCGTCGGCCGCTGGCGCCTGGGTGCGCGGTCGGTGGCGCGCCGGCACCAGGCGGACCAGGATCGGCCACAGACCGCCCGGGGCGCGCTGCATGAGCAGCACGATGAGCAGGCCGAAGACGATGATCTCGTAGTTGCCCTGGCTGCCGAGCAGGGCGGGCAGCCAGTCCTGCAGCCACTGCTTGAGCATGGTGAGGATGCCGGCGCCGAGCAGTGCGCCCCAGACGCTGCCGACGCCGCCGATCAGCGCCATGAACAGGTAGTCGATGCCCATGTGCAGGCCGAACGGGGTGGGGTTCACGAAGCGCTGGGTATGCGCGTAGAGCCAGCCGGAGAGCGCGGCGAACAGGGCGGCGATGAGAAAGATCACCATCTTCGAGCGGAAGGTGTTCACGCCCATCGACTCGGCCATCACCTGGCCGCCCTTGAGCGCGCGGATCGCGCGACCCTCGCGAGAGTTCAGCAGGTTCTGGGTGATCAGGATGGCGAGCAGCAGCAATGCCCAGATCAGGTAGAAGATCTTGTTGCCCTTGTCGAGCGCGAGGCCGAACAGGGTGATCGGCGGCAGGTCGGGCACGCCGCTCTGTCCACCCAGCCCGTCGAGCGTGCCGAACAGGTAGTAGAGCGAGATGCCCCAGGCGATGGTGCCGAGCGGCAGGTAGTGCCCGGACAGCTTCAGGGTCAGCGCGCCGAGCAACAGCGCCACGCTGGCGGTGAGCAGGATGCCGATCAGCAGTGCCAGCCAGGGCGAGCTCCCGGCCCAGGCCAGCCAGCCGGGCAGTTGCTCGGTGGTGGTCAGGTAGGCGCTGGTATAGGCGCCCAGGCCGACGAAGGCGGCCTGGCCGAAGCTGGTCATGCCGCCGACGCCGGTAAGCAGGACGAGGCCGAGCACCACCAGGGTATAGAGGCCGATGTAGTTGAGCAGCGTGACCTGGAAGGACGGCAGCACCAGCGGCGCCAGGCCGAGCAGGATCACCAGGGCGAGGACGAGGTAACGGGGTTTCATTCTTCCTCCTCCACGTGACGGCTGGTGAGCGAGCGCCAGAGCAGGAAGGGAATGATCAGGGTGAACACGATGACCTCTTTGTAGTTGCTGGCCCAGAACATCGAGAAGGCTTCCACCAGGCCGACAGCCAGCGCGCCAAGCGCGGCGACCGGATAACTGGCCAGGCCGCCGATGATCGCGCCGACGAAGCCCTTGAGGCTGATGATGAAACCGGAGTCGAAGTACAGCGTGGTGATGGGCGCGATGAGAATGCCGGACAGTGCGCCGATGAGGCTGGCGAGGGCGAAGGTGGCCTTGCCGGCGAGGGTCGGGGAGATGCCCATCAGGCGGGCGCCCATGCGGTTGACCGCGGTGGCGCGCAGCGCCTTGCCGTAGAGGCTGCGTTCGAAGAACAGGAACAGCGCGACGATCAGTCCCAGCGAGACGACGATCACCCACAGGGTCTGGCTGTTCAGCACGACCGGGCCGAGCGCCAGGCCGGCCTCGGAGAACGGCTGGGTGCGGGCGCCTTCCGGACCGAACAGCAGCAGGCCGACACCGACCATGGCCACGTGCACGGCGATCGATACGATCAGCAGCACCAGCGAGTGGGCGGCGGCGATCGGCTGGAAGAACAAGCGGTACATCTGCGGCCCGAGCGGCACCACAAGGGCCAGGGTGAGGACCGCCTGCATGGCCATCGGCAGTTCGGCCAGCTGCAGATTGTTGATCAGCAGCAGCAGGAGGAGCGCATAGCCGAGCTTGAACGGGACCCATTTGGGCAGACGCAAGCCGTGGGCCGAACGAAAGGCGCCGAGCAGGTCCAGCGCGCAGTCGACCAGGGTCAGGACCAGCAGCAGCCAGACCAGCCGGGTCGGCTCACCGGCCTGCAGCGCGGCCATGGTCAGGGCGCCGAAGGTCACGAACTCGCCGAGCGGGATCAGCAGGATCCGGGTCACGGTGAACACCAGCAGGATGGAGAGCGCCAGCAATGCGTAGATCGCACCGTTGGTCACGCCGTCCTGGCCGAGCAACATGGCTATTTGGAAATTCATCTAGAAGGGTCTTCCTGGAGCAGTAAAAGTCGTATCGCCTGATCGGCGCGCCATTGCCGTTCGGGCTCTGTCCGTCGCGAAAAGGCGACCGCCGAGGGGCTTTCCGGGCGATGCCCGGCCAGGCGCCACGGCCCAGCGAGCATGGCGCTGGAAAACACTGGCAGGCTCGGCCTCGAATTGCGGTCACGCCTGCGGGATATCGCCAGGTGGGCTACACGGCACCGACCGGGTTACACATGCCACTCGAGCCGGCACCCTGTCGCGATCTGGCTCTTCTGCCCGCGATGGAGGTGCCGGTAGTGGAGCGGACTCGTGCCTCGTGGCCGATCTTCAGTCCTTGAGCAGAGCCCACTGGCCGTTCTTGACGGTGATCAGCTCGCGGCCGCGCTCATCGAAGCCGCTGTGATCTTCGGGAGTCATGTTGTAGACGCCCTGGGTGGCGGCCAGCTCCTCGGTCTTTTCCAGGGCATCGCGCAGTGCCGCGCGGAACGCCGCAGTACCTGGCTGGGCGGTCTTCTCGGCCTCCGGGATGGCTCGTTCCAGCAGCAACCCGGCGTCGTAGACGTTGGCGCCGAAGGTGGCCGGTGCCTCCCCATACCTTTCTTTGTAGCGATCGATGTAGTCGGCGGCGATGGCCTTGGAAGGGTGGCTGTCGTCCACCTCGTCGATTACCAGCATCAGGCTGGCAGCGAGGATGGTGCCTTCGACCTTCTTTCCGCCAAGCTTGAGGAAGGGATCCAGCGCCGCGCCGTGGGTCTGGTAGATCTGGCCCTTGTAGCCCTGGTCGGCGAGGGTGGTCTGCGGCATCACCGAGGAGCTGCCGGGGGCGGCGATGAGCACGGCGTCGGGCTTGGCCATCAGCACCTTCAGGCCCTGGCCGGTCATGGACGTGTCCTGGCGCTGGAAGCGCTCGTTGGCCGTGATCTTGATGCCGTGCCGCTCGGCCAGCGCGGCCATCACCTTGGCCCAATTCTCACCGTAGGGGTCGGCGGTACCGAGGAAGCCCAGGGTCTTCACGCCGGTCTTGACCATATGTTCGACCAGCGCCTCGGCGATCAGGTCGTCGTTCTGGGTGGTCT
The DNA here is from genome assembly GCF_015070855.1 of Pseudomonas lopnurensis. Classification (GTDB taxonomy): domain Bacteria; phylum Pseudomonadota; class Gammaproteobacteria; order Pseudomonadales; family Pseudomonadaceae; genus Stutzerimonas; species Stutzerimonas lopnurensis. The sequence goes on from NZ_JADDIX010000033.1 coordinate 106,917, forward strand.
TGAACACCCACTTCTTCTGCTCGGTCATCGGCAGCACCACGGCGGCGCTGCCGGTGGGGGCGAGCATCGGGGTCCCGGACTCGGCGGCGAACTGGATCACGCCCATGGCGTTGGGCGACCCGCTCGGCCCGATGATCGCATCCACGCGTTCCTCGTCGATGAGCTTCTTGAAGGCCTTCACCGAGGCGGTCGGGTCGCTGCCGTCGTCGAAGTGGATGTAGCGCACCTTCTGTCCACCGATCTCGGTAGGCATCAGCGCGACGCTGTTCTTCTGCGGGATGCCGACCAGGGCGATCGGGCCAGTGGAGGAGGTGATGACGCCGATCTTCACATCCGCCAGGGCGGTGCCCGGCAGCGCCTGAGACAGGCCCAGTACGCTCGATAGCAGGAATGGCGCAGCTTTCTTCAGCAGCATGTCGTTCTCCAGATGCAAGGCTTCTACGGCTCGTGAACGGCTCGCGAAAGTGCGTTCCGTGCAGTAATCGAGGCTGGCCGGGGGCGTCGTCGACAAGGCGATCGCCATCCTCGGTCGCAGCGAGGGAATTGCAGGTTGTATGCCAGCTGAACGCCTGCACCATCGCTGTGCTCTGCTCGCCAGGGTTCCAGGATCTCCCCGGCGAGGTCGGCGGTCGATCGTTCAGGCGTCTTCTCGACCTTTTGCCAAGGCGCGCCTCGAGCCCAGGAAAAACAATGATTTAAAGCGGAAAAAGAACTGGAATTTTCATGTTTAGGCAGGATTTTTTAGCTGTTTGAAAATGGCATTTCTTCAGCCTAAACGGCAGGTGAAATTTTTTTCATGGTCTAGCCCGGTGAAGGCACAGATAACTGACTTGAAAGTCATATAAAGACTCCTCTGCAAGCACATGTATGAACATAACATCATGATTTAAATCAATAAAATCTCATCGTGAGGCTGTCGGGCCCAGGCCGGATTCGGCTCGAAAAAATGCACTGAATTCGTGCATTTACCAGCCTTAACGCACTGATTTATAGCGAATTTTCTTTTCATAATTCAATTGACATTTCACGTAATTGGCGCGAATTTCTATTTAGCAAATCGCTGCGACCTGTCGTCGCGGCGAGCGTAATAGAGGACCGTGCCGTGACGATCGTCGTCGAACAACTGAGCTTGGGAGGCAACGGGCTGCGTGTGATGGTGAAGGACACCATCGACGTCGCCGGCCATCCCACCCGTGCGTCCAGTCTTGCGCTGGCCGCTGCAGCCCCGGCCGAACGCCACGCCGAGGTGGTGGAAGCCCTGTTGAGCAATGGCGCTCGCCTGACCGGCAAGACCGTGCTGCACGAGCTGGCCTTCGGCACCACCGGCATCAATCATGCCTTCGGGACCGCGCCCAATCCGCACTTTCCGGGACGCATCCCGGGTGGTTCCTCCAGCGGCTCCGCCGCGGCCGTGGCCGCCGGGCTGTGCGACTTCTCGCTGGGCACCGACACCGGTGGCTCGGTACGCATCCCCGCCTGCTGCTGTGGCGTGTTCGGTTTGAAGCCCACCTTCGGCCGGATCAGCCGGCGCGGTGTGATGCCGGCGCAGAGCTCGCTGGACTGCGTCGGTCCCTTCGCCGCCACCCTGCCGATGCTGGAGCGGGCCATGCGCCTGATCGATCCCGGTTTCGGCGCGTTGCCCAAGGTGCAGGCGCCGACCCTCGGCGTCGTTCCGGTGACTGCCACCGAAGGCGTCGAGCGCACCCTGCGGCACGTGCTCGAGGCCAGCGGCCTGCGGCTCGGCGAAGCCCCCCTGATACAGATGACCGCGGCCTATGAAGCCGGCATGGTGGTCATCAACCGGGAGACCTGGAACGCCTGCGCCGCGCTGGTCGAAGGCGGCCGGGTCGCGCCCGATGTCGCTGGCCGCCTGCGTGCCGCCGCACTGACCGGCGATGCCGCGTTGACCGACGCCGAGGCGGTACGCGCGGCCTTCACGGCCGAAGTGGACGCCGCCCTGCAGCGCTTCGACGTACTGGTGCTGCCGACGATGCCCGATTACCCGCTGCGCATCGAAGACGCCGCCGACACCCGTGCGGTGCTCGGCATGACCGCCTTCGTGCGGCCGTTCAACCTGTCCGGCCACCCGGCGCTGACGCTGCCCTTCACCAGTGCCGACGGCCTGCCGGTGGGCCTGCAACTGATTGCCGCCAAGGGCGCCGACGAACTGCTCCTGGCAGTCGCCGGCGAGCTGCTGCGACGCCTGTATTCCAACCCGAGCGATTGTGGAGCCTGATATGACTTCGCTGAACGCGGCTACTCGCGAGCCCGCCGCCCTCACCTCGAGCCCGGATTTTCTGATCCTGCTCGACAACATCCGCCAGCGCGCCCGTACCGGCGAGTTCGATCGCCTGCGGCACATTCCTCAGGACATCATCGAGCGTTTCCGCGCGCTGGGCGTGTATCGCGCTCTGGTGCCGCGCCGCTTCGGCGGCGACGAACGCAGTCCTCGCGAGTTCTGCGAGATGGTCGAGGCGCTGTCCCACGCCGACGGCTCCGCCGGCTGGGTGGCGAGCTTCGGCATGAGCCCGGTGTACCTGGCCTCCCTGCCACCGGACACCATCGCCAAGGTCTATGCCGATGGCCCGGACGTGGTTTTCGCTGGTGGCATCTTCCCGCCGCAGCCGGCCGAGCAGGTCGAAGGCGGCTTCAGGGTCAACGGCCGCTGGAAATATTCCAGCGGCTGCATGGGCGCCCAACTGGTCGGCGTCGGCATCGCACCGAAGAACGGCGACAAGCTCGACCTCCCGCGTCTGGCAGTCATGCCGCAGAAAAAGGCGAGCATCGAGGAAACCTGGGACACCGTCGGCCTGCTCGGCACCGGTAGCCACGATCTGGTGATCGAGGACGTGCTGGTCCCGGAGGAATGGACCTTCGTGCGTGGCGGCAAGCCGAACCTCGACGAGCCGTTCTTCCGCTATCCGTCGCTGTCCTTCGCGACCCAGGTGCTCTCGGTGGTCGGTCTGGGTGTCGCCCGCGCCGCGCTCGACGAGCTTTACGCCATGGCCGGCGATCGCGTTTCGGTGACCGGCGCGCCCGGGCTCGGCGATCGCCCGCTGACGCAGACCGACGTGGCGCGGGCCGAGGCCTCCCTGCGCGCTGCGCGCTGCTTCTTCTACGAGGCCATCGATGAGGCCTGGGCGCACGTGCTGGCGGGCGACCCAGTGCCGGTGCAGACGATCAATCTGCTGCGCCTGTCCTCGACCCATGCCACCCGCGTCGCCGCCGACGTGGCGCGTACGGCGCAGATGCTCAGCGGCATGACCGGCGTCTACAACGATCATCCCCTGGCGCGCTGCGTCAACGACGCCCAGGTCGTCACCCAGCACGCCTTCATGGGCGACATCACCTTCCAGAACGCCGGTGCGGTGTTCTTCGGCAAGAAACCCTTGCCCGGCTACCTCTGACAGGAGCGAGACATGAGCGAGAAAAGACCGCTGCGCGTGCTGTTCTGCATGGGCATCAACCAGAACTTCTTCGACGCCCCGCGCGAGGAGCAGCTCGAGGTCTGGGCGGCGTTCAGCCAGATGTGGAACGGCATCCACGACCTGCCCGGCGTCGCCGTGCTGGGCAACATGGACGACGACCAGAGCATGGTCGGCCCGTCCGATGGCTGGCCCTGGACCACCTACCTGCTCGCCGACGTGCCGGACATCGAGACCGTGCATGCCGCCTGCAACCTGTTCCGTAGCACGCCGGTGGGCGATGGCCCGTACAAGCTGTGGCGCTACGCCAAGGTCGAGGCCCGCGTGGGTCGCGAACTCATCATCCAGCGCGCGTGACCGGCATGAGCAATGAAGTCCGAATCGCCGAACTGGAAGCGCAGCTCGCGCGTTTCCAGGCCGAGCACGCGGCGCGCACCTGCATGAATCGCTACATGGTGCTGTGCGACGCGCTGGATGCGAACACCCCGCTGGACGAGTTGGCCGAACTGTTCACCGTCGACGCCGTGTGGGAAGGCAAGGGCGCGAAGTACGCCAGGAGCTTCGGCGGCTACCGCGGTCGCGCGGCGATCCGCGCCATGTTCGCCGGCTACATGAAGACGCCGGCGCACTTCGCCCTGAACGTGCATTTCCTCGCCTCGGAGCTGATCGAGGTGGACGCCGGCGGCGCCACCGGCAACTGGGTGATGCTGCAGAGCTCGACCTTCGCCGACGGTGGCTCGCACCTGAACGCGGCGCGCCTGACGGTGCGCTTCGTGGTCGAGGACGGCGCCTGGCGGATGGCGCACTTCCAGACCGAGAACCTCTTCGGACGCCCGGTGAGCGCATGGAACGACGATGCCGAGCTGCCGGTGCCCGGACGCCCGGGCCAGTGAATCAACCCCCATCCACGTGTCGGCGCGCGAACGCCGACGAGGAGTGACCGTGAACAAGCTGATCGAAACCGTGACGCTGGAGAGCTCGCCTGCCGAGCTGGTCCAGCCGGACCGTGTGCACACTTCCCTGTACACCGACCCGCAGATCTTCGATGAAGAGATGCAGAGGATCTTCTACAGCACCTGGGTCTGGGTGGCCCATGAAAGCGAAATACCCGATGCCGGCAGCTACAAGAGCACCTACATCGGCAAGCAGCCGGTGATCGTCGTGCGCGACCGCAAGAAGCAGGTGCACGTGCTGCTCAACCGCTGCCGCCACCGCGGCGCCACCGTCTGCGAGCACAAGAAGGGCAAGACCAGCAGCTTCGTCTGCCCCTACCACGGCTGGAGCTACGCCCTGGACGGCTCGCTGCGCGGCGTACCGCATCCGGAGAGCTACGGCGAATGCCTGGACAAGGGCGAGTTCCCGCTGGTTTCGCTGCGCGTGGAGGCCTACGCCGGCATGCTGTTCGCCACCTTCAAGGACGACATCGAGCCGCTGGTGGACTTCCTCGGCCCGGCGAAGAAATGGATGGACCTGTTCATGAAGCAGGGGGCCGGCTATGGCATCAAGGTGCCCGGCGAGCACCGCTTCCGCTTCCCCGGCAACTGGAAGATCCAGCTGGAGAACACCACCGACGCCTATCACTTCCCGCTGGTGCACAAGTCGTTCCTGTCCTCGGTCGACCAGCAGACCCTGGACATGCTCGATTTCGTCGAAGGTCCCGGCTACGTCGAGGACCTGGGCAACGGCCACAGCGTGATGGTGATGATCCCCGAGCTGGTCGACCTGGAAGCCGACCTGGACAAGCCGATCCCCGCGCGCTTCGAGGAACTGGCCCAGGCGCTGCGTGACGAGGGCATCGAAGAGATGCAGGTGCGCCGCATCGTCCGCGCCGTCGGTGGTTCGGGCTTCAACCTCAATCTGTTCCCCAACGTCGCCTGCTCGATGGCGTTCTTCCGCGTGCTGCAGCCGATTTCGGTGAACGAGACCGAGATCCATCACGCCGTGATCACCATGGACGGCGGCCCGGCCGTGGCCAACCGCTACCGCCTGCGCCTGCACGAGCACTTCCAGGGGCCCATGGGCTTCGGCACCCCGGACGATTCCGAAGCCTGGGAGCGCGTGCAGAAGGGCAGCCATGCCGGCGAGGACCTGTGGATCCTGCTCAACCGCGGCCTGCCCGGCGAGAAACCGACCGAGGACGGCCGCGTCAGCGACGTCTCGGCCGAGACCGGCATGCGCGCCGCCTACCAGCAGTGGAAAAAGATGATGTCGGCCTGACCGACCGGAGAGTGCTTCGATGAACCTGCAACTGCTTCAGCAAGTCACCGCCTTCATCTGGCAGGAAGGCGACATGCTCGACCACGGCGAATACGATGCCTGGCTGTCGCTGTGGAGCGAGAAAGGGGTCTACGTGATCCCCATCAACCCCACCGAAGAGGATTTCGAGAACAGCCTCAACTACGCCTACGACGACGCCCACATGCGCGAGAAGCGCGTGGTGCGCCTGACCGGCGGCGAGTCCATCTCCACCACCCCGGTGCCGCGTACGGTGCGCACCCTGTCGCGTTTTCGCGTGCTCTACGAGGACGCCGAGTACGTCACCGTGCGCTGCGCCCAGAACCTGCGCGAATTCCGCAAGGACGCCCTCAAGCACTACAGCGCGGACATCGTGTACGAGCTGGAGCGTGCCGGCGACGGCTTCAGGATCCAGCGCAAGCTGATCCGCCTGATCAACTCCGACGATGCCCTGGCCGGCATCGGCTACATCCTCTGAGGTCGCCATGAGCCAGATCGCACTGGTCACCGGCGCGGCCCAGGGGCTGGGCAACGCCATCGCCGGCCGGCTGTTCGCCGCCGGCTACGCCGTCGTCGTCAGCGACCTCTCGCTGGTGGGCGCCCAGGCTGCCGCTGCCGAGCTCGACCCGAGTGGCGAGCGCGTCCTGGCGGTGAAGCTCGACGTCGCGTCGAAGGCCGACTTCGAGGCCGCGCTGGCCGCCACCCTGGCGCGTTTCGGCGCGCTGCACGTGGCCGTCAACAACGCCGCCATGACCCTGGCAACGCCGGTCATGCAGATCTCTCCGGAGGAGTTCGACCGAGTGCTGCTGACCAACACCCGTGGCACCTTCGTTGGCTGCCAGGTGCTAGGCGCGCACATGGCCGCCAACGGCTACGGACGCATCGTCAACCTGGCCTCGCTGGCCGGGCAGAACGGCGGTACCTCCACCGGTGCGCACTACGCCGCCTCCAAGGGCGCCATCGTCACCCTGACCAAGATCTTCGCCCGCGAGCTGGCGGCCAGCGGGGTGACGGTCAATGCCATCGCGCCCGGCCCGATCGACTCGCCCATGGTGCATGCGGTGGTGCCGGCGGACCGGCTGGAATCGCTGATCCAGAACATCCCGGTGAAGCGCCTGGGCGATGCCGACTTCATCGGCGACCTGGTGGTGCAGCTGGCGCGCCCGGAGGCCTATTTCGCCACCGGCGCGACCTGGGACGTGAACGGCGGCCTGTACCTGCGCTGAGCCCTCGGGCCGCGCGACAACCTTTGACGTAGGACGGGGTGACCCGATGACTGAACAACTTGTGAAGGTCGTGGTGCACAAGCGCCAGTTGCAGGGCGACGACGTCGTCGTGCTCGACCTGATTCCTGCCGACGGCAGCGGTTTGCCGACCTTCGAGGCCGGCGCCCACGTGGACCTGCACGTCGCCCCCGGCCTGGTGCGCCAGTACTCGCTGTGCGGCGACCCGGCCGAGCGTGCCGTCTACCGCCTCGGCGTGCTCAAGGACCCGGCCTCGCGCGGCGGCTCGAACGCCGTTCACGAGACCCTGCTGGAAGGCGCCGAGGTGATCATCGGCGCGCCACGCAACCTGTTTCCGCTGGCGCCCGAGGCCAGGCGCTCGATCCTCGTCGGCGGCGGCATCGGCATCACCCCGATGATCGCCATGGCCTATGCGCTGCATGCCCGTGGGGCCGATTTCGAGCTGCACTACTGCGGCCGCTCGCGCCGCCGCAGCGCCTTTCTCGAAGAGCTGGCCTCCTCGCCTTTCGCCTCGCGGGTGTTTACCCACTTTGACGACGAGGCGGCCGGGCAGCGTCTCGATCCTGATGCCGTACTGGGCCGCGCCGAGCCGGGCGTGCACCTGTATACCTGCGGCCCCACCGGCTTCATGGACTGGATCATCGGCGAGGCCGCGCAGCGCGGCTACCCGGATGAACAGATCCACCGCGAGTACTTCCAGGTCGAGGTGGACGCCTCGGGCTCCGGCTTCGAGGTGGTCGCCGCGCGCAGCGGCAAGACCGTCCAGGTCGCGCAGGGCCAGAGCATCCTCGATGCGCTCGCCGACGTCGGGATCAAGGTGGAGAAATCCTGCGAGCAGGGCGTTTGCGGCACCTGCCTGTGCGACGTGCTCGAAGGCGAGCCTGATCACCGCGACGTCTACCTGACCGATGAAGAAAAGGCCGCCGGCGACCAGATCCTGGTCTGTTGCTCGCGGTCGCGGTCGCAAACCCTCGTCCTGGATATCTAGGAGGCCCGTCATGGTTGCCGTAACCGATTTTCGCAATGCCATGGCCATGCTCGGTGGCGCCGTCACGGTGATCACCACCGACGGCCCCGCCGGTCGCTTCGGCTTCACCGCCTCGGCGGTGTGCACCGTCACCGACACCCCGCCCACCCTGCTGGTGTGCATGAACCGTTCGTCTTTCGCCAATGAGCACTTCAAGAGCAACGGCGTGCTCTGCGTGAACGTCCTGGCCGGCGACCACCAGGTCGTCTCCGGCACCTTCGCCGATCGTAACCTGCGCACCGAGGAGCGCTTCGCCTCGCACGCCTGGTCCGCCCTGCAAAGCGGCGCGCCTGCTCTGGACGAGGCGCTGGTCAACTTCGACTGCCGCATTGCCCACATCCACGAGGTGGGGACCCACAACATCTTCTACTGCGACGTCCTGCAGATCCGCCAGGGGCCGTCGCGCGAAGCGCTGGTGTACTTCGACCGCGCCTACCACCGGCTCTGCGAGGACTCCAAGGCCAGCCGCTGAACCCCATGACCAGAACCCGACCGCCGAGTCGGGCAGCGCGGAAGGTTCAGCCTGCCGCTCTCGCGTCGAGCGCACCGCCAGAGTGCGCCACGCCTTCGACTGCCACCTTTGGACCTTTGGACTGCTCACCAACTCAGCACACGAAAAGGAGCGGCACATGTTCTATCAGTCCTTGCTTGCGCGCGCCATCCGGGGCGCCTGCGTCCTCGGGGCGCTGGGGGCCCCCCTCGCGGCCCAGGCCGATTTCGTCGACGACAGCCACCTGAAGCTCGACCTGCGCAACTACTACCTGCATCGCAATTTCACCGAGAGCGGAGCGCCCGAGTCGCGGATCGGCAACTGGTCGCAGGGCTTCGACCTGCAGTTCGCTTCCGGCTACACCGACACGCCGATCCAGTTCGGCCTGGACCTGAACGCCCAGTTCGCCTATGTGATGGACTCGCAGGGCAACGATGGTTCGTTGCCGCTCGACAGCGATGGCGAAGCGGTGGACAACTACAGCCGCGCGGGCGCGACCTTGAAGATGAAATACTCCAAGACCGAGCTGAAGGTCGGCGACATGCGTCCGCAGCTGCCCATCGCCTTCCATGATCCGAGCCGCCAGTTGGACACCATCTACCAGGGCGCGGTAGTCGAATCCAAGGAGATCGATGGCCTGACCCTTACCGGCGGCCGCTTCTGGTCGGCGGTGACCCGGGAATCGTCGGATCACGAGAAATTCTACAAATACGGCTCCACCGATGATCTCGACAGCGATGGCCTGGACTTCGCCGGCGCCACCTACGACATCACTCGGAGCCTGCAGGCCAGCTACTTTCACGCGGTCATGAACGACATCTACCGGCAGCAGTATCTCGGTTTGGTGCACCGCGCCGATCTGGGCAACGGCTACGGCCTGCGTACCGACGTGCGCTGGTTCGACAACGAGGAGCAGGGTGACGCGCTCAACGGCGAAATCGACAACCGCGCGCTGTCCACCGGCATCGCCCTGACCAAGGGCGGCCACAAGGTGAGCCTGGTCTACCAGCGCATGTACGGCGAGAGCATGTTTCCCACTCCCAACGGTTACATTCCGCAGTTCTACTTGCTGAACTGGGCCAACCAGCCGTTCATGCGCCCGAAGGAGCGCTCGGTGGGCATCGGCTACGCCTATGATTTCGCCGACCTGGGCATTCCGGGCCTGACCTTCAACACCCGCTACATTCGCGGAACCGACATCGACCTGGGGGCCACCACCGGTTCCGAGAACGAGCGTGACATCGCCGTGCGCTATGTGTTGCAGGACGGCGCGCTCAAGGGCCTGGCTTTCGAATGGAAGAACTACCACGTGCAACAGCACAATTTCGGCAGCGACTTCGTCGAGAATCGCCTCATCACCTCCTACACCTGGAACTTCTGGTAAGCGCTGGGGCTTGCTCCGACCTGGCGGTCGGAGCGCGATAGCGCACTCGATGGTTCGTGTTTCCCATGGCGCGTCACGGCGCCGTGGTTCCGGGCGGCGCGCAAGCGCGCGGGCTCAGGCGCAGCGACCTCGCCAGGTTGTGTGCCTGAGCAAGCCGTTCGGCCCCGTTTTTGCTCCCTTCGCCCGGAGCGCTTTCCGGGCTTTTTTAACGGCGGCCCACGGACCGTCGGAAGGATGGAAGATGCGTAACTACTATTGCGGCGGCGACCTGCAGCGCTACCACAGCATCGCCGAGCTGGCCGCCACGGCCCGTCGCCGCCTGCCATATTTCGCCTGGGAATACCTGGAAGGCGGTGCTGAGCAGGAATGGACCCTGCGGCGTAATCGCGCCGCCTTCGATGCCTGGGGGCTGCAGTCACGGACCCTGGTGCCGGCGCACCCGCCGGCCACCGGTCGGCATTTACTCGGCCAGGAAACACCGCTGCCGTTCGGCATCGCTCCGACCGGTTACAACGCCATGCTGTTTCCCGATGCGGATCTGCATCTGGCTCGCGCTGCCGCACGGCGCGGCCTACCGTTCAGCCTGAGTACCGTTTCCAACGCCTCCCTGGAAAATGTGCGTGCGGCAGCGCCGGATGCCAACCTGTGGTTCCAGCTCTACCCGATGCGCGATCCGAAGATTCAGGCCGACCTGCTCGCCCGCGCCGAACGCCAGGGGGTGTCGACCCTGCTGATGACCAGCGACGCCTCGACGCTCGGCAACCGGGAGTGGGACCGGCGCAACTTCGCGCGGCCGCGCTGCCTCTCGTTGCGCAATAAGCTCGACGTGCTGCGCCATCCGGGCTGGCTGCGCCGGGTGATGTGGCCGAAAGGGTTGCCAATCATGGGCAACCTGGCGCCGTACATCCCGCTATCCGAACGTAACGCGCTGGGTTCCATGCAATTCGTGGCACAGCAGATGGACACCCTGCTCGACTGGGAGAAGCTGGCCCGCCTGCGCGACGCGTGGAAAGGCCGGCTACTGCTCAAGGGGGTGCTGCATCCGGCAGACGCCGAGCGGGCCATCGCTCTGGGCCTGGATGGCATCGTCATCACCAATCACGGTGGCCGCCAATTGGACGGCGCACCCTCCAGCCTGGAAGCAGTGGCGGCCATCGCGCCGGTAGCCCGCGGGCGCCTTGCGCTGCTGCTCGACAGCGGCATCCGCCGCGGCAGCGATATCGTCAAGGCGCTGGCCCATGGCGCGGACATGGTGCTGCTCGGTCGCGCCACGCTCTACGGTGTTGCGGTGGCCGGCGAGGCCGGCGCGGGGCGGGCTCTCGATCTGCTCGCCGACGAATTGCGTCTGACGCTCAACCTGATGGGCTGTGCCGGGATCGATGCGCTGGATGGCGACTGGTTGCTGCGGGCCCGGGAGATCGGTCGATGAACGCCTTCGAGCTGCTGCAACTGACCCTGCGCCCGGGAAGCCTGGGCGTCGCCCAGCCGGCACTGCGCGACGCCTTGGCCGCCAGCACCGCCGGTGTCACCCTGCTCGGCTGCTGGTATTCGGAAATCGGCACGCTGAATCGTCTGACGCTGCTTCGCGGATTTCCCGACGATGTGGTTCGGGACGTCGAGCGTGAACGCTACCTGCTCACCCCGGACCCCTTCGGCGTGGATGCCTGGCTGGAAACGATGGAGGTAGGCGACTACAGGCTATTCCCCTTCCTCTCGCTGCCGCCGCCCGGCACCTATGGGCCGTTCTACGAACTGCGCGAATACGAACTCATCGCTCATGGCCTGCCGCCCACCTTGGATGGCTGGCGCCAAGCGCTCGGGCGGCGCACGGCAGAGGCTTATTCGCCTATTTACGGAGCGTTCTACGCCACCTCCGGCAGGCTGCCGCGCATCCTGCATATCTGGCCTTATGCGAGCCTGGAACAACGCCTGGACGTGCGCACCCGCTCGGTGGCGGAGGGTGCCTGGCCGCCGGAGAACTCCACCCCGCAGTTGCGGCAGATGCAATCGACAGTGTACCTGCCGACGACATTCTCACCGTTGCGTTAGTCATTGACGTGGCGTGAAGCGCGATTATGCCTGCGCAGGCAACGGCGGCGGCCGCTAGCGCAACGACTTGCGCAGCCGCGACAGCGCCCCGAGAAAGAACACCGCGCCGATCACCAGCAGCGCCAGCAGCTGCGGCCAGATCACCGAAACGCCGGCGCCGCGGAAGAGGATCGCCTGGGCCAGTTCGATGAAGTGCGTGGTGGGCGCCGCCAGCATGATGTGCTGCACCAGCGCGGGCATGCTCTCGCGTGGGGTCATACCGCCGGAAAGGATCTGCAGCGGCATCAGCACGAGGATGATCAGCAGGCCCAGCTGCGGCATCGAGCGCGCCACGGTGCCGAAGAAAATGCCCATCGAGGTGGTGGCGAACAGGTGCAGCGCGGCGCCGCCCATGAACAGCAGCAGCGAGCCCTGGATCGGGATCTGCAGCCAGCCCTCGACGATCACGCGCAGGGCGAACGCCGAGGCCAGCAGCACCACCAGGCCCATCGCCCAGACCTTGGCCAGCATGATCTCGAACGGCGTCACCGGCATCACCAGCAGGTGTTCGATGGTGCCGTGCTCGCGTTCGCGGATCAGCGCGGCGCCGGTGAGGATGATCGAGAGCATGGTGATCTGGTTGATCACCTCGTTCACCGCGCCGAACCAGGCGCGCGTCAGGTTGGGGTTGAAGGCGGTGCGCACCACCGCCTCCACCGGTAGCGCGGCATTGGCGCGGTAGCGCTGGACGAAGGCGCTGACCTCGTCGTTGATGATCTGCTGGATGTGCCCGGCGCCGGTGAACGCCTGGCTGACCTGGGTGGCGTCGACGTTGAGTTGGATGGTCGGCGTGCGCCCGGCCAGCAGGTCGGCCTGGAAGTCCGGCGGAATGTTCAGGGTGAAGGTGTAGAAACCGGCGTCCATGCCGCTGTCCATCTGCCGCAGGTCGATGGGGATCGGCGGCAGGAAGTAGGGCAGCTGGAAGGCGTTGAGGATGCGCTGCGAAGCCTGCGACTGATCCTCGTCGACCACCGCCAGGGTGGCCCGGTGCGGCGCTTCGGGCAAGGCGGTGGCGGCGGTGTAGATGGCCAGGGTGAAGGCGTAGACGATCAGCACCAGCAGCGCCGGGTCGCGGTACAGGCTGCGCAGTTCCTTGAGGCCGAGCTGGAAGACGTTGCCGAGTGTGCGCATGTCATTTTTCCTGCTTGCGCAGGCCGGCGACGCTGAGCAGGGTCAGCAGCGGGATCGCCAGCAGCAAGGGGATGAAGTACCCGTAGAGATCGGCCATGCCCAGCGCCTTGGAGAACACCCCGCGGCTGATGACCAGAAAGTGACTGGTCGGGTAGATCTGGCCGAAGAAGGCGCTGGCGCCCTCCAGCGCCGACACCGGGTGGGTCAGCCCGGAGAATTGCACCGCCGGCAGCAGGGTGGCGATGGCGGTACCGAAGATCGCCGCGATCTGGCTGTTGAGCACCGACGACATCAGCAGGCCCAGGCCGGTGGCGCAGGTGACGTAGAGCAGCGCGCCGAGCACCAGGGTGAGCAGGCTGCCCTTGATCGGGATGCCGAAGACGAACACCGCCAGCAGCACCAGGGTGGCGAAGTTGACCATGCCCAGGGCGATGTAGGGCAGCTGCTTGCCGATGAGAAATTCCAGGCGCGTGACCGGGGTGACGTAGAAGTTGGTGATCGAGCCCAGCTCCTTCTCGCGCACCACGCCGAGCGCGGTGAGCATCGCCGGGATCATCATCAAGAGGATCGGGATCATCGCCGGAACCATGGCCGGCAGGCTCTGCACGTCCGGGTTGTAGCGGTAGCGGATGGCCACGTCGACGAGCCCGCTGCCGTCCACCCCGGCGCTGCGCGCCAGGTCCTGCAGGTAGCTGGCATGCAGGCCCTGCACATAGCCCTTGATGGTGTCGGCGCGCATCGGCATGGCGCCGTCGATCCAGAACGCCACCTGCGGGGCGGCGCCGCGCTTGAGGTCGCGGCCGAAATTGGGCGGGATCTCGATGGCCAGGCTGATGTCGCCGCTGCGCAGGCGCCGCTCCAGTTCCGTGGGGCTGTCGAGCGGCGCCTTCTCGATGAAGTAGCGCGAGCCGGCGATGTTCAGCGCGTAGGCCTGGCTGGTGGTGGTCTGGTCGCGGTCGAGCACCGCGTAGGTCAGGTCTTCGACGTCCATGCTGATGCCGTAGCCCATGATGAACATCAGCAGCACGGTGCCGAGCATGGCCAGGGTGGCGCGGATCGGGTCGCGGCGCAGCTCCATGGATTCGCGGCGGGTGTAGCTGAGCAGGCGGCGCAGGCTGAAGCGCGCGCGCAGTTCGGCGCTGCTCGCGAGCTTGGTCGGGCGCGTGTTTTCGGTGGTCGCCGCGGCGTCCTGCGGGCCGCTGGTGGCGCCTTCGGCCACCGCGTCCTCGAGATAGGCGATGAAGGTGTCCTCGAGGGTCGCCAGGCCGCGCTTGTCCATCAGCGCCTGCGGCGTGTCGCTGTCCAGCACGCGGCCGGCGTGCATCAGCGAGATGCGGTCGCAGCGCAGCGCCTCGTTCATGAAGTGGGTGGAGATGAAGATGGTCACGCCATCCTCGCGCGACAGCTGCACCAGCAGCTCCCAGAAGCCGTCGCGCGCCACCGGGTCGACGCCGGAAGTGGGTTCGTCGAGGATCAGCATTTCCGGCGCATGGATCACCGCCACCGCCAGCGACAGGCGCTGGCGTACGCCCAACGGCAGCGCTTCGGGCAGGCTGTCGGCCTCGCCGGCCAGTTCGAAGCGCTCGAGCATCTCGCGGATGCGCGGCTCGCGGCGTTCGGCCGGCAGATGGAACAACCGGGCGTGCAGGTCGAGGTTCTGGCGCACCGTCAGTTCGCTGTACAGCGAGAACGCCTGGGACATGTAGCCGACCCGCTGGCGGGTCTGCAGGTCGTGCGGGTCCACCGGCTTGCCGAACAGCAGGGCGTGGCCCTCGCTGGCCGGCAGCAGCCCGGTGAGCATCTTCATGGTGGTGGTCTTGCCGCAGCCGTTGGAGCCGAGAAAGCCGAAGATTTCCCCGCGTTCGATGCGCAGGTTCACCCGATCCACCGCGACGAACTCGCCGAAGCGCATGGTCAGGTCATGGGCTTCGATGGCGATGCTGTCGCTGGCCTGGCGCGGCGGGATTTCCAGGGCGCGGTGGCGGCGGCTCTTCTCTTCCGGCAGCAGGCGGATGAAGGCCTCTTCCAGGTTGTCGCTGGCGGTGCGCGCCAGCAGTTCGTCCGGCGTGCCGGTGGCGAGGATGCGCCCGGCGTCCATCGCCACCAGGTGGTCGAAGCGCTGCGCCTCGTCCATGTAGGCGGTGGCCACCAGCACGCTCATCTGCGGACGGTCCTGGCGGATACGCTCGATCAGCGCCCAGAACTGGCTGCGCGACAGCGGGTCGACGCCGGTGGTCGGTTCGTCGAGGATCAGCAGGTCGGGGTCATGGATCAGCGCGCAGCACAGCCCGAGCTTCTGCTTCATGCCGCCGGACAGCTTGCCGGCCGGTCGCTCGACGAAGGGCGCCAGGCCCGTGCTGCGGGTCAGCTCGGCGATGCGCCAGTGGCGCTCGTCGGCGGCCTGGCCGAACAGGCGGCCGAAGAATTCGAGGTTCTCGAACACCGTCAGCGTCGGGTAGAGGTTCTTGCCCAGGCCCTGCGGCATGTAGGCGATGCGCGGGCAGACGGCGCGGCGGTGGCCGGCATCGCCCATGTCACCGTCGAGCACCTGCACCCGACCCCGCTGCAGTTTGCGCGCGCCGGCGATCAGCGCCAGCAGGCTGGACTTGCCGACGCCGTCCGGGCCGATCAGGCCGACCATGCAGCGGGCCGGCAGCGCCACGCTGAGATCGTCCAGCGCGCGGGTCTCGCCGTACTGCAGGCTGACCCCATCGACCTGCGCCACCGGCGCCAGCGTCGCGCTCATGGGGTGACGTTGATCTGCAGGTGGGCGGGCCACTCGGCCTCAGCGTCCAGCTTCAGGTAGGCCATGCCGGGCAGCCCGGTCTTGACCTGCTCCATGTGCTTTTTCAGCAACTCGGGATCGATCCGCGCCTTGACCCGGAACATCAGCTTCTCGCGTTCGCTCTCGGTCTCCACCGTCTTCGGCGTGAACTGCGCGACGCTGGCGACGTAGCTGACCCTGGCCGGGATCACGTACTGCGGCGCGGCGTCGATCACCACCCGTACCTCGGCGCCCATGGCCACGCGCCCGGCCTGGCGCTCGGGGAGGAAGAAGGTCATGTAGACGTCGGCCAGGTCCACCAGGTTGAGCAGCTTGCCGCCGGCCCCCAGCACCTCGCCGGGCTGCGCCACGCGGTATTGCACGCGGGCCACGCGGTCGGTCTTCAGTTCGCTGTCGCGGATGTCCGCCTGCAGCCGCACGACGCTGGCCTGGGCGGCTTCGAGCGCCGACTGCGCTTCGATCACCTGGGATTTCGCCGCGGCGATGCCGGCTTCGGCGGACAGTACCTGCGAGCGCGAGGCGGCCAGCGCCGCCTGGGCGCTCTGCATGGCGGCCAGGTCGTCGTCCAGTTGCTGGCGCGGCATGGCATTGCGCGCGACCAGGGTCTCGGTGCGCTGATGGCGTTTCTGCGCGGCGGTCAGCTCGGCGCGGCGCTGATGCACCACGGCTTCGGCGGTGGTTTTCTCGCTCTCGCGCTGGGCGACCAGCGCCTGGGCGGTGAGGATGGCGTTCTCGGCCTGGCGCACCTGGGCCCAGGCCTGGTTGAGCTGCGCCTCCAGCACTTCGGTATCCATGCGTGCGATCACCTGTCCGGGCTGGACGAAGTCGCCTTCGTCGACGGCGATCTCGCGGATGCGTCCGCCCAGCTTGGTCGCCACGTCGATCTCGGTGGCCTCGATGCGCCCGTTGCCGCTGGCGAAGCCATCGCCCAGCCCGTCCGTGCGCAGCTCCGACCAGGCCAGCACGCCGATGACGATGAGTGCTGCGACCGCGATCAGGGTCCTGCGCAGGGTTTTCCGGGCTGGTGCTTTCATGGGATGTCCTTGTGGCGAAGCGATGGTTCGCATGCTAAGCGATCAGGCTGAAGAGTGTTTAGCCTGCATCAATTAAATCCCCGATTTCGCACCTTGTTCGCGATGGTTCGCCGACGTAGGCGCCGCGCATAGGCGATTCGGTATGGTCACGGCGTCGCTGTAGGCGCAAAAAGCAGCATGTGAACACCGAACCGTAGGAGCCGGGGGGACGCCGAGTCCTTGCTGGCGATCATCGGCGTTACGGCGGATCGCCCGCAAGCGGGCTCCACATGAGATCCCTGACGCCCCGGTAGGCGCGAGCCATGCTCGCGAACGCGGCTCTTAGCGGCTCTTAGCGGCTGTGGGCGGCCTGCCGTGTCCAGGCCAGCAATTGCCGGCTCAGCTCGTCGCTGGCCTGGCCGAAGGCACTGACCACGTTTTCCAGCTGCGTACCGGCGCTCGGTTGGCGAATCTCGAAGCGGCGGCTGGCGAGGATGCGCTGATCGGCTGTGGATGCCAGCTGGGCATCGAGCCGAATCACCACCTGCGGTGTGCCTTCGACATATTCGCTCTGGAAGGCGCGCAGATCGCTGAGCAGCGCGAGGTCGGCCTGCAGGCCGCCATCCTCGCTGCTCACGGCGCCCAACTGGCCGCTCTGCCGGAAGGCTTCGATCAGGCGATCACGCAGCAGGGTGGGCGCCGCATCGCTCCAGCGCGCGCCCTGGTAGCTGCTGATCTGGTTGCCCTCCGGCACCACGGCGATGCGCGGTCCGGCGAGGACGCGGCTGGCCTGCGGGGTATGGATGCGCAGCGTCCGGTCCAGCTGGGGGGCGCTGCTGGCAGCCGCTACGTCCCCGGTCGGCAACAGGAAGACGCGAATCGGCTCGGCCTCGGGCAGCAGCGTGCAGCCCGAGAGCAGGCCCAGCAGAATCGGGAGAACGAGGTAGCGGATCGGCACACGGCGGCTCATGGGGTGAACTCCTGGATCTTCTCGCGGCCGAGCAGGAAGCCGCTCGGGTTGTCTTCGAGGCGCTGGGTCATGCGGCGCAGGGCGCCGAGGGTGCCGCGCAGTTCGGTGATCGCCGGGCCGAGATCGTTGAAGCCCTGCAGGCCGTTGACCAGCGCGCCCTGGTTGTCGGCGAGCAACTCGTCCAACCGCGTGGTGGCGCGTTCCAGGGCGGCCATCGACTGGCCGGCGCTGGCCAGCAGCTCACGGCCATCCTTGTCGAGCAGGCCGTTGGCGTTGCGGGTCAGGCGGGTGATCTCCTCCAGCGCGGTATTGGTCTGCTGGCCGAGCTGGCCGAGCTGGGTCAGTGCCTGGCTGAGATCGCCGCGTTGTTCGGCGAGCACGCCGGTGGCCTGCTCGAGGTTGGCCAGGGTGCGGCCGATGCGTTCGGCATTGTCCTCGGAGAGCATCAGGTTGGCGCTGCGCAGCAGGTTGTTGATGTTGGTCAGCAGGTCCTCGCCATTCTCCAGCAGGGCGCTCAGCGGAGACGGATCGGCGATGATCAGCGGCGGCTCGCCGCGCGTGCCCACCAGCGGCGGGCTTTGCGGCGTACCGCTGTGCAGCTGGATGATCATGCTGCCGGTGATGTTGGCCAGCGCCAGGCGCGCGCGGGTGTCCTGCTTGATCGGCGTGCCGGCGTACACGCGAATGCGTGCGCGCACCTTGCGCGGGTCCTCCGGTTCGAGCCAGAGCTGCTCGACGTCGCCGACCTTGATGCCGCTGTATTCCACCGAGCTGCCGTTGGACAGGCCGCTGACGGCGCGGTTGAAGCTGATCTCGTAATAGTTGTATTCGCGGTCCATGCTGGATTTGCCCAGCCAGAGGGCGAACAGCAGGGCGCCGCCGACCGCGAGTACGGTGAACAGGCCGATCAGCACATGATGGGCGCGGGTTTCCATGTCAGTTCTCCAGCAGGTCGGCGGCCTGTTGCGCCGCGCGGCCGCGCGGGCCGTGGAAGTAGTCGCGGATCCAGGCGTCGTCGGNCCAGGCGGTCGGCCACCAGAACCCGCTTGCGCGAGAGCACCGCGACCCGGTCGCAGATGGTGTAGAGCGTATCCAGATCGTGGGTGACCAGGAACACGCTGAGGCCCAGCGCGTCGCGCAGGGTCAGGATCAATTGGTCGAAGGCTGCCGCGCCGATGGGGTCGAGGCCGGCGGTGGGCTCGTCGAGAAACAGCACCTCAGGGTCCAGCGCCAGCGCGCGGGCCAGCGCGGCGCGCTTGATCATACCGCCGGACAGCTCGTCGGGGTACTTGCAGGCGGCGTCGGCCGGCAGGCCGGCCAGCGCCAGTTTCAGCCGTGCCAGGTGCTCGGCATCCCCGCGCCCGAGCCCGGCATGCTCGATCAGCGGCAGGGCGACGTTCTCCTGCAGGTTCAGCGAGGTGAACAGCGCGCCGCGCTGGAACAGCACGCCGAAGCGCCGCTCCACCTGCGAGCGGCGGTCCGGCGACAGCTCCAGCAGGTTCTCGCCGAACACCCGGACGCTGCCGGCGGTCGGCCGGCGCAGGCCGACGATGCTGCGCAGCAGCACCGACTTGCCGGTGCCGGAGCCGCCGACCACGCCGAGGATCTCGCCGCGGCGAATGTCCAGGTCGAGGTTGTCGTGCACGGTCTGGCTGCCGAAGCGGTTCACCAGCCCGCGCACCTGGATCAGCGCGTCATTGGTCACCAGCCCATCTCCATGAAGAACAGCGCGGCGATGGCATCGAGCAGGATCACCATGAAGATCGCCTGCACCACGCTGGAGGTGGTGTGCTCGCCGACCGATTGCGCGCTGCCGCTGACCTTGAAGCCTTCCAGGCAGCCGATCACCGCGATCAGGAAGGCGAACACCGGCGCCTTGCCGAGGCCGACGAAGAAGTGGTTGATGGCGATATCGCGTTGCAGGATGTTGAAGAACATGGTCGGCGAGATGTCCAGCGCCAGCACGCAGACCGTCAACCCACCGAGGATGCCGCTGAGCATGCCGACGAAGGTCAGGATCGGCAGGGTGATCAGCATCGCCAGCACCCGCGGCAGCACCAGCAGTTCGATGGGGCTCAGGCCCAGGGTCCTGATCGCGTCGATCTCCTCGTTGGACTTCATCGAGCCGATCTGCGCGGCGAAGGCGCTGGCGCTGCGCCCGGCCAGCAGGATCGCCGCCAGCAGCACGCCGAATTCGCGCAGGAAGGAAAAGCCCACCAGATTGACCGTGTAGATGGTCGCGCCGAAGTCGGCCAGCACCGTGGCCCCGAGGAAGGCGACCACCGCGCCGACCAGGAAGGTCAGCAGGGCGACGATGGGAATCGCGTCGAGGCCGGTCTGCTCGATGTGCACCACCAGCGAGGTCAGCCGCCAGCGGCGCGGGCGCGGCAGCGTCAGCAGCAGGGTCTGCAGGGTCAGGCCGATGAAGCCGAGCAGGGCACGCTGTTGCCGCCAGAGCGTGGAAACCGCGCGTCCGACGTGCGCCAGCACATCGCCGAAGGCATAGCCGTGTGTCGGCTCCGGCGCTTCGGGCCGGTCCAGCGCCGCGGCGACGCTGCGCAGCAGGGCCAGGCGCTCGGCGGGCAGCTGCGGCCCCCAGATTTCGATCGCGGCGATGCGTTCCTGGCCCAGCAGCTCGACCAGCAGCCCGGCACCCGCGGTGTCCAGGGCACCGAGCCGCTCCAGCTCGACCTGACTGCGCGCGTCGATCTGCGGCAGCAGTCGTTCCACCTCGCGGCGCAGCGTGCCGTAGTGGGCGAGCGTCCAGTCGCCGGCGATGCATACCCGCGGCTGCCGGGCGCTTCGGTCGATCGCCAGGGAACCGGGGGACGGTGAGGTGATAGCGCTCATTTTCCGCAAACGGCCGCCTTGCTCCGTGTAGTCGGTTACTGACTGATGCTAGCAGCGCCTGGTTGGACAGCGCACGGGGGATTTCGCTCGTCGTGCAATGCCGGAGCGGCGTGATGCGAGAGTCATGTCCCGAGTACGTGTGCGAAATGCGGAAATCTGTAGGAGCGGGCCATGCCCGCGAACATTCCGCGCGCAAAAGCTTCGCGGGCATGACTCGGCGTCCCCGCCCGCTCTTATCAAACATAAAATAAATAATGCTTTGTATGGATGAATTTGAGTTTTCACCTGTTCGTAGGGTGGGCAACGGCGAAGCCTTGCCCATGCGTCTGCCGGGCATGAACGCGGATTATCCTTTTGCCCCACCGGTAGGAGCCCGCTTGCGGGCGATCGGTCGCAACGCCGATGATCGCCGGCAAGGACTCGGCGTCCCCCCGGGATCCTACGAATATCGTCTCGCCTATGCGCCTTACAACGCGCCGTTGCGTTCGAGCCGGTAGCGGCTGATCGCTTCGTACACGGCCTTGCGCAGGCGGTTGATGCCGCCGATGGGGCGGTGTGCCGGCAACGCATGCCAGGGGTTGAAGGAAAGGTTGTCGCAGGCCAGGTTCTGCTCGGGACTGTCGAAATCCTGCGGCGGCAGGCGGATGTCGGCGACCGTCTCGAAGGGCGAGATGGACGCGTCCCACTCGATGCTGGTGTCCTCGATCGGCATGTAGTACTCGGCGTTCTGCCGCTGCACCTGCAGGGCGAAGCAGGCCGGCGCGCGGTCCAGCGACAGCTGCCGGTAGAGCGCGCTGCGCAGGAAGTTCGGCAGGTCGCGGTTCTGCTCGGGCAACCGGTAGTCCGGGCACTGTTCCGGAGTCGGGATCACCCGGTATTTGATGTTGTGCGGGCCGAGCCTGTAGGGCGCCACCGAGCTGTAGGTGGTGGCCACCGGGCTCTCGGGTGCCGGGGCCAGCGTCTGCAGGGCGATCAGCAGGTGGCGCAGCTCCCAGCTGCGCGGGTCGGCGCTCGGGAAGAACGCCAGCGCCTTCTTGCCCTGCGCCTGGGCGGCGAAGTTGCTGCGGTATTCGGCGACGTCGCGGACGAAGAACACCGGATGATTGAACATCACGAAGTCCTGCTCGCCGGCGTGCCGCGGATCGGCGGTGAGCTTCTCGCCCGGCACGTCGAGCAGCTTGACGGCCATGCCGCGGGCATCCTTGATGCGGTCGAACTGCGGATAGGCGTTGCCGTTGGACAGTCGCACCCAGGCCTGCCAGGTCTTGCCCGGTTCGCTGAATACGCCGTGGCGCAGGTCGGCGTCCAGCTCGGCGCGCACGCTGACCTCGGCACGCACGCAGCCGTGCGCCTTGGCATGGGCGTCGCGCAGCACGCGGGTATTCTCGCTGTGCTGCTCCACCACGGCGATGGCGTCGGCGATGATCGCCTGGGTGTCGGCCACCTCGGTCGGCGCGATCTCCTCCTCGGTGGATACCGGGCCGCTGTATTTCGACTGGTAATACAGCGCGCCGATGGCCCAGCCGGCCAGGCCGAGGGCGACGGTGGCGAGCAGCAGGCGGCCCAGCAGCCGACCGAGCCAGAGCCAGATTCTCTTGAGCATGACGCGATCCTTGTTCAGTGGTGCCGGTCAGTAGCAGGTCGGGCCGGGGGTGTACGGCTGTGTCGGGACGTCTTCCAGGCGAGATTCGAAACGCGGATCGCCCAGCACCTTGAGGTACTCGACCAGCGCCCAGCGCTCGTGCGGCTCCAGCGCCCGGCCGATCACGCCGTCGCCGCGGCAGCCGGCGCGGAATTCATGGCCGCGGTTGCCGTTGCCGGTGATCGCAGTGTCGAGCAGGAAGCCGCCGGCGAAGCGTTCGGTGCGGATGCCGGCGCGCCGGGGATCGTATTCGCGGTTGCCGACCCAGAACTGCGCCTGGCGCTCGGCGACCGGTGATAGCAGCTCGAACAGGTTCGCCACCGAGCCGTTGTGCAGGAACGGCGGCGTCGCCCAGATGCCGTCGAGCGGGCGTGCCTTGTAGCCGCGCAGCTCCTGCACGCCGATCGGCAGGCCGAAGCCGTCGAACTCGGCGCGCTCGGCCTGGCCGATACCCGCCTCGCGATAGGCGCGCTCCTCGACGTAGGCGGTGATGTAGGCCAGCCCCTTGGCGCTGGACAGGCGGCTCAGGTCCAGTGGGCCGGTCGGTGCGCCGTAGAGCTGCACGTCCAGCCAGTCGAGTTCTTCCTGCGTCCAGCCCAGGCGGGTCAGGTCGAAACGGTGATCGGCAATATTGTCGGCGGTGGTCGGGTCGGTGCCGACCACCGAGGTGGGGATCACCTTCATGCGCCATTCGGGATCGCGTCCCGGCGCGAAGCGCTCGCCGGCCGGCTTCGGATCGGGAGCATGGCAGCGGGCGCAATTCTCCCGGTACAGCGCGCGGCCGAGGCTCGCCTGTTCAAGGTCGATCCGGCCCAGGACTTCCTCCGGCCAGCGTGGCGGCGCCAGCTGCATCAGCGTGGTTTCCAGCGTGTGCAGGTCGCGTACCCGCACGCCGGAGGCGTAGCGCTCGGCCTCGGCAACGGGCTGGCCGTTCTCGTGCAGCAACTGCAGCGTCGCTCCGACGCCCAGCGCCTCGCCGATATTGCGCGCCATCGGCTGCATGGCCGAGCCGTTCCACTGCACCCAGTCGAATTTCCAGATGTCCCACAGGTGCGGGTAGCTCACCGGGCCATTGGCCACGCGGTAGTTGGTCGGATCGATGGCA
The DNA here is from genome assembly GCF_015070855.1 of Pseudomonas lopnurensis. GTDB lineage: Bacteria > Pseudomonadota > Gammaproteobacteria > Pseudomonadales > Pseudomonadaceae > Stutzerimonas > Stutzerimonas lopnurensis. The sequence continues at coordinate 130,306 of NZ_JADDIX010000033.1, forward strand.
TCGCCGAACACGCCGTTGGCGATACGTCCGAAAGCATCGGTGCGGCCGAAGCCCTCTTCGGTCGGGTACAGGCCGCGGTGCCAGTCGTTGTAGGCGGTGCCGAGCAGACGGTCGAGCACCTGCTTGAAGTCCTGGCGCAGCTGCGCACGGTCCTGCTCGTAGCGCTCGCCGAGCACTTCCTCGGCGAAGCGGCGGAACTTGAGCGGGTTGTAATAGGTGAAGGCCATGCTCATGCCGAGCGCCTGGCCAAAGGCGCCACCGCGCAGGGTCGGCACGGTCGAGGCCAGCGAATGCATGGCGGCGCCGCCATCGATGCGTACCGCCTGGCCGTTGTAGCGCAGCTCGCCGGTATGGCAGGCCGCACAGGTCACGTCCAGGTAGGTTCGGCCGGTTTCGTCGTCCTCGTGGCGGGCGAAGCCGACCGGCAGGTTGCCCGGGTTCAGCGCGGTGGGCTGCTGCCCGGGATCGACCAGGAAGCCGAAACGCGCCAGGTACTCGGGCGTGGCGAACCTGTCACGGCTGAAGGGCAGCTCCAGCGCACGGAACCAGTCGTACTCCAGCCCTTTTACCTGCGTACCCTGCGGCGTGTAGTAGTAGGTCTGCCGCTGCGCGTCGTCCCATTGCTCCAGATAATGCAGCGCCTCGGGCGCCTCATACTCCGGCAGATTCGGATAGGCCACGAAATAAAGCCCCACACCCACCGCCAGCACGGCCAGCAGCAGGAGCCCCAGCAGGACCTTTTTCAGCAATCGCATCGGTACATCCTTGTAGCGTTATGAAAGGTAGCGTTATGACAGATGCGGCTTTATGGCAGGGTCGAGGGTTAATGGCAATACGCCGCCTTGGAGGGAGGGCTGGGCCGGTGGTTTCGTCATCTTCGTTGCGGGCGCCCCAGGGGGGATTGGCTGTGTTGTCGGAACGAATCAGCTCATTCAGATTCGCTTCCTGTAAAACTCGGCCTTCTCCTTGTATCGCTTTAAAAGACATTGCATGTTTGCTGGCTCCACTCTCGTACTCTCAGCTACTACTACAATCCGTCATGCAAACCTCCACAACGACCACGCCTTTAATATTTCAGAGATGATGATCAGTGCTAGAAATATCAGGCCATAGCCTGGTCGTAGCTGCGCGGCAAACAACACTACCGAGAACGAAGGTATAAGAAAAAATAAGCGAAAGGGAATTTGTGCATAAGCAAGGTATTTCACCCAGCCTTTTCGGAACAGGAACATTAGGCACGAAACAATGATCGAAAACTGTAACAGCCACGATAACAGGGTTATAGCTAAATTAACTCCACCCTGTTGTTCCAGTAGTGCGATACTCGAACTGAGATCGCTGAAATAAGGTATACGCTCACCCAGCCAACTGTTGGCGCAATACCAAACGATATAAAAGGCGTCCAGTATACCCCAAAAGAGAAAGATAGCGTTACGTTTGCCGGTTGTAGCTTTTATGTCCATAGGCTTTTCATAAGGCAATGGCTATGGTTGTTTTTTATCGTTGGCGCCGATGCCTATAAGCTTTAGATAGTTTTGCTCAAAGTAATCCTTGTTTATCGACTTGCTTGATTTTTCTTTTGTTTCTAGGTTCTCTATCTGCTCATGACCAGATTTTGAATCATAGTCGTATTCAGCCAAACGATATTCGTTTGGCTGAATCTTTTGAGCTTGATACAAGCAACATCCATCTCTAGAAATAGATAGTATGGTTTTTTCGTGATGCAAAATTCTTGGACTAACTAAGTTGGATATTTCTGGCGCTGCACTAATGAATCTCTTGCGCTCTGAGTTATATTCAAAATAGGAAAATGAGCTATTGCCTGATGTCTCTAATTCAAGTATGCGCATGTCTGGTTGTCCGTCGAAAGTAAAGTCCTCGAATATTATTAATGGCCGGCTAGTGAGTGAGTCAAAGCTCAAATCTTGTATGATACCGTTCTTGAAGATTACCTTCAGTTCTCTGTTGGTTTCTGTTCCCCCGATAATGATGTCGGTGAATAAATCCTTATAAGAGTTGCTCAGGGCTTGAGCATGGATTTCATAAGACTTATTCTTGTTTTTCCATTCGCCTTCAATTTTATTTCCTGATATGTTTGCCTTGATGTACGCTTTGCCCCTATCCGTGCTCTCGGTTAAGGATAAAGTCGAGTCTATTATGCTTCCTTGCAAGCTAATAGGGATTTTATATTTCCTGTAAAAATACTCCCCATTGATTTTCTCTCCATCGTTTACCAAGGTCATATGGATTTCTTGATTGGCTAGGCTTCCTTTGTACGCGATTATTTCATGTATTTCGGGGGGGCGCTTGGCAGGTCAGCGGTGTTGCGAGTAGCAAGGAAAATATCGTCTTTTTCATTTCATCAGTCCTAATGCGTTTTTGGCTCTTTCCAGCATAAGCGAACGATGGCTCATGTTGTTTGGCCCTCGAATGTATGACCTAGATATCCGACGCGATTTGATCTAAGTAATCCGAGCGCTGATTGCTCATGCGCGCCACACAATGATTCAGCGTTACCTCATAAGGAGTCTCGTTTCAGTTAGCCTCGATGGCTAGCAATAGCTCAGCAGATGTCAGGCGCTTCAGCTCATGAGTGACGGGATCCATTTCCACATCTAACGCCAGTGGTGTAGTGCCATCCGCGTCATACACAAAATAGGCGTTGCCACTGCTTACTTCATGGTTTTTCACACCTGCCGTCGCTATGGTTTTTGGGGTCGCAGACATCAGGTCGTCGACCGAGCTGTAGCGCAACGCCACATCGACCTCACCCAGTCGGCCGAGAGGCAGGTCGGCCGGCTCGGAGGGTTCGACCATCACGGATTGCAGTGACACTGCGTTGGAGGCTTCGATCCACTTGTCCGAGTATGTGGAGATCATGTCCTGACTTTCATTCGACAGTGGTGTATTCAAATTGCATACAGCCTTGCGAATGGAGGCACCGTTCTGCCCATTGCGAATATTGAAGTACGCACAATCGATGACTGGAACTTTATCTTTGAGTGCGAAGGTATAGAATATTTCGAAATGTGTATTTGACCCGGCGTTTTCATAGACTAGAGCGGGGCCCCCGTTGAACGAGATCAACGTTCTTGACGTCTGGCCAGCGTAACCAACAATATCGGCGAATACCTTGGTTTCCTTCTCCCAATGTATCGTCAATTCGCCAGTGTCCATATTTCCTTGGTACGTTTCCGTGGCTTCGCCTCTATTGACTGTGATGGTGTAAGTCTGCGCATATAGTGAGGTGGCCAGCGCAAGCAATATCAGTAGCGTTATGGGTAGTGTGTTTTTCATGTGGTGAATGTTTCCCTGGCTGAGGAAGTTTTCCTAAGAATGGTTTCGAATCTTCGGGCATAATCGGCGATGAGTTGTTGTTGGTCGGTACCGTTGATTATCCTACGGGCCTCCACATAGTCCACGCCAGAGGCATTAATATAGTGGGCTAGTTTCTTGCCGGTAAAAATACCTTCTTTCATACCCCAGATCATGATTGGCACGGAGTGCTTGGGTTCGGCTGCCTTGTCGGGTAGGTTCACGAAGTCAATGCCGAAATGCTCTTTGGCCTTGCGATAATTCTTCTTCCAAGTGAGGTGTACGAGGCCTCGCCCCCGGTAGGTATAGCCGTCCCCTTGTGCGGTATTCTCGTTCTCTACAGCCCGATCGCGATGCTCCTGTGTGGCTGCTAGTACCGGATCATATTTATTGAAGTAGGCTATATTACCAACCTCTGGTCTGGAGCTAAAGAACTCACCGGTAGGGAAGTAGTACGCTTCATGTCGGGCTGTCGCGAGCATATATGCCAGCTCGAAAACATTGGCTTTAGCTGGGGCGCTTTCATAGTACTTGTTGATGTGCTTCACGATAGTGCGCAGATTATCCTTCGATACCTCCGATAGCACTGGAGTGTTAACTACGAAGGACCCATGTTGGCTGACGTAAGTTTGAATGAATCGCTCGACATCTATTAGATCGCTTCTCTGCATGAATATGTTGAGCATAGATATAGCATGGAAATGCCAAACAGCTCCATCGGCATTTATTCCCTGCTTGCCCGCTAACTCACTCCACAAACTGAGCTTTTTAATTCGCTCTTTCTCATTGACCCATTGGGGGTTTGGGTCTTCCGGGGTGTGGTGCATGAGCTTATCCAGCTCATCCCACTTTTCCTCTTTCCAGAACCACTCGCTTTCGTATCTGGCAATCAGCCGGCCGAGCATCTGAGCGTGCCAAGGCTTGGCCAGGGCTGTGCGGATTTCGCTGCTGGTCAGCACCCCGTCCCGATCGGAATCGACGATGTCGTAGAGGCGGGCCAGCGCCAGGATGGGGCCGCCATCGGCCTTGCTGATCTGCGCGCGGTAGTTGTGCTGCTCCTCGGTATTCAGCATGCCTTTGGCGTTGAAGGCGTAGGCCAGCTTGTCGAGAGGGCTTCCGGTGTCTTCGACGCATTGGAAGTCCGGCCATTCCCAGGGGCTGTGGCGGGTGGTGATCAGTTCCTGTTCAGCGAGCCAGCCGTCGATGGGGTTGCCGTCCTGGTCGGCGAACAGGCCATCCAAGCGCCACCAACAGGTCGTGCTGGCGGTGGTGCTGCCTTCAACGGCGGTCTTGTCCTGAATCCTGTTCGCCGCTGGCAGGCCGTCCAGCAGGGCCTGGGGAATGATCAGGTCGACGCCGACCTGGCTGCCGCTGTCGCTGAGCCTGGGCGGGTTGTCGGCGTTGATATCGTCGCAACTGTAGTTCTGCAACATCTGAGCAGATTTTGAAGTGGTCAACGATCAGTCAGCTCGCTTTTTTGAGCAAGAGGGTCAGTGAGCCGTTCATGCGTAGTAGCTGTCTGGTTAAGGTGCTGTTCAACCTGCATCATGCAAACCTCCATAATGACCAGGTTTTTAGTATTTCAGAGACAATGATCAGCGCTAGAAGCATCAAGCCATAGCCAGGTAGTAGCTGCGCAGCAAGCAATATTACCGAGAGCGAGGGTATAAGAAAAAACAAACGAAAAGGAATCTGTGCGTAAGCAAGGTATTTCACCCAGCCTTTTCGTAACAGGAACATCAGGCATGAGATGATGATCGAAAACTGTAGCAGCCATGATAGGATGGCCGTGGCTATATTAACTCCGCCTTGTCGTTCAAGTAATGTAACGCTCGCACTGAGGTCGCTGAGATAAGGCATGCGCCCACCCAGCAAACTATTAGTGCAATACCAGGCGATGTAAAAGGCATCCAATACTCCCCAAAAGAGAAAAATGGTGTTGCGTTTATCACGTGTTGTTTCTGTCTTCATAGTTGGGGATCCTTTCTTTCATAAACGGTATTGGCTGTTACTGGCTGCCAGTGCCAGGATTTTCCAGAAATATGCCAATTATCTGTGCCTTCAAGAAAGTGCTGAGTGATAGTGCGTTGCTTGCCATAATCATGAGTAGCCGAGCCTTCCGCCAAGTGCTGCTCATTCTCATCCAGAGCTTGCCAAACTTGGATAACATTGCGGGTGGTGTTTTGGTAATCCTTGCCATCAGAGCCAAAGACTCGCCCTTCGTCACCAAGCGAGCCCAGGCGGTTCATGAGCATCTTTAATGAGTTGTTTATGCCGTCGTAATCAATTTCCTGCGTAACCCATTTACCAGGACCGCTTTGGGCATGTATTGAAGTCGTGATGTCGGATGTTGAGGCTACGGAATTTGGAAGATTGCTATGGGGAGTAGTCAATACCTGCGATGGAAGAAAACTATTACCTTTCTCGAAAGCCAAAGTCTGACTACCATTTGCTCTAAGTTGGAGTGTTTTAGGAGCAATTTGAAGCTGAGAATTGGTTGGCGCGATTCGAGTTTTCTTGCCTGCGTTATCCTCGTTCGCCATTACCGGCAATACCGGTAGTTTGATGGCGATACCGGAACCTGTGCCCGGCGAGCCACCGGCATCGATCCGCACCAGCGGGCCGCCGAGGGTGATGCCGCCGGCGTCGAGTTTGATGAAGCTGCCGCCCGCCGCGAGGGTGAGTTCGCTGCCGGCCTCGATGACCATCTTCTGCCCGGCCTTGAGGTGGATTTCGCGGCCGGTTTTGAGCGCCTGGGTATTGCCGAGCCTGATGTGTTGCGCCTGGCCGATGATGAGGTGGTCGTCGGGCCGTACTTCCACCTTGCGATCGGCGACGACGGTCAGGTGTTCTTCGGCCTGGAATTCGCTATAGCTATTGGCTTCCACGCGGTCGTGACGCTCGTGACCGACGCGGATCTTCTGGTCGTGCTCGATGTTCTGGTCCCAGTCGCGCTGGGCATGGATGAAGATCTGTTCGGCGCCTGTCCTGTCCTCGATGCGCAGCTCGTTGTAGCCGTCGCCGCCGGGGCTGGAGAGGGTCTTGAATACCGATCGGGTCTTGTGCGCCGGCAACTCGTAGGGCACGACGTGCTCGGCGTGATAGAGGCAGCCGGTGACCAACGGCTGGTCGGGGTCGCCTTCGAGGAAGGTGACCAGCACTTCCATGCCCACCCGGGGGATGGCGATGCCGCCGTAGCGGTCACCGGCCCAGCTGCTGGAGACACGCAGCCAGCAGCTGGCCTTGTCGTCATGCGCGCCTTCGCGGTCCCAGTGGAACTGGACCTTGATCCGGCCATATTCGTCGCAGTGGATTTCCTCGCCGGCGGGGCCGGTAACCACGGCGGTCTGGCTGCCGAGGATTTTCGGTTTCGGGTGTTTCAGGGGCGGGCGGAAGGGTACGTCCCAGGGCGTGGCGAGGAAGCGGTTGCGGTAGCCTTGCTGGAAGTTATCTCCCTCCCCCCCAAGGGGAGAGGGGGTTGGTCCGTGTGGGCTCGAGGAGGTGATGCTTTCTTCCAGCACCTGCGGCTGGCGGCCTTCGTGATGGATTTCGCCGAGCAGCCAGAGGTCGTTCCACTCCCGCCGCGGATGTTCGGAAATTTCCAGCAGATGACCGCTGACCAGCAATGGCTGGTCGCTGTGGCCCTCGGCCAGTTGATAGTCGTGGCGGTGGCGCTCCAGGGCGCGCTGCGACAGATGCTTGCCGCGACCGCGGTCGGTGAAACGGCCGGGGTAGTCGTAGTCTTCCAGCTCCGGCAGCGGGTGGTTGTCAGTTGCCTGCTCGCCGCGGTAGGTGGCCTCCATGCATAGCCTTGGCTGCTCGAAGTCGTAGTCGCGGCGGCTGACGCGGCGGGTACGGGTTTCCAGGCGCATGCCGAAGCGCCTGATCACCGGCTCGTCGGCGGTCATGCCGCTGTCCTGCAAATAGGCGGTGGGCCGGCCGAGCCTGGCGAAGGCGGACTGATCGTCGCCGAAGACCAGTACATGCCCCCGGCTTCCGTGCTCGAAGTGGTAGTGAATGCCTTCTTCTTCGCACAGGCGCTGGATGAAGTGCAGGTCGGATTCGTCGTACTGCACGCAGTAGTCGCGTTCGGGATAGAGCACCGGGCCGAGCTGGAAACGGTAGGCATCGGCCTGGATGCCCTGGCCTTCCAGCACCTGCGCGACGATCTGCGGCACGCTGAGGTGCTGGAAGATGCGCTGGTCGGTGCGGTGGGCGAGGTAGGTCAGTTGCGGCACCAGCGTCAGGCCGTAGCGGGTCAGGCGTTTGCCGGACTCGCCCTGGGCGGCGCGATGGATCAGACCGTGAATGCCCGTGCCATCGGCATCGAGGGTCAGGAATGCCGGCCGGTGCAGCAGGGCTTCGAGGTCCAGGTCGGGGCGTTCGCTGACCAGTTCGAGATCGAAGCGATAGGGCTGGCTGATGGCCTCGTGGCCGTCGAAGGCCAGCACCTGCAGGTCGTGTTCGATACCCTCGATGGTCAGGCTGAAGCGGGCTTCATTGGCCGCGTTGAACATGGCGATTTCCTTGTGTGCGTGTCATCCGTGGGTGTATCCGAACCAGCGCCGCAGGCGGCCGGTGGCGGCATGGCGAAAGGCTTGCAGCAGCCCCGCCGCGTCGATCCGCCGCTGCGTTTCTTCGAACGCCAGTGCGGTACGCAGCGCCGGCCAGCAGTGCGCCGGCAGATGCCGTGGGCGCTGCAGCGTGCGGTCCAGCTGCAGGGCCTTGGCCTGGCGGGCCGCGAGGCGGCGAAACGGGTGATTGCCGCTGGCCAGCTCATAGAGCACGCAGGCCACCGCGTAGACGTCGGAGGCGGCCGCCAGCTCGCCGCCATCGAGCAGTTCCAGCGCCGCGTAGCGCGGCGTCCAAGCGGCGAAACGGCTGCGGCACAGGCGCGGCAGGCCGGGCAACAGGCCTTCCAGCGGCTGGCCGAGACCGTAATCGAACAGCCGCAGGCCGTCGTCGGCGAGCATCACGTTGCTCGGCTTGAGGTCGCCGTGCAGCACGCCGCGGCCGTGGGAATAGGCCAGGGCCTCCAGCAACGGCAGGGCGATGCCGCGCAGCTCCTCCCAGGGCAAGCCCTCGGAACGCTCGGCGAGCACTTCGTCGAGCGTCGGCCCCTTGAGCAATTCCAGCGTGATGAAGGCGCGCTGGCTGGCCGGGTCGACCTCGAAGTTGTACAGGCGTACCACATGGCGATGGCTGAGCCGCGTGGTCAGGGCGTATTCGCTGTAGAGCAGGGCGCTGGCGTCGGGGTATTCGGCGAAATCTTCGCTGAGGGTCTTCAGCGCCACGCAGGGCTGCGGATCGCCGTACTGCTCGCGCAGCAGGTCGCGGGCGCGATAGACCGCGCCCATGCCACCGACGCCGAGCAGCCGTTCGATGCGGTAGCGCCCGACGAGCACGTCCGGCAGCTCGCCGGGTGTCACGCGTGGCTCGGTTTGCGCTGGCGTGGCGGCGGTGGCCGCCAGGGCGACGTAGGTGAGGTCGCTGGCTGGCTGCTGCGCGTTCATCGACGGATCACCACGGCGCTGAGGTTGTCCCGTGCCGGCCCCTTCAATGCCTGGCGAAACAGGCGCTCCAGTGTCAGCTGGGTCGAGGGCAGACTCATTGCCGCGCCAAGGGCATCGGCGGACATGCTCTGGTAAAGACCATCGCTGCACAGCAACAGGGTGTCGCCGGGGTAGACCGCGAATTCGAGAATATCCAGCTCCAGGCTGTCGCTGGCACCGATCGCGCGAGTCAGGGCATGGGCGGCCGGGTGTCGGGCGGCCAGCTCGGGGCTAAGCTGCTGCTCATCGATCAGTTGCTGTACCAGCGAATGGTCGCGCGACAGTTGGTAGAGCCGCCCGCCGCGCCACAGGTAGCAGCGACTGTCGCCGGCCCAGACGCAGGCGGCGCGATCCTCGTCCATCAGCAGGGCGACCACGGTGCTGCCGATCACCGGGTCGGGGCGCGCGGCGGTCACCGTGAGTTCCTGGCTGAGCCGACGGTTCAGCTCGTGCAGGCAACGGCGCAGCGCCCGCAGCCGCTCCGACAGATCGCCGATGACCGGGAGTTCGGCCAACTGCTCGACGATCAGCCGGCTGGCCAGCGCGCCGTTCTGGTGTCCGCCCATGCCGTCGGCCACGGCCCACAGGCCGGCCTGCGGCAGGTCGAGAAAGGCATCCTCGTTGCGCGCGCGGACCTTGCCGGTGTCGGTGCGCGCCGTGCTGCGCCAGCTGCAGGCCGTAGCAGTCATCACAGCGTCGCCGGCAGCTTGAAGCCGCGCAGCAGTGCGAGGTCGAACGGGTTCGGCGAGCGCTGGGCATGCAGCAGGTAGTTGGCGCGCAGGCCGCCGAGGTCGGCCTTGAGCATCAGCACGTCGCGGCCGCTGTGGTAGTCGACCTGCATCAGGTCGATCAGGCGGAACAGCGACCAGGGCCCGGTGTTCTTCTCGATGCCGACGCGGCGGCCGCCGAGCTCTTCCACCACCAGGCTGGTGCGCCCTTCGTCGGCCTCGGCGGGCCAGCGGAAGGCGGTCTGCACGATGGGGCCGTGGCGGTATTCCAGCTGCTGGTTGCCGAAGCGGAAGTCGGCGCGGCCGAGACTGGAGTCCAGCGAGTAGGGTTCGAGCTTGAAGAGGATCTGCGGTTCGTTGGGGTTCTCGGCGAAGAAGCTGCGGCGAATGGTCTGCGCCCGGCTCATCTGCACGAGGAACTGTTCCGACAGCGGCAGGCCGCGGCCGTCGACGCGGCGCAGCTGGTACTGGCCGGCGCTGCCGCTGACGAAGGGCCTGAGGTAGCGCTCGAAGAAGCTGTCCGCCAGGCCCTGGGCCTTGAAGAACTCGCGGAAGTCGGCCAGGGCGACGTCGCTGGCGCTGTGGGCGCTGAACGGATAGCGCTCGCGCAGCGCGCCACGGTAGCTGGCGTATAGCTCGTTGCGATAGCGCTGGTTGAGGTAGTGATAGGCATCGCTGAGCACCAGCGACCAGCTGTCCTCGGCCAGCAGGCCGAGCCATTGGCCCAGTGGCTGCGGCAGTCGCGCGGCGCTGTTGCGCAACTGGTTGATGGCATCGCGCTGGCCGCTCATGCGCGCCTTGGCCAGTTCGAAGGCGGCCTGCTCCGGCGCGCTGGCATGGGCGAGCGACGCCAGTTGCAGCTGCAGGGCATCGAGTGCCTGCAGGCTGGCGGCCAGTTCGGGGCCCGCGCCACCGTTGTCGTCGAGCAGCTGGTGCAGCGGTGTGAAGCGGCGCTCCAGGGTTTTGCGCGCGGTATCCGGCAGGTTTTTCAGCAGCGCCGCCTGGGCCTGCTCGGCCGCGGCAGTGGCCAGCCTGGCCGCCTTGCCGAGCTTGCCGCCGGCGCCGTGGGCCGCCTCGGCCACCTCGCCGGCCTGCTCGGAGGCCTCGGCCAGCCCGGCGAAGCGCGTGTTCTCGCGCACTTCCAGCAGCAGTTGCAGCAGTGGCGAGTTGGCGGCAGTCAGGCCGGCGAGCTGGGTCGCGCCCTGGGCCGCGCTGCCCGCCGGAAGAATGTTCAGCTGAGCGATCGCCTCGCTCCAGTGCGCGGCGTAATCGCGGAAGTACAGTTGTTCCATTTCCGTCAGCAGGCGGCCGAGGTCCTTCGCGCTGAGGCTGTCGCCTTCGCCGAGCACCCAGTTGTCGCGCAGGATTTCGCGGACCAGGTCGGTGCCCTGGGCGACGAACAGCTTCTGATAGCCCTGCTGGGTATAGAAGCCGGGAATCGCGTAGTCGCCACCGACGAAGAGCCCGGCCTGTGGGCCGAGCCGCTGGTTCAGGCGATAGTCCGGTAAGTTGCCGGCCTGGTCGCGCAACATGCGGTACACCACGTTGGCCAGCGATTCGCTGCGCAGTTGGGCGCGCGCCTTGGCCACCAGGTTGTCGTTCAGCCGGTACGGGGCGAAGGACTCTTCCAGCAGACGGGCGAAGTGGGTGTTCAGGCCCTGTTGGGCGACGGCGTTGCCGCCATGGCGCAGCGACCAGTCGGCGGCCAGCCAGTCCTTGAGGAACGCCGCATCGCGGCGCTCGGCGAGGTTCAGCATGAGGTAGGCGCGCAGGCTGCCGAGCAGCCGCTCGCGGTCGTTCATATTGGCGCGTATCTGCGCCTCCAGCTGGCGACCGACGCGCGGCAGCAGCAGGCTTTCCAGGTCACGGCGGTAGGCCAGGTGCAGCGTTGGATCGACCGCTTCGCCCTGGTACAGGCCGCCGCGGCGCAGCCAGAAGACTTCATCCCGGGGTGGGAAGACCTGGGTCGCCGCATAGCTGCCGTCCAGCACCGCGAGGGTGCTCAGGGCCTCGTCCCCGGCCGCGATGGCCTGACGTTCGCCACCGAGTTGCTGCGCGATGTGGCGCAGCTGCTCGAGGCGCTCGTGGTTGCCGGAGAAGTTCAGTGCCCAGGCCGTGCCGAACAGCAGCAGGCAACCGAAGGCGCCGGCATGGAGTGCGCGCTGGCCCCAGTCGATGCGGCGTACTTCGCGCTGGTCGAGGCCGGCCAGGTCGGCTTCGGGGAAGATCACCCGGCTGAGCAACTGGTTGATGAAGCGGGCCCGGCCGCTGCGCAAGGTCGGCAGGGCGTCGCTGGCCAGGCCCAGCTGGCGGCCGATGCCGGCGGTGAGCGGGTCGAGTTCCTGCTGCAGCCGCGGTGCGCTGGTCAGGTAGAAGCCGCGCAGCTGGCTGGCGCGCTGATAGCGATTGCCGGCGAAGGCCAGTTCGATGAACAGGCTCAGGCGCTCGCCGATCCGCCCCAGTTGGTGGGGGAAGTCGAGGATTCGCCCGCGGCGCCGGGCATCGCGTTCCTGATGCATGCGCATGATCACCTGGCTGTTCAGGCGGCGCAGCAGTTCCTCGAATTCCTGGCGCACCACCTGCGCGTCGCTGGCGTCCTGTTCCTTGCGGAAACTGGCGCCGAGCACCTGGTCGCTTTCCTCGCGCGACAGCGGGTCGAAGAACTCGTCGAAACCGAGCACCTTGTCGGCCTTGCTCAGTACCAGATAGACCGGCACGTCGACGTTCAGGCGCTGGTGGATTTCGTGCAGGCGCTGGCGGGTCAGGCGGGCGAGCTTTTCCAGTTCCTGCTCGCTGCCGCCCTGCAACTGCTCGACCGGGACGTTCACCAGTACGCCGTTGAGCGGACGCGTACGGCGTTTGCGCAGCAGGCCGAGCAGGGTGTCCCAGGCGCTGCCGTCCACCTGCGTGTCGGGCTGGGTCAGGTAACGGCCGGCGGTGTCGATGAGCACCGCATGGTCGGCGAAATACCAGTCGGCATGACGGGTGCCGGAAACGTCCTTGGTCAGGCGCTGCCGTTCGCCGCGGTTGAGCGGGAAATCCAGGCCGGAGAAGTCCAGTAGGCTGGTCTTGCCGCTGCCCTGCGGGCCTAGCAGCAGGTACCAGGGCAATTCGCTGCGCCATTTCTCGCTGCGCCCGCGATAGAGGCTGGAGGTTCTCAGCGTGCGCAGCGCCTGTTTGAAGCGATGGCGCAGTTCCTGCTGTTCCTCGCCGATCAGGCCGTCGCGGCGCAACTGCTCCTGGACGTCCTGGTCTTCCGCGTCGCGTTTCCTGCGCGCGCTGGCGCGCCAGCTGGCGAAGACCATGGCCAGCCCCCAGCCGAGGAACAGCACGCTGATGCTCAGCAGGCGGCTGCTGGGGGATTCCCAGAATTTATAATCGTCGATGGCCAGCAGCGGCCCGGCGAACCACACCAGCACCGCGAGCAGCAGCACCAGCAGCAGGCTCCAGACCCAGGTCCGGCGCAGGAAGGCGCCGAGTTTGGCGAAGAAGTTCTTCATTTCATTCCATCCCTGAAAGCGTTGAATCCACGGCATCCGTCTCGAGCGCCCGATAGGGTTGCAGCACGGCCTCGCGTTGTTCGCCCAGTACCCAGGCGAAGCCGCCATAGATCACCCCAAGGCAAATCAGGCTGAACAGCGCCACCAGCCACCAGGGCACGATGCGCACCAGGCGCCGGCGGGTGTCCCTGAGGCCTTCCCAGTGCGGCGACAGCTCGCGCGGGACGTCGCCACGCATCTGCCGGACCTGCCGGTAGAGGCTGTCGCGCACCGCTTCCAGCTCGAGCATGCCGCGCGGCAGCACCCGGTACTTGCCCTCGAAACCGAGGGACAGGCAGAGGTACATCAGTTCCAGCATGGGCAGGTGCTTGACCGGGTTGCGCGCCAGCCGCTCGAGCAGCTGGAAGAATTTCTCGCCGCCGAAGGTCTCGTTGTGGAAGCTCGACAGCAGGCTCATCTGCGACCATTCGCTCTCGTTGCCCCAGGGGGTGGTCACCACGGCTTCGTCGAGCACGGTGCAGAGCACGTAGCGTGCGGCCATCACCTGGCTGCTCTCGGCGCCGTCGTGCAGGGCGCGGTGCTCGAACAGCTTGATCGCGCTGCCGAGCTGGTGGTGCAGCGCCTGCAGGTCTTCGCTCTCCTGGCTGTGCTTGAGCCGCACCACCTCGGAGAGCAGCGGCGAGGCGGCGGCCACCAGCGGGTTGAGGCTGATGTTGAAGGTTTCCGCCGGGCGCAGGCGGGCGGCGTAGATCATCCGCTCTTCCAGCTGTTCGAAGCGCGGCGGCGTGTCGAAGTCGGTCAACGGGCTCTGCGCCGGCGCTTCCCCGGTGCGGTTGATGATGACCGTACGGTCGTTCTGTTGCATTTCCCTGATCATGTCGCTAGTCCCTGACCGCCCAGAATTTCAGTTCGAGCCCGGCGAAGTCGCCGGACACATGGAAGGCGAAGCCGCCGGAGCGCTCCAGCTGCGCCTGGTCCTCGGCGCTGAGTTCCAGGGCGAAATAGGTCTTGCCGGCGTGAAAGGGGATCTGCCGCGGCGCCACCGGCAGCGGCTTGAGGCGGATGCCGGGCAGATGCAGGTTGACCAGCTGGCGGATGCGCTCTACCGGGCCGATCTTCAGGTGCGCCGGCAGGCGCGTGCGCAGGGTCTCCGAGTCGCACTGGGCGCTGGCGGCGAGCACGAAGGAGGCTGAGCCGAGCAACTTGTGATCGTGCAGCGGCGACACCTGGATGCCGTACTGGCGCTGCTGCAGCAGCAGCTCGATGGCGTGCTGTTCGAGCACCATCGACAGCACCTGGCGGATCGCATCCATCAGCTTGCGGAAGCTGGCGCCCTGGTCGCTGTGCTGATAGCGGCCATCCAGGCGCGGACGCTTGCTCTCGCCGGAAAAGGTCGCCAGCTCGCCGAGCAGCCCGAGCAGGTCCCGATAGATCTGCTCCGGATGCACCTGCTCGACGCCCAGGTAATGGCGCAGCACCGGTTCGTGGCGGTTGATCAGCTGCAGCATCATGAAATCGCCGACTTCGGCGCCGCCGACCTTGCCGGTGGCGCTGATACGCTCGGCGAGGGTGTCGCCGCGGTGGGCGAGCATGCTGATCACTTCCTTCAGGCAGGACAGCAGGTAGCCGGAGGCCTGGAAGTTGACGTAGGTGGGGATGAATTCCGGGTCGAGGCCGATCACACCGTCCGGCGTGGTGTCCAGCACCTCGCAGAGCTGCAGCTTCACGTAGGCCTGGTCGCTCTGCTGTTCGCCGAGCAGCAGGCGGAAATCCGGCAGGCCGGTGCTGACCTGGCTGGTGCTGCTGTCGCCGGCATTGGAGTCGGCGACGTCACGCTCATGGGCGGTATAGCGTGCCAGCACGTCCTTCTGCTCGGGACGACGGGTTTCGATGTGGTTGCCGGTGACCAGCGGCAGCGCCAGGTACACCGGCGTGCTGCCGGTGTTCGGCGGAATGTCCAGGGCCAGCGGCTCGCGCTCGTTGCCCAGCTCGAACAGCGTACCGTCCGGGAGAATGCCGCTGGCCTGGCTGAGCACCAGCTTGCCCTGGTTGAGGAACTGACGGTCGATCTCCAGGGTGAAGAAGCCCCAGGCGTAGTTGGCCAGCTTCTGGGTACGCGCCTTGAGTTGATGATCGTAGTAGCGATCATTCTGCTGGAAGTGCTGCGGGCGCAGCAGCATGCCTTCCTGCCAGACAACTTTGTGCAGGCTCATGCTCATTTCCCTTCTTCGGCGAGCGGATCGAACGGGGCGATGCCGCGCTCGTCCAGGCTCAGGGCAACATGGGTGCGCTCCTGCGGCGGCAGGGCGATGACGTAGCGCCAGCTGGCTTCCGGCAGGTCGCGATAGGCGGCGAGTACGCCGACGTAACGGCTGCCGTCCTGTACCGAGAGCCTGAGCTCGCGGCTTTCGCCCGGGCGCAGTTCGAGTTCCTCGAAGCTCACCAGATCCGGCGCCAGGGCTTCCTTGGGCCGCTGGTAGAGGGCGAAGAACTCGCCGTTCTCGAAGGCCACCGGGTGCTTGAGTTCCAGCAGGCGCAGCACGATCGGCGAGGGACGGCCGTTGAGATCGGGGTTGAGGCGGTCGCTGCCGTGCAGTTCGAGGTCCAGCTTGGTCAGCCTGGAATAGGGCGACAGCGTCGAGCAGCCGCTCAGCATGAGCAGCGCGGCCAGCAGGGCCAGGGTGATGCGAGGGGGCATGGGAATCATCCTTGATGGGTGGAATCGAGCGTGGCGATCAGGCGCACCTGCTCCTCATAGGTCCTGGCGAAGTCGCGGGCGAACAGCCGTTCGCGCCAGTCGCCGTCCTGGCCGAGGCTGTGGTGCAGGCGCCGATAGGCGCGCCAGCGACTGCCGGCGGTGGCGATCAGCGGCTTGCGGCCGTCGCGCTCGAAACGCAGCGCCAACTGCTCCGGGGCGAACTGCTCGAACATGGCCTGCACCGCCGCGCGGCTGGCCGCCAGCAGGGCCACCTGATGCGCCTGCAGGTCACGGAAGGCGCGGCCGATCGCCTGTTCGGCCGGCAGTTGCCCCGGCTTGCCGCCGCGCAGGAGGGTGGTCATCGCCTCGCGGGTGTCGGCGCTGTGCTTGAGCGGGTTGTTGCCGGCGCTCTGCACGGTGGTCAGCGCCAGGCGCAGCTCGTTCTTCAGCTCGCTGCGGGTGCGCAGGCTCTGCTGCAGGCCGGCGATGTTCTGCCTGAGCAAGCGGGCGGCGTTCAGCGCCACTGCCTGGCGCTGGTCCTCGTCGAGCCCGTCGAGATCGATGTCGAGCGCTTCGCCGAAACGCTCCCAGAAGCCCTGTGGCATACGCTCGGGCTCGGCTTCGGGCGTGGGTTCGGGCGCGGCCTGGGGCATGACCAGCTCGGGCAGCGGCAGGCTTTCCATGTCGATGCGCGCATAGTCGCGCTGCTGGGCCTGACGCTGTGGGGCGCCGAGGGTCAGGTCGAGGTCGTCGACTTCGGCGTAGACGCGCTCCTGCTGGTCCATGGCGATCAGCGGGTCGAGATCGAGGAAGGCGTCGTCGGGAATGATGCTGCCTGCCGGTTGCGGCCGGCCGATGTCGCCTTCGAACGACGCCGGGTCCTGGATCAGCCGTGCGCGGATCTCGAAATCGCCGAGGCGGTAGATGCTGCCGTGCTCGACGCGCTGCGGCTGACCCTTGACCAGGCTGGCGCCGCTGTCCTTGAGCTGGATGCCGTTGCTGCTGGTGTCGGTGAGGAAGAAGGCGCCGTCGCGGTAGCTGATTACCGCATGGCGCCCGGAGAGCACGCGCTTGCGGTCGGGAATCACCCAGTCGCAGCCCTCGGCCCGGCCGATCACGCCGCCGGCCTGCTTGAAGGTTTTGCTGGTCAACAGCCCGGGCACGAATTGCTGGGCGCCAACCATATCGAAGACCAGTTCCATGGTGGTGTCGCTCCTTGCGGTCACTTGCCGCGGTTCAGGGCCTGCGGATCGCCCAGCGGGCGGTATTGGTCGTCGTTGAATCGGTAGTTGCCGCTGCAGCCGGCGAGCGCGAGCGCCAGGACGAGCAGCGCGGTGGACCCATAGATGGTTTTCACGAATGTCTCCGTTTTTCGTAGGTGTTCAGCGGGCGGCGTGCCGGGTTGGCGCCTTTGCGTAGCAGACATCCAGCGCCTCGATCGCCAGGCAGCCGGGACGGACCTGCAGCTGCATGCCGTCGATGAGCTGGCCGAGGTCCATGTCGGGGGCGAACACGTTGTGCCCGGGGCGGTCGCGGTGCAGGGTCAGCCGGTCGCCGGACTGGCTCCAGCGACCGCGGGTATACACATCGAGAATCCCGTAGGACATGGCCGCTTCGAAGCTGCCGTCTTCGTTCAGCAGCAGCTCCGAGCCCATCTCCATCGCGCCTTGCAGGAGGTAATGGCCAGCCAGGGCTGGATCGTTCGGTGTGCTGCTGGCGCAGGCGGCCAGCAGCAGGCTCGAGGCGAGGGTGGTGATTCCTTTCATCGGTGGCATGGCATCTTCCTTCCTTAAAGATCGTCCGGGCTGATGTTCAGCCGTTCCATTCGGTAGAGCAGTGTGCGCCGTGGCAGGCCGAGTTCGCGGGCGGCCTGGCTCTGGTTGCCGCGGTTCTTGCGCAGGCAGTCCAGCAGCAGGCTGCGTTCGACGCGCTCCATGCGCTCGCGCAGGTTCATGCCGCGCTCAAGGTCCGCTGCCACGCGTAGCTCGAAGTGCTCCGGCAGCAATTCGCCACCCTCGCAGAGCAGCACGGCACGCTCCACCAGGCTCTTCAGTTCCCGTACGTTGCCGGGGAAGGCGTAGCCTGCCAGAAGCGCCAGCGCGGTATCGGACCAACGGCACAAATCGCGCTGCAGGAAGGTGCAGGCCTTGTCGGCGAAATGTCGCGCCAGGCGCAGGATGTCCTCGTCGCGCTCGCGCAGCGGCGGCAGGGCGATGGGGAAGTTGGAGAGGCGGTAGAACAGGTCCTCGCGAAATTGCCCGTCTTCCACCTGCGCGCGCAGGTCGCGATGGGTGGCGGCGACGATGCGCACGTCGACCTTGTGCGTCTCGCTGCTGCCCAGCGGGCGCACCTCGCCTTCCTGCAATACGCGCAGCAGCTTGGCCTGCAGCGCCAGCGGCATATCACCGATCTCGTCGAGGAACAGGGTGCCGCCGTCGGCAGCGTCGAGCAGCCCGGTCCGGTCGCGGTCGGCGCCGGTGAAGGCGCCCTTGCGATAGCCGAACAGTTCGCTTTCCAGCAGGTGGTCTGGCAGCGAGGCGCAGTTCTGCGCGACGAAGGCCTTGCTGCGCCGGCTGCCACAATCGTGAATGGCGCGTGCCACCAGTTCCTTGCCGGTGCCGGTTTCGCCGGTGACCAGCACGCTGACCGGGCTGTGCAGCACCCTGCCGATCAACTGGTAGACCGCGCGCATGCCCGGGCTGTCGCCAATCAGGCCGTAGCCGCTGACGCAGGAGGAGCCGGCTGGAGACTGCGTGGCGGCGTGGCCGGGCGCGTGCAGGCGCTGCAGCAGGTGCAGCTGGGCGATGCCGAAGGCGCCGAGCTGCACCAGCGGGCCGCTGGCCACCTGCAGGTCGCGGGTTTGCGTGCTGGCGGTGAGCAGCAGGCCGGCGACGTGCCCGCGCTCGTCCGGCAACGGCAGGCAGAGCAGGCTGCGCCAGGGGCTCGGGCTCTCCGGCAGGAAGCCGGTGGCGTGCACGCTGTGGTCCAGTTCGAGAAAGCAGAGCATCTGGTTCTGGCACAGGCAGTACTGCAGCAACTGCTCGCCGTCATAGTCGCTGGGCAGGCTCGTCGTGGCGCGTGGCTGCAATCGGCCTTCGCGCCATTCGGCCGAGAGGGTCAGGCGGGTATGGGTCTCGTCCAGCAGATAGAGCTGGCTCAGCGGGCAATCGCTCAGCTGTGCCGCGGTTTCCACCAGCCCGCCGAGCAGTTGCTCTGCGCAGGCCGCTCGCGCCAGCCCGGCGAAGCGTTCCAGCAGGGCCTCGGCGTAGTGCAGCGGTTGAGGTCTCGGGTCGAGCGCCGACGGCTCAAGCGAACTCACAGGTCAGCGCTCCGTCGGCATCCAGCGTGGCGTGCACGCGTCGCAGGGTTTCGCCGCCGGCCATGGCTTCGAGCAGGCGGTCGACCACGCGCGGCTGCAGATGCTGATCGATCAGGCGGTCGATCAGCCGTGCGCCGCTGTCGCCGCCGATGCAGCGCTCGGCCAGATGTGCGACCAGCGCCGGGCAGTGGCTGAAATGCAGCTGGCGACGCTGCAGGCGCTCGCCGAAACGCGCCAGCTTGAGGGCGACCAGTTCGTTCAACACGTCGCCGGCGACCGGGTAGTAGGGCACCACGTGCATGCGCGCCAGCAGCGCGGGTTTGAAGTGCTGGGACAGCTGCGGGCGGATGGCCTGCTCCAGATCCTGCGCCGAGGGCCGCTGACCGGATTGGCAAAGATCGGCGATACGCTCGCTGGCCAGGTTCGAGGTCATCAGGATCAGCGTGTTGCGGAAGTTGATCTCGCGCCCTTCGCCGTCGTTGGCCACGCCCTTGTCGAAGATCTGGTAGAAGACGTTCATCACGTCCGGATCGGCCTTTTCCACTTCATCGAGCAGCACCACCGAATAGGGCTTCTGGCGCACCGCTTCGGTGAGCATGCCGCCCTCGCCATAGCCGACGTAACCTGGCGGCGCACCGATCAGCCGCGAAACGCTGTGCTTCTCCTGGAATTCGGACATGTTGATGGTGGTGAGGAAACGTTCGCCGCCATACAACAGGTCGGCCAGGGCCAGCGCGGTCTCGGTCTTGCCGACGCCGCTGGGGCCGACCAGCAGGAACACCCCCACCGGCGCGTCGGGCCGGTTCAGCCCGGCGGCGGTGGCGCGCATGGCGCGGTCCAGCGCGGCGATCGCCTGCTCCTGGCCGCGCAGGCGCTGGCGCAGGTCGGCGGCGAAGGTGACGATCCTGGCGTTGTGCTCGCGGGCCAGTTGCGACAGCGGTACGCCGGTCCAGTGGCTGATCACCTCGGCGACCAGACGCGGGCAGACTTCGTGGCTGACCAGGCGCTCTTGCGCTTGCGCGCTGGCCAGTTCGCTCTGCACGCGGCGCAGTTCGGCTTCCAGCTCGGCCTGGGCGGGCAGTGTTGCGGCGGTTTCGTCCGACGCCGCCAGGCGCGCGGCGGCGCATTGTTTGCGCAAGTCCAGCAGGCGCTCGGCCAGCGCGCGCTGGGCGGCCCAGTGGCCTGTCAGCTGTTCCAGCTCGGCGCGCACGGCGATCAGGCGGTTTTCCAGGGCGTCCAGCGCCGCGCCGTCGAGCGGCAGGCCGGCATCCAGATCGCGGCGCATGGCTTCGCGCTGGCGCTCGCCTTCGGCGATCTCGCCGCGCAGCCGTTCCAGCGCCTCGGGCGCGGCGGCGAGGCTGATGCGCACCCGCGCGCAGGCGGTGTCCAGCACGTCCACCGCCTTGTCCGGCAACTGGCGGCCGGCGAGATAGCGGGCGGACAGCTCGGCCGCCGCCGCCACCGCATCGTCGCGCAGATAGATGCCGTGGCTCTGCTCGTAGACGGGCGCCAGCCCGCGCAGGATGGTGGTGGCCTCGGCGACGCTCGGTTCGTGCAGCTGCACCGGCTGGAAGCGCCGCGCCAGCGCTGGGTCCTTCTCGAAGTACTTCTTGTATTCGCTCCAGGTGGTGGCGGCGATGGTGCGCAACTCGCCACGGGCCAGGGCGGGTTTCAGCAGGTTCGCCGCATCGCCGCCGCCGGCCTGGCCACCAGCGCCGATCAGCGTATGGGCCTCGTCGATGAACAGGATGATCGGTTTGGGCGAGCCTTTGACTTCGTCGATCACACCTTGCAGGCGGCGCTCGAACTCGCCTTTGACGCTGGCCCCGGCCTGCAGCAGGCCGAGGTCGAGACAGAGCAGCCGCACGCCCTTGAGCGCTTCCGGCACCTCGCCGGCGGCGATGCGCAGCGCCAGGCCTTCGACGATGGCGGTCTTGCCGACACCGGCTTCGCCGACCACGATCGGGTTGTTCTTCCTTCGGCGGGCGAGGATGTCGATCATCTGGCGGATCGCCGCATCGCGGCAGAGCACCGGGTCGAGCTTGCCGTCGCGGGCCCGCTGGGTGAAGTCGTGGGTGAAGCGGGCGAGGTTCGACGCGTCGCCAGTGGCCGGCTTGGCGACGGTTGGCTGCGCCTGCTGGCTGAGGGCGAATTCGCGCAGGCGCTCGGCATTCAGTTTGCCCAGCAGCCGCTGATAATGGCTGCCGGCATGGCGCAGCGGGTTGCGCAGCAGGGCGAGGATCAGTGCGGCCGGGTCGATCTGGCTCGCGCCCAGTTCCAGATTGGCGACCAGCAGGGCGTCCTGCAGCCATTGCACCAGTTCGGCGGAGAACACCGGGTTGCGCGACGCGCTGGATTCGCCGCGCGGTTGCAGGGCCTGGGCCAGTTCGCCGACATCCACCGCGGCATCCAGCAGTGCCCGTTGCAGCAGGCCGTTGGGGCGCTCGAGCAGGCCGAGCAGCAGGTCCTCGACGAGAATCCTGCTGCCACCGCGTGCCGCGCAGCGCTCGGCGGCATTTTCCAGGTCGTGTCTGGTTTCGGCATCCAGTGCCTGCACCAGCTGTTGTAGGTCGATATTGATCATCTCGCGGTCCTTAATGATCCGTTGATAGCGCCGCAGCCATGGCGCTCGCCTTGCTGCTGCCCAGGGTGACCAGGCCGTCGGCGCGGTCGCGCCCGAGCCAACTGGTCCAGCCGAGGCGGCAGGGATTGTCCGCACCGATACGCAGCTCGCGGATTTCCTCGGGACGCAGTTCCAGGCGTAGGTCGTAATCGAGTGGGTCGCGCAGGGTGAAGCGCACCAGGGCGCAGAGCGGTTGGTAACCGCTGCCGATGGGCAGGAATTCGTGAAAGCGCGCCCAGTCGAGCCGGCGGATATGGATACGGAACTTGCCGCCGCGATCGCGCACCCGCTCTCCGAGTACCAGGCTCTCGCCCAACTGGCTGTTGGCCAGGCCCAGGCGGTTGCGCTGTTCGGCGAGGATCTCCACCTGGCGTTCCAAGCATTGCTCGATGTTCAGTTCGGCGTGCTTGAAGTAGTAGCGCAAGACCGACTCGATCAGCGCGGCCGAGTGGGCGCGCAGGCTGAGCAGGCCGAGGTAGGGCAGCAGGCGTTTCCAGTTCAGCTCCGGCGCACTGCGGATGGCTTCGCCGCTGAGTCCGACGAGCGCGAACAACTGCTCGGAGAAGGGGTCCTGCGCGCCGCTGGTAAAGCGGGCGCGGTAGCGATACTTCTGCCAGATCGGCAACAGCAGACGCTGCAGGCGGTTGTTGAACAGGTCGAGAAAATCGCGGGTCGAGTTGCCGTCGTCGCTGTCGCCCAGCGCCTGTTCGCCATAGAACGCCGGCAACGGCGAGCCGGCGCCGAACAGGCCGACCACGTTGATGCGCAGGCGTGCGCGCCATTCGCCGTGCTCCTGGAAGAATTGAACCTGGTCGATGTCGCTGCCGGGAAAGCCCAGGCTCGGGTTGGCCTGGAACTCCAGCCGTTCATAGAGCACCTCTTCGTCCAGCCCGACGTTCAGCTCGCGCAACCGGTCGAGCACCAGCAGCACACCCTGGAACAGGCTGTACTCGCGGATGCCGCGATAGAGCGGCTTCAGAGCAGCGGTTGCTGCCCCATGCGTGGTGTCCATTGATAGATCTCTCCCTGTTCGCTGCGTACGTGCAGCTCGTGATACGAGTTGAGGCTGGCGTAGAGGGCGAAGAATTCGTTGAGCACCGAGGCGAAGAGGAACAGGTCGCCCTCGCCGAGGAACCCGTCCTGGTCCATGGTCAGTTCGGTTCGCACGCCGCGCACCGGCAATCCACGGTAAAGACGGTCGACGCGCTCATGGTCGATATGCTTCAGGCCGCCGAGGCGGCGCCGGCTGACGCTTGCGGCGTGTTTGTCGTAGTGGCGCGGCAGGTCATAGGTCTCGAGGATCACTTTGAGCGCCTCGACGTTGGCCAGCGACAGGTAGTTCAGCGACATGTTGCTGATCAGCTTCCACAGGTAGTCGCGCTGCAGCGGCGGCGCATAGCTGGGGGTGACCGCGCCGATATTGCGGAAGCCGAGAAATTCGGGGGTGTCCTCGCTGGGCAGGCAGATATCGCCGGGCTTGAGCTCGCGCGGCAGGTTCTGGTTGGTGCAGGTCAGCTCGATGGACAGCGTTTCATGCCGGTCGAGATTGCGCAGGCCGAAGCTCAGCCAGGTTTCCTGGCCTTCGTCGAGTAGCGAAGGCTGCTGGCGCACACTGTAATGCGGGCGCGCCACTGGCACGTCGAAACTGGGGTCGTGCTCGAAGGATTCGAACGGCACGTAGTCCTCGTAGCCCGTGCCGCCGGGCTTCCAGCCGGTCACGCGGTCCACCGAGAACACCCCGCACTGCTGGCTGTCGTATTCGGCCGGGAGCAGCAGGTACTGGTCCTGCTTGCCGTCCAGGCGGATCGGGATGGCGTCGTGCTGGAACAGGTTGACCACCGGCGTGCAGTACAGCCGCACGTTATCCAGGGTCGGACGGATGCGCTGCACGCCGGCCTTGCGGATGTCGAAGCGCAACTCCAGGCCATGGGCCTGCTCGAGCTGCTCCGACGGCAGGCGCTGCAGGACGTCGAGGCCCTTGAGATCGACGAACAGGAACTTGTCGGGAAAGACGAAATATTCCTGCAGGTAGCGGTAGCCGCGGAAGGTGTTGAGTGGGTAGGGAACCAGCGCCTCGTCCTCGGCGAAACCCACCGGTTCGAGCTGTCCGGCAGCCAGCCGCAGTGGCTTCAGAGGCTTGTCGTCCGAGCCGCTCAGCGGCTTGCCCTGGGCATCCAGCACCACCAGTTCGATGTTGCCGAGATGGCGCAACAGGCCGAGATAGAGCAGTTGGCTGATATAGGGCTCGCCGGCCAGATGCAGGCGCAGGCGCTGCAGTCCCAGCTCGCCGAGATGCCCCTCGGCACTCATCTGCAGGCGCAGGCTGAGCAGCGCGCCAGTACCGGTGACCGAATAGTCCAGCGCCCGCAGCGCCAGCGGCAGCACCTCGGTGGCGTAGGCGGTGCGGAAACGGCAGCTGACGCCCTGCACCGGACGGGATTCCACCGGCGTGTCGCGCGGCACCGTCAACGCCGGGCCGGGACGCTTCAGCGGGTCGAACTGCAGCATGCTGAAGGCCGGCAGCGGGCGCATGTAGTTCGGCCACAGCAGGTGCATCAGCGAATGAGTCAGCTCCGGCAGCTCGTCGTCGAGCTTCTGCCGCAGACGCCCGGTGAGAAAGGCGAAGCCTTCCAGCAGGCGCTCGACGTCCGGGTCGCGCCCGCTCTGGCCGAGGAACGACGCCAGCGCCGGGCTGCGCTCGGCGAAACGCTTGCCGAGCTGGCGCAGGGCGGTGAGTTCGCTTTGGTAGTAGTGGTTGAAAGACATCGTTAACGGTTCATCCCTGTCGTTGCGTGTCCGGCGCGCTTGCGCGGCGGGGTTCCTAGCGTCGGCGGTAGCATCCCGTGGCGGCTCCCATGTCCACGAGCAGGCAGTCGCCGCGTGGCGTCAGCCTCATCCCGTGGAAGAACGCCCTCGGCTCGCCTTCCCGGTGGAGAGTGCGCACTACCGAGAAGTGCCGTTCGCCGGGCCGTACCCGCAGCCACTCGAAGCGGGCACCGGAGCCGGCGGCGCGCACGCCGAGTCTTTTCAACGTGCTGTCAGCCTGCACCGGCAGGATCAGGTCCTCGAACAGGCTGCCGTTCCATACCGTCTGCTGTTCGCTGCCGTCGTCGAGTACCCAACGCACTTCGAGAGGGCTGTCGATGGCGTCGAAGGACATCGAGAAGCTGCCGAGCCGGTAAAGCCCGTCGTCCTGCGCCGCCGAAGGTTCGGCGTAACGGTTGACGCCAAGCTCCAGCGTCTCCCTGGGCAGCGAGGGCTTTGGCCTGACCGCCAGTTCGACCTGCCCGCCCACCATGGACCAGCGTCCTCGTGCATGGATGTCGAGGTTGCCGTAGTAGAGCACTGCCTCGAACGAACCCTGCTCATGGAGCAGCAGTTGCGAGCCCATCTCCATCACGCCGGCCAGCTCGTAGTGACCGGCCAGCTCGCGCGGTGGCGGCGGGGTGCTGGCGCAGGCGGCCAGCACCAGCGCGATGGCGGTCAATGCCAGACAGGCACAGGCCGTAAGTGATCTACCAGGAGCCATAGGGCACCCCGTGTTGCTCGATATAGGCCTTGGCCTTTTCCGAAAGCGGACGATGTTTCCCGTTGGATGTGCCGCCGTATGGTCCGGCCTTGCTGATGGCCGCCTCGAAGCGGCCGATGTCGATGGACTCCAGGCAGGGGCCGCCGACCCAGGCCTTGGCGATACCGCCGGGGGCC
>NZ_JADDIX010000034.1 GCF_015070855.1 Pseudomonas lopnurensis
TTCCAGAGTTCGAGCGGGTTTAGCCCATCTTTACCTGCATGGGACGGATTTGTGGCGCAAAACGGCCATGCGTTTCAAATTCCAGGCCAGACAGACCAGGCGCCATTCCCCGCTCACCTTGTCCATGCCCCGCAGCAGAAACTGACGGAATCCCATGACCGATTTGATGATGCCGAACACCGGCTCCACCGTCTGTTTGCGCAGCGCATAGAGGCGGCGTCCCGGCTGACTCTTGAGTTTGTGCGCCATGCGCTGTTGGGCGCTGGCATCCGCGTCGAGCGGTGCCGGTTCCTCGAAGCGTGCCCGCCAGTCGGGGTGGTGGTCTTCGCGTGCCACCGCCAGGTAGGGTTCGATGTCGGCCGCTTCGCAGGCGGCAATGTTGCCTTCGCTGTTGTATCCACAGTCCCCGAGCAGCGCCTGCACCTGGCCCAACGAGGCCGGTAGCGCCTTGAGCTCGGCCAGCATGGGGACGACTTGTTGCTTGTCGTTGCCCGCCTGAGTCAGGTCCTGGGCCACCACCAGCAGCGTGTCGGTATCCACCGCTGCCTGGGCGTTGTAGCACTGCTCGAAGCCGCCGTCGGTCACCCGCATGATGCGCGAGTCTTCGTCGGTGAGGTTGATTTGCTCGTGCGCCGCAGGCCCTTGCAGCGGGGCTTTGGGCGGCTTGCCGCCAGGCTTCTTACCGGTTTGTGCGGCACGCGCCGCACGCTTGGCGAGTTTCTCTTGGTAGGCGGCCTGATCCTGTTCGAAACGCACGCGGGCGCGCGCCTCGATCTTGGCCTTGGCGGCGTCCATGGCGAGCAGGCGATCTTGCCGGCGCTTGATCTCGTCGGGCAGGTCGATGCCGTCGGGGAGCTCCGCCTGGTCGGCGCTCTCGGCCAGTGCCAGGAGCTCCTGCACTTCGTCCTTGAGCTGGCGCTCGAGCACCTGGATATGGCCATAGGAAAGCGCGCTGTGGCGTGAGGCATTAGCGTGTAGCTTGGTACCGTCGAGGCTGATGGTGCCGAGCTTGAGCAGCTTCATTTCGCCTGCCAGTTCCAGCACCTGGAGGAAGATATCGGCCAACTCGTCGAGGAAACGGCGGCGGAAGCTGGCCAGGGTATCGTGATCGGAGTGGCTGCCGGCGGCCAGGTAACGGAAGGCGAGCGAGTCGTAAGTGGCGCGTTCGATCTTGCGACTGGAAAAGGTCCCGCTGGTATAGCCGTAGACCAGCAGACTGGGCAGCACCTCGGGGTGATAGGCGGCGCTGCCGCGTCCGCCATACGCGGGTCAGCGCGCCCAGGTCGAGTCGTTCGATGGCTTCGAGAATGAAACGGGCCAGGTGGTCTTCAGGCAACCAGTCGTCCAGCGACGGCGGAAGCAGGTAGTCGGTCTTGCGGTCGATCGGGCGAAGGCGGCTCATACGGGGCATCGGCTAGGCGGTGCCGGGATTATCCTCAGATGAAGCGAGAAAGTCCGACAGGCTGCTAGGCCAGCAATTGCTGCACGGGTGCCACAACCTCGCCCGAGGTCTCCAGCACGCGCTTTCTCACCAGCCGCGGCTCCCAGTGAGGTGTTCGCCCTGTCCCATATCGACTGGACGGGCTGCAACCGAGGGCGGAGTGGACCGCCGTCGGCATGCATGACAAGAACGATGCCATCGGTATGGATGCACGCCTTCCAGGGCAATTTTCCTGTTCTCAACGGGGCCCAATACCGAAGTCGGCGGGCCGCGCAACACCTCCGTAAGGTGAACGGGCGGCGCTCATCCAACCGGCATACCGTTCTATCGGCAGGAAGGCGCCTGCATCCCCGCGGTGACGAAGGCGCTCATCTGCTTCAGGACCTCCTGAGAGTCGTCGGGGTTGCAGACGTCTCCCGCGAGCTGGTCCAGGCGGTGGGTGTCGGAAAAGGCGTACATGTAGGCACCGACCATCAGGGTCACGCGCCAGTAGGCCTCGCATTCGCTGATATGCGGCAAGGCGGCGCGAAATGCCTCGACGTAAGCCTTGGTGGAAATGTCATAGGCGTCGTTCCGCAGCTTGTAGGAAATTTCCGGCGGTTCCGTGTGCAGACGGGCCTGCAGGCGAATGAAGGCGCGTCCCGCCTTGGTACTGCGCAGCGCCAGCGTCGGCATCAGGAAGGCGTTAACAATGTCCTTCACCTGCAACGGCCCGGCACGCTTCAAGTCTTCGAGACGGCCGAGTCGCTCGTCGGAGATCTTGCGCCCCCTGCGCAGAAACACCTCTTCGAACAAGCCGTACTTGGATCCGAAGTAATAGTTGATCAGCGCCTGGGTTACCTTCGCGGCCTCCGCCACTTCACGCAGCGTGGTACCGGCATAGCCCAGATTGGCGAACAGCAGTTCGGCCGCGTCGAGAATCTCGTCGCGCACGTTGCTCGAGCCCTCGGGGCGCCCCGGCTTGTTTCGGGTCGAGACGCGGCTGCGCTTGGCGCTGACGCCCCGGCGGCCGCTAACATTGACGTTATTCATGGTGCTCCAAAGGCTGGTGGGGCCACTCAAGTCGTCACAGTGTAACCAAGCTGGCCCCGGCGACGTGCATCGGCTGTGCACGGCGCCTTGCCAACGACCTTGCGAGAAAGCCAAAAGGCGGCGCAATGGCCAGAAGGCGAAGGGGGTGTAGAGGAATTCGCGCGGGGGTAACCAGCATTCCCCCGAAATAAAGAAATCCGGGAGTTCCCGGACTTCTTCTCAGGCGTAATTTCGCTTACAGCAGCGGAAGGGTATAGCTGATGACAACGCGGTTATCGTTGTAATCACTGGAGAAGTTGTTGCGGTAGATCGCGTTGACCCACTTGATCCCCAGATTCTTCAGCGAGCCACTCTGGACCACATAACTGAGTACCGTGTTGCGCTCCCACTCCTTGCCCTCTTTCGCCATGCCCAGGTCGATGTTGTCGCCCGAGGCATAGAGCGTCATGAAGTTCAGACCCGGAAGGCCGACGCCGGCGAAGTTGTAGTCATATCGAAGTTGCCAGGAGTTCTCGTCCTTGTTGGCATAGTCGCCGACCACCAGAAAGTTGACCAGGTAGGGGTTGGTGCCGGAGATATAGGCATAACCCGTGTCTCCGCTCATTTTCTGGTAGGCGGCGCTGAACGCATGGTGTCCCAGGGAGTAGGTCAGCATGCCGTCCAGGGTGTTGTTGTCGATGCCGTCGCCAGCCACGCCGTTGCCGTCGTCGGTGGACCTTGCCCAGCGCAGATCGGCTTTCAACGAACTGTTCTCACCCAGCGGATGGGTATAGGCCAGTCCGAGCGCATGCTGCTTGTAGAAGTTTTCCAGCTGGCCGAAGTGATAGCTGGTGGTCAGCCCGCTGTTCCATTTATAGGTGCCGCCACCGTAGACGAAACTGTCCGCATCGATGCCGCTGGAGCGCAGCGTGATGTTGCGGCTCGCACCGTTGGTCACGACCATTTTTTCGAAATCGGTGGAGTCGCGCTTGTTGATCCGGCTCAGATTGCCGAAGTCCAACGTGAGGTCTTTCCACTCCGTCGAGGTCAGCGCGGCGCCCTGGAAAACCGAGGGCAGCAGGCGCAGGTCACTGTATTGCACCACCGGCAGCTTCGGTTGCAGGGTGCCGGCACGCAGTACCGTATCGGAGACGCGCACCTTGGCCGTCGCGCCCAGTTTGGAGTAGTCGTCGGCGGAATCGCCCGAATCGCCGGTGGGCAAAAGGCCGGTACCGCTGCGGCCTGAGCCGGAATCGAGTTTCACGCCGAGATACGCCAGCCCGTCCAGGCCAAAGCCGATCGGCCCCTCGGTGAAACCCGATTCGTAACGCAGCATGAAGCCCTGCGCCCACTCCACCGCCGTGCTCTGTGCGGCGTTGGAGCTGCGGAATTCCCGGTTGAAGTAGAAGTTGCGCAGTTCCAGACCGGCCTTGCTGTCCTCCACGAAGCCGCCCGCGAAAAGTTGTGAAGAGGAAAGTGCCGCCGCGGCCGCAAGGGAAACCGCGGAAGTTCTCGTCTTCAAGTTCAATGAATTCATGCCAAAGCCTCGTTGCCAGTTCTAGTAAAGGGATAGCGGCAGATGAGTCGAAACTGATTTTTTATTGTTATTTGCTTTTGTTATTCGAGAAGAAGGCAAAGCGACCCCAGGCCCACTGAAGAAACTTCTCCAGGGCGCTTGTTTCAATACTCGATTGGCAGTTATGGGGGCTTGCCGCATGCCCGTGTCACGGCATGCGACAGCCGTGGCTTCTTACGCCGTGAAGGGGGCCAGCGTCTCGAACAGACGTTCCGAAACCATCACGTCGGCATTCTTCTGCCCCATGTCGAACAGGTTCGCCTCGTGCGGGGCCAGGGCACGGTCGCCCACGCAGTCCGCCAGCACTACGGGGCGGAAGCCGTAGGACATGGCGTCCACCACGCTGGCCCGCACGCAGCCGCTAGTTACCGCGCCGGCCACCAGCAGGGTCTGCACGCTGCGCTGGGTCAGCCAGGACGAAAGGCCCGTGCCGAAAAAGGCTGACGGCACCGTCTTGCGTACCACCAACTCGCCCTCGGCGGGCTCCAGCTCCGGCACGATGGCGCTGATGTGCGCCTGCTCGGTGAGGGTCAGCATGCTCGGGACCTTGAGCGCGAAGATGTTGCGATCGGCGCCGTCGTCGGCGAACACGATCCGGCTGTGCGCCACCGGCCAGCCGCGCCGGCGGGCCTCGGCCAGCACCGGTACGGTGGCCCGGATCGCCTCGGGAATGTTGCCGCCGCCGAATACCGCCGGATCGGCGAAGCCGTTGACGAAATCGATGATGAGCAGACCGATCTGCCCGTGAAGGCCCAGTTGGGCCCCGAAACCCTGGCGCTGGTAGACCGCCTCGTCGCGTTGCATGGCATCACTCCTGATAAAGCGGATTGCCGATGACACGGCCGTTCTCGACCACCACCTGGCCGTCCAGGCGGACAGTGCAGTGGCGCATCGGGATGTCGATGTGGCACGCGGTGACGCGGTCGCCACCGGCCTCGTTGTTCGGGCCCATGGAGAACAGGAAGTTGCCTTCGAAGGCGCGGGCGTCCATGCCGATGGTGGCCTCGCGGTCGTAAAGCGACAGGGTCGACCAGCGCGCCCGCGATTGCAGGCCCCAGCCGATATGCGACAGCGCATAGGCCTGCGGGTCGTCGAAAGAGGCCATGTAGTCCTTGAGCAGGTCGGCGTCCAGGCCGCCCTCGATGGCGGTGACGAAGCCCTCCTTGACCGTCAGGGTGATCGGCTCGCCCACGTAGCGTTTTTGCGGGAGGAGGATGTCACCGCGGTCCAGGACGATGCGGCCATTGGCCTGCGCCTCGTTGGGCCAGGTGAGAATGAAGCCGCTCGGCCAGTGATCCCAGCGGCCGGGCTGATCGACGAAACCGTATTCCTGGATCACCGGGTACTGCCCCAGCGGGCAGCGCAGGTCGGTGCCAGCGGCGGAAGTGACGTGCATTTCCCGGGCGCCCTCGAGCTGGGCGGCGGCGCGGTCGACGCGGGCGCGGTCGGCCTCCGTAGGCACCATGCGGGCCAGCACTTCCGGCGGCTCGACGGCGAGCAGGATTTTGGTGCCGGAGGCGAGGATGTCGTGCTGTTCGGGGGAGAACAGCAGGGTCATCAGGTCCAGCACCAGGTCGCTCTCCTTGAGCGCGGCGATGGCGGCGCGGTTGCCGGTGAGCGGGGTGGTGCCCAGGTAGGCCAGGCTGTCGCGGCTGTGGGCCTTTTCGCCATTGACCGGCGGCAGGTCGAGCCGGTTGACCCGCGCGCCGAGGCTGCCGGCGGCGACTAGGGCGGTGCGCAGGGTCTGCGGGTGGGTGGTATCGCTGGTCAGCACGGTGACCACGTCGCCGGCCTTGAGCTGGGAAAGCGTGAGTACCTGTTTCCAGGCGTCGATCAGTACGTTGTCGCTGATGGCCATGTGGTTGTTCTCCCGAACGTGATATGCCCAGAGCTAAATGGATTTGCCGAGGAAGGTGCCGAACGCCTGGTAGAAGCCTTCCTCATCGTCCCAGGGGATCATGTGTCCGGCGTTGGGCACCCTGGCGACGGTCAGGTCCGGCAGCAGGCCTTGGAATGCCTCGATGTCTTCCGGCAGCAGCACGTCGCCGCGCCCAGCCACCATCAGCAGAGTCGGCACGCCGATATGCGGCAGGTCCTGGTGGATGTCGTCCTCGTGGAAGCCGCGGTAGCTGGCGACCACGGCGCGCTCGTCGCAGGTGTGCAGCCACTCGGCGCGCAGGCGCAGTTGCTCGTCGGTCCAACTGGGACAGAAGGCGCGCATGTCCTCGGCGCTCATGCCCCCGAGCGACTGGCGGATTGAGTCGACGTACCAGGGCAGCGCACTCGGGTAGGGCCGGCGGCCGGGGCCGGAGACTGGCGGGTCGATGAGCACTAGCCGCTCCAGACCGGGCAGCCGGTGGGCACGGGCCATGCGGATAGCGATGCGCCCGCCCATCGAGTGGCCGACCACGGCGAAGCACTCCAGGCCCAGCGCTTCGGCGAGGGCTGCGACGTCGGCGGCCTGGGCGTCGAGGCTGTAGTCCAGGCTCGGCGAGGCCTCCGACAGGCCGCGGCCACGCACGTCGAGCACGTACACGTCGAAGTGCCGCCCCAGCCGCTCGGCCACGAAGCCCCAAGTCACCGCCGGGCTGGTGATGCCGGGGATCAGGATGATCGGCAGGCCCTGGCCCCCGTAGCGCAGGTAGTGCTGGCGGATGCCGTTGGCCTGGATGTTGGCGCCGTACAGGTAGTGACTCATGGGCAACTCCTCAGTAGGCACCGGACAGCAGCGCGCCGGCGCCCGGGACGATGGGTTCGAGGTTCAACGCCTTGAGCATGGCGTAGGTGGTGGCGATCGCCGCGGTGAGCACCGGCTTGCCGGTCTGGGCTTCCACCGTGGCGACGGCGCCGAGCGAGGGCATCTGCACGCAGGCGGAGAGCACGATGGCGTCGACGCCCTCCAGGTCCAGGTCGGCGACGATGCCCGGCAGATTGGCCGGGTCGTGGCGGGCGACGGCGAGGTTGTCGGGGATCTCCAGGGCGTGCCAGACCTTCACCTCGATGCCTTCGTGCTGGATGTAGTCGACCACCAGCTCGGTCAACGGCTTCATGTAGGGCGCGACCAGGGCGATACGCCTGGCGCCGAGCACCTTGAGTCCGTCGACCAGGGCGCCGGCGCTGGTGATGACCTGGGCTTCGGCGTCGTTGTCACGGGTCACCTGAGTCAGGCGTGCCTGGGACTCGCGGTGATAGCCACGCCCCATGCTCATGATCGCCACCAGGCAGGCATAGCCGAGCACGTCGACGCGGGCGTCGGACAGCTCCGCGGCACAGCGGTCGGACTCGGCGTCCATCGCCGCCAGCTCCTCCTTCTTCACATGCTTCATACGCATGCGGCTGGAGTGGAAGGTGAAACGCTCGGGCCGGATCAGTTGGCGAGCGGCAAGCATCGCCGGGATCTCGGTTTCCATGGTGGTGTTGGAACTCGGCACGATCTGGCCGATGCGATAGAGCTTTTGCATGCTGTTCTCCTAGACCGCCACGGGTTCGGCTTCGAAACGCTCGCGGCAGGTGGTGGCGTCGTACTCGTAGATCCACTCGGCGCGAATGCCGACCGCATTGGGGTTCTTCGCCTGTTCCTGCTGGTAGGCCAGGTCGCGCCGGCGCAGCTCTTCGGGCGAGGACAGGTGGTAGGTGCGGCCGCGCTCGCGCGCCTGCAGCTGGACCATGGACGTGCGTGGACGGCGTTCGGTCTCGTAGGCCTCCAGCGCGGCGGGCACGTCGTCGCCGAAGTGGACCAGCGCCTGGGCCAGTACGTAGCCGTCCTCGATGGCCATGGCCGCGCCCTGGGAAAGGAAAGGCAGCATGGGATGCGCCGCATCGCCCAGCAGCGTGGCGTGACCGCTGGACCAGCGGGCCATGGGGTCGTGGTCGAACAGGCCCCACTTGTAGGTCTGGGTCGGGTCGGTGCGCTCGAAGAGCTGGATCAGGTTGGCATGCCAGCCGGCATAGGCGTCCAGCAGTTCCTCGGTCGAGCTCGGCTCGGTCCAGGACTCCTTCACCCACTCCTCGCTCTCGGCCACGGCGACGATGTTCACCGCCTTGCCGCCCTTGACGTAGTAAGTCACCACATGGGCCTTGGGGCCCATCCAGAAGGAGGCGTCGGGGCTGACGAAGGGCAAGGGATGCTGCTCCACCGGCACCAGGGCACGCCAGCACATGTGACCGGTGAACTGCGGCTCGTCATCGCCCCAGAGGGCACCGCGGACGGCCGAATGAATGCCGTCGGCGCCGACGACGAGGTCCGCCTCGAAGCTCGATCCATCGGAGAACAGGGCCACGGCCGAATGCTCGTTACGGATCACGCCCGTGCACTGCACGCCGAAGGTCACGCGGTCGGCAGGGATGTCTTCCGAGAGGATGGCGTGCAGGTCCGCCCGGTGCACGTGGAAGAACTCGGCGCCGTACACCTTCGGGCAGTTCTCCTTCAGCGGAGTGCGAAACAGCTCGTTGGCGGTCTCCCAGTTGCGGCCGACCATGGCTTCCGGCAGGAAGCCGATGCGTTGCAGTCCGGCCTCCAGCCCCAGCGCCTTGAGGACCTTGACGGCATTGGGCGTCATTTGCACGCCGGCACCCACTTCGCCAAAGGCCTGGGCGCGCTCGAACAGGTGGTACTCGATGCCCTGCTTCTGCAGGGCGCGCGCCAGGGCCACACCTCCGATTCCGGCCCCGATGATGCCTACACGCAGCTTACGGCTCATGTCTTTTCCTTACTGGTTGAACAATTAATTTTCAGCGGAAGCTTCGCCGCCGCTGACTCACGCCTCGCGCTCAAGCGCCCAGATAGGCGTTGAGAACGTCCGGGTCCTGCAACAGATTGGCGGCCGAATCGCTGGCGCTGATCCGGCCGGTTTCCACGACATAGGCTCGCGAGGCCACCGACAGGGCGTTGTAGACGTTCTGCTCGACGATCATCACGGTCACGCCGTGGGCGTTGATTTCCTGCACGACCGTGAACACCTCGTCCGCCATCTTCGGCGACAGCCCCAGGCTGGGCTCGTCCAGCAGGAGCAGACGCGGCTCGGACATCAGCGCACGGGCGATGGCCAGCATCTGCTGCTCGCCGCCGCTCAGGGTGCCGGCCAGTTGCTTCTGCCGCTCGCGCAGACGGGGAAAACGGTGGAAGGCCATGCCGATGCGCTCCTCGACCTCGGCGTGGGTGCGGCACAGGAAGCCCCCCAGCATCAGGTTCTCCTTCACCGTCATGGCCGGCCAGATGTGCCGCTCTTCCGGGCAGTGGGCGATGCCCTGGGCCACCACGCGGTCGGCGCTCCAGCCGGTAATGGGCTTGTCTTCCCAAGTGATCGAGCCGGCAGTGGGCTTTAGCAGCCCGGAAATGGCACGCAGCGTCGTGCTCTTGCCGGCCCCGTTGGCGCCGATCAGCGCGACGATCTCGCCCTTGCCGACCTCAAGGTCGATGCCATGCAGTGCGGCGGTCTTGCCGTAGGCCACGTGCAGGCCGCGGACTTGCAGAAGAGGACTGGTGTTCTGATTCATGCGCGTGCCTTCCCGAGATAGGCCTCGACGACCTGCGGATTGCCTTGCACCTGGGTGGGCGTGCCTTCGGCGAGCTTCTGGCCGAAATTCATCACCACCAGGCGATCACAGATCCCCATCACCAGGCCCATGTTGTGCTCGACGATGACGATCGACTGGACCTGCGTCCGCCGCAACTGCTTGAGTGTCTCGCCGAAGGCCAGCGCTTCCTGGCTGTTCAGTCCAGCGGCGGGCTCGTCGAGCATCAGCAGGGTCGGCTTGGCAGCGAGGGCGACGCCAACCTCCAGCAAGCGCAGCTCGCCGCAGGACAGCACGTGAGCCGGCGTGTTGAGGCGCTTGGCAAGGCCCATGGTCTCGACGATCTGCGCAGCGCTGTCCCGCGCGGCCTGCTCGGCCAGGCGGACATGGGCACGCGGAAAGAACGTGTCCAGCAAGGACTGCCTGGCAGCGAGATAATGTCCAGCCAGGATGTTCTCGAAGACCGTCAGCGACTTGAGCACATTGGTCTTCTGAAAGCTGCGCACCAGGCCCTTCTGGGCGATGGCGTAGGGTTTGCGGCCGGTAATGTCCTCGCCCTGGAACATCACCCGGCCCGCCGACGGCGTATAGAAGCCGGTGATCAGGTTGAAGCAGGTCGTCTTGCCGGCGCCGTTGGGGCCGATCAGGCCGAAGATCTCGCCGGGCTTCACCTCGAAGTTCATGGCCTGCACGGCCTTGAGTCCGCCGAAGGTCTTTTCCAGGCCGTGCACGGACAGCAGCGGAGCCGGAAAGGATTGCACCTGGCTCATGCGGCACCTCCCTGCGCCTGGACGTGGGGCGTACAGCCCGGCGCGTCCCCCTGGTCCCCGCGCCGCTCGCGACGCAGGGTCAGAAAGCCCATCAGCCCCTTGGGCAGGAATAGCACCACGAGCATCACGATCAAGCCGAAGATCGACATGCGCAGCTCCTGGGCCTCGCGCAGGTACTCTTCCATCAGCG
The DNA here is from genome assembly GCF_015070855.1 of Pseudomonas lopnurensis. Classification (GTDB taxonomy): domain Bacteria; phylum Pseudomonadota; class Gammaproteobacteria; order Pseudomonadales; family Pseudomonadaceae; genus Stutzerimonas; species Stutzerimonas lopnurensis. The sequence goes on from NZ_JADDIX010000034.1 coordinate 10,503, forward strand.
TCACCAGCAGCGCACCCACCAGCGGGCCGAGCAGGGTGCCTTTGCCGCCGATCAGCACCATGATGATCATGGTGGCCATGAAGCTGAAGCGGAACACGTCTGCGCCGACGAAGGAGATGTAATGCGCATAGAACCCGCCGGCGAGCCCGGCGAGGAACGCCCCGAGTACGAACGCACGCATGGCGTAGGCGAACGGCTGGATGCCGACCGACTGGGCCACGTAGCGGTTTTCCCTCACCGTCACCGCGGCACGCCCGGTGTTCGAGTAGACGAAGCGATAGGCCAGGTACAGCGCTACGCCGGCGATCGCCAGGGCGATGTAGAAGTAGAAGCGCTTGGCGAACAGGGTCGACGCGCTGGCCAGGATGTCCGGTTGTGCGATGCCGGCGATACCCATGGGCCCGTTGGTCACGCCTACCCAGTTGTTGGCGATGATGCGCAGCACTTCGGCGAATGCCAGGGTGATGATCACGAAATAGGGGCCCTGGAGACGCAAGGTGATCGCGCCGATCAGCGAGCCCAGCCCGGCGGAAAGCAGGCCGGCCAGCGGCACGGTGGCCCACATCGGCAGGCCGTAGCGGGTCGACAGGATCGCCGCGGTATAGGCCCCAAGGCCCAGGAAAGCCGTGTGCCCAAGGGAAAATTCCCCCACATAGCCGACGATGAGGTTCAGGCTGCTGGCCAGCACGGCGTAGAACAGCACCATGATGCCGATGTGCAGCAGGTACTGGTCGGTCACCAGCAGCGGGAATACCGCCGCCAGCGCCGCCAGGATCAGCAGGGAATTGCGTTCGAGTTTCATGTCACGCCCTCTCCGCGCGGGCCGAGAACAGGCCATAGGGTTTGAAGATCAGCGTCAGGATCACGATGATGAAGCCGATGATGTCCACCATCCCGGTGGAGACGTAGCCACCCCAAAAGGCCTCGGCGACGCCCAGCAGCAGGCCGCCGACGATGGCACCGGCAAAGCTGCCCATGCCGCCGAGAATGACCACCACGAAGGCCTTCAGGCTGACGATGCCGCCGACGGTGACCTGCGCCGAATAGATCGCCCCGAGCAACATGCCTGAGGACGCTGCCAGTACCGAACCGAGGGCAAAGGTGCTGGCATAGACGCGCGCGGTCTTGATCCCAGCCAACTGCGCGGCCATCGGGTCCTGGAAGGTGGCGCGCATGGCCCGGCCGAGCTTGGTCTTCTTGATCAGCAAGTGCGCGCCCAGAATGAGCGCTGCGCACACCGCCACGGCGAAGATGCGCATCTCGGTCAGAACCACCGGCCCGAGGAACACCGGCGCATTCGGCAGCGGGCCGGCGATCTTTTGCGGTGCGGTCCCGGCGAGCAACAGCGCCGTGTTGGCCAGGAAGATCGACAGGCCGATGGTCAACAGGATGCCCGGCTCCTCACCCTGACCGCGGACGCGCTCGATCAGTACGCGGTCCACCAGCCAGCCGAAGCCGGCCATCACGACCGCCACCAGCACCAAGCCCGAGAAAAAATCCAGCCCCAGGTGCGCGGTGACGAACCAGCCCAGCACACCGCCAAGCATGTAGAACTCGCCGTGGGCGAAGTTCACCACCCGCATGAGCCCGAAGATCAACGTCAGCCCCAGGGCGGACAATGCGTAGAAGGTACCGGTCACCAGGCCATTGGCGAGAAATTGCAGGAACAGGTCCACGCCTCACTCTCCTTTGGCGGCCAGCGCTGTCGGGGCCTCTACTGAGGTGGTGGCGACCACCCTGGGCTGCTTGTCCACGATTTGCACCAGCGCCGCGCTGAAGCCATAGGCCTGGCCATTGGCGGTGAACTGGTAGCGCCCGTTGGGTGCCTGGTAATCGGTCGCCTTCAGGGCCTCGCGGATCTTCTCCGGCTCGGTGGAACCGGCACGCTCGATGGCGTCCATCAGGATGTTGGTGGCGTTGTAGCCGGCCGCCGCATACTTGTCGGGGAGTGTCTTGTATTGCGCCTGATAGGTCTGGACGAATAGCTCGTTGCGCTCACCAGGCAGCGTGGCGACGTAGGGCACGGCGGCATAGATACCCTCGCCTGCGTCGCCCACCAGGTTGATGAAGTCGGCCGTTGCCCAGGAACCCACACCGAACACCTTCATGTCGATGCCGAACTCCTTGAGTTGCTTGACCAGAATCGAGCCGTCCTGGGTTTCCGCAGCAATGAACACACCATCGGCGCCCGAGGTACGCAGCTTGGCCAGCAGGGTGTAGAAGTCGGTTGCTCCGTGGTCGAAGTACTCGGTCATGGCCGTCTCGACGCCATGGGCGGACAGGTCGCGCGCGAACTCCTCGACCCCGCCCCGGCCCCAGTCGTCGTTAACACCGATGTAGGCAACCTTCCTGAGCTTGAGGTTATCGGCCAGGATCTTGGCGAAGGCCTTGGCCAGCAAGGCGTCGGTCTCGGCCGAGCGGAAGAAGTAGGGGTTGTTCTTCTCGGTCAGGTCGGCCTTTGAGGACACACCGGTCAGCAGCGGTAGCTTGTACTTCTGCGCGACCGGCATGACCGCCGCGGTGGCCGAGCTGCAGAAGGCGCCGGAAAGCACGACGACTTTGTCCTTCTGGATCAGCTTTTCCGCCGCGTTGACCGAATTGGCGGGGCTGCACTGGCCGTCCTCGATCACCAGCCGGACCGGTTTGCCGAGCACCCCGCCGGCCTTGTTGCGTTCTGCCACCGCCAGTTTGGAGCCGTTGACATCGGCCGCTCCGTTGTAGGCCACCGACCCCGTCAAAGGCTGAATGACGCCAATCTTGATGTCCTCGGCCAAGGCCGCAGCCGATCCGAACACCGTTGCCGCTATCACCTGAGCATAAATCAACGCACGCATCGTTTTTTTCTCCTGAAGCATTTGTTATCTGGCCTTGCCTGGTGGCAGGCCCTTTTCGGCAGCTAAAACAGGGAGGCGGCACACAGCCTCGTTTACGAGAGTAGATCTCATTTTTAATTAATCAACTGGTAAATTAATTAGCAGCTACTGTGCCAAGTGTGAACAGGCGCGACAGACCGGGATTTCGGGGCCTCACCTCCCCTTTGGAGAGATTTCATGCTCACTGAAGGTGCGCTGAGAGCAGATCTTGCTCGGAAACGGGGCGCATGCGGCACAAGGATCCTTCCGCCCTCGTACCCCCACCGCATCCCAGACCTCACCGTCCATCTGATCCAGTCCAGCTGGCTTGCTGCGTAAATTCAGATCGTTCTGCTTCTTCATCGTCCTGGGCCTTGAAACGCAAACGCTCGCCAGCCGGCACGCTCACGATAGCCACGCCAACCGGCGGGAGTGGCACGGCCTGGCGGCGAGGCCGGCTTTCATAAAGCCCTTCACTTCTCGTTCGCTGCGGGCCCTGGCTTGGAGTACGAGTCTCAATACCAGCCAGGGCAGCTCTAGTCGCTGCGAGCGGTTCAGGGCCTTTGGGTATCGTCGGGTGAAGAAGGGATGGTGCGCAGGCGCGCGTGCATGTTGTCCAGCTCGATGAACTGACGGAGTTGTTGCTGGAAACTGTCGAACACGCCATCTTCCGCAGTGTTCAGCAGTGCATCCTGACCATCCAGCAGCCGGGCAACGATTTCGCCCCGGTGATGTTGCTCGCTGATGATCGATTGAGCCTCATCCAAACCGCTTATCTGCCTGGCCTTGACCTGCGCGGTGCTCCAAGTTACTGATCGGCGAGTTATTCAGAGGCAATTCAGGAAGGTGTACTCAAAAGAGGATGCTCGCCTGAGGCGCGACCAGCATATGCAAAGCACATGCAAGGGGAGGCCTTGTCACCATAGACAGCGCAAACGGTGTGTAGGGGAGGCTGGTTAGCAGATGTTGCCCCTTTGCCAAAGCTGCCGGTTGCTGCTGCTAGTGGACTGTCTTGGAAGTTCGTTTATTCATACGTTGCCTCGACT
>NZ_JADDIX010000035.1:0-3795 GCF_015070855.1 Pseudomonas lopnurensis
GCGGCCGCGGCGATCAGCTTGCGCAGGCGCACCGGAATGGATTTGGCCGCCGGCACCTTGCTGCGCTTGGCATGATGCCAGACCGGCAACAATGCATTGCACTCGGGGTAGTAGCCGGCGCAGCAGCCTTCCGGAATGTCATAGGGCGTGACCCGCAGCGGGCCGACGGCCCGATGCACGCCGTCGTCGACCACGGTGATCGCCTCGATGCGATCGTCCTCGCCCAGCCCCAGGCGGACGATGTCGTTGCGGTTCATCAGGATCACCGCGCGGGTGCCGTGGATGCCGCGGAAGCGGTCGTCGTAGCCATAGACGGTGGTGTTGAACTGGTCGTTGCTGCGCAGCGTCATCAACTGCAGCACGTCGTGCTGCTCGTGGCCCCCTGCTTCGGTGTCCGGGTTGGCCGCGAGGGTGGGCGGGTTGATGAAGTTCGCCTTGCCGGTCTCGGTATCCCAGCGGCGCTGGCTGGCGCCGAGCGGGCGGTGAAAGCCGCCGGGTTCCATCATCCGCACGTTGAAGTCGTGGAAGATTTCCGGATAGCTCTCGGCGATGGCGTCGCGCACCCGGCCGTAATCGCCGACCCAGGCGTCCCAGTCCAGCTTCGGGTCGGGCGCCAGCGCGGCCCTGGCCAGGCGGGCGACGATCGCCGGCTCCGACAGCAAGTGTCCGCCGGCCGGCTCGGCGACGCCGCGCCAGGCGCGGATGCAGCCGGTGCTGTCCTCGGTGGTGTTGTACTGCTCGCCGCTGGCCTGGCGATCGATTTCCGTGCGGCCCAGGCACGGCAGGATGTAGGACACCTCGCCGGTGACCAGATGGCTGCGGTTGAGTTTGGTGGAGATCTGCACCGACAGCCGCAGGCGGCGCCAGGCCGGCTCGATCTGCAGGGTGTCCGGCACCGCGCGGACGAAATTGCCGCCCATGGCGATGAAACCCCTGATATGCCCGCCGATGATGCCCTCGCAGGCCTCGACGGTGTTCACGCCGTCCTTGCTCGGCGGCTCGAAGCCGAACTGCCGGCGCAGGTTGTCCACCGGCACCTGGGCGTATTTCTCGGTGATGCCTACGGTGCGCTGGCCCTGCACGTTGGAATGGCCGCGCACCGGCAGGATGCCGGCGCCTTCCTTGCCCATGTTGCCACGCAACAGCAACAGGTTGACCAGCATCTGGATGGTTTCGACGCCGTGACGGTGCTGGGTCAGGCCCATGCCATACAGGCCGATGACCCGCTGGCAGCGCGCATAGGCGGTGGCCGCGGCTTCCATCGCCGCGCGGCTGAGGCCGGCGCGGCGCTCCAGGGTCGCCCAGTCGTACTCGCGGATGCACTGCTCGAAGGTCTCGAAGCCGTGGGTGTGTTCGGCGATGAACGCGACGTCGAGCACCCGCGGCCGGCCTTCGCTCAGCGCCGCGTCGTCGAGGGCGAACAGCGCCTTGCACATCCCGGCGATGGCGGCGATGTCGCCGCCGATCGCCAACTGATGGTATTGGGTGCTGATCATGGTGCTTTCGGGGGTGAGCATCTGCCGCGGCGATTGCGGGTCGACGAAGCGCTCCAGGCCGCGCTCGCGGATCGGGTTGAAGGTGACGATCTCGGCGCCGTGCTCGCGTGCATGTTGCAGTTCATGGAGCATCCGCGGGCTGCTGGTGCCGGTGTTCTGGCCGAAGAAGAACAGCCCGTCGGCCCTTTCCATGTCGTTCAGGGTGACGGTCGCCACCGGCACGCCGATGCTTTCCGGCAGCGCTATGGAGGTGCTCTCATGGCACATGTTGGAGCTGTCCGGCAGGTTGTTGGTGCCGTACATCCGCGCCAGCAGCGCATACATGTAGGCGGTTTCCAGCGAGGCGCGGCCGGACATGTAGAACACCACCCGGTCCGGGTCGGGCATGGCCGCGAGTTCGCTGCCGATCTCGGCGAAGGCCTCGTCCCAGCTGACCACGCGGTAGCGGTCGCTGGCGGCGTCGTAGCGCAGCGGGTGGGTCAGGCGGCCCTGCTGCTCGAGGTCGAAGTCGCTCCAGTTGAGCAGCTCGCCGACCCGGTGCGCGGCGAAGAACTCGGGGCCGCAGCGGCGCGAGGTGTTTTCCCAGGCGGTAGCCTTGGCGCCGTTCTCGCAGAACGACAGCGGCCGGGGCGGATGCGGCTTGGCCCAGGCGCAGCTGACGCAGGCGAAGCCTTCGATGGGCTTGTTCTGCTTGAGCAGCAGCGCGGCGCCGGACAGCGGAATCTTCTCGCGCAGCAGGATGTTGGCGACGGAGTAGGCGGAGCCCCAGCCACCGGAAGGCGAGCGGTAGGGCTTGAATTTCATCCGGGCCACGTCGTGTTTCCTTCTGCCGGGGGAGCTTGTTCCTTACGACGGGGCCGCTGGCGGATCGTTCAGCGCTGCTTTGTCACAAGGTTGTACGGCCGGGGTCCATGGCGAAATCGAGCTGGCGCCAGGCTTCGTAGACGGCGACCGCCACGCTGTTGGAGAGGTTCAGGCTGCGGCTGTCGGGGCGCATCGGCAGGCGCAGGCGCTGCTCGGCGGGCAGGGCATCGCGGATTTCCGCCGGCAGGCCGCGGCTTTCCGGACCGAACAGGAAGGCATCGCCACGACGGTAGCGCACCTCGTGAAAGGGCTGCGAGCCCTTGGTGGTGAAGGCGAACAGGCGCGGTGCCTGGGGCCCGCACACGTTGCCCGGCGGCGCGATGCCGAGGCGGCGCAGGCAGCTGTCCAGGTCGGCATGCCGCTCGAGGGTGGCATATTCGTGGTAGTCGAGCCCGGCGCGGCGCAGGCGCTTGTCGTCCAGCTCGTAGCCCAGCGGCTCGATCAGGTGCAGGTTGCAGCCGGTGTTGGCGCAGAGCCTGATAATGTTGCCGGTATTCGGAGGAATTTCCGGTTGGAACAGGATGACGTGGAACATGCGCGGCACCGAGGCAGAAGACGAGCGACATTCTACTGTGCCGGACGATCCGCGACCGCGCCTGCGGCGGCGCTTTTTCGCCTCGCTGGTGCTGATCGGGCTGCTGGTGGGGATGATGATCGGCCGGCTCACCGCGCCGGGGCCGGTGCAACTGGAGCGCGTCGAAGAGCAGGCGTGGGGGCTCTCGCTGCAGTTCGATCGCCAGCCGGAGCTCTACGACGAGCACCTCGAAGGCGCCTTCGCCCTGCTGCTGCAGGCGCAGGGCGAGGCGCAGTCCGGTCAGTTGCAGGTCGATGGCGCGCGCGTGGGCTGGCGGCTGCAGAACACCGAGAAAGGCTTGCTGCTGCACCTGGTCGCCGCCCGCCCGTTGCGGGGCGAATGGAGCGGGCGGGCCGAGGCGGGTGGCTGGCGCCTCCAGGTGCGGGTGGCGCCGTAGGGTGGATGGCCGAAGCCATCCGCGCGGGTGCGGTGGCGGATTCACGAGGCGTATCCATGCGCGCTGCGCGTGGAAAATCGCTTCGCGAGTTTTCCACCCTACGTGTAACCCAGCCTCCCTGCGGGCCCGCTCGCACAGGGTGCGATGCGATGGGGTTGCCGGCGAGGGCCGTAGGGTGGATGGCCGAAGCCATCCACGCGGGTGCGGTGCCTGATCTTCACGAGGCGTATCCATGCACGCTGCGTGTGGAAAATCGCTTCGCGAGTTTTCCACCCTACGGTTTCATGCTGCCTACGGCGGGGCCGTTGGCCCAGAGTGTCATGCGATGGGGTTGCCGGCGAGGGCCGTAGGGTGGATGGCCGAAGCCATCCACGCGGATGCGGTGCCTGATCATCCCGAGGCGTATCGATGCGCGGTGCGCGTGGAAAATCGCTTCGCGAGTTTTCCACCCTACGTGTAACCCA
>NZ_JADDIX010000035.1:3845-16547 GCF_015070855.1 Pseudomonas lopnurensis
CACGCTGCGCGTGGAAAATCGCTTCGCGAGTTTTCCACCCTACGGTTTAACCCAGCCTACGGCGGCGCCGTTCAGCTGTCGTCCCCATCATCGTCGTCATTGCCGTCGACGCGCATGCCCAGTTCCTTGATCTTGCGCGTCAGGGTGTTGCGGCCCCAGCCCAGCAGCAGCGCGGCGTCGCGGCGGCGGCCGGCGGTGTGCTTGAGCGCGGTCTCGATCATGATCCGTTCGAAGGCCGGCACCGCTTCGTCGAGCAGGTTGGACTGGCCGCGCGCCAGGGCCTGATCGGACCAGTTGCGCAGGGCCTGTTCCCAGTTGTTGGCCGGCTGGGCGTCGGCCTGCTGGTTGAGCAGTTCCGGCGGCAGGTCGCTGACGTGCACCTCGCGGCCGGACGCCATCACGGTGATCCAGCGGCAGGTGTTCTCCAGCTGGCGCACGTTGCCCGGCCAGGGCAGGTGCTGCAGGTATTCCTTGGTTTCCGGCTTGAGCACCTTGGTCTCGACCGAGAGTTCCTGCGCGGCGCTGGCGAGGAAGTGCTCGGCCAGCGCCGGGATGTCCTCGCGGCGGTCGGCCAGGCGCGGGATATGGATGCGGATCACGTTCAGGCGGTGGAACAGGTCCTCGCGGAACTTGCCGGCCTGTACCAGGGTTTCCAGGTCCTGGTGGGTCGCGGCGATGATGCGCACGTCGACCCGCACCGGCGTGTGCCCGCCGACCCGGTAGAACTCGCCGTCGGCCAGCACGCGCAACAGGCGGGTCTGGGTGTCGGCCGGCATGTCGCCGATCTCGTCGAGGAACAGGGTGCCGCCGTCGGCCTGCTCGAAGCGCCCGCGGCGCTGGCTGGCGGCGCCGGTGAAGGCGCCCTTCTCGTGGCCGAACAATTCCGATTCCATCAGGTCCTTGGGGATCGCCGCCATGTTCAGCGCGATGAACGGCGAGGCCGAGCGCGGGCTGTGGCGGTGCAGGGCATGCGCCACCAGCTCCTTGCCGGTACCCGATTCGCCGTTGATCAACACGGTGATGTTGGAATGGCTGAGGCGACCGATGGCGCGGAACACCTCCTGCATCGCCGGCGCCTCGCCGATGATTTCCGGCGTGTGGTGCCGGTTGGCCGGCTCCTTGAGCTGCAGCTGTTCCTGGGCGTGCTGGTTGGCACGCTTGACCAGCGATACCGCATCGTCGACGTCGAACGGCTTGGGCAGGTACTCGAAGGCGCCGCCCTGATAGGAGGCCACCGCACTGTCGAGGTCCGAGTGCGCGGTCATGATGATCACCGGCAGGCGCGGATACTGCTCGCGAATCTGCGACAGCAGGTCCAGCCCGCTGAGGCCCGGCATGCGGATGTCGGAAATGATCACATCCGGCTGCTGGCGCGCCAGCCGGGCGAGCACGCCGTCGGCGCTGTCGAAGCTCTGCGTGGCCATGCCTTCCTGCTGCAGGGCCTTTTCCAGGACCCAGCGGATGGAGCGATCGTCGTCGACGATCCAGACGTTTTCGCTTCGGCTCATGCTGATGGGGCTCCTTGTTCCAGCGGCAGGAAGATCGAGAAGGCGGTATGCCCGGGGTGGCTCTCGCACTCGATCAGGCCTTGGTGCTGACTGATGATGGTCTGGGTGATGGCCAGCCCGAGGCCGGTTCCGTCGGGACGGCCGCTGACCATGGGATAGAAGAGCGTGTTCTGCAGCTCGGCCGGGATGCCCGGGCCGTTATCGATGATTTCGATGCGTGCCACCAGGCGGTGGCGGATGTGGCCGATGGTGAACTGGCGCAGCGTGCGGGTGCGCAGGGTCAGGCGGCCGAGCCCCAGTTCGGTCTGGCCGGCGAGCGCCTGCATGGCGTTGCGCATGATATTGAGCACGGCCTGGATCATCTGCTCGCGGTCCATCAGCACTTCGGGGATGCTCGGGTCATAGTCGCGCACCAAAATGATGCTTCCCTGGCATTCCGCTTCGATCAGGCTGGCGACGTGTTCCAGCACCTCGTGAATGTTGGTCATTTCCAGCGAGGGCAGCTTGTTCGAACCGAGCATACGGTCCACGAGATTTCTCAGCCGGTCGGCCTCCTCGATGATGACCTCGGTGTAGTCCTTGAGGTGCTCGTCGGGCAGCTCACGGGCCAGCAACTGGGCGGCACCGCGGATGCCGCCGAGGGGGTTCTTGATCTCGTGGGCGAGGCCGCGCACCAGCATCTTGGTGGTTTCCTGCTTGGACAGCTGCGCCTCTTCCTTGGTGATGCGCAGCAGGCGGTCGCGCGGCAGCACTTCCAGCAGCAGCATGGTTTCCTGGCGGGTCAGCACCGGGGTCACGGCGTAGTCCACGGTCAGGGTCTGGCCGGTGGCCGAGGTCAGCGTCGCTTCGCGCTTGGTGAAGGGGTGGGCTTCTTCCACCGCCTGGCGCAGCGCGGCGAGCGCTTCCGGCGATTCGGTGAACAGTTCGCTGATGAACTGGCCATGGCTGCGCTGGCCGCTGACGGCCAGCAGCATCTCGGCGGCCGGGTTCATGTATTCCAGGCGCAAGCGCGAATTGAGCATCAGCGTCGCGGTCGTCAGGTTCTCGATCAGCAGGCGTTGCAAGGCTTCGTTGATCATGGCTGGTCTGCATCCGGAAGGTCAGGCAGGAAATGCAAGAACCAAACCAAGGCGCGCCATTCGGGCGCGGAACGGTGTGTTTCCGGCATCGGGCAGCCTGGCCGGTGAACCAAAATGGTGACGAACGGCGCGGCCGTCACTCATGGGCACCAAATAGGTGCGCACGTTGATCATAGAAAGGGCACGAAGGGAATGTCGCGTTTTTCCGGTGGTTTATCCTTGAGCGGGCATTCCGGACGCACGCCGTAGTCGTCCTTCTTGCAGGGCTTGACCATGCGCCGCTGGGCCAGGGAGGTGCGTACCAGATGGAACGGCTGGCTCGCGCCGCGCTGCAGGATGCGTTCTTCCTCGTCCACGACCGCCACCGCGAGCTGATGCGTGCCGCGGTCGACATTGCTCAGCTCCATCGACGGCTGCGTTGCGGGGGCGCCAAAGGGCTGCTCGTCGAGCAGTAGCTGGTAGGCGTGGCCGGGCTGCAGGGCGGGTTCGCTCTGCAAGGTGACGTTGACCGAGCCGGCGTTGTTGCGGATCGTCTCGTCCGTTGCCGGGCTGAGGATGCGCAGCTGATACGCGACGACCTCGGCCTTTTTGGCTGGCGCGGGCTCCGCTGTCCGGCTCGCGGGTGCGGGCGGCGCGGGCATGCTGTTGGCGGGTTTCAGCCGGACCTGCTCGGCCGCCTGCCCGGTCGGGCGATCGGTGAAGACCCGGTTACCCTCGGCGTCTACGTAGGTATAGATCTGGGCGACCGCCGGCAGCGTGGCGGCCAGCAGCGCAATGGCCAGCCAGCGGCTCACGGTGCCGGCCGGGGTCTGAGCGCCGGGCTGGAGGTGTGCACCCGCTGCACGGTGAAGTGCTCCGGGTCGCTGCGCTGGATGACCCTCTCGCCGCTGAGCACTTCGACCTGCAGGCGGTGCTCGCCGCGGTCGACGTTGTTCAGCTGCAGTGACGTGTCGGTGCTGGCGGCCGCCTGGGGAATGCCGTCGAGCAGGAAGCGCAGGCGGTGGCCGCGTTGCAGCGGCGGCTCCAGCCGGGCGCTGACGACGAAGCTGCCGTTGTTGGCGCGCAGCGCCTCTTCGTCCGGGATGCCGGCGATGATCAGGGTCTGGTAGGGCGCCTGTCCGGAGGGCTGTTCGCCGGGCAGGGGCGGCGGTGGCTCGGGTGTCCGGATGTTCACGGTATTGGCCGGTGGCAACTCGACGGCATCGGCCTGGACGCCTTCCGGTGGCTGGTTGGTGAACACCGTATTGCCGCGCTCGTCGGTGTATTTGTAGATCTCGGCGATGGCCGGGGCGGTCAGGATCAGCAGCAGGCCGAACAATGCGCTACGCATGGGGAGCTCCGCGGTGGTGGTCGCGGAAAGCCTTGCATTGCGCGGGGCTGCAGGCAAGCCTGATCGGTGTGAAATGCGAGCGGCGACAAGCTGTGCCCTCATCCTGGTCGCGCGGGTTTCACCCGCCCTGCGGTTTTGTACGGAGTCCCGGCCGGCGTAGGGCGGGTTGCGTAGGGTTGCAACCCGCCGAACGCGGTTCGCAACCACGCCATAACCGAGCCGTGCATAACCGCGTGGTGCCGCGAAAACGAGAAAGGCCACCCGAAGGTGGCCTTTCTGCGCGACGCGGTCGATCAGACGCTGTAGTACAGGTCGTATTCCAGCGGGTGCACGAAGGTGCGCACCTTGATTTCTTCTTCCGATTTCAGCTCGATGTAGGCATCGATGAAGTCATCGGAGAACACGCCGCCCTTGGTCAGGAAGGCGCGGCCCTTGTCCAGCTCTTCCAGGGCTTCCTTCAGGCTGCCGCAGACCTGCGGGATCAGCTTGCCTTCTTCCGGCGGCAGATCGTACAGGTTCTTGTCGGCGGCATCGCCAGGGTGGATCTTGTTCTGGATGCCGTCCAGGCCGGCCATCAGCAGGGCGGCGAAGGCCAGGTAGGGGTTGGCCGACGGGTCCGGGAAGCGCGCTTCGATGCGGCGGGCCTTCGGGCTGTTGACGTACGGGATGCGGATCGAGGCGGAACGGTTGCGGGCCGAGTAGGCCAGCATGACCGGTGCTTCGAAGCCCGGGACCAGACGCTTGTAGGAGTTGGTCGACGGGTTGGTGAAGCCGTTCAGCGCCTTGCCGTGCTTGATGATGCCGCCGATGAAGTACAGGGCGGTCTCGGACAGGCCGGCATAGCCGTCACCGGCGAAGGTGTTCTTGCCATCCTTGGAGATGGACATGTGCACGTGCATGCCCGAGCCGTTGTCGCCATACAGGGGCTTGGGCATGAAGGTGGCGGTCTTGCCGTAGGCGTCGGCGACGTTGTGTACGCAGTACTTGAGGGTCTGTACTTCGTCGGCCTTGGCCACCAGGGTGTTGAACTTCACGCCGATCTCGTTCTGGCCGGCAGTCGCCACTTCGTGGTGGTGCACTTCCACGACCAGGCCCATTTCCTCCATGGCGTTGCACATGGCGGTACGGATTTCGTGGTCGTGATCGACCGGCGGGACCGGGAAGTAGCCGCCCTTGATGCCTGGGCGGTGGCCCTTGTTGCCACCTTCGATCTCGCCGTCGGTGTTCCAGGAACCCTGCTCGGAGTAGATCTTGAACATGGAGCCGGAGATGTCGGACTTGAACTTCACCTGGTCGAAGACGAAGAACTCCGGCTCCGGGCCGACGAATACGGCGTCACCGATACCGGTGGACTTGAGGAATTCCTCGGCGCGGCGGGCGATGGCGCGCGGGTCGCGATCGTAGCCCTGCATGGTGGAGGGTTCGATGATGTCGCAGACCAGGATCAGGGTCGGCTCTTCGGTGAACGGGTCCAGAACGGCGGTGCTGTCGTCCGGCATCAGGATCATGTCGGAGGCTTCGATGCCCTTCCAGCCGGAGATGGACGAACCGTCGAACATCTTGCCGTATTCGAAGAAGTCATCGTCGGCATCGCGGGCCGGCATGGTGACGTGCTGCTGTTTGCCTTTGGTATCGGTGAAGCGCAGATCAATCCACTTCACATCGTAATCTTTGATCAGTTGAAGCGACTTCGACATGGTGTTCTCCAAGTGGTGGAAGCGTTGACAGGGTTGCTTCCGAATCAGGGTGAAGCCGGGCGACGATGTTCCGCCAAGGCGACCTGCCTCACAAGAGAGCAAATTGCATGCCAGTGCTCTTTGTTGGAACTGTCGGCCCGGATTGGCGTGGCTGCGAAGGATTTCCCTGGGCAAAGACCCTGCGCGCACCTTTTTCGTGCGACTTATTGGTGCGTCACTATGGTGCGCGGCCTTGTTTTGGTGCGAAAGAGTGGCCTTGAGAAAACCGATTAAAGGTTGATCAGTTTCCGCTATACTCCGCCCCCCTCTTTTCATGCCGTACCGCCACGCGCGCTGTTTCCATGAAGCTGATCGTCAAGGTTTTCCCCGAAATCACCATTAAGAGCCCGCCGGTGCGCAAGGGCTTCATTCGCCAGTTGGCGAAGAACATCCGCACCGTGCTGCGCGAGCTCGATCCCGATCTGCGGGTCGAGGGCGTGTGGGACAACATCGAGGTGGAAACCGCGTGCGCCGAGCCGAAGCTGCTGCGCGAGATGATCGAGCGCCTGCGCTGCACGCCGGGCATCGCCCATTGCCTGGAAGTGCACGAATACCCTCTGGGCGACCTGGACGACATCGTCGCCAGGTGCAAGACGCATTATGCCGAGCGCCTGCCGGGCAGGGTCTTCGCCGTGCGCTGCAAGCGCGCCGGCAAGCACCCGTTCAGCTCCATGGATGTCGAACGCCATGTCGGCAGCCAGCTGCGCCAGCAGTGCGGGGCCGCCGGCATCTCGCTGAAGGCGCCGGAGATCGAAGTGCGCATGGAGATCCGCGACCAGCGCCTGTTCGTCGTCCACCAGCAGCACGACGGCATCGGCGGCTATCCGCTGGGTGCGCTGGAACAGACCCTGGTGCTGATGTCCGGCGGGTTCGACTCCACCGTCGCTGCCTACCAGATGATGCGCCGCGGGCTGATGACCCACTTCTGCTTCTTCAACCTCGGCGGTCGCGCCCACGAGTTGGGCGTGATGGAAGTCGCCCACTATCTATGGCAGAAGTACGGCAGCTCGCACCGCGTGCTGTTCGTCAGCGTGCCGTTCGAGGAAGTGGTCGGCGAGATCCTGCAGAACGTCGACAACAGCCAGATGGGCGTGGTCTTGAAGCGCATGATGCTGCGCGCCTCGACGCAGATCGCCGAGCGCCTGCGCATCGACGCGCTGGTCACCGGCGAGGCGATTTCCCAGGTCTCCAGCCAGACCCTGCCGAACCTCTCGGTGATCGATTCGGCCACCGACATGCTGGTGCTGCGCCCACTGATCGCCAGCCACAAGCAGGACATCATCGACACCGCCTTCGCCATCGGCACCGCCGAATTCGCCAAGAACATGCCCGAATACTGCGGCGTGATCTCGAAGAACCCGACCACCAAGGCCAAGCGCTACCGCGTCGAGCACGAAGAGAAGCAGTTCGACATGGCCATCCTCGAGCGCGCCCTGGCCAATGCCCGCCAGGTGCCGATCGACCGCGTGATCGACGAACTGGGCGAGGACATCAGGGTCGAGGAAGTCGGCGAAGCGGTGGCCGGCCAGGTCATCCTCGACATTCGTCACCCCGATGCCGCCGAAGACGAACCGCTCGAACTGCCGGGTATCGAAATACAGGCGCTGCCGTTCTACGCGCTGAACAACCGTTTCAAGGAACTGGATGAAAACCGCCAGTACCTGCTGTACTGCGACAAAGGTGTCATGAGCCGCCTGCATGCTCACCATCTGCTGAGCGAGGGGCATCAGAACGTGCGGGTCTATCGGCCGGACGGGCAGCCACAGGCGGCTAGCCGCAAGCGGCAAGAGAGCAGTGTGTAGCCATGAGAATCAAATGCAGTGCGCTGCGCAGAAGGCACCCTCCCGACCGGCGTGCCCAGCCCTGTCACCGAACCCCCGCTTTTTACTTGCAGCTTGCGGCTTGAAGCTCGCGGCTTTTTTAGGAAACAAACAGTGATCGAGAATCTCCGCAACATCGCCATCATCGCCCACGTCGACCATGGCAAGACCACCCTCGTCGACAAACTCCTGCGCCTGTCCGGCACCCTGGACCGCAAGGAGCTGGAAAACGAGCGCGTGATGGACAGCAACGACCAGGAAAAGGAACGTGGCATCACCATCCTGGCCAAGAACACCGCGCTGAAGTGGAAGGACTACAGCATCAACATCGTCGACACCCCCGGCCACGCCGACTTCGGCGGTGAGGTCGAGCGCGTGATGAGCATGGTCGACTCCGTGCTGCTGGTGGTCGACGCCCAGGACGGCCCCATGCCGCAGACCCGCTTCGTCACCCAGAAGGCGTTCAAGGCCGGCCTGCGCCCGATCGTCGTGGTGAACAAGATCGACCGTCCGGGCGCGCGTCCTGACTGGGTCATCGACCAGATCTTCGACCTGTTCGACAACCTCGGCGCCACCGACGAGCAGCTGGACTTCCCGATCGTCTACGCCAGCGCCCTGAACGGCATCGCCGGTCTGGACCACGAGAACATGGACGACGACATGGACGCCCTGTTCCAGGCCATCGTCGACCACGTGCCGGCTCCGGTCGTCGACGTCGACGGTCCGTTCCAGATGCAGATTTCCCAGCTGGACTACAACAGCTTCCTCGGCGTGATCGGCATCGGCCGCATCGCCCGCGGCACCATCAAGGCCAACACGCCGGTCACCGCCATCGGCGCCGATGGCAAGAAGCGCAACGGCCGTATCCTCAAGATCATGGGCCACTCCGGCCTGCAGCGCGTCGAAGTGCAGGAAGCCACCGCCGGCGACATCGTCTGCGTCAGCGGCATGGACGAGCTGTACATCTCCGACACCCTGTGCGACCAGAACAACGTCGAGGCGCTGCCGCCGCTGACCGTCGACCAGCCGACCGTGAGCATGACCTTCCAGGTCAACGACTCGCCGTTCGCCGGCAAGGAAGGCAAGTTCGTCACCAGCCGCAACATCAAGGACCGCCTGGACAAGGAACTGCTGCACAACGTCGCCCTGCGCGTCGAGCCGGGCGAGACCCCGGAGAAGTTCAAGGTTTCCGGCCGTGGCGAGCTGCACCTGTCGGTACTGATCGAAACCATGCGTCGCGAAGGTTTCGAGCTGGCCGTGGGCCGTCCGGAAGTGGTGATCATCGAGAACGAAGCCGGCGAGAAGCAGGAGCCGTACGAGAACGTCACCATCGACATCGAAGAACAGCACCAGGGTCCGGTGATGGAGCAGATGGGCCTGCGCAAGGGCGACCTGAGCAACATGGTCCCCGACGGCAAGGGCCGTGTCCGCCTGGAATACACCATCCCGGCGCGCGGCCTGATCGGCTTCCGTAACAACTTCCTGACCCTGACCTCGGGCAGCGGCATCCTCACCTCGACCTTCAGCCACTACGGCGCGATCAAGGCCGGTGAGGTCACCAACCGCCAGAACGGCGTACTGGTCTCCATGGCCACCGGCACCGCGCTGACCTACTCGCTGGAAACCCTGCAGGCGCGCGGCAAGCTGTTCCTCGAGCCCGGCCAGGAAATCTACGAAGGCCAACTGGCCGGCATCAACAGCCGCGACAACGACCTGGTGATCAACCCCACCAAGGGCAAGAAGCTCGACAACATGCGCGCGTCGGGCAAGGACGAAGTCATCGCCCTGGTGCCGCCGATCAAGTTCACCCTCGAGCAGGCGCTGGAATTCATCGCCGACGACGAACTGGTGGAAGTGACGCCCAAGTCGATCCGCCTGCGCAAGAAGTACCTCAACGAGAATGACCGCAAGCGTTTCGAGCGCAGCAAGGTCTAAGAGGCAGCCACAAGCGGCAAGCTTCAAGCTGCAAGAAAAAGCAAAAGCCCCGCCGGAGCGATCCGTGCGGGGCTTTTTGTTTGCCAGCGGCTCAGTGGCCTATCGCCCCGAGGTCGGGCCTCCCACAAATGCAGCGAGCACCACCGAACCCCTGTGGGAGGCGCGCCCTCGCGGCGATAGGCCTCAAGCATCGCCTCGCACAGCAGGCTCGCGCAAACCGCTCGCTGGACCGACGAAGCCACCGCCGACCTGCTGCAATCATCGGCCACATGGTGCCCGGCGTCATACGAGAATGGCCAGATTGGTATAGGCCGCGACCTTGCTATCCGCTGTCATGAGCTTCATGGGCTCGGCCACTGCGCTGGCGGCTATGATCCGGTCGAAAGGATCCTTGTTCAGCGGGGCAAGCCCGAGACGCTCAATGGCATGATCGACGGTAACCGGTAATTCGATGATTCCGCTCATCTCGCAGCTTGCTCGCAGCGACTCGATATCGACATTCAGCTTGCCGAGCCCTTGTTTGATGGCGATCTCCCAGAACGACGCAGCGCTGACGTACACCTCGCTGGCTCGTTGCAACTGCTGGCGGGCTTTGGCGCTCAGCCTGGGGCTGTCCTGCAGTATCCACAGCAGGATATGGGTGTCGATCAAGATGCGCATGGCTTTTACGACTCGAAGCCTGCCAGGGCTTCTTCCGGGAGTTCATCGTCGAAGTCCTCGGCGATCTCGATCTGCCCTTTCATCAGGCCGAAACGCAATCCAGAGGCCTTGTTTGCCGCGACCAGACGGGCCATCGGACGACCGTGTTTGGCAATGACGACTTCCTTGCCATCGCACGCCTCATCGACCAGGCGCGAAAGCTGGTTCTTGGCGTCTGCCAGGGAGACGGTATGCATGGTGCTCTCCTGAAAGATTTGGCCAATTATAGCCAGAGCTCTGTTGGAGCAATGAGCGGGGTTTAGCCAGGGAAGAACCGGACGAGACGGAAAATCACCGCGGATTTTGTCGGATACCACCTGAGGTCCCGAAGGAGGCAAGAGTGCTCGCAGATCATGTCGTGGTGGCAAGTCCTGAAGGGCATGTGCATGCCGCTCGGATACTGGAATAAGGGCTCCATAGCCCGCTCGGACACTTTGCGTCGTTCCTGTTTTCCGGAAAAGTTCCCGAAGAGAAAGTCTGATTTTGTGATCTGTATCACGTTTATGGCTGCTACGATCATGTCCCGATTGTCTGGTGATGGCACTTCGCTCACTATCGCTGGCCTGTTCTTTAGCGCCAGGGATGGTTGCGATGCGACAGCTGCTCGCCGCGCTGGGAGGCGCATTCTTTTTCATTTCGGCATTCGCTCAGGTGCCGACGCTGCCTGGCGAACGTGATCTGATCCGTGACCGCCAGGAACGCCTGCTCGAGGAGCAGCGCCGACGCCTGGAGGAACTCCAGCAATTGCCCGGGCGCGAGGTGCTGCCCGAGCAGCCGGCCCCCGCCGAGGACGAGCGCTGCTTCGAAATCCGCACGATTCGCCTGCAGGGTGCCGACCTCGTCTCGCCCGACGAGCAGCGCCGGCTGCTGCAGCCCTATGAAGGCCAATGCCTCGGCGTCAGCCAGCTCAACGCGCTGCTGAAGGCCATCACCCAGTTCTATATCGACCGAGGTTACGTCACGTCCCGCGCCTACCTGCCGGAACAGGACATGGCCGACGGCGAGCTGGAGGTGCTGGTGATCGAGGGCCGTCTCGAAGGCCTGGATCGGTCGGCCATCGCCAGTGATCGTGAGTTGGCCATGGCCTTTCCCGGGCGGGTCGGCGACATCGTCGACCTGCGCCAGCTGGAGCAACTGGTCGATCAGCTGAACCGCCTGCCTTCACGGCCGGCGCAGATGGAGCTGTTGCCCGGTGCCGAGGCCGGTGGCAGCCGCGTGCGCCTGCAGGGCGAGCCGCTCAGGCCCTGGCGGGTCAGCCTCAATCGCCACAACAACGGTGAAAGGAGCACCGGCGAGCAACAGTGGGGGCTGGGGCTCGACTGGGACAGCCCACTGGGCCTGGCCGACCAGCTCAGCCTGCGTGGCGGTGGCGATGCCGTCAGCGATCGGCATCGCCATTCGGCCAACCAGGGATTGTCCTACAGCCTGCCGTACGGCTGGTGGACGTTCAGCTATGGCTACAACCAGAGCTACTACCGGACCCGGGGGGAAGCGTCGGGCTTTCTCTTCGAAATGGACGGCGAAAGCAAGAGCCATCAGCTGGGCGCAGAGCGCGTGCTGCACCGCGATGCGGTCAGCAAGACCGCCGTCAGCTTCGGCGTGGCTCACCTGCGTACCCGCAACTATATCGAGAACAGCCTGCTCGACGTCTCCAGCCAGCGCCTGTCGGAAATGCAGCTCGGCCTCAACCATGGCCGTCGTATCGGCACCGCCTTCGTCAACCTCGACCTGGGCTGGCAGCATGGCACCGGCGCCTTCGACGCGCAGCGCCGCGGCGACCCGCGCTACGGCGAGCCGGACGCCCGCTACCACAAGTACAGCCTGACGCTGAGCGCGCTGCAGCCGTTCCGGCTATGGGACGAGTCGTTCAGCTTCGATTCATTGCTCAACGCCCAGAAGAGCGAAGACGTGCTCTACAGCCCGCAGCGCATCAGCATTGGTGGGCTGGCGTCGGTACGCGGATACAAGGAGCAATCGTTATCCGGCGACACCGGCGGCTATTGGCGCAACCAGCTGCGTTGGCGACGCCCCGTCGGCTGGGAGCCGTTGCGCCCGTTCCTGCAGGAATACGGCCTGGCCTACGCCTATGACGTCGGCGTCATTCATGGCGGGCGCTACAACCCCGACTTTCACGGCCGCCTATCCGGCCATGGCGTGGAATTGAGCGCGCGGGGCGAGCATCTCGCCGCCTCGCTGACCTTTGCCCGCTCGCTGGAGCGGCCGGACGTGATCGAAGCGCGGGAGCGGCCGCTGTACTTGCGCGTCGACCTGTTCTTCTGAATCGAACAAAGCTGGAGTCTTGTACATGGACGTGCGCAGCCCCTTCTTCCAGAACGTCGCCACCCTGCTGGTGGGCGTCATGTTCCTCAACCCCATCGTGGGCGCGGCCGCGGAACTGAGCGTCGCCGCCGGGAGCGGTGCGACGCTGGGGCAGGCCGGCAATGGCGTGCCGATCGTCAACATCGCCGCGCCCAACGGCAAGGGCCTGTCGCACAACCGGTTCAAGGACTACAACGTCGGCCAGCAGGGCCTGATCCTCAACAACGCCACCGAGCGTACCCAGAGCACGCAACTGGGCGGCATCATCCTCGGCAA
>NZ_JADDIX010000036.1:0-39287 GCF_015070855.1 Pseudomonas lopnurensis
AAAAGCGAGTTGACAGTCAGGGAAGTGGGTAAATTGGCAGTCGCCAAACATCCCAACCCCCACACCCTGCTGTCACCGTGCATCCTATTGATCTTGCTGCTTTCTGGCCAGGCTACGAAGTCGTCGCTTGTCGCCAATCCACCGATAACACCCTACTGATCGAGCTCGAACCTCAAGCCGACTGTGTCCCCAAATGCGGACGCTGCAACCAAGCCTGTCCGTTGATCCATGAGCGACGGATTCGCCGGGTGCGTGATCGCGATCTGCTTGACCAGCGTGTCCTGCTTCAACTGCCGGTACGCCGTGTCGATTGCCTGTGCTGTGGGCGGGTAACCGAGCGGATTGACTGGCTTGAGCCGGCGTCGCGCCTGACTCAGCGCTTGCGTGTCTGGCTAGAAGGCTTGCTGCAACTGCTGCCCATCAGCCACGTCAGCCGCCTCACCGGATTGCATTGGCACACCCTCAAGACGCTGGACAAGCGCCGCCTGGAGGCCTCGGTTGGCGCTTTCGAACCAGGCGAAGTGCGCCGTCTGGTGATGGATGAGTTCGCCCTGCACAAGGGCCATCGCTATGCCACGGTGATCATGGATGCCGAGCGCACGCGTGTGTTGTGGGTCGGGCATGGCAACAGCCGTGAGGCGATTCGCCCGTTCTTCGAATTGCTGGGCGAGCACTGCCAGCAGATCGAGGCTGTGGCAATGGACATGAATACGGCCTTTGACCTGGAGGTGAAGCAGCATTGCCCACAGGCCGAAGTGGTATACGACCTATTCCATGTGCTGGCGCGCTATGGCCGCGATGTGATCGACCGTATCCGTGTCGACCAGGCCAACCTCCTGCGCCAGGACAAACCCGCGCGCAAGGTCGTCAAGCAAAGCCGCTGGCTGCTGCTACGCAATCGCGAAAATCTCAAGGAGGGACAAGCCGTGCAACTGCAGGAACTGCTCGCTGCCAACCAGCCGCTGGCCACGGTCTATGTGCTCAAGGATGCCCTGAAGGAAGTCTGGTACGCCCCCAGTGTGCGAGAGGCGGATCAAGGTGATCAAGCGCATGGCCTACGGCTTCCGGGACTCGGACTATTTCTTGCTGAAAATCAAGGCCGCCTTCCCCGGAAAAGGCGCGATGAACTCTTTTTAACGTCGCAGCGACGGCCGCCGGGAATGGCAAGCCATAAAAAATTGTAGCCACAGGGCTTGGGCGAATCCGCCGGATGTTGCGCGGACCGTTCGTCGTGGCCGTCGGCTAGGCGCGGTGGCTGGGCATCAGCGCGAGGGGTGCATCGGAAGCGACAAATTCGCGCACGATGACCGAAAATCTCATCTTTACACTGCGCGGAGTGCGCCAGTACCGTTGGGACTGACTTGTCGCCATGCCCAAGAGGTCGAGGATGAAGTACACACCGAAAGCACTTCTGGCAGTAGGGTTAGGCATTGCCCTGACCCAGCCGGTATTCGCAGAAGACATGCCGCTCAAGGTGGTGCTGGACTGGGCCTTCGAAGGTCCCCAGGCGATGTGGTCGGCAGCCGCCAACAGTGGCTGCTTCCCGGAGAAGAAACTCGATGTGTCGATCGATCGCGGGTTCGGCTCGGGCGACACCATCAGCAAAGTGGCGGCGGGCTCCTACGACATCGGCGTGGCCGACTTCGGCAGTATCGTCGCCTATAACGCCAGGCACCCGGGCAACCCGCTGGTGGCGACCTTCATCGTCAGCGACCGCTCCTCGGCGTCGGTCAACGTGCTCAGGTCGTCCGGCATCACCTCGCCCAAGCACTTGGAAGGCAAGCGCATCGCCGACACCCAGGGTGAAGCCAGCCGCGTGCTGTTCCCGGCCTTCGCCAAGGAGAACGGCATCGATCCGCAGAAGATTTCCTGGATCAACGTCTCGGTCAACCTGCGCCAGGCCAGCGTGGTTCGCGGTCAGGCCGATGCGGCCGCTGGGCACCTCCTCACCGTGGTCAACGGGCTGCGCGCACTGGGTGTGAAGAAGGAGGAGATTTTCAGCATGCCGTTCGCCGAGTACGGCGTCGACGTGCCGGGCAACGCGGTGATCGCCAAGCCGGCCTGGGCCCAGGCCCACCCGCAGCAGATGCGCGACTTCCTCAGCTGCACGGTGGTGGGGATCAAGACCACCATCAGCGACCCCAAGGCGGCGATCGCCTCGCTCAAGCCGTACAACTCGATGCTCGACGCCGACTACGAAGCCGAGCACCTGGCGTTCGCCACCCAGGTCGCGGTGCTCACCCCGCACGTGAAACAGAGCGGCCTGAGCAACATCGATCCGGCGCGGCTGAACCGCTCCATTGAACAGATCAGCGAAGCCCTGGGTGTCGAGCGGCCGCTGACCAGTCAGGTCTTTACCGCCGACTACCTGCCGCCGCAGAGCGAGCTGAGCGTCAGCGCCCCGTAATACGCACAACCGAGTCAGCGGGCATCACCATTGCAGGGTGCTCGATCCGGCCGGCTCCACCTGCGGAGCCGACCATGCTGTTAGCCACGTGCCGGTCCTTGCGACCGAACTAGAAGAGGCATGCCAGTCCGAGCCGGGTGCTGTACCGATCAGCGCGCCAGCACATTGTGCCGACGGTAATGCCAAAAAGATGAGGAGCATCGGGTGTTGAGTATCAGCGAACGTACTATGGGCGCCTTCGCCTATGCCGAGGGGGGCAGCGCGCCGCCCGGACCGGTGGCGACCCCGTCCACGGAACAACCCTACGTCGATCTGCGCAACGTCAGCCTGGTCTATGGTGACGAGGCCGACCAGATGCTGGCCATCGACCGCCTGGACCTGAAGGTCCGCGAAGGCGAGTTCGTCGCCGTGGTCGGTCCGTCCGGCTGTGGCAAGTCGACCCTGATGAAGCTGGTGACCGGGCTGTTGCCGCCGGACAGTGGTGCGGTGTTCATCCAGGGCAAGAAGGCCAACGGCCCGGTGGCGGGCGTCGGCATGGCGTTCCAGAACTCTACTCTGCTGCCCTGGCGCTCGACCCTGAGCAACGTGATGCTGCCCTTCGAACTGGTGCAGCCGCACCGCAAGCGTTTTCACCGGCACGCCGATGAATACGTCGAGAAGGCCAAACGCCTGCTGGATACGGTCGGCCTGCTGGAATTCGCCGACAAGTTTCCCTGGGAACTGTCCGGCGGCATGCAGCAGCGCGCCAACGTCTGCCGCGCGCTGGTCCACGAACCCAAGCTGCTGATGCTCGACGAGCCCTTCGGTGCGCTCGATGCCTTCACCCGCGAAGAGCTGTGGCTGATGACCCAGAACCTCTGGCTGAAGCAGCGCTTCAGCACGATTCTGGTCACCCACGACCTGCGCGAGGCGGTGTTCCTTGCCGACCGCGTGATCGTGCTGAGCAAGCGACCCGGTAGGATCATCCTCGAGCGCCAGGTCGACATTCCGCGACCGCGCGCGCTGAGCTGCACCTTCGAGTCGCTGTTCAGCGAAATCGTCCATGACATACGCGAGAAGATCGTCGAGGCGCGCGGCTGATGAGCAAATCCCGGAAATCCTCGATAGAAAACGTCATGCCCTGGGTGACCACGCTGGTGCTGCTGGTGCTCTGGCAGATTGTTTCCACGGCGCTGGGCAGCGCCAGCCTGATGCTGCCGGCGCCCACCGAGATCGCCAGGTCGATCATCGATCACTACGACGTGATCTGGCCGAACGCCCTGCAGACGCTCTACACCACGGGCCTGGGCTTCGCCTTCGCGGTGGTCTTCGGCATGCTCTTCGGCCTCGCCATCGGCGCCTCGCCGCTGATCTACCGCGGCTTTTACCCGCTGCTGATCGCCTTCAACGCGGTGCCGAAGGTGGCCCTGGTGCCGATCTTCGTGCTCTGGTTCGGCATCGGTGCGGTGCCGGCGATGGTGACCGCGTTCTCCCTGGCGGTGTTCCCGATCATCGTCAACGTCGCCACCGGGCTGTCCACCATCGACCCGGAAATGGAGGACGTGATGCGCTCCCTCGGGGCCAAGCGCCTGGATATCCTGACCAAGATCGGCATCCCGCGGATGACGCCCTATCTGTTCGCCTCGCTGAAGATCTCCATCACCCTGGCTTTCGTCGGCTCGGTGCTCTCGGAAACCATTGCCTCCAACGAAGGCATTGGCTTCCTCATGCAGGCGGCCTCGTCGCGTTTCGACGTGCCGTTGGTGTTCGCCGGGCTGATCGTGATCGCCGCGATGGCGGTGCTCGCCTACCAGGCTTGCGTGCTGATCGAAGGACGCTTCACCCGCTGGGCAACCCGCGGCAAATAAAGAATGCGATGACCCTGGTGCCATCGATTCGACTTGGCCTGCTCTAGAACAGGCGGCACTTCAGGTTCGGCGAACCTGACGATGTCGCCGATGGCCGGGTTCGAACAACACGCCTGACTGCCCTTAATAAACTTGATGCCGGTTCAGTTCGTCGGTGTGAGTTCGCTTTGCCTGGTAATTACGGGTTGGTGAACTTCGAACAACTCTGAACTGTATGGCCGGACTGCAAGACCAGACATTTACCGTTAATGCCCTGCGCAAGGATCAGACATGTTAGAAGCCGTTATTCAATACTCGAAAGACTCGTGGGGCATCATTCCTCTGATGCTGGTGATTTTCATCATCGGTATTGCGGTGATTATCGAGCGCTACTTCTTCTTTCGTAAAAGCATCAAGTCCGGTGCGAGTCTGGATGCCGACCTGAAACATGTCGCCCAGGGCAATCTGGAGGACGCGAAGAAGGTTGCCGAGCATTACGGGCGCACCGCCCAGGGCAAACTGGTGACGGCGGCGCTGGCGGCCAGCGGCAAGACCGAGGCGGCGCTGGAGCGCGAGGTCGACGAAACCATCATGGTTCAGGTGCCGTACCTGGACCGCAATCTCTGGGTGCTCGACACCTGCGTCACTCTCGGGCCGCTGCTCGGCCTGCTCGGCACCATCATCCACATGATCCAGGTTTTCAGCGTGCTCGCCACCAACAGCTCGCAGCAGGTCAGTTCGGTGACCGGACCGATCGCCCATGCGCTGGTGGCCACCGCCGTCGGCCTGTGCATTGCCATCACCTGCGTGGTGTTTCTCAACTATTTCAACAAGCGCATCCGCCTGGTCGTCAACCAGATGGAGCTGATCAAGTCGATGCTGGTCAGCCGCTTCGCGACTTTCTGAGCCCACGCCGCAGCGGAGAAGTTTCCCATGGCCAAGAAATCCTCATACTTAGGCTCGGAGCAGCACGCGCGCATCGAGATCATTCCGATGATCGATGTGATGATGTTCCTGCTGGTGTTCTTCGTGTTGATCATGCTTGAGATGATCCAGGGCGCAGGCATCACCCTGGACCTGCCGCAATCCTCGTCCCAGGACCCGATCGAATCAGTCACCCTCAACATCGGCGTGTCCGTCGACGGCGGTCTCTACGTGGACGGCGCGCTGATGGATGACGCCCAACTCGGCGCCAAGCTGGCCGAGATGCAGCAGACCGGCAAGCTCGACGTGGTGATCGCCGGCGACCGCGGCAGCCAGTACGAAAGCGTCATCCACGCGATGGACCTGGTGCGTGGCGCCGGGATCAGCGCCATCGGCCTGGCGACGCAAAAGTGATGGGCGAGAACAGACAGTCAACGGTTCGCAGCGGTGCGCTCTGGGCCGCGGAAGACCGCCATGAGCACCACCACCTGCCGATGCCACTGGCGCTCGGCGGCGCGGCGCTGCTGGTGGCGCTGGCGATTGCCGCCTTCGCCCTCATCGAGCTCAAGCCGGCGCCACAGGAAGAACCGCCGCAGGTGACCCGGGTGAGCATGGTGGAGATTCCGCCGCCAGCGCCGCCGCCACCGCCACCCCCGGAGCCGCCGCCGCCTCCACCACCGCCTCCACCTCCGCCGCCGGTTGCGCCACCACCGCCGAAGAAGCCGCCACCACCGAAGCAGGTCGAGCCGCCCAAGCCGGTGCCCAAGCCACAGCCGCCGGTTGCGCCAGCGCCCGTACCGCCGCCGGTGCCGCCGCCATCCCCTCCGCCGCCGCCTCCACCGGCACCCAGGGCGAGCAAGGACGCCGTGGCCCTGTCGCGGAGCGTGCCGGTTTATCCACGGCAGGCGCGGCAGGCGAAGATCGAAGGGCAGGTGACGCTGGAGCTGCTGATTCGTCCGGACGGTTCGGTCGCCAGCGTCAGGGTGCTGTCCTCCAGGCCGCCGCGGTTGTTCGACTCGGCGGCGGTGGACGCGGTGAAGAACTGGAAATTCCAGCCACGCACCGTCGATGGCGTCGCCGTCGAGCAGCATGCCCAGCAGACCATCAGGTTCGGTCTCAAGCAGATCAGCATCCAGTGACCGCCTACCGCGCCCGCCCGGGCGCGGTCGCCACCCTCGCTTTCATCGTGCTACAGCAGGACACGGAGGTCCGCCTTTTCCCGGCGCAGGTCATCTGCTGCCGGTTTTTTTATGTCCCGGCTAAGTCCCGTAGGGCGTATTGGCCGAAGGCGTAATCCGCCGCACGCCCGTGCGCGGTCGTTCCGGGTAACCCAGCGTTGCGCGCTAACGACGGAAACGCCTGCGGCGGTTCCATCCTACGGCGCTAAGGCTGCCAGCTTCTTGTAGGGGCGAACTTGTTCGCCTGGCTCGGCTTGTCGGTCAGGCGAACAAGTTCGCCCCTACAAACGCAGCCGGGCATGGCGCTGTTCGCCAATCAAAGACTGGCCCCTTCGAGCCACTAATTATTAGTCCCGCCAAACCTAATTAATCGTCTTTCCCTTCCTGTAACAGGCTCGTTTCATTCGCGTACGACATCGGCGAATTTTTCGCGGCGTACCGCTGATTTATTGATATTTACGAATACCCCCAAGCCCTTTAGGTTTGCCTCAAACGAGGGCGCCGCCCGGATGCGGCGAACATATCGTGATCAGCCTTGCAGCGATGTAACCAAGTACAATTCCCAACTTGGCAGTCAGTGAATTCGACTGAACAGGGCGCATGTATAAGAAATGAATTCATATAACTATACAGGAGCCTTGTATGAGCGATTTCACCCCACGTTATAAGCGACTTAGTTATGCGGTAGCCCTGGCGTTGCCGTTCCTCTGTTCCAGCGCCTTGGCCCAGGAAAGCGCCGCCGCCAGCGACGACACCGTCAAGCTGGACGACTACACCGTCGAGGAAAGCGTCGAGGACAACCTCGGCATCATGCCCAGCACCGGCAACACCGGTTCCAGCGTGTTCGGCGTCGGCAAGCCGCTGGTGGAAACCCCGCGTTCGGTGACCGAAGTGTCTTCCGAGCTGATCCAGAACTACGGTCTGCGTGACGTCAACGACCTGGTGCGGATGACGCCCGGTGCCTACACCGGCTCGTTCTTCGGCGTCGCCGGTTCGGTTTCGCTGCGGGGCGAGGAGGCCGACAACTATTTTCGCGGCATGAAGCGTGTGCAGAACTCGGGCAACTACACCACGCCGATCCGCGCGGCCAGCTCGGTGGACATCGTGCGCGGCCCGGTGAGCCCGGCGTTCGGTGCCGGCAAGATCGGCGGCTACATGAACTTCACGCCGAAGTCGGCCAAGTCCGGCACCTCGAAATACATCGAGGAACCCACCGGCGAAGTCGGCATCACCGTCGGCTCCTACGACAAGTACATCGCCCATGCCGAAGGCGGCACGCCGTTCACCCTCGGCGGTCGCCAGGGCGGGGTCTACGCCTATTACGAGCAGGAGGATTCGAAGAGCTACTACGACTACGTCGAGCCGAAGTCCCAGCTCGGCCAACTGGCCTTCGATCTCGACCTGAGCGACAACCTGCGCGCCGAATTCGGCGGCCAGTACCTGGACGCCGAGCGCCAGCAGAACGCCGGCTGGAACCGGGTGACCCAGGATCTGATCGACCATGGCACCTACATCACCGGGGCGGCCTCGAACCTCAACAGCCGTGGTTCGGTGCTCTATCCGGACGACGTGCGGGAGGGCATCGCGCCGGGCGTCGGCTTCCCCCCGGGCAGCGGCAACGCCCTGCTCGACGTGTTTTGCTCAGGTGGCTACGGCGGTTGCAGCCTTCCGGCGGTGGACAACGGTTCGCTGAGTAATCCGGGCACCACCAAGCTCGACCACAACGAGACCATGACCACCAAGGCCGACCGCGGCGAGACCACGCTGCGTACCGCCTACTTCGACCTGATCCGCGACCTCGGCGATGGCTGGGAACTGAAGAACCAAGCCTTCTACGAGGACATGGACCACTACAAGTACTCCAGCTACGGCTTTACCGCCCAGTTCGACTCCTACGTCTGGGAAGACAAGCTCAGCCTGAGCTTCCCGATGACCCTGGGCGAGATCAACGCCAGCAACGTGCTCGGCGCGAACTACCGCTACTACAACGGCGTCGACCGCGAAGCCTACGGCGACGAAATCTTCGATCGCCGCGACATCTCGGTCGGCGCCACGCCGAACGACAGCTTCGACGCCGGTCATGAAGGTAACGTCGCCCTCGGCAACGGCCAGTACCTGCGCCCCTACACCTCGCAGAACTTCTCGGTGAGCAAGAACACCGGCGCCTTCGCGGTTTCTGACCTCAACTGGCGCAATTGGAACCTGACCCTCGGTTACCGCTTCGACCACTACGACGTGAAGGCGTCGGAGAAGGCGCTGTCCTCCGCCGGCACCCTTATCGGCGATGCTGATGGCAACGGCAGCCCGGACTGGTACAGCGATGACGGCACCGGCGATTCGTTCAACATCAGCCTGAGTTACAAGACCCCGTGGGGCATCGTGCCGTACTTCACCTATGCCGAGTCCAGCTCGCTGGCGACCAACTCGGCAGGCGGCATCCCGGTGGAGAACATCCAGAATGGTTCCTGGATCCAGGATTCCAAGCTGCGTGAGCTGGGCGTCAAGTACGCCAGCCCCGACGGCAGCGTCTACGCCAGCCTGGCGGCGTTCGATCAGGACCGCAGCTATGCCGATGCCCAGAGCGGCACCGACATCCTGGTCAACAGCACCGGCTTCGAAGGCGAAGTGCGCTGGCTGATCAACCGCAGCTTCTCCATGAGCGCCGCGGCCAGCAAGATGCACGTGAAGGAGAAGGGCAATCCCTACACCATCCTCAACACCGCGTCAGTCGCCGAGGCGCTGGGCGTCGATCCTTCGACCCTCTACGGTTATCGCTTCTACGACGCCTCCGGTTCGATCCTCGGCGGCGAGTGGGATCGCGGCGGTGTACCGGAATGGGTGGCCAGCCTGTACGGCAACTACACCCGCCCACTGGGCATCGGCCGGCTCAATGCCAGCCTCGGCTTCACCTGGGTGGATGCGCAGTGGGCGGACAACCAGAAGCAGATCCGTCTGCCATCCTACACCCTGTGGAACGGTTCGGTCGGCTACGACTACAAGAACTGGAGCACCCTGTTCACCGTCAACAACCTGTTCGACGAGGAGTATTTCACCTCGGCGAACCTGTTCGATTCCGTCCTGGTGATGCCGTCCGAAGGCCGTACCTTCACCGCTTCGCTCAACTACAAGTTCTGATCGGCGTCTGACCGCCGGGGCACCCGTGGGGTGTCCCGGCTCCGGCCGGCGCAGGCCTGGGTACCTTCCTTGAGTACAGTTCCCGTCGCGTCACCCGACCCCGCCGTCATCCGCCCGATCATGTTCGGGCTGATGCTGGCCATCTTTCTCGGCGCGCTGGATCAGACCATCGTCGCCGTCTCGCTATCGGCGATTTCCACCCAACTCGGCGACTTCCGCCACCTCGGCTGGATCGTCTCCGGCTACATGATGGCGATGACCGTCGCCACGCCGCTGTACGGCAAGCTCGGTGACCTCTACGGGCGCCGCCGCCTGCTGCTCGCCTCCATCGGTTTGTTCACCCTGGCGTCCTGCCTCTGCGCACTGGCCCAGGATATGCAGCAGCTGATCCTCGCCCGCGTGCTGCAGGGTCTCGGCGCCGGCGGCCTGATCACCCTCAGCCAGGCGATCATCGGCGACCTGATGGCGCCGCGCGAACGCGGCCGCTACCAGGGCTACATCAGCGGCATGTTCGCCCTCGCCAGCGTCACCGGGCCGCTGCTCGGTGGTCTGCTCACCGCCACCCTGTCGTGGCGCTGGGTGTTCTGGATCAACCTGCCGCTGGGCCTGCTGGCGATGGCGATCAGCAACCGCGCGCTGCTCGGCCTGCCGCAGCCGCGTCATCCGGCGCGCATCGATTACCTCGGCGCGGCGCTGCTGGTCGCCGGTCTCAGCGCCCTGCTGCTGGCGATCTCGCAGGCCGGCGAAGGCCCGGCCGCCTGGCGCGGTGGCGAGCTGCCGGCGCTGTTCGGCCTGGCCGTGGCGCTGTTGCTGGCCTTCGTCTGGCAGGAGCGCCGCGCCGCCGAGCCGCTGCTGCCGTTGCACCTGTTCGGCCAGCGCAGCCTGGTGCTCAGCGGCGTGGTGGCCTTCGTCGCCACCTTCCAGGCGATCTCGCTGACTGTGCTGATTCCGCTGCGCTACCAGAGCCTCACCGGGCACGGCGCCGACCAGGCCGCCCTGCACCTGCTGCCGCTGGTGACGGGCGTGCCCCTGGGCGCCTATTGCAGCGGCCGGCTGGTCGGCCGGCTCGGCCGCTACAAGCCACAGATGCTCTTCGGCACCGTCCTGCTGCCGCTGGCGATGGTCGCCCTGGCGCTGGTCGCGCCGCAGGAGGCCTGGCTTTCCGGGCTGTGCATGCTGCTCTGCGGGGCCGCCATCGGCTGCCAGTACCCGACCAGCATGATGGCCTCGCAGATGGCCGTGGGACCGCGCCACCTGGGTGTCGCCACCAGCACCGCCAGCCTGCTGCGCGCGCTGGGCGGGACCTTGGGCATGGCGCTGATGTCGAGCCTGCTGCTGGTGCTGCTGCAGCAGGCCGGTGCGCCGGCGCAGGGTATCGAGGGCGACCCGACCGCCGGCTTGGCGCCGTCGCAGATCGCCGCCGCCTTCCGCCACCAGCTGCTGATCGGCGCCGCGATCGCCGTGCCCGGCGTGCTCGCCGCGTTGTTCCTGCCCGACCGGCGTTTGCCGGCCCACCCTTGAATACGCCCCGTGCGCCGTACTGCCCGGTGCAGGTGCCCAGCGGGGCGAGGAGTAGAGAGATGTTCGAGGTCACCATCACCGCCAAACGCCGCGAGGCCGAAGGCATCTACAGCTTCGAGCTGAGCCGCGCCGACGGCGCCGAACTGCCGCCGTTCGCCGCTGGCGCGCACATCGACGTGCAAGTGGGCGACGGCCTGCTGCGCCAGTATTCGCTGTGCAACTCGCCTCGCGAACGGCACCGCTACCTCATCGCCGTGCTCCGTGAGCCGGCCTCACGCGGCGGTTCCAGAGCCCTGCACGAACGCATCGAGGTCGGCCAGGGGTTGTCCATCGGCGCGCCGCGCAACCTGTTCGCGCTGCAGCCCCAGGCGCGTCGGCACCTGCTGCTGGCCGGGGGGATTGGCATCACGCCGCTGCTGAGCATGGCCCATGAACTGGCTGCCAGCGGCGCCGATTTCGAGCTGCATTACCGGGCCAAGGCTCCGAGCCATGCGGCCTTCCTCGAGCTGCTCGACAGCGCGCCGTTCAGTGCGCGCACCTCGCGCTACTTCGCCCGTGCGGACTTCGACGTGGCACGGCTGATCGGCCCGCCACAGGCCGACAACCACCTCTACGTCTGCGGTCCGGAAAGCTTCATGGCGCATGTGCTGGACAGCGCCCGCGCGCTCGGCTGGGCGGACGCGCAGCTGCACCGCGAGCACTTCGCTGCGCCGCTGCCCGCGGCGACCGCGAATGACGGCAGTTTCGAAGTGCAGATCGCCAGCAGCGGCGCGGTCTACCAGATCCCTGCCGACCGCAGCGTGCATGAAGTGCTGGAGGAGGCCGGCATCGAGATCCCGGTGTCCTGTTGCCATGGCATCTGTGGCGCCTGCCTGACACCGGTGCTGGAAGGCATTCCCGACCACCGCGACCTGGTGCTGAGCGAAGAGGAGCAGGCCGAGAACACCCTGTTCACGCCATGCTGCTCGCGCGCCAGGAGCCCGCGACTGGTGCTCGGCCTGTAGCAGTTGACGCCGGTGGCGGTGCGCGCGGCGCACCCTACGGCGAAGCTGTTTACCAAGGGACCGCGGCGCGGCTCCTCATTGAAAATGACCTCAGGACATCGCGTGCAGCTGGCGCACCCGGCTGTCGTCGTCCTCGTCCTCCTGCCAGTTGCCCATGGACTGGGCGCTCCAGCGATCCAGCGCGGTACGCAGCGACTCCAGGCAGAGCAGGGTGGCCTTGTTCGAGGTGCCTTCCTCGGGGATGTAGCAGGCGAGGATCGCCGACTTGATCTTGGCGTCGCGGATCGGCACGTAGACGATGTCCGGGCGCATCGGGTCGGGTCCTACCGAGAGGCGCACCTGGCAGCCGATACCCAAGCCCTGGGCGACCATTACCGCGATGAACTCGAAGGAGTTGGCGACGATGCTGAACATCGGCTTCACTGCCACCCGCGAGAACACCGCGTTGATCACGTGGTGCAGGTTCTGCTCGCCGCTGGGGATGATGAAGTTCTCGTCCACCAGGTCGGCGACCTTGACCGAGGTGCGGTTGGCCAGAGGATGTTCCCTGTGCACCGTGATGCAGGTCTGCAGGTTGTAGGAAACCACCTGCTGTAACCCGCTCTGCAACTCCAGGGCGTAGCCGACGATGATGTCCACCTCGCCGCGCATCAGGATG
Source organism: Pseudomonas lopnurensis (assembly GCF_015070855.1). Lineage (GTDB taxonomy): Bacteria > Pseudomonadota > Gammaproteobacteria > Pseudomonadales > Pseudomonadaceae > Stutzerimonas > Stutzerimonas lopnurensis. The sequence continues at coordinate 12,654 of NZ_JADDIX010000036.1, forward strand.
CCGGTGAGCTGGTTGGAGTTGGCGGTGACGATCTCGAAGGTGATCCGTGGATAGGCTTCGCGGAATTCCTGGAGGAAGCCGGCGAGGAACTCCCGCGCTGCCGTCTCGTTGATGCCGATACGTACGTTGCCGGTGTGCTCGCCCTGCAGGATGTCGATTTCCGAGCGGGCGATGGAGAGTTCCTTCATGACCCGTTTGACTCGGTACAGCAGCGACTCTCCGGCGGAGGTCAGGCGCAGGCCGTTACGGTCGCGGACGAACAGCTTGGTGTCGAGTTCCTGTTCGAGCAACTGGATCTGCCGGCGAATGGCCGAGGCAGCGATGTGAATCTTTTCTTCGGTGACCTTGAACGAGCCGTGCCGTGCCACTTCATAGAAGTAACGCAAGGCGGCCGTGTTGACGAAATGCGGAAGAAGACCGAGCGTCATGATGCGACCTGCCAACATCGGTGGATGAATAGCGAACAGCAACGGCTCGGCACGCGTGATATGCGGTCGCTCCGTTCAACACTGCACCACTACTGCGCAATCCTTTGACCTGGTTCAGTCCTGACAACCTCTTTTCATGGTTGCAGAGGCATTATGCAGTTAGTAGGCCAGTTGCTATCCATCGGGAGGGAAAGCTGCCCGTTCGCCGACGCAGTGCAACGGGCGCGAACGGTGCGGCGCCTCAGGCCATGACCGGGCCGGCGCTGCCTTTGATTTGTATGCGGTAGCCGGAACGCACGTTCGGGTAGTAGTCCCAGATCGCCTTGTGCTGGGTGCAGCGGTTGTCCCAGAAGGCGATGGAATGGTCCTGCCACTGGAAGCGCACGTGGAACTCCGGCTTCTGGCAATGGGCATAGAGGAAGGTAAGGATCGCGTCGCTTTCGTCGCGCGGCAGGCCGTCGATGTGCGAAGTCATGGCCTTGTTGACGAAGATCAGCCGGCGCCCGGTGACCGGATGCTGGGCGATGATCGGGTGGGAGTTCACCGGCGCGTCGGGGCCGAACACGCGGCGCCCGTCGTGGGTCGCGGTGAGACCTTCGAGGTAGGACTTCATCAGCGGCGACAGCGCGTCGTAGGCCGCGTACATGCTGGCGAAGCAGGTCGCGCCACCGCCGTTCGGCGCGCTCTGCACGATGTGCAGGATGCTGCCCATCGGCGGAATGGCTGCGCAGGTCTGGTCCGAGTGCCATTCTTCGCCGGCGACTTTCTTCGAGGTCTTGTCGAAGTGGAGGATGCGGATCGCCGGGTTTTCCGGAATCGGCTTGCTCTCGGTGGCGGGGCCGACGTGGATGTGCATCTCGCCGAAGTGGGTCGCCAGCGCTTCGTGGTCGGTCAGGCTGATCGGCTGGTTGCGGAAGAAGATCACCTGGAATTCAGCCAGCGCCTCGTGCAGTTCCTTGACCACGGCAGGGGAAAGCGGCTGGGTCAGGTCGATATCGTGAATCTCGGCGCCGATATGCGGGGTGGTAGGGAGCACGCGGATATTCTGATAACTCATGGGTTATTTTTCCCTTGCTGTTTGTAGCGGGCCGCCGCGAAGTAAGGGCGGCGAATGACGGTTGGCGGTGTGGCGGATCTAACGGTTGTGCCCGCAGTTTATGGCTATTCGAATGTTTGCAGAACATGGCCGGAGGCAGAGAATTTAGTTGCCGTCCGGTAAATTTTTGGCGGTGTATTCGTAAGTTGCAGAAACCCGGCGGGTTAATTGTCGAGGCGCAACTTTCCCGTATCCGGTTATTTGCATTTTCCGGTCTTCGTTCAATTAGTCGGTCGTTATAACGGCGGACGCCGCCGGTGCCATTCGCAGGCCTGTTCGTAGGCATGCCCGGCACGCAGCGGGGTGATCTCGTCGTTGCGTCGGCCGACCAGTTGCAGGGCCAGCGGCAGGCCCTGCGGACCGAAGCCGCAGCAGACCGACAGCGCCGGGTTGTCGCTGAGGTTGAAGGCGATGCCGTAGCTGGGTTTCTCCAGAAAACCCCAGGTCGTCAGCTGGTCCAGCGGCGGCGCCGCGCTGGCCTGGATCGGGCAGAGCAGCAGGTCGACGTCCTCCAGCAGCGCATCCAGGTTCGAACTCAATGCCTGGCGGTGTTCCTGCGCGCGGCAATAATCCGCCGCGCTCAGGGTGGCGCCGAGCAGCAGAGCGTCACGCAGTCCCGCACCGTAGTGCTGCGGTCGGCTGCGCAGCCAGTGTTCGTGGTAGGCGAAGGCCTCGCCGAGCAGGATCACCATGCCGGCGGCGTTCCATTCCCAGGGCGCGGGCAGGCTGACGTCGCGCACCTCGCAACCGAGCGCTTCGAAGGTGGCGATGGCGTCCCCGATGGCGGTGCGGGTCGGCGCGGAGGTGCCGGAGCGTTCGTCGAGAAAACTGCGCACCACGCCGATCTTCAGCCCCCTGATCTCGCCCCAGGGCAACTCGTCGGCGCGCCAGAAGTCCTCACCCGGTTGCGCCAGCGCGCGGTAGAGCAGGGCGCAGTCCTCGACGCTGCGCGCCAGCGGCCCCAGGCAATCCAGGCTCGGCGCCAGCGGCAGGCTGCCGCGCAGGTCGATGCGCGCGCGCGTCGGTTTGAATCCGGCCACTCCGCAGAGGGCGGCCGGGCTGCGTACCGAGCCGGCGCTGTCGCTGCCCAGGGCGCCGAGCAGCATGCCGCTGGCCACGGCCACCGCGGCGCCACTCGATGAACCTCCGGCGAAATGCGCGGCATGCCAGGGGTTGCGCGCCGGCGGGCCGGGCGGTCCCCAGCGTGGCGGGCCGAAGGCGAATTCGTGGGTGGTGAGCTTGCCCATCAGTACCGCGCCGGCCTGCTCAAGGCGGTCGACGGCGGCGGCGTTGCGCATCGGCACATGGCCGTGCAACTGGCTGGACTGGCCGCTGGTGGGTACGCCGGCCAGGTCGATCACGTCCTTCAGGCCGAGTGGGATGCCGTGCAACGGGCCGCGTCGATGGCCTGCGCGCAGTTCCTCGTCGGCCTGGCGGGCGGCGGCCAGGGCGCGTTCCTCGGTGAGGGTGACGAAGGCGTTGAGGCCGGGGTCCAGCTCGGCGATGCGCGCCAGGCAATGACGGGTCAATTCCAGCGACGACAGCGAGCCTGCGCGCAGCGCCCGCGCGGCTTGCGCCAGGCCCGGCGTATCGCCGTCCGCTTCAGGCATCATGCGGCTGCCCCAGGTGCCTCACGGACACCGGGCTGGCCTGGCGCAGGAACTCGGTGTAGCGCGCCAGCAAGGCCTGGGCGCGGGCCAGCTCGGCGAGGCGCGCCGGCTCCACCTCCAGACCCTGGCGCTGCAGCACCGCGCAGAGCCAGCGTTCATCGGCGGTCTGCGTGTCGTCGTCAGGCACCATCGCGGGCGTCCTGCCAGGCGCGGAATTCCGCGCGCGACCGTTCGGTGGCCGGGTACAGGCCGATGATGCTGCGCCCGCTCGCCACTTCGGCGGCGGCGAAGACTTCGTAGCGGGTCTGTTCCCAGGCCTGTTCGGCGATTTCGTCGGCCATCGCCAGCGGAATCACCACCACGCCTTCGCTGTCGCCGACGATGATGTCGCCGGGGTAGATGGCGACGTCCGCGCAACCCACCGGCACGTCGATTTCCACCGCCTGCAGAAAGCCGAAACTCGGTGCCGGCACCGCACAGCGCTGGTAGGCCGGGAAACCCAGCTTCTCGATCTGCGCGGTGTCGCGAAAACCGCCGTCGCTGACGATGCCGGCGCAGCCGCGGGCCTTCAGCCGGCCGATCAGCAGGTCGCCGCAGGAACAGGCGCGCGTCTCGCCGCGGGTGTCCATCACCAGCACGCTGCCCGGCGGACATTCCTCGAACGCGCGCTGGTGAATGTTGCTGGCGCCGCCGTAGCTGCTCATGCCGCCGACGTCGTCGCGCATCGGCACGAAACGCAGCGTGTAGGCGGGGCCGACCATCCGCGGTTGGCCCTTGGCCAGCGGCGCGATGCCGCTGGGCACGGCACGGCGCACGCCGGCGCGATACAGGCAGGTGCTCAGGGTGGAAATGTTCACCTGCGCCAGGCGCAGGCGGTTCTCTTCGCTCAGCGCCATGCGCCAGCCTCCCGGATCACGCCGCTCATAGCGGGATGGCGATCAGCGTGTCGACCTTGGACGAGTCGAGCACCACCTTGCGCGTGCGGAACAGGCAGCGGCCTTCTTCCAGCACGATGTGGTCGGAGTAGCGCCCGCTGGCGAACAGCGTGACGCGGCCGTCGAGCATGGTGCGCACGCAGGTGAAGCTGGTTTCCATGCGGATCGACTCGTCGTCCATCTCCAGCACCTTGGAGTCGGAGAGCACGTGGCGGTAATAGTGCGGCTCGAAGATGTTGGCCTTCTCGATCGCCTCGACGCGGTCGTAGAGCATCGCCTGGTTATCGCAGAGCATGATCGACAGCGGCATGATCATCTCTTCGTTCTGCCGTGTGGTGATGCGGTAGATGCACGGCTCGGTGAAGTAGGTCGGCCAGTCCGACAGCACGCCGTCGTCGATGGTGTAGGTGTAGTCGGCGATCAGTTGCCGGGCCTGGGCCACGGTGATCCGCTCCATCACGTTGCTCATGTTCATTCCTTACAGCCCCATCAACGCGCGATAGCCGGTCCAGAAACCGCGCACGCTCCCTTCGGAAACCCGCGAACCGGGGATCGGTTCGATCCCGTGGCCGCCCATCTCGATCACCGCCGCCTTGTCCAGGCTGCCGGCGATGCCCTGCTGCACCAGGCCGCCGATCATGCCGTCCTCCATGGCGATCAGCCCGGCCGGGCCCATCATGTTGGATTGCTTGAGGCGCCCGTTGAGCTTGCGCTCGTCGTCGTCCTGGTAGCCGAAGGCGATCCAGCGCAGCTCCGACTCGTGCGTGCCGACCGGCACGATGGTGCGCAGCGCCAGGCAGTTGCGCAGCTGCTGCAGGACGAAGTTGGGGAACACCGTGTGGATGGTCATCGAGACGCTGTCGCCGAAGTCGTCCCAGACGTCGGTCATCGACTTGTCGCGCAGGCCGAAACCGTAGGCGCTGATTTCCGCCGAACGCATCTCGGCCTCTTCATACACTTCGCCGCCGGTCTCGAATTTCATCTTCGACCAGCTGATGTGCGACCAGCCGTTGGTGCCCATGGTGATGCCGCCTTCCATGGTCAGCCGGTCCTGTTTCATCACGCCGTTGAAGGCATGCAGGATGGAGGCGTGGTAGGGGTCCTTGACGTTCTCGATGTACAGTTTCCAGTTCGACGGCAGCTTCTGGCTGTAGGTGCCGAGCACGCGCAGCGGCTTGCCGCAGACGCGCTGCATGTTGGCGATCAGCTCGGGGCCGACGTACTCCTCGAAAGGCGGCGTCTCGTCACTGAAGGTGCCGAAGATCAGGCCGTTCTGCACGTGCACGCGCAGGCGCTGCAGGCCGTTGTCTTCCTTCTTGAAGGTGTCGGCCATGCCGCCCTTGCCGCGCACGCCGCGCTCGAAGGCGGCGGCGGTCATCTTGCCGTTCAGGTTGAAGCACCAGTTGTGGTAGATGCACATGAAGCGCTTGGTCTTGCCCTGCGGCGTGTAGACCAGCGGCGTGCCCTTGTGCGAGCAACGGTTGACCATCGCCTGGACCTCGCCCTCGTCGTTGCGCACGACGATCACCGGCACTTCGCCAACCTGCGCGGTGACGTAGCAGCCGGCTTCGGGTATCTGCACCTCGAGACCGAGGAAGTGCCAGATCGGCCCGCGGAAGATCGCCTTCTGTTCGTGCTCGAAGACTTCCGGCTCCGAGTAGACGGCATAGGGAATGCGCCGTACCCCTTCTTCAGGCCAGGTTACCGGCAATGGGTTTTCTGAGTTTTTCAATGCTGCTTCCTATCTTTAGACTGCACGCGGAAGGCTGTCTTGAGCATGCCTTGTGTGGGTCTAAAATACGGCCGCAGGGGCGATGTTCAAACATCAAAATATGCTCGCGCTGCCGCGAAAAATACGTCGGCGAGGTTTTCGCCACGCAGGGCTGAAGGGCGTCGGTCCATGAGACAACGCGTGAAGAAGGGGCGCTGGCGGGCTCAGCCAGCGCTCTTTTTCGAGGTCGAGCTTCGGTGGCTGCCCATGTGAAACGGGAACAGCCCCATGGCACATGCCCAACTCGTACAGTCTTGGAACGAGAAGCCCCGCTCGGCTTGCGCCGGCGGGGCCTCATCAAAAGCAGCGGTGAGCTTCAGGCCACAAGCTGCAAGTAAAAGCAGGAGTCACGGTGGATGTGAAAGACGACATCCACCCTACGCTGGCTGTAGGTCGGGTCACGCTTCACCGACCCGACGAGCGGAGCACGGTGGATGTAAAAAGCGACATCCACCCTACGCTTGCTTGCAGCCGCCTTACAGGCCTGCGGCAGCGCGCAGGGCGTCGGCCTTGTCGGTGCGCTCCCAGGTGAAGGCGGTGAAGGTGTCGCCACCGACCGTCATCTCGTAGGGGGTGCGACCGAAGTGGCCGTAGGCCGCGGTGGCCTTGTACATCGGGTGCAGCAGGTCGAGCATGGTGGTGATCGCGTACGGACGCAGGTCGAAATGCTCGCGGACCAGTTCGATGATCTTGTCGTCGCCGAGCTTGCCGGTGCCGAAGGTGTTGATCGAGATCGAGGTCGGCAGCGCCACGCCGATGGCGTAGGACACCTGGATTTCGCAACGGTCGGCCAGGCCCGCGGCGACGATGTTCTTGGCCACGTAGCGGCCGGCGTAGGCGGCCGAACGGTCGACCTTGGACGGGTCCTTGCCGGAGAAGGCGCCGCCGCCGTGACGGGCCATGCCGCCATAGGTGTCGACGATGATCTTGCGGCCGGTCAGGCCGCAGTCGCCCACCGGGCCGCCGATGACGAACTGACCGGTTGGGTTGATGTGGTACTGGGTGTCCTTGTGCAGCAGCTCGGCCGGCAGGCAGTGCTTGATGACCAGTTCCATCACCGCTTCGCGCAGGTCGCTCTGCTTGACTTCCGGGTTGTGCTGGGTGGAGAGCACGACGGCGTCGATACCGGCGACCTTGCCGTTCTCGTAGCGGCAGGTGACCTGGCTCTTGGCGTCCGGGCGCAGCCACGGCAACAGGCCGTTCTTGCGCGCCTCGGCCTGGCGCTCGACCAGCGCGTGGGAGAAGCGGATCGGCGCCGGCATCAGGACGTCGGTCTCGTTGCTGGCGTAGCCGAACATCAGGCCCTGGTCGCCGGCGCCCTGGTCTTCCGGCCGCGAACGGTCGACGCCCTGGGCGATGTCCACCGACTGCTTGCCGATGATGTTGATGATGCCGCAGGTGGCGCCATCGAAGCCGACTTCCGAGCTGTTGTAGCCGATGTCGACGATGACGTCGCGCACCAGTTGCTCCAGGTCGACCCAGGCGGAGGTGGTGACTTCGCCGGCGACGATCGCCACACCGGTCTTGACCAGGGTCTCGCAGGCCACGCGGGCGTGCTTGTCCTCGGCGATGATGGCGTCCAGCACCGCATCGGAGATCTGGTCGGCGATCTTGTCCGGATGCCCTTCGGACACGGACTCGGAGGTGAAAATCGAATATTCGCTCATCTATCGGTTTCCTATTACCGGTGGGTGAGTCGGTCGTCAGGGGCGGGCCGGGAAAAGTGCCGGGCCTGGATCTGAAAACCGTTCTTCAAGCCAATGTAGAGGCTCTCGCCGGGCGTGAGCCCCGCGGCATCGGCCCAACGGGCCAGATCGTCCTGTTCGAAGCCCAACCACAGATCGCCGCAGGCCTCCCTGGCCCAACTCTGGTTGTGGCTGCACAGCTCGGTGACCAGCAGGCTACCGCCCACCTTCACCAGCCGCGCCAGTTGTTTCATCGCCTCGCCCGGCGCCGCCAGGTGATGCAGCACCATGTTCAGCACCACGCAGTCGGCAGGCGGACAGTCGTCGTGCAGGGCGTCGGCGAGCTTCAGTTCGACGTTGCCCAGGCCCGCCTGCTCGCAGTGCATGCGCGCCAGTTCGAGCATGGCCGGGCTGTTGTCCAATGCCACCACCCGGGCGAAACGCCGCGCCAGTTCCGGCAGGAAGCTGCCATCGCCGGGACCGACCTCCAGCGCCGTGGCGGCGGCGTCGAGATTCAGCGTATCGAGCAGGGCCAGCACGCTGTCGCGGTACTGCGGCAGGCCGGCGATCAGGTCCTGGCGAGCCTGGAAGCTGCCCGCCATGCGCGCGAAGAAATCCTCGCTGGCGGCGCTGCGCTGGGCATGCACCGCGGCGATCCGCGCTTCGACCTCGTGCGGCAACTGCAGCCGGTCGACCTCCTCGAGCAGCGCCGTGTGGAGCTTGCCGCCGAGGCTGTCGGGCTGCGGCAGGCTGCGCCGGTAGAACACCGCGTTGCCTTCGCGTCGGGTGGCGAGCAGGCCGACCTGGGTCAGTACCTTGAGGTGATGGCTCATGCCCGACTGGCCGGTGGCGAAGATCTGCGCCAGTTCCAGCACGCCGAACGAGTCGCTGGCCAGCGCCCGCAGCACGTTCAGCCGCAACACGTCGCCGCCGGCCTTGCACAGGGCGGCGAGCTGGTCGCTGACATCGAAACGGATCTGGGGAATGCGCAGGCTCATAGGGCGCGCAGTCTAGTCGGTCACTTTTCGTACAGCAAGGGCAGTATCAAAAAGTTTTGATATTGCCCTTGGCGGCGTGGGGTTACTGCATCAGGCGGGACAGGCCGAGGGTGCAGGACACCAGGCCGAGCCCCAGCAGAAAGTAGTTGGGCAGGATATCCAGCAGGCGCTGGATCCTCCCGCTGCCGCAGAGGCGTCGCGCCAGCAGGCTGTAGGCCAGCAGGATGCTCAGGTCGATGACCGCCCAGATGGCGATGAGCGTCGTCGCCTGTGCCGCGAACGGCTGCGCGGGCAGGATGAAACCGGGCAGGAAGGCGAGGAAGAACAGGATGTCCTTGGGGTTCGACAGGCCCACGGCCATGGCCCGCCAGAAATAGTGCGATTCGCTGCGGCGCGGGGGCGTGGCCTCGCCGGCGCCACCGCAGAGGCCATCGCAGCCCAGCCAGATCAGGTAGAGCCCGCCGAGTACCTGACCGGCCTCGAGCACCACCGGTTCCAGATCCAGCGCCAGATAGATCATCGCCAGCGCGGCGACCATCAGCACCTGGGCGGACACCACGCCGCCGAGGATCGTCCACAGCGGCCAGCGGCGCCGGGCATCGGCGACCACCAGTGCGACCACCGGGCCGGGGGAAGCGATCAGCAGGGCGACCGCCGCGGCGAAGGCGAGATAGGTGGCGCTCATCGTTCGGTCACCCGTTCGAATATCCGCGTCTGCTGGCCCAGGCGCTCCGCGTAGCCGCGCGGGTTGCAGATGGCGAAGGCGCGCTGCATCCAGCGATCGCTGCCGTCGAAGCGGGCGCTGAAGGGGCTGCGGGCGTGGGCGGTACGACGGTTGTCGATGATCAGCAGGTCGCCGCGGGCCAGGCGTATCGGTTCGGCCACGTCCCAGGCGATGCCGCGCAGCTTGCCCAGCAGGTGCTGCGCGCGGTCGCTCGACGCCAGCATGAACTGCGGGTCGAAGCGCAGGAACGGTGCATCCGGGTCGCCATAGAGCACGCTCTGGTGCCGGCCGATGTCGATCCGCTGGTTCTTCTCGCGCGGGCCGTAGTCGGAAAGGAAGTTGTAGGGTTCGCTGAGGAAGAAGGCTCGCTCCTCGTGGCTCAGGCGATCGAGGATCGGCTCGACCGAGGCGATGTAGGTGACCGCCTCGGCCGCGGGGTCCTGGCGCAGGCAGAGCAGTGCCAGATAGTCCGGCAGGACGGCGTGGAAGGCGTTTTCGGTGTGCAGGTCCAGTTCGGTGTCGAAGCTGTCCGCGGTGGCGGCGCGCGCCTGTGCCTGCTGTGCGAAGAAGTTGTTGACGATGCTGCCGCCGGACTCCTGGACGTAGCCGATCGGCTCGCCGAGCAGTGCTGTCGCCTGTAGCAGTAGGCGTTCGCTGCTGTCGTCGTCCTTGCGCATGTCCTCGCGGCACCGCGGTGTGGGCGGGATATCGCCAATGGGCAGGTTCTGCAGCAGCAGGAAGCCCCGCTCGTTACCGAACAGCCTGAAGTGAAGGATTTGCGCGATCTGCTCCTGCAGCAGGCCGCCGCTGCGAATGGCGCAAGCCAGAAGATGATCGAATTTATCGTGGTGCATGGCATCCTTCCCTGAGTTTTACTTATTGGAGGCGTGCGGCGCCCGCTTGCCGAAGTTGCAGGCAGGCCCTTCGGAGCGCAGTATCGGGATGGTGAGGGCGCTTGAAAAATGGAAAAAACGGCCAGGAAGGATGAGTTTCAGTCATGACGGAACAAGACCTGACAGCCCCGCGAATGCCGCCGCTGTATGCACTGCGCGCCTTCGAGGTGGCGGCGCGCTTCGGCTCGTTCACCCAGGCCGGACAAAGCCTGTACATCACCCAGAGCGCCGTGAGCCGGCATGTGAAGACGCTGGAGGAGCATCTCGGTTGCCCGCTCTTCGAGCGTCGCGGTTCAAGGCTGGCGCTGACCGATGCCGGGCGTCTGCTGGCGCAGGAGCTGAAGATCGGTTTCCGCACCATCGAGAACGCCTGTATCGCCGTCACCCGCCAGCGCGGCGCGCTGCGGCTCAAGGCGCCCTCTACGCTGACCATGCGCTGGCTGCTCAATGCGCTGGACGCCTTCCAGCAGGCCCATCCACAGAATCGCGTGCAGCTCACCAGCGCTTGGATGGACCTGGATGCAGTGGACTTTCACAGCGAGCCCTTCGACTGCGCGATCCTGCTCGGTAACGGCGGCTTCCCGGCGGACTGGCACCGCGTGAAGCTTTTCGACGAATGGCTGGTGCCGGTCTGCGCGCCCGCGCTGCTCGGCGACCGGCCCTGGGGCGTGCGGCAGCTGGCCGCCGCCGAACTGATCCATCCCTCGCGCGACTGCCGCGACTGGCGCCGCTGGTTGCAGCGCACGGGGCTGGCCGACCAGGTCGCCTGGCAGCAGGGCAAGCTCTTCGACACGCTGGAACTGGGCATCTCCGCCGCGGCGCAGGGGCACGGCGTGTCGATCGGCGACCTTGCGCTGGTCGGCGCCGAGCTGCAGCGCGGCAGCCTGGCGCTGCCGTTCGAGCAGGCGGTGAAGTCCGGCGACAGCTACTACCTGGTCTGGCCGGCCGGCGGAAACGAGTCGGCCACGCTGACGCGCATGCGCGACTATCTGCTCGATCATCTGCCGGATATTTCCAGCCGGGGCGTCAGGCTGCTCGAGTGATGCCGGGCGCCGGCGGGGCGCTCGGGCCATTTCAGTCATTGCCCCGCCTGCCCTCGGTAGGGGAAAATGGCGGCCTTTTTCTACGTACCACCCCGCAGGAGATTCAGCGATGCCCAGCCGTCGTGAGCGAGCCAATGCCATCCGCGCCCTCAGCATGGATGCCGTGCAGAAAGCCAACAGCGGCCACCCGGGTGCCCCGATGGGCATGGCGGACATCGCCGAAGTGCTTTGGCGTGACCACTTGAAGCACAGCCCGACCAACCCGCAATGGGCCGACCGCGACCGCTTCGTGCTGTCCAACGGCCACGGCTCGATGCTGATCTACTCGCTGCTGCACCTGACCGGCTACGACCTGTCCATCGACGACCTGAAGAACTTCCGCCAGCTGCACAGCAAGACCCCGGGGCACCCGGAGTTCGGCTACACCGCCGGCGTCGAGACCACCACCGGTCCGCTCGGCCAGGGCCTCGCCAACGCCGTGGGCTTCGCCCTGGCCGAGAAGATCATGGCCGCGCAGTTCAACCGTCCCGGCCACGCCATCGTCGACCACAACACCTACGTGTTCCTCGGCGATGGCTGCATGATGGAAGGCATCAGCCACGAAGTCTGCTCGCTGGCCGGCACCCTGGGCCTGAACAAGCTGATCGCCTTCTACGACGACAACGGCATCTCCATCGACGGTGAGGTGCATGGCTGGTTCACCGACGACACCCCACGCCGCTTCGAGGCCTATGGCTGGCAGGTGATCCGCAACGTCGACGGTCATGACGCCGACGAAATCCAGATGGCCATCGAGACCGCGCGCAAGAGCGACCAGCCGACGCTGATTTGCTGCAAGACCATCATCGGTTTCGGCTCGCCCAACAAGCAGGGCAAGGAAGAATCCCACGGCTCGGCGCTGGGCGAGGCCGAGATCGCCCTGACCCGCGAGGCCCTGGGCTGGAAGTACGGCCCGTTCGAGATTCCCGCCGAGATCTATGCCCAGTGGGATGCCAAGCAGAAGGGCGTCGAGGCCGAGAACGCGTGGAACCAGCGCTTTGCTGCCTACGAGGCCGAGTTCCCGGCGCTGGCCGCCGAGTTCAAGCGGCGCATGGCCGGCGAGTTGCCCGCCGACTTCGCCGAGAAGGCCAGCGAATTCATCCGTGACGTCGCCAGCAAGGGCGAGACCATCGCCAGCCGCAAGGCCAGCCAGAACTGCCTGAATGCCTTCGGCCCGCTGCTGCCGGAACTGCTCGGCGGTTCGGCGGACCTGGCCGGTTCCAATCTGACCCTGTGGAAGGGCTGCAAGCCGGTGGTCGCCGAGGATGCCTCGGGCAACTACATGTACTACGGCGTGCGCGAGTTCGGCATGGCCGCGATCATGAACGGCGTCGCCCTGCACGGCGGCCTGATTCCCTACGGCGCGACCTTCCTGATGTTCATGGAATACGCCCGCAACGCCGTGCGCATGTCGGCACTGATGAAGCAGCGCGTGCTCTACGTCTTCACCCACGACTCCATCGGCCTCGGCGAGGACGGCCCGACCCACCAGCCGATCGAGCAACTGACCAGCCTGCGCACCACGCCGAACCTGGACACCTGGCGCCCGGCCGACACCGTCGAATCGGCGGTGGCCTGGAAGCATGCGGTCGAGCGCAAGGACGGCCCGAGCGCGCTGATCTTCTCGCGCCAGAACCTGCCGTTCCACGTGCGCGACAACGAGACCGAGGCGGCCATCGCCCGCGGCGGCTACATCCTGAAGAACTGCGCCGGCGAGCCGGAGCTGATCCTGATCGCCACCGGCTCCGAGGTCAGCCTGGCGGTGCAGGCCGCCGACAAGCTGACCGAGCAGGGCCGCAAGGTGCGCGTCGTCTCGATGCCCTGCACCAGCGTGTTCGACGCCCAGGACGCCGCCTACAAGCAGCACGTGCTGCCGGTGGAAGTCGGTGCACGCATCGCCATCGAGGCGGCGCACGCGGACTACTGGTACAAGTACGTCGGCCTCGACGGACGCATCATCGGCATGACCAGCTACGGCGAGTCGGCCCCGGCCGGCCAGCTGTTCGAGGCGTTCGGCTTCACCGTCGACAACGTCCTCGCGGTGGCTGAAGAGCTTCTAGAAGACTGATTCGAGTTCCAAGCTGCAAGCCACAAGCTGCAAGTCAAAGCGGCGCGAACCGGCTTGCAGCTTGAAGCTTGTGGCCTGGAGCTGCGAATGCCTGAACGTCGTCCCTATCGCGTCGCCCTCAACGGCTACGGCCGCATCGGTCGTTGCGTGCTGCGTGCCTTCTATGAGCGCGGCGCAGCCTTCGACTTTCAGTTCGTTGCCCTCAATGATCTGGCCGACATGGCCAGCCTGGAATACCTCACCCGTTTCGACTCCACCCACGGCCGCTTCCCCGGCGAGGTGCGCGTGGAGGGCGACTGCCTGCATCTCAATGGGCACTGTGTGAAAGTGTTGCGCGAGTCGACGCCCGAAGCGGTCGACTGGCGTGCGCTGGATGTCGATCTGGTGCTGGAATGTTCCGGCGCCTACACCAGTCGCGCCGATGGCGAGCGTTTTCTCGCGGCGGGCGTGCCGCGGGTGCTGTTTTCCCAGCCGATGGCCAGTGCGGCCGATGTCGACGCCACGGTGGTGATGGGCATCAACCAGCAGCAGCTGAGCGGCGCCGAGCGGCTGGTCTCCAACGCATCCTGCACCACCAACTGCGGCGTGCCATTGCTCAAGCTGCTCAATGATGCGGTGGGTATCGAGTACGCCTCGATCACCACCATCCATTCGGCGATGAACGACCAGCCGGTGATCGACGCCTACCACCACGAGGATCTGCGCCGCACGCGCTCGGCCTTCCAGTCGGTGATACCGGTGTCCACGGGCCTGGCGCGGGGCATCGAACGCCTGCTGCCGGAACTCTCGGGGCGGATTCAGGCCAAAGCGGTGCGGGTGCCGACGGTGAACGTGTCCTGTCTGGATATCACGCTGCAGACCGCCTGCGATACCGATGCGCGAACGATCAACCGGGTACTGCGCGAGGCTGCCGAAAGCGGGCCTTTGCAGGGCTTGCTGGCGTATACCGAGCTGCCCCACGCCAGTTGCGATTTCAATCACGATCCGCATTCGGCGATCGTCGATGGCAGCCTGACCCGTGCGTCCGGCCCGCGCCTGGTGAATCTGCTGGCCTGGTTCGACAACGAATGGGGGTTCGCCAATCGCATGCTCGACGTCACCGACCACTATCTGCGCGTGGCCAATCGCCCCTAGCAGCCCGCGCCTGGAACATCGCTGCTTCTCGACCTTAAGGAAGACCAACATGACCGTTTTGAAGATGACCGATCTCGACCTCCAGGGTAAGCGTGTGCTGATCCGCGAGGACCTCAACGTGCCGGTGAAAGATGGCGCGGTGAAGAGCGATGCGCGCATCCTGGCCTCATTGCCGACCATCAGGCTGGCGCTGGAGAAGGGCGCCGCGGTGCTGGTCTGCTCGCACCTGGGGCGCCCGGAAGAGGGCGTCTACAGCGAGGAAGACAGCCTCGCGCCGGTCGCCGACTACCTGTCCAAGGCTCTTGGCCGCGAGGTGCCGCTGGTCAAGGACTACCTCGACGGGGTCGAGGTACAGCCGGGTGAGCTGGTGCTGCTGGAGAACGTGCGCTTCAACACGGGCGAGAAGAAGAACACCGACGAGCTGGCGCAGAAATACGCTGCGCTGTGCGATGTCTTCGTCATGGACGCCTTCGGCACCGCGCACCGCGCCCAGGGCTCGACCCATGGCGTGGCCAAGTTCGCCAAGGTCGCCTGCGCCGGCCCGCTGCTGGCGGCCGAGCTGGAGGCGCTGGGCAAGGCGCTGGACAAGCCGGCGCGGCCGATGGTGGCCATCGTCGCCGGCTCCAAGGTGTCGACCAAGCTCGACGTGCTGACCTCGCTGGCCGACATCTGCGACCAGTTGATCGTCGGCGGCGGCATCGCCAACACCTTCCTCGCCGCGGCCGGCTACAAGGTCGGCAAGTCGCTGCACGAGGCCGACCTGCTCGACACCGCCAAGGCCATCGCCGCCAAGGTCGCCGTGCCGCTGCCGATGGACGTGGTGGTCGCCAAGGAATTCGCCGAAAGCGCCGAAGCCACGGTCAAGGCCATCGCCGACGTCGCCGACGACGACATGATCCTGGACATCGGGCCGAAGACCGCCGCCATGTTCGGCGAGATGCTCAAGGCCTCGCAGACCATCCTCTGGAACGGCCCGGTCGGGGTGTTCGAGTTCGACCAGTTCGGCAACGGCACCCAGGTGCTGGCCCAGGCCATCGCGCAGAGCCCGGCGTTCTCCATCGCTGGCGGCGGCGACACCCTGGCGGCGATCGACAAGTACGGTGTCGCCGAGCAGATTTCCTATATCTCCACCGGCGGTGGCGCCTTCCTCGAGTTCGTCGAGGGCAAGGTGCTGCCGGCAGTCGAGGTACTGGAACAGCGCGCCGGTTGAGTCGGCCGCGCCGGCCCGAATCCGTCGGCTTGTGCGCGTCGGTACGGGTCGCGCGCAGGCAAGCGAAACGCCGGGGGCAACCCCTGCGGCCCACGGTGGTCTTTGTTCTATCAGGAACAAGGAAAGGGGATTGCACCATGCGTTATGCCGTTCTTGCTGTTTGCTGCCTGGGCCTGGCCGGTTGCGCCGGCGGTACGCCGGATAGCGCCTGTCAGGTGCTCGATCCACCCGCCGCCATCGGACCGACCGCCGAGCATGACCAGCGTGTCGAGATGCAGGCGACCGGCGATCCGACCATCGCTACCCAGGGTGGGCTGCAGGATTGCCCCTGAAACAGACGTTCAACCGCCAAGGAGAAGGAATGAAAGGCCTGTCGATTCCGATCATGGCTCTGTTGTTGACCGCTTGCGGCCACTGGCAATCCGGCCCCGATGCGCCCTTCGTGCGTTGGAAGTGTCAGGGCCAGCAGCACATCGCCTGGCGCTACGCCAATGCCGATCGGACCGCGATTGATCTGAAGGTCGGCGACAGCGAGCGTATTCATAGTCTGAAGAAGGAACCTGCCACGCGTGGCAGTTTCTATAGCGATGGCGTACTCGCCTTCCACGACAAGGGCAACGAGGCGCTGGTCTACCGTGTGGCCGACGATGAACTGCTGGCCCATGGCTGCAGTGCCTCGCTGATCAACCTGTAGGAAGAAAGAGTACCCGCGCCTCGCCGCCCATGGCGGGGCACCGGATCAAAAGCGGCGGCGGGGCGCTGGCAATTGTCGCCCCCGCCACTACAATGCCGCGCCCAGCGTGCGGCGCTTGAACGGCGCCGGCCACTGCGGCAGGCTTTACACGATTAACGACCCAGTCCGGGAGAAAGGAAAACATGGCACTCATCAGCATGCGCCAGATGCTCGACCACGCCGCCGAGTTCGGCTACGGCGTGCCGGCCTTCAACGTCAACAACCTCGAGCAGATGCGCGCCATCATGGAAGCGGCCGACAAGACCGATTCCCCGGTGATCGTCCAGGCTTCCGCCGGTGCGCGCAAATACGCCGGTGCGCCGTTCCTGCGTCATCTGATCCTGGCGGCGATCGAAGAATTCCCGCATATCCCGGTGTGCATGCACCAGGATCACGGCACCAGTCCGGGCGTCTGCCAGCGCTCGATCCAGCTGGGCTTCTCCTCGGTGATGATGGACGGTTCGCTGAAGGAAGACGGCAAGACCCCGGCCGACTATGACTACAACGTCCGCGTGACCCAGCAGACGGTGGCCTTCGCCCATGCCTGCGGCGTGTCCGTGGAAGGCGAGCTGGGTTGCCTGGGCAGCCTGGAAACCGGCATGGCCGGTGAGGAAGACGGCGTCGGCGCCGAGGGTGTACTCGATCACAGCCAACTGCTGACCGACCCGGAAGAGGCCGCCGATTTCGTCGCCAAGACCAAGGTCGACGCCCTGGCCATCGCCATCGGCACCAGCCACGGCGCCTACAAGTTCACCAAGCCGCCGACCGGCGACACCCTGTCGATCCAGCGCATCAAGGAAATCCATGCGCGCATCCCCGACACCCATCTGGTGATGCACGGCTCCTCCTCGGTGCCGCAGGAGTGGCTGAAGATCATCAACCAGTACGGTGGCGAGATCGGCGAGACCTACGGCGTGCCGGTCGAAGAAATCGTCGAGGGCATCAAGTACGGCGTGCGCAAGGTCAACATCGACACCGACCTGCGTCTGGCTTCCACCGGCGCGATCCGCGAGTTCCTGGCGAAGAATCCCAGCGAATTCGACCCGCGCAAGTACTTCGCCAAGACCGTCGCCGCCATGCGCGACATCTGCATCGCCCGCTACGAAGCCTTCGGTACCGCCGGCAATGCCAGCAAGATCAAGCCGATCTCGCTGGAAGGCATGTTCCAGCGCTACGCTTCGGGCGAACTGGACCCGAAGGTCAACTGATCCGTCCCGCACGAAAAAGCCCGCAACGCGGGCTTTTTCGTTTTCGCGGCAATGGCGCGTGAGTCAGCCGGCCAGCAATAACTGGATCTGGCTGCGCAGCGAGTCCAGTGCGAAGGGTTTGGCCAGGACCGGCGCCGAGCGGGCGATGGGGCTGCCCGATTCGTAGATCTCGAAGGGGTAGCCGCTGATGAAAATCACCTTGAGGTCGGGCCGCAGCTTGAGCGCCGGCTCGGCGATCATCACGCCCGACACGTTGTCGGGCAGGCGGAAGTCGGTCACCAGCAGATCGAGGCGGGGCTTGCTGGCGAGAATCTCGAAGGCTGCGGTGGCATCGTTCGCCTCCAGCACCTGATAACCCTCGCCAGCGAGGTAATCGGACAGCAGCGCGAGGATATGGGGCTCGTCCTCGACGAGCAGCACGATTTTGGTCGAAGGCTGGTTCATAGCGGTGATTCTCGTCCTGTTCTATGAACGTTCCGTTGCATGACAGTTGAAATGAGGGCTGGAACTTGGAGCTGCCGCGTCCATGCAAGTTCAGCAATTGCCGTGCCTCAATCACGCCTCGCTCGAGAAGGGGCGCCGCCCTCGGTGGCTGCCGGCATTGGCAGCGGCGCAGGCGCGGTTTAGGCTCCCCGCAACCTGCCAGGAATATCGCCCATGACCGACGAGAAGCAGCTGCGCGCCATCGCCGAGCGGACCCTCGATCACTATCGCCACAGTGCCGAAGCCTTTCGCGAGGGTACCCGCGACCACGACGTCAGCCAGAACATCGAAGCCTTGCTGCGCCATATCCACGCCGAGCCGCCGCTGCGCATCCTCGATCTGGGCTGCGGTCCGGGACGTGATCTCAAGGCATTCACCGCGCGCGGCCACCAGGCCGTCGGCCTCGATGGCACCGAAGCGTTCGTGACGATGGCGCGCGGCACGAGCGGCTGCGAGGTCTGGCATCAGGATCTGCTGCAGCTGCAGCTGCCCCGTGAGGCCTTCGACGGCGTCTTCGCCAACGCCGTGCTGTTCCATGTGCCGAGCGCGGCATTGCCCGAGGTGCTGCTGCAGCTGCGCGAGACGCTGAAGCCCGGTGGCGTGCTGTTCTGCTCCAACCCCCGCGGGCAGGACGAGGAGGGTTGGAGCGGCGGCCGTTATGGCGTCTGGTACAGCTGGCCGACCTGGCGCGAACGGCTTTTGGCGGCCGGTTTCGGCGAGCTCGAGCATTATTACCGCCCTGCCGGCTTGCCTCGCGCGCAGCAACCGTGGCTGGCCAGCGTCTGGCGCAGGGCCTAGCGGCGGCGCGGCACCCCGCAGAATGCAACCCGTGCCGGCCGCGTTCATGCGTTTTGCACGGGTTAATCCTTCCTTTGATTTAGTTAACTCATTGTTTTTAAAGGTAAATTATTATTCTGTTGCGGTTGGCATGAACGCTGCTCTGTTAACGCTCGCTGGAACTTAATTGGAGTACAGAACAATGACCGCCGCACAACGTTTCCTCACTGCCGCTTTCCCTGAGTTCGAAGTGCTCACCGAATCCCGCCCGGATGGCGGATTGCTGCTCACGCTGCGCAACGACGACCGCATCCTGGTCAAGCGCGCGCTCTCCAAGGGACAGACGCGGACCAAGATGCAGCTCGAATGGGTCGTCAGCTCGGTCCGTCGTGACCTCGCGCTGGAAGCCGGCATGTCGCCGTCCATCGCCCACCTGCAGAGCCAGAGCCGTACCGCACTGCCCACCTACGAGTACGCCTGAGAGCCTGCGGCTGCGGCGTTCGCGCCGCAGCCAGCGCGACCGGGCCGTCGAGCCTGGCGCCTATACCGTGAAGCCGAAGAGGAATGCCGCATGAACGCCATCGACCTGTTGACCGAGGATCATGAGCGCGTGAAGGACCTGCTGACGCGCCTGACCGAATCCACCGAACGCGCCGTGAAGACGCGCGCGGAGCTGCTGCACAAGCTGGAAGTGGAAGTGACCATCCATACCCAGTTAGAGGAACAGATCCTCTATCCCGCCTACAAGGAAGCGGGCGGAAAGGAAGAGCTAAAAATGTTCCACGAGGCCAAGGAAGAACATCGCGCCGTCGATTCGCTGGTGCTGCCCGACCTCAAGGCCACCGATCCGGGAAGCGTGCAGTTCTCCGGGCGGGCCAAGGTCTGCAAGGAGCTGCTGGAGCATCACATCGAGGAAGAAGAGTCCGAAATGTTCCCCCAGGCCCGCGAGCTGCTCGGCGACCAGCGCCTGCAGGAGATGGGCGCGCAGATGGCCGAGCTGAGGACGCGCCTGAAGAAGGAATTCAGCGTCAGGCAGGCGGCCTGAGGCCGGCCCCTCCCCGCCGGGGCGCCTGCCCCGGCACGCTCGACCTTGGTCGAAGGCCGCCTTTTCCGGCTTTGCTGATCTGCATCAATAACCTTCGCGCGCCCCGCTGCGACTCTTGATGGCTTAATGGCATCAAGTGCCGGCGACTCCCTGCAACCTATTCCCTGACGGGCGAAAACCACCCGCCGCAGCAGGCAGGGCGGCGGCACGCGCAAGGGGCAGAGGCGGGAATGGAAGACGAGCTGAAGGCGCTGCTGCAACGGGTCGGGCTGGGGCCGGAACGGATCCTCACGCGCAAGCGTTTTCTGCAGTGGCAATCGGTGGATGCGCTGCGCCTGAACCGGGCCGCTGTGGACCTGGACGCGGCGCACCAGCATTTCATCGACAAGCTCTACGAACACCTCGGCGCCTTCGGCCCGCCGGCGGAGATCCTCGACGATCCCGCCGGCGTCGCACGCCTCAAGCACAGCCAGCGAAGGTACTACCAGCGCCTGTGGAACGGCCCCTACGAGCGCGACTACGTCAAGGACCGCCTGCTGGTCGGACTGGTGCACCAGCGGGTCGGCGTCGACCTGGAATGGTACCTGGGCTCCTACCGGCTGTACCTGTCGGAGATGCTGCGGATGCTGCTGGGCGATGCCGAGCAGCATGCGGTCTACGACAGCCTGCTGAAGATCGTGTTCTTCGACATGATCCTCGCCATCGACACCTACAGCGCGGCTCAGCGGCACGCCCTCGAGGATAGCGAGGCGCGGCTGGCGCGTGCCCTGCGCGGCTCCGAGGACGGCATCTGGGAATGGGACATCGAACAGGACCGGTTGCATCTCTCCGAGCGCTGGACCGGCATGCTCGGCCTTTCGGTGGAGCCGAGCTACTGCAGCCGCAGCTGGTTCGAGCGGGTGCATCCGGATGATCTGCCGGGCCTGCGCGAGGCCATCAGCGCCCACCTGCACGGTCGCAGCTCGTCGCTGGCCCACGAGTACCGCATTCGCACCCGGTTCGGCGAATACCTCTGGGTGCTGGTACGCGGCGTGGTCGAACGCTGCGAGCAGCGCGCGGTGCGCATGGCGGGTTCACAGACCGACATCAGCGCGCGCAAGGCCGCCGAGGAATGCCTGCGGCATGCCGCCCGGCACGACTCGCTGACCGGGCTGGCCAACCGCCTGCATCTGGACGAATTGCTCCAGCAGGCGCAGCAGCGTGCGCATGGCCGGGCCTCGGCGCTGTTGTTCGTCGATCTGGACCGTTTCAAGTTGATCAACGACAGCCTCGGCCACCGCGTCGGTGACCAGGTGCTGGTGGAGGTCGCGCAACGCCTCGCGCACTGCCTGCGGCCAGGCGATCATCTGGCGCGTTTCGGCGGCGACGAGTTCGTCGCCCTGCTCGGCGACCTGGCCTGCGAAGCCGACGCCGAGCGGGTGGCGCAACGGATGCTCGATGCGCTGCGCCAGCCGTTTCAACTCGGCGAACGCACCCTGTCGGTCAGCGCCAGCATCGGTATCGCGCCGCTGTACCGCGCCGGCCAGGCGCTGGACGCGCTGCAGGCGGCGGACCTCGCCCTGTACCGCGCGAAAAATGCCGGCAAGAATCAGTTCGCGCTGTTCTGCGAAGAACTGCACTCCACGGCGGCGCGCCAGCTGGAGCTGGAAAGCGCACTGGCGCAGGCGCTGGCGCGCAACGAGTTCGTTCTGTACTTCCAGCCGATCTGCCGCATCGATAAAGGGCAGCCCTATCTGGTGGGCGTCGAGGCGCTGCTGCGCTGGCGCCACAACGACACGCTGGTGGCACCGAACGAATTCATTCCGGTGCTGGAGGAATCCCGGGAGATCGTCCGTGTCGGCGAATGGGTGCTGCGCGAGGCCTGCCGGCAGGTCCGCTGCTGGCAGCAGGCCGGGCAAGCGCAGCTGTACTGCACGGTGAACCTGTCGATCCGTCAGTTGCAGCAACCCGGCTTCACCGCGCTGCTGGCGCGCGTGTTGCGGGAAACCGAGCTGCCACCGGCCAGCCTGGTGCTGGAGATCACCGAGACCCTGCTGATGCAGGACAGCGAACTGATGCTGAGCGCCCTGCGCGAGATCGCCGCGCTCGGTGTGCGATTGGCGCTGGACGATTTCGGCACCGGGTACTCCTCGCTCGGCTATCTGAAGCGCTTTCCGCTGAACATCCTCAAGGTCGACCGCAGTTTCATCGCCGCCGCGCCGGAAGACCCCGATTCGGTCGCCATCAGCCGGGCGGTCATCGCCCTGGGCCACAGCCTCGGCCTGGCGGTGATCGCCGAAGGGGTGGAGCGCCCCGAGCAACTGCAGTTCCTGATTGCCGAGGGCTGCCAGCACGCCCAGGGCTACTGGTTCAGCCGACCCAAGCCGGCCGCCGAACTGCAACGCCTGTTCAGCGGCGAGGACTGCTTCGAAGGGCTCTGGTGCCTGCTGCCGCAGTCCAGCCTGACACGCGTGGGCGTGCAACACTAAGCAGCCTTCAGCGCACCGGCTTTTGGTGTGCCAGGGCACTCTTGGTCGTCGCGAGGGTCAACCTTCTGTGGATCTTTGATGGTTCAAGAACTCGCCGGCCAACCGCCGGCTCACTCTGAAGGAGGTTAACCATGCGTCTCACTTATTTGCTGCCGCCAGTACTGGGTCTTCTGCTGGTCGGTTGCGGCCCGGACGAAGACCGCGAGCGCGAGCCGACCCCGCCGCCAGCCACCACCGAGCAGCCAGCCGCACCGTCGACCGACACCACTGCTCCGCCGGCCGGGACGGGCACCGGTACCGCTCCGAGCACAGGCACCGGCACTTCCGGCGATATGGCCACTCCGCCCGCCGACAATGGCAGCGGGCTGGGCACCGAGTCCGGCTCGGGTACCGAACCCGGCACCGGCACCTCGCAATAAGCGCGGTGTCACCAACCTGATCCAGGGCCCTCGNGAGGGCCTTCAGCTGGAGACATCGATGAAGTGGACATTCGCCCTTGCCGGTGCCCTCGCCGCGCTGGCCCTGCTGGGCTGTTCTCCCGAGGAGGAAGAGTCGGCCCTGGACAACAACAGCCGCAACCAGCAGGAATACCAGAACACCGCTACCGATCCGGCAGGCCCCCGGGAGCTGTCGCCGCCGTCGAACATGTCCAACGAGTGACGGCTCCCTCGCTGCGCCAGTAGCGGGCGGGTTGGGTTGGCGCTGCCCGGGTCAGACGTACTGGGCGGCGGCGAAGCCCGAGGCCCAGGCCCACTGGAAGTTGAAACCGCCCAGGTGGCCGCTGACGTCCAGCACCTCGCCGATGAAATACAACCCCGGCGACTTCTGCGATTCCATGGTCTTGGACGACACCTCGCGGGTATCCACGCCACCCAGCGTCACCTCGGCGGTGCGATAGCCCTCGGTGCCGGCGGGCACCAGTTGCCAGTCGCCCAGCTGCGTGGCAATCGCTTCCAGTTCGGGCGCCGTGTACTGCTTCAGCGGCTTCGAGGCGAACCAGTGCTCGCAGAGCAACCCCGCCAGCTTACGGGTAAAGACCTCGCCGAGCAGCGTTCGCAGCTCGCCGTTGGGGCGCTCCTGCTGCTGGGTCGTCAGCCATTCGCCGAGATTCAGGTGCGGTAGCAGGTCGATGTGCACCACGTCGCCGGGTTGCCAGTAGGAGGAGATCTGCAGGATCGCCGGGCCCGACAGGCCGCGGTGGGTGAACAGGATGTTCTCGCGAAAGCTCTGGCCGTTGCAGCTCACCAGGCAATCCTCGACCGAGGTTCCGGACAGCTCGCTGCACATGGCCTTGAGCGTCGGTTCGGTGATGGTGAAGGGCACCAGCCCGGCACGGGTCGGCAGCACGCCGTGGCCGAACTGGCGGGCGATCTGGTAGCCGAAGCCGGTGGCGCCCAGCGTCGGGATCGACAGGCCGCCGGTGGCGATCACCAGCGACTGGCAGTGCACTGCGCCGATGCCGGTCTGCAGCGCATAGCCCGCTTCAGTCTTCTCGATCGTCTCGACAGTGGTGTCGAGGCGCAGGTCGACGCTGGCCTGCGCACATTCGTCGAGCAGCATCGCGAGGATGTCGCTGGACTTGTTATCGCAGAACAGTTGGCCGAGCTTCTTCTCGTGATAGGGCACGCCGTGGCGGCTGACCAGCTCGATGAAGTCCCACTGGGTGTAGCGTGCCAGCGCCGACTTGCAGAAGTGCGGATTGGTGGAGAGGAAGTTAGCCGGCTCGGTGTACAGGTTGGTGAAGTTGCAGCGCCCGCCGCCGGACATCAGGATCTTCTTGCCGGCCTTGTTGGCGTGATCGAGCAGCAGCACCTTGCGGCCGCGCAGCGCCGCGCTGAATGCGCACATCAAGCCGGCGGCACCGGCGCCGATGATGGTGACCTCCGGGGTCAGGGTCTGCATGGCACGCCCTCGTTCGCAAAGCCGCGCATCTTACCCTGCCTGCCCGCTCAAGGCTGCACGCCTGGCTCGACGGCGCCCTGCTTGAGCAGATGCACGGCCATGCTGCGCAACGGCGCCAACTGCCGGCAGATCAGCCCGAGCTGGGTCTGCACCAGGCGGTGGCCGTCGTCCATGTCGTCCGGCAACTGCTCGAGCCGCTGTGCCAGGGCATCTTCCTCCTCGCTGTAGACCGCCACCGGACGCTTGTGCAGCAGCGCCGCGGCGAGGTCGTCGAGGCTGGCGGCGAGCTGCTGCGCGGCGCTTTCCAGCAACTCGTCGCTGGCGTCGTCGGGCAGGCTCTCGCGGTGTGCGCCGAGGCCGGAGAGGTAATTGAGCAGGGTGTGCGAGAGGATCAGGAAGCGGAAGCCGGTCTCGGCTTCCTTGCGGAAGTGCCCGGGCTCCAGCAGCATGTTCGACAGGGTGGTGGACAGCGCCGCCTCGGCGTTGTGCGCATTGCGCCGGGCCAGCCGGTAGGCCAGGTCGTCGTGCTTGCCGCTCTCGTACTGGCGCATGATCTGCCGCAGGTAGTCGCTGTTGCAGCTGAGGGTGTTGGCCACCACCTGGTTCAGCCGTCGGCCCTGCCAGTCCGGCAGGATCAGGAACACCGCGGCGGCGGCGATCAGGCTGCCGAGCAGGGTATCGAACAGGCGTGGCCAGATCAGCCCGTAGCCATCGCCGACCTGGTTGAAGCAGAACAGCACCAGCAGGGTGATCGCCGCCGTGGCCAGGGTGTAGCGTGTGCTGCGGGTGGCGAAGAAGACCACGCCGGCGACCACCGCGAAGAGCGCCTGGACCTGCGTGCTGGGAAACAGGTCGAACAGCGCCCAGCCGGCCAGCAGGCCGAGCACGGTGCCGCTCACCCGCTGCACCAGCTTGATCCGCGTGGCGCCGTAGTTGGGTTGGCAGACGAAGACCGTGGTCAGCAGCACCCAGTAGCCCTGTTCGGGATGGATCGCATGCAACACCGCATAGCCGCCGACCAGGGCGATGCTCATGCGCAGCGCATGGCGGAACAGCAGGGAGGTCGGCGTCAACTGCTGGCGCACGCGGTTGAAGGCCTCGCGCAGCGATTGTGGTTGGCGATCCAGCAGGCTGCTGTCCTGCTCGCCCTGCAGGGCGTCGGGATTGCTCGCACTGGCGAGCTGGCGCTGCACGGTGGCGAGGTTGCCGGCCAGGGCGCGCAGCGAGCGCAGCAGGCCGCGCCAGGCCGGGTTGCTCTGCCCGCGCAGATGCTCCAGCGAGGCTTCCAGGTCGGCCATCGCCTGGGCATTGGCCTCGCTGTAGCGGAACGCCTGGCGCAGCTGCACCGCCTCGGCCAGCTCGCCGCAGGCGCTGGCCTGCAGGCGCAGCAGGCGCTGGCAGCGGAACAGCACGTCGCTGTGGAAGAAGGCCTCGGCCAGCGCCTGGTAGGGATAGTGCGAGGAGCCGACGCGCTCGTGCAGGTCCTGTGCGAGGAAGTACAGTTTGAGGTAGCGGTTGATCTTCGTTCCCGGCCGGCCCTGCCCCTGGCCGAGACGATTGAGCAGGGTTTCCTTGGCCGCGTTCAGCGCGTTGACCACCCGGCCGTTCTGCTGCGCCAGCTGCAGGCGGCGTTCCTCGACATCGAGCTGGCGCACCGGCTCGAACAGCGCCGCCTTGAGCCGGAAATACAGCCCCAGCTCGCGATACAGCCGCGCCAGGCTCTGCTGCACCGGTTGGTGGGCGAACAGCGCGTTCCACAGCACCGAGAGCAGCCCGTACCAGGCGGCCCCGGCCACCAGCAGCAGAGGATCGCGCCAGAAATGCAGGGCCACGCCGCCGCGCTGATCGGCTGCGATCATGCTGTAGATCGAGAGGATCAGCGTGGCCTGGGCGATGGTTGCATAACGCTCGCCGAGCGCGCCGAGCATCACCAGGGCAAAGGTCGAAGCGGCGAGCGCGAGAACGAAGAACAACGGATAGGGAAACAGCAGTTCCACCGAGACCGAGGCGATGCTGAAGCACAGCAGCGTCACCAGCAGCGCGCTCAGCCGGCCGCGCCAGCTGTCGTCGGTTTCCGCCAGGGCGCTGGCGATGATGCCGAGAAACAACGGGATCATCAGCGCCGGCTGTCCAAGGTACCAGCTCAATCCCATGCTGCCGGCCAGTGCGATGAGCACCCGCAGGCTGTAGCCGAACTTCTCCAGCGCCCAGAGGCGACGCAGGGGCTGGCTGAGCGAGGGTGTCGGCATGGGCGGGTGGACCTTGCGGCAGGAAAGGTTCTATTGGACGCCGTCAGCGCAACGCTGTCACGGGCTACGGCGAATTTTCCTGCGTGGTCGTCGCTGCTGTGGGTCGCTGCCGAGACGAGATGTCGCCGTAGGAGC
>NZ_JADDIX010000036.1:39296-58922 GCF_015070855.1 Pseudomonas lopnurensis
GGGCTCCTACAACCGTGCAGTTATCCCGCCGGACGCGTGGGCAAGGCTTCGCCGTTGCCCACCCTACAGCGCCCGGACCTTCAGCGAGCGGCCCTTGATCCTGCCGGCGTTGAGCCGCTGCAGTGCCTGCCTGGCGACATCGCGTTCCACCGCGACGAAGGCCTGGAAGTCGAAGATGGCGATCTTGCCCACCTTGCTGCCGGGAATGCCGGCGTCGCCGGTGAGCGCGCCGAGAATGTCGCCAGGGCGCAGCTTGTCCTTGCGCCCGGCGGCGATGCACAGGCTCGTCATCGGCGGTTGCAGCGGCTCGCCGCTCTTCGCCACGAGGCTGCTCAACGGCTGCCAGTTCAGTGGTGTCTGCTGCAGCTTCTCGATGGCCTGCGCGCGATGCGCTTCCGCCGGGGCTACCAGGCTGATGGCGAGGCCTTTGTTGCCGGCGCGGCCGGTACGGCCGATACGGTGTACATGGATCTGCGCATCACGCGCCAGCTCGACGTTGATCACCATGTCCAGCGCAGCGATATCCAGCCCGCGCGCCGCCACGTCGGTGGCCACCAGCACCGACAGGCTGCGGTTGGCGAACATCGCCAGCACCTGGTCGCGATCGCGCTGCTCCAGATCGCCATGCAGGGCCATTGCCGAGATGCCGCGGGCATGCAGATGCTCGACCAGGTCCTGGCATTGCTGTTTGGTAAAGCAGAACGCTACGCAGCTCTCCGGGCGGAAGCTGGTCAGCACCCGCACCACCGCCTCCAGGCGTTCGCCCGAGTCGATTTCGTAGAAGCGCTGCTCGATCCGGGCATCGTCGTGCAGGATCTCGGCCTTGACCCGCTGCGGGGTGCGCATGAAGGCCGCCGCGAGTTGTCCGATGCCCGCTGGGTAGGTGGCGGAGAACAGCAGGGTCTGCCGCGTGGCGGGCGTCTGCCCGATGATCTCGGCGATGGCGTCGTAGAAGCCCATGTCGAGCATGCGGTCGGCTTCGTCGAGCACCAGGGTGTTCAGCCCGTCGAGTTTCAGCGTGCCTTTGTTCAGGTGTTCCTGAATCCGCCCCGGGGTGCCGACGATGACGTGGGCGCCATGCTCCAGCGAACCGATCTGCGGGCCGATGGAAACCCCGCCGCAGAGCGTGAGGATCTTGATGTTGTCCGCCGCCCGAGCCAGCCGGCGCAGTTCCTTGGCGACCTGGTCGGCGAGTTCTCGGGTCGGGCACAGCACCAGCGCCTGGCAACCGAAATAGCGTGGATTCAGCGGGTCGAGCAGAGCGATGCCGAAGGCGGCGGTCTTGCCGCTGCCGGTTCGGGCCTGGGCGATCAGGTCCTGGCCCTTGAGCATCACCGGCAGGCTTTGCGCCTGGATCGGAGTCATCTCCGTGTAGCCGAGGGCGTCGAGGTTGGCCAGCATGGCAGCGGAAAGCGGCAGCGAGGCAAAGGCGGAACTGGGCACGGGCAGAATCTTCGGCGGGGGAAACGGCGTGCAGTCTAACAGGGCCGCCCATGCATGCGCGGCGAACAGCCGAGCGGATGCTGCGGCAGGGACGGAAATGTTTTGTATGGTGGCCAAGCGGAACCCCGCGAGGACGGGTCGATCGAAAATTGCCCATTAGTCGTCTCCAGGAGATTGTTTTGTCACGTGTTCTCTTTCTCGCCGGGCTGCTGGCGCTTCCTGCGTTCGCGGCTCAGCCCACCCTCTACGGCCGTTACGAGCACATCAAGATCGAAGAAATCGGCAAGACCCTGCCCGCCAAGATGGACACCGGCGCCGTGACCGCATCGTTATCGGCGCGCGACATCGAACGGTTCCGGCGCGATGGCGAGGACTGGGTGCGCTTCCGCCTGGCCGTCGATGGCGCCGATGACACGCTCTACGAGCAGCCCCTGCTCGGCATCAGCCGCATCAAGTCACGCGCCGAGGAGGCCGGCAGCGTCGAGCCTGGCCGCGAGCCGCCGCGAGCCGAGCGCCCCGTCATCGGCATGCAGCTGTGCATTGGCGACCAACTGCGCGAGGCCGAGGTCAACCTGACCGATCGCACCCATTTCAGTTATCCGCTGTTGATCGGCGTCGAGACCATCCGGGATCTGAACGCCGCGATCGATCCGGCCGACAAATACACGGCAGGTCGGCCCGCCTGCTAGCGCGGCACCGCCATTCGGTTGGCATGGGCTTTCCGGGCCGGGCTGGAGCGGCGGGTGTCTGGCAGGGGCTGCCGATGACTGGCGGCTTCGCTGCTCGGCCACGCTTGAACCACGTGGCACGTGGCACGTGCCACTCGGCTCTACTCAAACTGCGGACGTCAGGAGATGGCTGGAGAAACCTCCCCGCTTCAAGCCACATTTCACGCCAATTAGCCGCTTCATGGCTGAACGTCGTGGAAGGCTGGTTCGCTCAGCCGGAAAGGCGGGCACCGTATCGCGATGCCCTCGGCAGGGTGGCTGATCTGAAAGTGGCTGATCTGAAAACGGCTATCCGCCGTTCTATCGAGGCGCGTAACGAACATTCCGCCAAGCCGTTCCGATGGAGCAAAACGGCTGAATTAAGCCAATGCATCGCGCAAGGTTGGCTGCAATCAAAAATAAATTAACGAATTGGGCTTGCGACCCAACTGGTGGCTCTTTTATGGGTTGATAATAATTTTAGATGTAGCGGCGATATATTTGATTTGTCGTTTGCGGTTTTTGATTAATTAATTGCTGTGGATGTTTATTGAATCGTCGAGTCCGAATGAATGATTCATGACCGACCAGTCTTGGATTCTTCTTCCTGCGCGGGAGGAGGCCTTGGGAGGTGCCGTTTCGAAAAACTGGCGGGCACGGTGTGTCCGGAGCGTCTGCGGCGAAGGTTGCGGCTGCCGCTCTGATGGGTGGCTTCTGGCCATCGCGTGCTGCTTTGCGGGGCTCTGCTCGGCGGGTCGACCGCCATTTCGTGTTCTTCGTCAGACTAAAGTCGGGGCTTTCATTCATTAACCCACCCCTGTTAAATTCAGCCTGTGGGTTCCCTTCACACGCAATAAAAATAAGGCGGAGAACGTCATGGCCGACAACGATAAAGAAAATGCTGCTGCGTACTGGAAGGCGAATGTTCGCCTTATAACTTGGAGTCTGGTGGTTTGGGCTCTTGTCTCTTATGGTTTTGCAATCCTCTTGCGACCTCTGCTTTCCGGAATCCCCGTCGGGGGAACGGATCTCGGCTTCTGGTTCGCTCAACAGGGTTCCATCATCACGTTCATTGCGATCATCTTCCACTACGCGTGGCGGCTGAACAAACTGGACAAGGAATTCGGGGTTGAGGAGTAATCAGAATGAGCCAATATTGGATCAACATGCTATTCGTGGGCGCCTCGTTCCTGCTCTATATCGGGATCGCGGTCTGGGCTCGCGCCGGGTCGACTAAGGAATTCTATGTCGCCGGTGGTGGCGTCCACCCGGTAACCAACGGTATGGCGACTGCAGCGGACTGGATGTCTGCAGCATCGTTCATTTCCATGGCCGGTATCATCGCTTCCGGCGGTTATGCCACCTCCGTGTACCTGATGGGCTGGACCGGTGGCTACGTGCTGCTGGCCATGCTGCTGGCGCCCTACCTGCGCAAGTTCGGCAAGTTCACCGTACCGGACTTCATCGGTGACCGCTTCTACAGCCGTGGTGCTCGCCTGGTAGCCGTTATCTGTCTGATTCTGATCTCCGTGACCTACGTGATCGGTCAGATGGCCGGTGCGGGTGTGGCGTTCTCCCGCTTCCTGGAAGTGAGCAACTCCGCCGGTATCTGGATCGCTGCCGCGATCGTGTTCGCCTACGCCGTATTCGGCGGCATGAAGGGCATCACCTACACCCAGGTGGCTCAGTACATCGTTCTGATCATCGCCTACACCATTCCGGCGGTGTTCATTGCCATGCAGCTGACGGGCAACCCGATCCCGATGTTCGGTATGTTCGGTACCCACGTCGATTCCGGCGTGCCGCTGCTGGACAAGCTGGATCAGGTCGTCACCGACCTGGGCTTCGCGGCCTACACCGCCGACATCGACAACAAGCTGAACATGTTCCTGTTCACCCTGTCGCTGATGATCGGTACCGCTGGTCTGCCGCACGTGATCATTCGCTTCTTCACCGTACCGAAGGTAGCTGATGCTCGCTGGTCCGCTGGCTGGACCCTGGTGTTCATCGCCCTGCTGTACCTCACCGCTCCGGCCGTTGCCTCCATGGCTCGTCTGAACCTGGTTCAGACCATCTATCCGGAAGGCCCGCAGGCTGAAGCGATCCGCTACGAAGATCGTCCTGAGTGGGTGCAGACCTGGGAACGTACCGGTCTGATCAAGTGGGAAGACAAGAACAGCGATGGCCGTGTGCAGATGTACAACGACGCCAACGCTGCCTTCACCCCGACCGCTCAGGAGCGTGGCTGGAACGGCAACGAGCTGACCGTGAACAACGACATCATCGTTCTGGCCAACCCGGAAATCGCCAACCTGCCAGGCTGGGTCATCGGTCTGATCGCGGCGGGTGCCATCGCGGCGGCACTGTCCACTGCGGCGGGTCTGCTGCTGGCGATCTCCTCCGCCATCAGTCACGACCTGATCAAGACGCTCATCAATCCGAAGATCAGCGAGAAGAACGAGATGCTGGCCGCTCGTCTGTCCATGACGGCAGCCATTCTCCTGGCGACCTATCTGGGGCTGAACCCGCCGGGCTTCGCGGCTCAGGTAGTGGCACTGGCGTTCGGTCTCACGGCAGCGAGCCTGTTCCCGGCGCTGATGATGGGTATCTTCTCCAAGCGCGTGAACAGCGCAGGTGCCGTGGCCGGTATGCTGGTAGGTGTGGTGTCCACCGCGGTGTACATCTTCCTGTACCTGGGCTGGTTCTTCATCCCTGGCACCAACAGTCTGGCCAACACGCCTGATCAGTGGTGGATGGGTATCTCCCCGCAGGCCTTCGGCGCCGTGGGTGCCATCCTGAACTTCGCCGTGGCCTACGCCGTTTCGATGGCTACCCAGGCTCCGCCGCAGGAGATTCAGGATCTGGTCGAGAGCGTTCGTACCCCGAAAGGTGCTGGCGTTGCGCTTGATCACTGATCGATAATGCAACCAGACGTCAGACCTGGTCTGGCACAAGGTTGAGGTAGAAGTCGGGCTTCCATTTGGAGGCCCGATTTTTTTAGGGGAGTTGTATATGTTCTGGCATTTAATCGCTGCAATCATCGCCGCAGTGGCGGGCGCGGGGATCGGGCTATTGCTGCGCTCCCTGACGCGTAAGCGACTGCCGAAATGGATCGTTCCGGTATTCGCCGGCCTGGGTATGCTGGCTTACACCATCCATTACGAATACACCTGGTTCGAAAGCACCAAAGCGCGACTGCCAGAAGGCTCTGTGGTTGTCTCGAGCGAAGAGGGCGATATGCTCTGGCGGCCTTGGACCATGGTGTTTCCGATGCCGTTGGCCTATACGGTTCTGGATGAAGCGAATACGCAGATTCAGGACACGGATCAAGGGCGGATTGCACGCTTCGTGCTGTACCGCTTCGAAAAGAACCACCTGATGTCCACCGTGAAGAGCAGCGGTTATCAAATGCTCTGCAGTGAGAAAGTGATGGTGAGACTGAATGAGGCAGGCCAGGCGAAGGTCGGGACCCTCGTCCAGCTGGATGCGGACGCGCCGCTGTACCAGGCGGTTTGTGCATCGGAGCGCAGATGAGCCTTTACCATGCGATCGCAGCGCTGCGGTGCTGCTCGATGGTTCATCTGGACGGCTGAACTGCGCAACTGTCTTGCCTCGCGTCCAAAACAGGCTCCGGCGCGGCCGCGCATGAAACGGCAACGGACTCTGGTGGCCTGTTGGGTCCGTTCAGTTGGCCAGTTTCGGCGCTCATGGCCCCGCTAGTGGACTGTCTTGGACGTTTATCCACACGTTGGCTCGACTCGGGAGAAGCGCAACAGGCTTTCGAGCGTAGGGAGCCTGGGGGACGCCCAGTCCTTGCTGGCGGTCCCGACCACCATCGCCGATGATCGCCAGCAAGCTGGCTCCACAACTTAATGCCCAGTCAGTTAACAAGCTAACCAGGCAGGACGCTAGCGCGTTGCCGCGCCTCGCCATGGCGCTGCTATGACTCGTCGCAGCGCCTTGCCGGGAAACCATCGGTATCGGACTTGCGTTAACCGCACAGGCCTCTAGAGCATGCGTGCCTGCTGACGCTTGCGCCAGTTGTTCAGGCGCAGGGTCAGGGCGGCGAGGTCGGCCACACCCTGGCGGCGGGCCCGGCTGAACAGCATCAGCGCCAGCTCGGCAGTGATCAGCGCATCGGCGCTGGCATGGTGACGCTGCAGGATCTGCAGGCCGAAGTGGGCGGTCCAGTCATCCAGGCCGCTGTGGCGCGGGCGGTTGTCCGGACAGAGCATCGGTGCCAGCTCGGCGACGTCGATGAATGGGTGGCGCAGCTTGTAGCCGAGGCTTTCCTTCAGCGCGCGGGCCAGCATGCGCTGATCGAAACCAGCATGGAATGCCAGGATCGGGCTGTCGCCAACGAACTCCATGAAATCCAGCAGCGCCTCGACCGGGTCGCTGCCGGCTTCCAGTTCGCTGGGGGAAATGCCGTGAATGAGCACGCTGGAACTGAGCTTCTGGTCCGGGCGCAGCAGCGTGCGCTCGAACTGGTTGCCCAGGTCGATACCGCCGTGATCGATGACCACGGCACCGATCGACAGCACCACGTCGCGCCGGGTGTCCAGCCCGCTGGTTTCCAGGTCGAGCACTACCATGCGCTGCTCGGTCAGCGGGCAGGCATTGAGTGGTGCCGGGGCCAGCAGTTGGTCGCGGCGTTGCAGCTGTTCGAGTTCCAGCGAGGGACCTCGACTCTTGAACCAGGCCATATTCATAGTTGATATCGCAGCGCCAGACTGCTCTGCAGGCGCTGGGCCTGCCTGAAGGACTCGCGCAGGATGCGCCGGTCCAGGTGGTTGAGACTATCGGGATCGAGCCGGTTGGAATATGGCTGTCCGTCGCGTGCCTGCTGCTGATGGTGCTGCATGCGCGTTTGCTGGATGAAGTGGTAGGCCTCTTCGTAGGCCGCACCATCCTTTTGCTCGATGACGTTCTTTTCCACCAGCTGGCGCAGGCGCTCCAGGGTGTTGCAAGCACCGATGCCATTGCTCAGCGCCAGCAGGCGGGCGCCGTCGACGAAGGGGGTCAGGCCTTGCACCTTGAGGTCGAGGGTGTCCTTGCCGTCGCCCTTGCGGGCCACGACGAAATCGCGGAAGCGCCCCACCGGCGGCCGGTGGCGCAGGGCGTTGTCGGCCATCATGCGCTGGAACAGACTGTTGTCGGCGATTTCTTCGAGCAGGCTCTGGCGCAATTGTTCGCATCCTTCGGACGAGCCCCAGATGGCGCGCAGGTCGAAATAGATGGTACTGCTGAGCAGGTTCTCCGGCGTGGCTTCGCGAATGAACGAACTGAAGCGGCGGTTCCATTCCTGACGCGACAGGCACAGCTGCGGGTTGCTGGCCATGATGTTGCCCTTGCACAGGGTGAAGCCACAGGTATCGAGGTCGCGGTTGATGCGCTCGGCCAGCGGCAGCAGGCGCCCGCGGATGTGCGCGGCTTCGGCGGCATCGGCCGCCTCGAAGAGCATGCCGTTGTCCTGGTCGGTGTGCAGGGTCTGTTCGCGACGGCCTTCGCTGCCGAAACACAGCCAGGTGAAGGGAACGCCGGGATCGCCCATATCCGCGAGGGCCAGTTCGATCACGCGGCTGACGGTGTGGTCGTTGAGCAGCGTGACGATGTGGGTGATCTGCGTCGACGAGGCGCCGTGGGCCAGCATGTTGTCGACCAACTGCCTGATGCGACTGCGGATCACCACCAGCGCGTCGACGCCGTCGGCATGGCGGATGGTTTGTGCCAGATGCACCAGGTCTACGCGCTGCAGGGAGAACAGGTCGCGTTCGGAGATCACCCCGCAGAGCAGGCCGTTCTCCACCACGCAGACATGCGCGATATGCCGCTCGGTCATGGCGATGGCGGCATCGAAGGCGGTGGCATCCGGCGGCAGGTGGAAAGGGTCGTGGGTCATGAACTGGCCGATCGGCGCGGCCAGATCGGTGGTGCCGCTGCCGATGACCCGGCGCAGGTCGCGCAGGGTGAAGATGCCCTGGGGATGCAGCAACTCGTCGACGATGACGATGCTGCCTACGTTCTGTTCCTGCATCAGCCCGACGGCTTCGTCGAGCGGCCTGGACGGCAGGCAGGACACTGGGTGGTGCAGCGCCAGCTCGCCGATGCGGGTTTCCAGCGAATAGTGCTCGCCGAGGCTTTCCACCGCGCGCATCTGCGCCTGCTGGTTGACCAGATCGAGCAGGCTGCTGACGCCACGCATGGCGAAGTCGCGGAAGGCGGTGGAGATGGACACCAGCTTGACGAAGGCCGGCTTGTTCAGCAGGAAGCAGAAGGTGTCTTCGGCCGCCAGGTGCGCGGTGCGGGTGGCGCGCTCGCCCATGAGCGCCGCCATCGGAAAGCATTCGCCGACGATGACTTCGAAGGTGGTGTCGGTTCCGCGCTTGGCGGTGTGCGGGCGCAGGCCATGGACGCGGCCCTGCTTGACGATGAAGAAATGCTGCACCACGCCGTCGTCGGGTGAAATGATGCAGTCGCCTTCGGCGTAGAAGCGCAACTCGCAGTTTTCGACGAGGTAGGCGAGATGTGCCGTTTCCATCTGATTGAACGGGGCGTATTTGCGCAGGAATTCCATGCTGCCATGGATGTTCTGCAGTACGGCCGTCTTCCCTG
Organism: Pseudomonas lopnurensis; assembly: GCF_015070855.1. GTDB lineage: Bacteria > Pseudomonadota > Gammaproteobacteria > Pseudomonadales > Pseudomonadaceae > Stutzerimonas > Stutzerimonas lopnurensis. The sequence continues at coordinate 48,062 of NZ_JADDIX010000036.1, forward strand.
CCTGGGCGAAGGCGTCAGGTGTGCTCATGGTGACTTCCATTTTTTGTTCATGGTGGGCCGTGGGCCGGTTCGGCCCAATTGGACGTAAGTCTAGTCAGCCGGGACATGGCCAAGGCTGATCGGGGTCAGCCCGTTGTTTCGGGCTGTTGCGACGCGGCGCGGACATAAAAAAACCGCCCCGGAGGGCGGTTTTTCTGGCGCGGCGTGCCGCTTACAGGCCGTTCTTGGCCTTGAACTCGCGGCGGCGGCGATGCAGCACCGGCTCGGTGTAGCCATTGGGCTGCTTGGTGCCTTCGAGGACCAGCTCCAGGGCGGCCTGGAAGGCCACGCTGTCGTCGAAGTTCGGCGCCATCGGGCGGTACAGCGGGTCGCCCTGGTTCTGGCGGTCGACCACCGGCGCCATGCGCTTGAGGCTCTCGATCACCTGGTCCTTGGTCACTACGCCGTGGCGCATCCAGTTGGCCACGTGCTGGCTGGAGATGCGCAGGGTGGCGCGGTCTTCCATCAGCGCGACGTCGTTGATGTCCGGCACCTTGGAGCAGCCGACGCCCTGCTCGACCCAGCGCACCATGTAGCCGAGGATGCCCTGGGCGTTGTTGTCCAGCTCGTTGCGCTTCTCTTCCTCGCTCCAGTCGGTGTTCGGTGCCAGCGGGATGGTGAGGATGTCGTCGATCGAAGCCTTCTCGCGCTTGGCCAGCTCAGCCTGGCGCGCCTGCACGTCGACCTTGTGGTAGTGCATGGCGTGCAGGGTGGCGGCGGTCGGCGATGGCACCCAGGCGGTGTTGGCACCGGCCAGCGGGTGGCCGACCTTCTGCTCGAGCATGGCGGCCATCAGGTCGGGCATGGCCCACATGCCCTTGCCGATCTGCGCGCGGCCCTGAAGGCCGCAGGCCAGGCCGACGTCGACGTTGTTGTTCTCATAGGCACTGATCCACTTCTCGGCCTTCATGGCCGCCTTGCGCACCATCGGGCCGGCTTCCATGGAGGTGTGGATTTCGTCGCCGGTGCGGTCGAGGAAGCCGGTGTTGATGAACACCACGCGCTCGCGCGCTTCCTTGATGCAGGCCTTGAGGTTGATCGTGGTGCGACGCTCCTCGTCCATGATGCCGACCTTCAGGGTGTTGCGCGCAAGGCCGAGGACGTCCTCGACGCGGCCGAACAGCTCGGTGGCGAAGGCGACTTCTTCCGGGCCGTGCATCTTCGGCTTGACGATGTACATCGAGCCGGTGCGGGTGTTCTTGCGGCTGGTGTTGCCCTTGAGGTTGTGGATGGCGGCGAGGCTGGTGAACAGGCCGTCCATGATGCCTTCCGGCACTTCGTTGCCGTCCTTGTCGAGGATGGCGTCGTTGGTCATCAGGTGGCCGACGTTGCGGATGAACAGCAAGGAGCGGCCATGCAGGGTCAGCTCGCCGTTGCCGGCGGCCTTGGTGTAGACGCGGTCCGGGTTCATGGCGCGGGTGATGCGCTTGCCGCCCTTTTCCAGCTCCTCGACCAGATCGCCCTTCATCAGGCCGAGCCAGTTGCGGTAGACGATGGTCTTGTCGTCGGCGTCGACGGCGGCGATGGAGTCTTCGCAGTCCATGATGGTGGTCAGCGCCGCTTCCATCAGGATGTCCTTCACGCCGGCGGCGTCGGTCTGGCCGATCGGGTTGCTCGGGTCGATCTGAATCTCGAAGTGGATGCCGTTGTTCTTCAGCAGCACGGCGATCGGCGCGCTGGCTTCGCCCTGGAAGCCCTGCAGCTGGGCCGGGTTCTTCAGGCCGGTGGTGCTGCCGTCGTTCAGCGAGACGACCAGCTTGCCGGCTTCGATGCGGTAGCCGGTGGAATCGACGTGGGAGCCGGATTCCAGCGGTGCGGCTTCGTCGAGGAAGGCGCGGGCGTAGGCGATGACCTTGTTGCCGCGGATCTCGTTGTAGCCTGGACCTTTGCTGGCGCCATCTTCTTCAGAGATGGCGTCGGTGCCGTAGAGCGCGTCGTACAGCGAGCCCCAGCGGGCGTTGGCGGCGTTCAGGGCGAAGCGCGCGTTCATGATCGGCACCACCAGTTGCGGGCCGGCCATGCGGGCGATTTCTTCGTCGACGTTCTCGGTGGTGGCCTGGAAGTCTTCGGCTTCGGGCAGCAGGTAGCCGATGTCCTGCAGGAAGGCCTTGTAGGCCACGGCATCGTGGGCCTGACCAGCGCGGGCCTGGTGCCAGGCGTCGATCCGGGCCTGCAGCTCGTCGCGCTTGGCCAGCAGGGCACGGTTCTTCGGCGCCAGGTCGTGGATGACGCTGTCGGCGCCGGCCCAGAAGGCCGCGGCGTCGACGCCAGTGCCAGGAATCGCCTCGTTGTTCACGAAGTCGTACAGGACTTTGGCGACCTGCAGGCCACCGACTTGAACGCGCTCAGTCATTACTCGCCTCACTTGGTTCTTCTCATTCGCCGGACGGATTCGATTCTTGTAGTCCGAGTCGCCGGATACTACATGAAGCCGTGGGGAAAATCAGTCCGCTGTCGGTCGCGTTCTGGGGCGTTGCGTGCCGGTTCTGCGGGCATCGGCCTGCTATACCTATTGGGCCTTCTGCGTGCCGATCGTGCCGCGGCGTGCGGATCGGCCCCCCATCACAGCCAAGGAGCGTTCCATGGATCACCTCGTACTCACGGTCATCGCCGAGGACCAGCCTGGGCTGGTCGAGCGGCTGGCCCAATGCATCGCCGACCACGGCGGCAATTGGCTGGAGAGCCGCATGTCGCGCATGGCCGGGCAGTTCGCCGGCATCCTGCGGGTGGCGGTTCCCGACCAATCTCACGCCGAACTCACCACCGCCCTGCAGGGCCTGCAGGCCCAAGGCATACGCGTATTGCTGGCGCACAGCGGCGCGGAACCGCAGGCGAGCTGGCAGGAAATCCAGCTGGAACTGGTCGGCAACGACCGGCCGGGGATCGTGCGCGACATCACCCGCCTGCTGGCCGAGCAGGGCATCAACCTGGAAAGCCTGGACACCGACGTGTTGCCGGCGCCGATGAGCAGCGAGCTGCTGTTCCGTGCCGAGGCGCGCCTGGCGGTGCCGAGCGAACTGTCGCTGGAGCTGCTGCAGGAGCGTCTGGAAACCCTGGCCGACGACCTGATGGTCGAGCTCAAGCTGCAGCCGGCCGAGTAGACGTAGGCGCTTAGGCGGCGCTTCGGCGCATGATGCGCCAGGCGTCCAGGCTGTACACCGCAAGGCCCGCCCAGATGCAGAAGAACGCCAGCTGCCTGTCCACCGGGAACGGCTCGCCGAACACCTGCACGGCCAGGACCAGCAGCAGCGTCGGCGTCAGGTACTGCAGAAAACCGAGGGTCGAATACGGCAGGTGGCGTGCGGCGGCGTTGAAGCCCAGCAGCGGGATCAGCGTCACCGGTCCTGCAGCCATCAGCCAGAGCGCCTCGGGCGTGGTCCAGAAGGCCGGCTCGGTGCTCGCACCGCTGCCGAACAGCAGCAGCCAGGCTACGGCGACCGGCAGCAACAGCCAGGTTTCCACCACCAGCCCCGGCAACGCGGCCACCGGTGCCTGCTTGCGCAGCAGGCCGTAGGTGCCGAAGCTTAGCGCCAGCACGATGGAAATCCAGGGAAACTCGCCGAGCGTCAGCAACTGCAGGCCGACCCCGATGGCGGCCATCGCCACGGCCAGCCATTGCAAGGGCCGCAGGCGCTCACGCAGCACGATCAGCCCGAGCAGTACGTTGACCAGCGGATTGATGTAGTAGCCGAGGCTGGCTTCGATCATCCGGTCATGGTTCACCGCCCAGACGTAGATCAGCCAGTTGGCCGCGATCAGCACACTGGAAATCGCCAGCACACCGAGGCGCCGGGGATTCGCCAGCAACTCGCGCCACCAGCCCGGATGGCGCCAGAGCAGCAGGGCCAGGGTGCCGAACACCGCCGACCAGATGACGCGCTGGGTGACGATTTCCAGCGCGGCGTATTGCTCGATCGATTTGAAATACAGCGGAAAGAGGCCCCAGATGCTGAAGGTGGCGAGCCCCAGCAGATAGCCTTTGCGCAAATCGGCGGTCGCCATGTAAGCGTCCCTGGATGCGGAAAAGCCGGTCATTGTGCGCCGCAATGTCGCACTTGTCTGCTGGCATCGCACGCTGCAACGCAACGACGGGGAACATGACCCGGCTGGTTCCGTCTGAGTTCGAAACGGCAGCCCATCGGAGACAGCATGAAACTTCACGCCCAGGTGGCCCTGATCACCGGCAGCACCCACGGCATCGGCCGTGGCATCGCCGTGAGACTGGCGCAGGAGGGCGCCGACGTCGTCCTCAACGGCCGCGAGGACGACGCCGAAGCCCGCGAGAGCCTCGAGCAGGTGCGCGCCTGCGGGCGACGCGCCTGTTTCATCGCCGCGGACGTCGGCCGTGTCGAGGACTGCCGGCGCCTGGTGCGCGAGAGCGTCGCGCGCATGGGCCGGCTGGATATCCTGGTCAACAATGCCGGGGTGCAGACGCACGCCGCGTTCCTCGATGCCGGCGAAGAGAATTACGACCGGGTACTGGAGGTCAACCTGCGTGGGCCGTTCTTCCTCGCCCAGGCCTTCGCCCGGCATCTGCGCGAGCAGGGGCGCGGCGGGCGCATCATCAACAACAGTTCGGTGCACGAGGAGCTGCCGCATCCCAACTTCACCGCCTACTGCGCCAGCAAGGGCGGCTTGAAGATGCTGATGCGCAACATCGCCATCGAACTGGCGCCGCTGGGCATCACGGTGAACAACGTGGCCCCCGGGGCGGTGGAAACACCGATCAACCGCGCGCTGTTGAACCAGCCGGACAAGCTCGCCAGCCTGCTGAAGAACATCCCGGCGGGGCGCCTCGGTCGGCCGCACGACGTGGCCGGCGCGGTGGCCTTCCTCGCCTCGGCGGATGCCGAATACATCACCGGGACTACACTGGTGGTCGATGGTGGCCTGCTATGGAACTACAACGAACAATGACCGATACCCAGCCGTGCTACCCGTTCGACTACGACACCACCGCCGTCTCGGCGGCCGACACCCTGACCCCTGCCGACCGTTATCAGGAACTGTTCGTCGCGGTGCAGATGCAAAGGGTCTTTTCCGATAGCAAGACCTTCGTCGACTGCGCACCGCTGCGCCCTCCGGAGGCGATCCTCGAGCGCTACCGGGCCCGCTGCGACGAACCCGGTTTCGACCTGAAGGCCTTCGTCCACGAGCACTTCAGCCTCTACCGGATGCCCGCCAAGGAGTTCGTCGCCAACCCCGACGACAGCCTGGCCGAGCACATCGACCGGCTCTGGCCGGTGCTCACCCGGCATCCCCAGGAGCACCCGGCGCATTCCTCGCTGCTGCCGCTGCCGCACGACTACGTGGTGCCGGGCGGACGCTTCACCGAGCTGTACTACTGGGACTCCTACTTCACCATGCTCGGCCTCGACGAAAGCGGTCGTTGCGACCTGCTGCGCTCGATGGCCGACAACTTCGCCTACCTGATCGACACCTACGGCCACGTGCCCAACGGCAACCGCACCTACTACCTGGGGCGCTCGCAGCCACCGGTGTTCGCCCTGATGACCGAGCTGTTCGAGGAAAGCGGCGTGCATCGCGCCAGCGACTACCTGCCGCAGCTGCGCAAGGAATACGCCTTCTGGATGGACGGCGGCGACTCGCTGCGCCCCGGCGAGACGCACCGGCGCTGCGTCTGCCTGGCCGACGGGGTGGTGCTCAACCGCTACTGGGACGAGCGCGACACCCCGCGCGAGGAGTCCTACCGCGAGGACGTCGAGACCGCGCGCGCCACCTGCCGGCCGCGCCATGAGGTCTATCGCGACCTGCGCGCCGGCGCCGAATCGGGCTGGGACTTCAGCTCGCGCTGGCTGGACGATGCGCACCGCCTGAGCACCATCCGCACCACCAGTATCCTGCCGGTGGACCTCAACAGTCTGCTCTACAGGCTGGAGCGGCAGATCGCCAAGCTGTCCGAGGTGAAGGGGCAGCAGGCCTGCGCGGCCGATTTCCGCCGCCGCGCCGAAGCGCGGTTGGCGGCGATCGACCGCTACCTGTGGAATCCGCGGATCGGCGCCTATTTCGACTACGACTGGCAGCGCCGTCGCCAGCGCGACAACCTCACCGCCGCCACCCTGGCGCCGCTGTTCGTGCAGTTGGCCAGCGCCGAGCAGGCCGCGGCGGTCGCCGAGACCGTGCGCACGCGGCTATTGGCGCCGGGTGGGCTGGCGACCACCGAGATCGCCGGCAGCGGCGAGCAGTGGGACCGCCCCAACGGCTGGGCGCCGTTGCAGTGGATCGGCATCCGCGGACTGCAGCACTACGGGCACGACGAACTGGCGCTGGACATCGAGGAGCGCTGGCTGAGCATCGTCGGCCACCTGTTCGAGCGCGAGAGCAAGCTGGTCGAGAAATACGTGCTGCGGCCCTGCACCGAGCATGCCGGCGGCGGCGAATACCCGCTGCAGGACGGCTTCGGCTGGACCAACGGCGTCACCCGCAAGCTGATGCAGGAAGACCCCAGCCACCAGGCCAACCGCTGCCGCGCCGGTCATTGCAGAGCCCAGTGGGCCGACGATCTCCAGCGCAAGGTGGGAGTCGAGCCGTGACGGCGGGGCTGCCGGTCGAGGGGTCGTCGCGGCCGTTCACTGGCGGCGGTAGGTCAGCAGGACGATGCCGGCGACGACGATCAGCCCACCGACGATCTGTCCCGGATTGAGCATCTGGTCGAGCACCAGCCAGCCCAGCAGCAGGCTGGCGAGCGGCTCGACGTTCATCACCGGCGCGTTGCGCGGCATGTCCAACCGCGGCACCGAGACGAACAGCATGATGAAACCGCTGCCGTAGAGCATCACCAGCGTCGCCAGCGCCAGCCAGCCGGTGCTGCTGGCCGGCAGGTCGAGCCCGCCGGGCAGCGCCCCGCCGAAACCGGCGAGGTTGGCGCTGGCGAACACGATCAGCATGGTCAGCATGCTGCGCACCGAGCCGCGCACCGCCGACAACTTGTGATCGGTGACCCAGAGCGCGCAGGCGAAGGCCGTGGCGGCACAGAACGCCAGCGTCACGCCGAGCACCCATTGCGGACCGCCGGCGCGGTCGCTGGCCAGCCGTGCGGGCACGTCCAGCACCAGCACCAGGCCGACGAGGATCACCCCCATCAGCGCTGCGGTGCGCGCCGTCGGCCTGGGGCCGCCCAGCACCCAGGTCAGCAGGGCCAGCAGGATCGGAAACAGGTTCGCCACCAGCAATGCGATGGCCACGGGGATGCGGGCCACGGCCGAATACAGGCACAGGCTCTGCGTCGCGATCAGCAGGCCGAGCAGCAGTTGCCAGCGCCAGGTGGCCGCGCCCAGGCGGATGCGCTCGCCTTGCCAGGCCACCAGGGCGGCGAGCGCCAGCAGGGTGCCACCGGAACGCAGCAGGATCGCCAGCAGCACGCCGGCGCCGTCGTCGAAGGCTATCCGTGCCGCGATGTGGTTACCGGCGAACGCGCAGCCGAGGCAGAGCAGCAGAAGCACGGCGATGTGGCGGGGAAAGGGCGTCGGTGGCGCGGGGACAGCGGCGGGGGGCGTGGACATGGGGTTCTCTTGTCAGGGGTTGCCGTTTCGCCGCAAGCCGCGTCGCTGCGAAGCTCTATCGTAGAAGCGGGCCATGCCCGCGAAGTTTTGCAGTGGGTCGGTTCGCGAGCATGGCTCGCTCCTACAGGCGTGCCTGCGCGCGAAGGGCCGAATGATCGCCGGCTCGAATGGCGACAGCAAGTCGGCATGCCGTGCATCAGGGACGGCGATAGGGATTCGCCGTCACCGGGGACAGGTCGAAGGTGCCCCTCTCGACGAAGCGCTGGGTGCCGAACAGGCCGCCGGCGAGCTTGCCGCGCAGGACGTAGGGCACTTCGCCGTCGGCCTGTTCGGCCAGGCCCAGCGCCTGGCGGGCCGCGGAGAAGGCCGAAATGGTCACCGGTACGTTGAGCACCGTTTCACCGAAGCGCGGCACGGTGCCGCGCTGGTCGCTGACGCCACTGGCCAGTTGCCGACCGTTGACCTCCAGGTTCAGCGCGACGCCGTTGTAGTCGATGGCACTGTCGTTGGGGTTCTGCAGCCGCAGTCTGACCATGAAGCGCAGTTCCAGGCCTTCGCCTTGCAGCGGCTGGATGCCGGCGACCTGGACGTTGAGCGGATCGCGTGGCGAAAAGGCCGCGCAGGCGCCCAGAGCCAGTGCCAGCAGGGCCACCAGCAGCAGGCGCAGTGTGTACAGGGCGTGGATGTTCGGGCGCGATTGCACTCAGGGTTTCCTGTCCAGGTTCTTGAGGCCCTGCAGCAGCTCGATGGGCAACGGGAAGACGATGGTGGAGTTCTTGTCGCTGGCGATATTGCTCAGCGTCTGCATGTAGCGCAACTGCATGGCGCCCGTCTGGCGGCCGAGCATCTCGGCGGCCTGCATGAGTTTTTCCGAGGCCTGCAGTTCGCCTTCGGCATGAATGACCTTGGCCCGCCGCTCGCGTTCCGCCTCGGCCTGGCGGGCGATGGCGCGGATCATGGATTCGTCGAGGTCGACATGCTTGATCTCGACGTTCGCCACCTTGATACCCCAGGCATCGGTCTGCGCATCCAGCACCTGCTGGATGTCGCCGTTGAGCTTCTCGCGCTCGGCGAGCATGTCGTCCAGATCGTGCTTGCCGAGTACCGCGCGCAAGGTGGTCTGCGCCAGTTGGCTGGTGGCCGAGTGGTAATCCTCGACCTGGATGATCGCCTTCTGCGCATCCAGCACGCGATAGTAGATCACCGCGTTGACCTTCACCGAGACGTTGTCGCGGGAAATCACGTCCTGGGTCGGTACGTCCAGCACCAGGGTACGCAGGTCCACCCGCACCATCTGCTGCAGGCCGGGAATCACCAGGATCAGCCCCGGCCCCTTGACCTTCCAGAAGCGCCCGAGCTGGAACACCACGCCGCGCTCGTATTCGCGCAGGATGCGGAAGGCCGAAGCGACCACGCCTGCCAGCAGCACCAGCAGGACGATGAAACTCATTTCATAACCCATGATTCAACTCCTCTCCAAGGGGGGCGGTTCGGTCACGGCGACCTCCAGCTGCAGGCCATGCCGGGCGACCACGCGCACCTGCTGCCCGGCCTCCAGCGGCGTGGCGCTGCGGATTTGCCAGTTCTCGCCCTGCAGGTGAGCCCAGCCGCTCAGCGGCGCTTGCGGCTGCACCGCGCTGACCACGACCAGGCTGCCGATCAGTTCGCTGTCGCCGCCGACCAGTTGCTGTCGTCGCGCCTTCAGCGCCATGGCGACGATGATGAAGACCAGCAGTGCGCTGGCCAGGCCCAGCGGTACGATCAGCCACAGCGGGATGCCGTAGCCGGGCACTTCGGTGTCGATGAGGATCACCGCGCCGACGACGAACGCGGCGACGCCGCCGATGCCAAGCACGCCGAAACTCGGCAGGAAGGCCTCGGCGACCATGAAGGCGATGCCGAGCAGGATCAGCGCCACGCCGGCGTAGTTCACCGGCAGCAGCTGCAGCGCATAGAGCGCGAGGATCAGGCAGATGCCGCCGAGCACGCCGCCGGCGCCGATGCCGGGGTTGGAGAATTCGAGGATCAGCCCGTAGATGCCGATCATCATCAGGATCAGCGCCACGCTGGGGTTGGTGATCACGGCCAGCAGGCGCACCCGCCAGTCCGGCGCGTGCTCGATCAGCGTGGCGCCCGCAGTCTGCAACTGCACCTCGGCGGAAATCGTCTGCAGCGTCTTGCCGTCGAGCTGGGCCAGTAGATCGGCCAGGTCCCGGGCCAGGTAATCGATCACCTTGAGCTCGAGCGCTTCCGCAGCGGACAGGCTGACCGCCTCACGCACGGCCTGCTCGGCCCATTCGGCATTGCGCCCGCGCAATTGGGCGAGGCCGCGGATGTAGGCGGAGGCGTCGTTGATCTGCTTGCGGCTCATGGCATCGCCGGGGGCCTGCGGGTCCTCTTTGTTGTCGGCATCCGGCTGCTGCGGCGGGGCGCCAGGCATGTCGCCGCCGATCTGCACCGGCGTCGCCGCGCCGAGATTGGTGCCCGGTGCCATCGCTGCGACATGACTGGCGTAGAGCATGTAGGTGCCGGCACTCGCCGCGCGCGCCCCGCTGGGCGTCACGTAGGTGGCGACCGGCACCGGGCTGGCGAGGATTTCCTTGATGATCGCGCGCATGGAGCTGTCCAGGCCGCCGGGGGTGTCCAGTTGCAGTACGACCAGTTGGGCGGCCTCGTCGTGCGCCTGCTGCAAGCCGCGGATGACGTAGTCGGCGCTGGCCGGGCCGATCGCGCCCTCCACGCGCAGCACCGTCACCGGTGCCGCGGCCAATGCCGGGCCGGCCAGCGCGAACAGCAGCGTCAGTAGCCAGCCCAACTGTTGGGGCAGATGGCGAGACATGGATAATCCTCCGCAGACGGCTCGGCGATCGGCTCCGTATTTCTTCAGCGTAGACGACTGGGGCCGGGCGGCCCGCTGCTGCGCCAGTCGGCCGCGCGGAATGAGCCGATGCCCGCCTGCATAACGCCTCTGTAGGAGGCGCCTGCGCGTCTGCGCCGCAGCGCTGTCGGGCAGCAAACAGGGTGCAGCCCCGGGAAAGCCGCCTGTGCACCCTGCGCCCGTAGGAGCCCGGGGGGACGCCGAGTCCTTGCCGGCGATCATCGGCGTTGCGGCCGATCGCCGGCAAGCGGGCGCCTACGCCTAGTGGTGGGGCAAAAGGATAATCCGCGTTCCGGCAGACGCGTGGCCAAGGCTTCGCCGTTACCCACCCTGCGAACTGGCGCAATCTCTAAAATTCATCCAATAAAAAACAAGGCTATGTCTGAGCTGGCTGTTGCGGATAGACGTACCCCCTGTAGGA
>NZ_JADDIX010000036.1:58972-71763 GCF_015070855.1 Pseudomonas lopnurensis
GCTCCTACGGACGCTCAGAACACCTCGACAATTCGAGCAACACGCAATGGGAACAGAGCCAAAAACAAAGCGTTATGTTTGATGAGAGTGAGCCATGCTCGCGAATACGGCACACAGCGGTAGGGCGGGTGCAACCCGCCGATTCGGTGCTGGCCTTGGCATCGCCCGCGCGGTTTTTTCACCCGCCCTACGGTTGCCGGTCCGCCTCAGCGTTCGCGCCGGCTCAGGATCAAGCCGATACTCAGGGCCAGTAGCGCGCCGGCCCCCAGCGCCAGCCGGCCGACCGTCTGCGAGCCGAGCGCGACCGTCTGGCGGCGCGCCTGGTCGCCGAAGCGGCCCTCGGCATTATGCAGGCCCTCGACCGGCTGGAAGAGATTGTCCGGGCGCCCGACCGGCTCGCGCTCGGCGGACATCTGTCCGTCCCAGGCCCGCCTGGCCAGTATCCGGTCGAGCAGACCGGGCATGAACAGCGTGCCGATGATCACCTTCAGGCTCGCACTGCCGACCCAGAGTTCGCGTGGCGCCTCGCGGGCGGCGCGCAGGATGGCCCGGGCGGCGACCTCCGGTGTGTGGATCGGCGGCACCGGTTGCGCACGCCGACCCAGCTTGTTGCGCGCCCAATCGAATTGCGGCGTATTGTGCGCCGGCAACTGGACCATGGTCAGGCGGATGGCGCTGGCGTCGTGGATGAGTTCGCAGCGCAGCGCGTCGGTGAAGCCGCGCACGGCGAACTTGGCGGCGCAATAGGCCGATTGCAGCGGAATGGCGCGATAGGCCAGGGCCGAGCCGACCTGGACGATGGTGCCGCGGTTGCGCGGGCGCATGCAGCGCAGGGCGGCCAGGGTGCCGTGTACGCAGCCCAGGTAGGTCACCTCGGTGACGCGGCGGATCTCCTCGGCGCTCAGCTCGCTGACCGCGCCGAACACCGTGGCCATCGCCGCATTCACCCAGACGTCGATCGGCCCCAGTTCCGTCTCGACGCGTGTGGCCGCGGCATCCATCGCGGCGGCGTCGGCGACGTCGGCCGAAATCGCCAGCACCCGCGTGCCCATGGCTTGCAACTCCGCGGCGGTCTCGGCCAGCCCCTTCTCGCCACGGGCGAGCACGGCGATCCGGTAGCCGGCCCCGGCAAAACACCGGGCGGTGGCGCGGCCGACCCCGGCAGTGGCGCCGCAGATCACCACGGTTGCTTCGGTCATCGATGCATCTCCCGCTCCCACTGGCCAACGGCCGCTGCACGGCTGCCGCAACGTCGGTCGTCGCCCGCGTGCAGCGCTTGTGTAGAGACGACCGGGGGCCGCCCGACGAGTTCCGATGCGCCTCGCCAGCATGGCTGAGTAAAAAACTCGTCTATAGACCTTCGGCCAATGGCGCGACGCCGGGGACTCTGTAATAGTTAGCAGGCTAAGCGATGAGCTTGGCGCCGCCCTTGGCTCAAAAGGCGAAGTGCATGACGCATCAGGAGCGCCCACACAATCCGGCCGCTCGCGTCCATTCCTCCCGTGCGCCTGTCGCAGGTGCCCTCGGCGGCTTATCCAGTCGCCCCGGTTCTCGATCGCCGCCTGTGGTGGCGATCCTTGCTCCCGCTGGCGCCCGCGCACCGGCCGCTGGCGGCGAGGAAGGAACCCCGACGCGCGGGTCAGGTCGATTCCTGAGCAGGCCCTTTGGCCGCATCTGACCTGACGGAGACCATGATGGACCTCATCCGCATCATCTGTGCGATTCTGCTGCCGCCGCTGGGGGTCTTCCTGCAGGTCGGCTTCGGCGGCGCCTTCTGGCTGAACATCCTGCTGACGCTGCTCGGCTACATCCCCGGCATCATCCACGCCGTCTGGATCATCGCTCGCCGCTGATCCATACCTGCCGGGTCGGATATCGGTCGGGCCTTTTGTGCTCGTCGAGCTTGCCGTGTAGAGTCCTCGCCACGACGGCGCGATTGGAACCTATTGCGCGCGAAACACTCAAGAACATGCCGATATCGGAGCATGATCACCGGCTGGTCATGTCTGGCGCAGCGCCTCGCGTGCGCTCGATACGTCCCGGGCAGGCGGAAAGGAAACCAGATGAGCGAGTCCTTCATCGATCAGAACAACTTCAGACGCATTCTCAACCGCAACGTCGCCGTGCCGCTGGGCTTCGGCTTTCTCAGCGCATTCTTCTTCAGCGCCATCGTCTATTACCTGCTCAGCGTCAGCCACTGGATCGACGAATCGGTACAGGGCACCGCCCATGCCCATGAAGCGCAGCGATTGCTGGTCGAGCTGGAAACCGGCATGCGCGGCTACATGATCGCCGGCGAGGAGAGCTTCCTCGCGCCCTATCGCCAGGGCATGGCGAAGATGGATCGCGAGCTGGAGATACTGAAGGATTATTCCCAGGACAATCCGCAGCAACTGAGGCGTATCGAAAAAATCGAGACGCTGCATCGGCATTGGCTCGACTTCGCCGAAGAGGCCATCGCGCGGCGTGCCGAAGGCCGACCGGTCTCCACGTTCATTCGCAGCGGTCGGGGGCTTGGGCTGACCGAGCAACGCGGCACCCTGCTCAACGAGTTCGTCGCCGCCGAACGGCAGATGCGCGCCGAGCGCAACCGCACCTCGGAAACCGTCATCACACTGCTGATCGGCGGCTTCCTGCTGTTCAGCCTGGTCTTCAGCGGCCTGCTGGTGTTCCTCGGGCGCCGCGACCTGACCACGCTGTCCACCAGCTATTCCGCATCGCTGAGCCGCCAGCAGGCCCACGCCGAGGCGCTGGAGAAGCAGGCCTGGTACCGCACCGGACAGACGCAGCTGAGCGACGCGATCATCGGCGAGCTGACCCTGCCGGCGCTGGGCCAGGGCGTGCTGGGCTTCCTCGCGCGCTATCTCGATGTGGCCGTCGGCGCGCTCTTCGTGATGCAGGACGGCAAGCTGCAGCGGGTCGCCGAATACGCCTACGATTGCGATCACCTGCAGGGCGCACGGACCCTGGAGGTCGGTTCCGGGCTGGTCGGCCAGGTCGCGCTGGAGCGGCGCCTGATGGCGCTGGAAAATCTGCCGGCCGACTACCTGAAGGTGTCCTCGGCGTTGGGCGACACCACGCCGCGCTCGGTACTGCTCGTGCCGGTGGAGGACAGCGGCATGCTCAACGGCGTGATCGAGCTGGGCTTCCTGCGACCGCTGCGCGAGGAGGACAGCGAACTGCTGCGGCGCATCGGCGCCACCATCGGCTCGGCCATCGAGGCGGCCCGCTATCGCCAGCGCCTGCAGAAAGTGCTCGCCGAGACCCAGCAGCTCAACGAGGAACTGCAGGTGCAGCAGGAAGAGCTGCGCGCCGCCAACGAGGAACTGGAGGAGCAGTCCAACGCCCTGCGCGAGTCGCAGTCGCACATGGAGGAGCAGCAGGCCGAGCTGGAGCAGACCAACGAGCAACTGGCCGAGCAGGCCGATGCGTTGGCGCGCCAGCGCGACGAGATGGACGAGAAGAACAAGCGCCTGCACGATGCCCAGTTGATGCTCGAACAGCGTGCCGACGAGCTGCAGCGCGCCAGCCGCTACAAGTCGGAATTCCTCGCCAACATGTCCCACGAGCTGCGCACGCCGCTGAACAGCTCGCTGATCCTGGCCAAGCTGCTGGCGGACAATCCCGCGGGCAACCTCAGCGAGGATCAGGTGCAGTTCGCCCGCTCGATCTATTCGGCCGGCAACGATCTGCTCACGCTGATCAACGACATTCTCGACATATCCAAGGTGGAAGCCGGCAAGCTCGAGGTGCATCCCGAACTGACGATCCTCACCCGCCTGGTCGACGGGCTGAAGAACCTGTTCCTGCCCCAGGCCATGGAGAAATCGCTCACGTTCGAGGTGGAACTGGCCGACGACGTGCCGCCGACGCTCTTCAGTGATCGCCAGCGCCTCGAACAGATTCTCAAGAATCTCCTGGCCAATGCCTTCAAGTTCACCCAGAAGGGTTCGGTGACCCTGCGCGTCGAACGGCACGCCAGCGGCCAGCTGGCCTTCGCCGTCAGGGACACCGGTATCGGCATTCCCGCCGAACAGCAGGAGGCGATCTTCGAGGCCTTCCGCCAGGCCGACGGCACCACCAACCGCCGCTATGGCGGCACCGGTTTGGGCTTGTCGATTTCCCGCGAGCTGGCACAACTGCTCGGCGGGCAGATCAGCGTGCAGAGCGTTCCCGGCGCCGGCAGCACCTTCACCCTGCTGGTGCCGGAAAACTACGGCGAGGTGGCGGCGGCCGAACCTGCTGCGGTCGAGCCGCCAGTGGTTGCCGATCCGGTCGCTGCCGTGCCGCGAAGCGAGACGCTGCTGGTCGCGGCCCGTGCCGCCCCACCGGTCGAGCGCTTGCCCGACGATCGCGACAACCTGCCATTCAAGGAACGCTGCGTGCTGGTGATCGAGGACGAGCCGCAGTTCGCCCGTATCCTCTGCGACCTCGCCCACGAGTTGGAATACAGCTGCCTGATCGCGCAGAACGCCGACGACGGCTTCGACACCGCGGCGCAGTACAAGCCCGACGCGATCCTGCTGGACATGCGCCTGCCCGACCATTCCGGGCTCACCGTGCTCGAGCGCCTCAAGGAATACCCCGCGACCCGGCACATCCCGGTGCATGTGGTGTCCGTCGAGGACCGCAAGGAAACCGCGCTGCAGATGGGCGCGGTGGGCTACGCGATGAAGCCGGCCACCCGCGACGAACTCAAGGAGGTGTTCGGTCGCCTGGAAGCCAAGCTGGCGCAGAAGGTCAAGCGCATCCTGCTGGTGGAGGACGATGCCCTCCAGCGCGAGAGCGTGTCGCGGCTGATCGAGGACGTCGACGTCGAGATCACCGCCGTCGAGTTCGGCGAGCAGGCGCTCGAGCTGCTGCGCAACACCGTGTTCGACTGCATGATCATCGACCTCAAGCTGCCCGACATGGACGGCAGCGAACTGCTCGAACGCATGGCCAAGGAGGACATCTGCTCCTTCCCGCCGGTGATCGTCTACACCGGGCGCAACCTCACCCGCGACGAGGAGGCGGCGCTGCTCAAGTACTCGCGCTCGATCATCATCAAGGGTGCGCGCTCGCCGGAGCGCCTGCTCGACGAGGTCACGCTGTTCCTGCACAAGGTCGAGTCGGACATGCCGCCGGAGCGGCAGAAGATGCTCAAGAGCGCGCGCAGCCGCGAGAAGGCATTCGAAGGGCGCAAGATCCTGGTGGTCGACGACGACGTGCGCAACGTCTTCGCCCTGACCAGCGCGCTGGAACACAAGGGCGCCCTGGTGGAGATCGCGCGCAACGGCCTGGAGGCGATCGACAGGCTGCAGCACGACAGCGACATCGATCTGGTGCTGATGGACATCATGATGCCGGAAATGGACGGCTTCACCGCCATGCAGGAAATCCGCAAGGACGCGCGCTTCGCCAAGCTGCCGATCATCGCCGTCACGGCCAAGGCCATGAGGGACGACCAGGAGCGCTGCCTGCGCGCCGGTGCCAACGACTACCTGGCCAAACCCATCGACCTCGACCGCCTGTTCTCGCTGATCCGCGTCTGGCTGCCAAAAGTGGAGCTGCTGTGACATGCCCGACCGCAACGTGGAAATCGAACTCAAGCTGCTGATCGAAGCGATCTACCTCAAGTACAGCTACGATTTCCGCGACTACTCCAGAGCCTCGCTCAAGCGCCGGGTGCTGCTGGCACTGAAGCAGATGGACTGCGACAGCATCTCCGCGCTGCAGCGCAGGATCCTCTACGACGCCCAGGTCTTCATGGACCTGCTGCAGTACCTGACCATCCCGGTCAGCGAGATGTTTCGCGACCCCGGTTACTACCGCGCGCTGCGCGAGCAGGTGGTGCCGGTGCTGCGCACCTATCCTTCGCTGAAGATCTGGATCGCCGGCTGCAGCACTGGCGAAGAGGTCTACTCGATGGCCATCCTGCTGCAGGAGGAGGGCCTGCTCGAGCGCTCGCTCATCTATGCCACCGACATCAACCCGCGCTCGCTGGAGCAGGCGCGCCAGGGCATCTTCGCCATCGACCACCTGCGCCAGTACACCGTCAACTACCAGCAGGCCGGTGGCAAGCGCAGCTTCTCCGATTACTACACGGCCGCCTACGACTCGGCGATCATGGACAAGTCGCTGAAGGAAAAGGTCACTTTCGCCGATCACAGCCTGGCCACGGACAGCGTGTTTTCCGAGACCCAGCTGATCTCCTGCCGCAACGTGCTGATCTACTTCAACAAGCCGCTGCAGGATCGCGCCTTCGGCCTGTTCCACGAGTCGCTCTGCCACCGCGGATTTCTCGGCATGGGCTGCAAGGAAACCGTCGAGTTCTCGTCTTACGCCGGGCTCTACGAAGCGTTCGACAAACAGGAAAGGATCTTTCGCAAGCTATGAACAGCGTTGCGCGAGTCATCCTGCCCGGTCAGCGCCAGCCTCCCGTCGAGGCGGTGGTCATCGGCACCTCGGCCGGCGGGCTGGAGGCGCTGGGTATCGTGCTGAGCGGCCTGCCGGCCGATTTCCGCCTGGCGCTGCTGGTGGTCCAGCACGTGCCGCGCAGCGGCCCGACCCACCTGGCGGAAATCTTCCGGCGCAAGACGGCGATGCGGGTCAAGGAAGCCGACGCCAAGGAACAGGTGCGCGGCGGCACGGTGTATTTCGCCGCGCCCGGTTACCATCTGCTGGTCGAGAGCGACCACAGCCTGTCGCTGAGCCAGGACGACGTGGTGCATTTCTCCCGGCCATCGATCGACGTGCTGTTCGAGTCCGCGGCGGATGCCTGGGGGACGAGTCTGGCGGGGGTCCTGCTCACCGGCGCCAACGAGGACGGCGCCGCCGGCCTCGAGGCGATCCACCGCAGCGGCGGATTGACCGTTATCCAGGACCCCGCCGAGGCCGCGGTAGCGACCATGCCCCGTGCTGCGCTCCAGCGCTTTGCGCCGGATCATATTCTGCCCCTGCGCGACATCCATCGACTGTTGCGAGAACTGGAGTGACCATGCCCGACCGTACCGACGAGGTGAACCTGCTGATCGTCGATGACCTGCCGGAGAACCTGCTGGCACTGGATGCGCTGCTGCAGGCGCCCGGCATCCACGTGCACCAGGCCGAGTCGGCCGAGCAGGCGCTGGAACTGCTGCTGCGCCACGAGTTCGCCCTGGCCATTCTCGACGTACAGATGCCCGGCATGGACGGTTTCCAGCTGGCCGAGCTGATGCGCGGCACCGAGCGCACCAAGCAGATCCCCATCGTCTTCGTCAGCGCTGCCGGCCGCGAGCTCGACTATGCCTTCAAGGGCTACGAGAGCGGCGCCGTGGATTTCATGCACAAGCCGCTGGATGCCCATGCGGTACGCAGCAAGGTCAGCGTGTTCGTCGACCTGTACCGCAGTCGCAAGCGCCTGGCGCGCCAGCTCGAAGCGCTGGAGAAAAGTCGGCGCGAGCAGGAGGTGCTGCTCGACGAGCTACGCAATACCAAGGCGGAGCTGGAAAACGCCGTACGCATGCGTGACGACTTCATGTCGGTCGTCTCGCACGAGTTGAAAACGCCGTTGAACACGCTGATTCTCGAGGTGCAGCTGCGCAAGCTGCAACTGAGCCGCAACAACCTCGCCGCGTTCGACGAGCGCAAGCTGCGCAGCATGGTGGACAAGGACGAGCGCCAGATCCAGAGCCTGATCCGCCTGATCGACGACATGCTGGACGTCTCGCGCATCCGCACCGGCAAGCTGTCGATCCGCCCCTCGCGCTTCGACCTCGCGCAGCTGGTGGGCAACGTCGTCGAGAGCTTCGCCGCGCAGATGGAGGCCAAGGGCTGCCAGCTGCAACTGGAGAAGAGCGCGCCGATCCTGGGCGTCTGGGACGGGTTCCGCATCGAGCAGGTGCTGGCCAACCTGCTGACCAATGCGATGCGCTACGGCGCCGGCAAGCTGGTTCAGGTCAGCGTTGCGCCATGCCCGGAGGGCGCCTGCATCGAAGTGCGCGACCATGGCATCGGTATCAGCCCGAAGAGCCTGACGCGCATCTTCTGCCAGTTCGAGCGCGCCGAAGGCAGCGAAGGCAGCGCCGGGCTGGGGCTCGGCCTGTTCATCGCCGACCAGATCGTCAAGGCGCACGGGGGGCACATCCAGGTGGAGAGCGAGGAAGGGCGGGGCTCGCTGTTCCGGGTGCTGCTGCCGCTGGGTGAGGAGTAGCCGCGCGCGCAAACATAGCCTGCGGATGGCTTCACGCCTCGAGGCCTGTCTGCATCAGCGCCGGTGAATGTCGTCGAAATCGTCAGCCCTGGGCGTGGCCTGGATGCCTTTGGCTTCCTGGCTACGGTAATAGGTTTCGATGCTCAGGTTGGGGTCGATTCTGGCCTGGAGGATGCAGGGCTGTTGTTGCCAGGGGTAGTTCTGATTGCGCTTCATCGTTTTCGATTGCCCTCGACCCTCCCAGACACGGTAGGGCATGTCACGCCAGCGGCGTGGGTCACGCTTGCTTTGGCGGTCATGCTCGGCGGTGACCGGGTCGAGGTGTCGGAACTGTTCGAGCACCGGCAACTCCGGTAGTGGCTGGCTTATATCCATATAACGCTGCAGGCAATCCCAGAAGGCCATCGCCTCTTCCGGAGTGAAGCCCAATGGATGAAGCTTGCCGCCGAGGAATATTTCGCAATCGGCATAACGGTGATGCAACCACAGCGCCATGCCGCCGCTGCCATGCGGCCCTGGGCGAAATTCCATGGTGGCGTCGAACTCATAGAAAGGCGCCACGAATGGCTTACGAAAGCGCCGGGCGATGGTCACCATACCGGTTTGCCTGTTGAACTCGCTGCCGTCGTATTTGAATAGACGCAGATACAGGTCCAGCAGGAAATCGAAACCGACTACCCCCATAAAGATGGATAAAACCATCCCCCCGCACATCCAAAATAGATCGGTGCCGTAACTAGAAATACTGTAGTTAAAAGCTGCACTTAACAGAGCCATGGTTAAGCCGGCTCCAACTTGGACCAAGTAGGCCTTTAAACTTTCCTCCCAATATAACCAGGCACTAAGGCCTGTCATTAAAAACATGAAAAGCGATGATATAAAAACTGTTGCCGCGGAGCCTGAAAAAAAATCTATGGTTGCGAACCCCCACCACAACCACGGCCCCACAAATAAAGCACAATACTTTAAGAACGGTATCAGCATAAGCAGCTTATTGAAGTTCTCGAAGCGCCAGCGCTGTTGGTCGCAATACAGTTCGGCCTCCCCGGTCCGTTCAACATAGGTGTGTTCATTGGCCTGTAGCTGCATATCGACCACCTGCCAGGGCTGCAGGTTGGCATAGTGGCCCCAGCGCAACTGGGTACGGCGCAGATTGCTGCGATTGGCATCCTGCTGCCATTTATGCGGCGGCTGGGCCGGAATGGCGGTCGAGTTGTAGGCGCTGGCCGTATAAGGGCTTGGCTCAATCACGGGGGCATTCATGGTTTGCGGTAGTCGCTCTGTTCGATCAGCCAATAGGGTAGGTCATCCATCACGTCGCCTTCCTTGGGTAGCAGTGCC
The DNA here is from genome assembly GCF_015070855.1 of Pseudomonas lopnurensis. Lineage (GTDB taxonomy): Bacteria > Pseudomonadota > Gammaproteobacteria > Pseudomonadales > Pseudomonadaceae > Stutzerimonas > Stutzerimonas lopnurensis. Next base: position 68,487 of record NZ_JADDIX010000036.1, read on the forward strand.
GGATCGAAGGCCGCCCATTGGCGCGGGCTTGGCTGCGGCAGCACCAGGTCGTCATAGGCCGGAAAAGGATCGCCTGCTCGGCACGCTTGATGACCGAGGCGGAACTGGGCGCGCACCTTGAGGGCGTATCGACTGGTGGCCAATGGATTAAAGGCCGGTTGGTGTTGATGGGGCAGTACATAGAGCACGCGACCGCCATCCAGCACTACGGCACCGAGCTTTTCTCGCGAAATGGCCCTGGCCGGCCTGCGCTGCCAACCGCTGTGATGGCCACGCTCCAGTTCGTATTCGGATGCCAGCAGGATAAACCCCTGATCGCCAGGGTATTGGCTCAGCAGGCCGGACTGCAGTTCGACCACCCAGTCCAGCGGGTCGAGGTCGCTATTACCCTGGGCTTCCGCAGCCTGCAGCTTCGCCTGATCTTCTGCGGGGGCACTTCTCAGCCAATCATCCAGGCGTTCGATGCGTACTCGAGGTTGGCCGATAGCGCCGAGCAGTTGCTGATAGGCGACCCTGGGGTCGTTCATATGCGCCAGGCGCTGCTCCTTGCCGAATGGCCCGTGCTTGATCGCCTGTTCGATTGCATCATCGGCCAGTAGAGCGGTGGCGATCGCACCGCCCAGCAACAACACGATACCTGCGCCCAGTACCCAGGGACTGGCCAGCACTCCAAGTGTATAAAGCGCCCACATGGCCGAGCCGGATGCGGCAATGGCATTGGCAACGGATACATCCTTGTCGCCTTGGTCGAAGGCGCGTTTGGCGTCCCAAGCAAATAGAGCGACGGTTACCACCATGGCCGCCCCGGAACCAATTCTCGAGGCACTGAGCCAAGTGCTACCCGTGCGCTTGCTGAGGTTACTTGCCCAGCGTTCCGATATCCGCGAGACGTCGATGCGCCCCCTTTCCCATAACGCATACCAGGGTGAGCGGACGCTTGAGCCTTCTATGATTTTTAGCGCAACGTTGTTTGACGCGAGAAAAAGATCTGAGAGTGCTGACCACCCACCAACTGCTAATCTAGCAGGCTCATTCTGCAGCGAAGCCCCCACCGTATTTACATACAGGTTATAAGCCGCCATCAGCGTGGCGAAGAGCGGCAGTGCCGGCGACTTGGCCATCTGCCCGGCGCGGTTCAGATTGGCGGCGCTAAGTCGCCAACTGTTCAGCTCCTGTACCAATGGATCGTCGGCCGGCGCGGCTACGACGATAAAACGCCCCAGTTCCTTGCTGGCGAAGCGATTGGCCTCTGCCAGCTTGCCCCTGGTGGTGGCCAGTACATTGCCGCCGCGGCCCTGCAAGTTGCCATACAGGTAATTTTTCCGTGTCAGTGTGGTGCGCTCGCTGGGTGTCAGGCCAAAGCTGAGGCCGCCCCCGTGCACGCCCAACACCACCATATTTTGTGCGAGGGCTTCGCCCTGGGGTATGAACTTGATCGTTCTGGCCTGGCTATGCAGCTTGTTCAGCAGGCCCACTGTCGGCGTGAAGAGACGCTGCATATCCAACTGGACGGTGGAAGCATTGGTATGCAACTGCCTGAGCGTCAGTAGTACGGCTTTACTCAGGTGGTTCAGCCATTCGTCCACTGCCAGCGCAACGTTCTGTGCCGCGTACTGATAGCTGGGCGACTGCTGGCTTTCCAGCCCGGCGAACATTGCCAAGGTGCTGATACCTAAGTTCTCCGGCTTGATGGCCTGGCTTGTTGCTGCCAGTTTTGCCAGACGTTTGGCCAGCTCTGGCAGCGCTCCGTTTTGGTCGGCCAGGGCTGCATTGGTAAGCGGATGGCTGGCATCCGCCAGTTGCCTGATCAGGCGCTCTACCGCTTGTGCAAGTGCACGATCCTCCGCATCGGTGCTGCGCGCATCGCTGCCTTGAGGGAGACGACTGAGCATTCCCAATACATCGATCAGCAGGCTGTAGGGCTCCAGCAAGCGTTCGTCGTTGCTGTAAATCCAGTCATTCCATACAGCGGTCAGTTTGCTCTGTGAGAGTGCCAAGGTCCGCTCGAGCTGGCGGTGAATAGATTCGCGTGCAGATTTGCGCTCGGCATGCAGCATGGTTTTCTCAAGCGCGACCATATCGACATGGTCGCGCAGGTCAGCCAATGGCGCCTTGTCTGGCATCGCCCATTGGTGGAGAACTTCCGCATAACGACCGAAAGGCTGGAAGGGTACAAGGGCGTTATAGGTCTGTAAGGCTTCGGCTGCCAAGCGAGACTGCTCTACCGCATGGCGCAGTTCGAACAAGGGGTCGTCCAGCATGAAACCGACCAGTTTTGGATGACCGCGCAAGCCTTTTTCTATGAGAACATCCGTGCCAAGAACCAGCTCTGGCAGCGCAGCCGGAGCTGTAGCTCCCATATGCTCTGCAAGCGATTGCTGTTGCTTATGCAGCTCGACAAATAGCTCTTGAGGATCGAGAGCGGTCAGTGTCGGAGTAAAAGTCGCAGGGTCGCGCAACGCACACTCAATATGCAGATCGCGTGTGCGCAGTCCCTCGGCCTGCCGGTCGATGACCACGAGCGGCATCGCCTGGGTCGTTTTCCATCGTTCACCGCCGACGATGGCGGCGGACCAGGCCGGCGCGACGCTCTGGCAGCGGTTTCCGACCCGACTGCTGTCGGCTTCCAGCCAGGCGATGTATTCCCAGGTCCAGGCCATTTCGCTGTAGGCCATGCGGTATTGGTCGCCAACGAAACGGCCTTGCAACAGCATGGGCACCAACGTCAGCGCCAGCGGCTCACCGACCGGGGGCCGATCATCAGCCGGTTCGCCTTGCGCCGCCAGTCGGCGCCAATGGGCTACGTCCACGTCGGATAGATCGCCTTTGCCATCGCAGGTCAGTTCTCTCCATAGCTTTCCGTTCTGGAATACGTAGATGCGCCCGGGACGGGGCAGTGCGCCTTTCGGCGCCTCATCGTACCGATCGTGGCCGGGCAGCCGAGACAGGGGGACGATGGCGAGGAAGGTGTTCTGCTGGATCTCCGGCTCTTCCTCGTGGCTGCGCATGTCCGTTTCGACAACGATCTGCAGCGTGCCGCCGTCCGTTCGCCCGATGCTCAACGCCAGGCGTGCGCGGCGTGTGTTGTCGTACTCCGCGCGCTTGCGGGTGCCCTGTTCGATGGGCTGGTCCTTCAGCTCGCTCATACGTCACTTTCCGGGTCGAGCAGTTGCACCTGGCCTCCCTCGGCCGGGTCGCCCCAGATATCGATAATCAGTTTCTGCGACCCCTGTTCGGCAACGCTTGCCAACGGCAGGAGCGGGTTGCCCCCGGCCCG
>NZ_JADDIX010000036.1:71813-76467 GCF_015070855.1 Pseudomonas lopnurensis
TCGGGCCGTCGGGCTGCAGGCGCTCGGTGACGATCTGCGGCCAGCGGTTACGCGAGCGGCGTTTGGCGATGTTGTAGGTGAACTCCTGCAGCCAGTTCATGGGGTAGAACAGCAAGTGGCCCAGGTACAACACCAAGTCCGTCCACTCCAGATAGTTGCGGCCCTCACTGGCGGACTTCTTCTCGGCAATCACCTGCTTTCGCCAAGGGAGGAAATCCGTAGGTTTCATATGAGCGGAGAGCATTTCCCTGACGAAGACATCGGATTCGCTGCGCTGGCCGTTCTCGTCGAACCAGGGGCCATTGTCCATATAGGCGCGCAGCCACTCCCAGAAGCCCTTCTGCATCTGCAGGGTCTTGCCCATGGGCAGGCCCAGGCTCACCAGCAGGGCGTTGTCCGGCTCGCCCAGGCGGCGTACCAAGACTTCCAGTGAGGCATTGCGCATAGCGCCGGTATGCGGGCCGACCAGGGTGAACTCGCCGGCAAGAGCCTGAATGCCGTCCCAAGGGGTGTGGTACAGCTCGCCATCATGATCGAAATAGACTTCGCGGGTGCGGCGGTTAAAGAGGATGGGCAGGGGAAGTGGGCGGCGGGTTTCCCAGAGGAAGGGAACAATCAGCATAGGAACGCAAATCCAGAGCATCGATGGCACCAAATCCCAGCGCTGCGCGATCAAAGCTATGAACATTACGACGATGAACAGCATTACTCCACCACCACCTAATACTCCTGTTACCAGCCCTCTATCTGTATCCCCTCCCGCCCTCAGGGATAGATAGCGCTCAGTATGTTCGTCGGTGACGAACATCTCCCAAGGTTTTTCCCCGGTGGGTTGGTCGGCACGCAGAACCATACTGGAGTTCTTGCCAAAGCGAGCGCTAGCCTGCTGAATCAAATCGCTTACAGCCATGCGAGTTCCTTGATTTCAATGGGAGGCAGGGTCAAACCCTCGATGGGGGAGTAACTAAGCTCGCCGTGGATGGCATCCAGTTCGCTGCCGTGCTCCTCGTGATAGACGCGGCGGTAGACGGCCACACCAGGCTCGCCCCGTACCCGGGTGCCGTCATGGCGATCGAAGTCCTTGCCGGTCCATTCCACGGCCTTGCGCCTGCCACCGAGGCCAAGGAAGCTGCCCCAGGTCTCGTGGCCCTTGAAGTGGATCATATCGTCGGTCAAAGCATCCTTGCCCGGCAGACGTAGCAGTACATAGGTGATCGTCTGCATGCCGCGATAGGGGTTCAATTCGTTGAGGCGATAGGCCTGGAAGCCGATGGGAAAGAGGATTTTGTAGAACTCGGTCATCGACTGCTCGTAGCTACCGGCCCAATCGGCGGGACGGATACCGAAGCGGGTGTGCTTGATCCAGGCCTCCAGCGGAGTGTCCTGGGTATATTGCCGGGCGATCATCCCACCGACGATCAGGATGGTTACGCCCAGCGTGCGGGCAGCCAGATGCGGCGCCACGCTGACACCTCTTGCTATAGCCGCAGCCTCGCCGGCAATTACCGCCGCACGGGCGGCCCGCAGAGCGCGGAAGCTTTGTACATAGAGGGCTAGGTTGGTGCTCGACGCGAGGGTTAATCCGGCATTGATCGTAGCGGTATCTAGATCGCCAGCCTGATAGGCCTCCAATGCCTCCATACCAAAGACTAGAGCATCGAAGCCTGATGTAATTGACTGTGAAAGCGCTGTTTTTGCTCCAACTCCTAATGCATCGGTCAAAGCCTTTTGCGAACTAATGGAGGTTGTGCCGCTAACCTTGACCGATAACTCCCAATCGACTTCGGCGACTTTTTGTATCGTGGCCGATGCTGCAGAAAGCATTCCCATAAAGCCGCCAGCGAGATTTAGCTTGCTCCGGGCAGCACCATCCAAAACCTGCACCCCACCCCAAGCAAAATTCACCCCTGCCACCAACGCCACCAAGCACTTGAGCGGTGCCTTTTCCAGCGCGCCCTTGCCGAGGTCGAGCATTCCCCTGAGGTTGACGTCCGCCGCCAGATGCCCGGTCAGGGCAGGCAGGTCCTTGGCTGGTAGCAGGCGGAAGAATGGCAGGGCGTCGCTGATAGCAGCACTCAGCTGCGTGGGTTTGATATGAGTGGGTAGTCTGGGCCGCGTGCCCATCAGGTCGCTCATCCATTCGCCCAGTTGCCGCTGGCTGACGGCCTCGACGGCCAAGCGTTGCTGGCTTCGCGCCAGCGAGGCCGCCAGGTACAGGCGTCCGGCGGCCTTGGTGCCGTCATCGGCGCGTTGCAGGCCCAGCCCGGCAAGGGGGGCCAGGGCGGTGAACAGGGCTTCCAGCGCCGAGCCCTGGACATGCCGGGCCAGTTTCTCCGCAGCCTGGTTGAGCAATTCAGCCAGTTTGCGGGCTTCGTCGAGCAGGCTGGCACCGCTGTCCCGGGCGCCGTCGGCCAATCCGGTCAGAGCGTTGATTTCGCCGATGCCCAGGCGCTTGCCCAGACCCAGCAGCGACCAGACCAGCCAGGGCTTGCGTGTCTCCTGCCGGAGCATCAGGGCGTTCGCGATGGCCTTGGCGCCCGGGCCAGTGGTCGCAGGGCCGAGGCAGGCAGCGGCGAAGTGCAACTCCAGCTCCGCGCGAGCCAGGGGCTGTTCGATATCGAAATGGCCACAGGCGGTATCCAGGCTGGCGGGGCCACGCTGCGCCAGGGTGTCGAACCAGGCCGCCCAGAGTTCGCCGAGGCGGCGGATGTCGGCAGCGTGCTCGTCCTCTTCCCGCGTCTGCTCCTGCCAGGTGGCGTTCAACTTCCGGTAATCGGTGATGCTGCTCAATTGTCCGCCGACCTGTGGGTCGTTCTCGGCCAGGGACTTGAGCACATCGGCCATGGCCCAGTCCTCGCCGCGGATTTCCCGGGTGACCTTGAAGGCCTGCTGGCGGGCGCGGATCAGTTCGGCCAGGTCCAGCAGCACGCCCCAGGGATCGTCGATCAGGGCATAGGCCTGCTGCTCGCAGCGCTGCATGTCGTCCAACAGGCGCGGCCAGGCGGGGCGATGGGAGGTGGAGGACTCGCTGCTCCAGCCATACCAGTCGGCATCCATATAGTCGCCGATGCGTTCGTGAATGCTATGGGCCGGGCCGCTGAAGGGCGCCGCGCCCGGGGTGATCGCGCGCATCACCCGCTGGCGAATCGCCGTGCCGGTCCTGGCAGCCGCGAATTGCGCATCGCTCCACTGGCTCGGAGACCAGGCCAGCATGGCCGGTTCGCCGGCAGGCAGCAGCAGATAGGCCAGGCTGCGCCCATCGATGACCTTGCCGCCACGCGGAGTTTGCGTCAGCACGGCCTGGACGACGCGGTACTCGACCAGCCGTTGCAGCCCGCTCTGCCAGACGTACAGCCAGCCATCGCGCAGCAGGCGTGCGGTGTAGTTCAACGGGCGGCCGCGCAAGGGCTCGAAATAATCGCCGATGGCGGGAAATTCCCCTCGCAGCGGCGGTAGCTCATGGGCGCTGGTATCCACCGCCAGGGTCGGACCGAGTGCGTAGCGCAGCGGCAGCACGGCACTGAGCAAAGGGCAGGCGGCGGGCGTCAAGCGAGAGGAATGGGGAGCCTGGGCAGTCATGGTTTCGCGTCCTGTGCGATATCGTCCTGGTTGGCCAGCGCTTGCAGCAGGGGCCAGTCGAGCGTCAGTTGGGCGGCGATGCCCAGATCGTCCGGCGCCCCGTCCTGCTGCGGCCGGTCATTATGCCAGGCGCAGAAAATGCCGGTCCCACCGCGAAGCCAGACGCCCTGGACGCCATGCCAGAAACCTTCCGGCCACTGCGCCCCGCTCTGCCAGGCACGGTACAACGGACGGGCATCGCCCAGGCGCAACCAGAGTTCGCCCCGCTCCGGCGTGAAGATGCGCAGTCGGCGCTGCAGGATGCGTTGAAGATCGTCCAGCGCGGCATCGCTTTGCAGCCAGACGCCATCCTCGATATCGCTGCCGTGCCGCCAGGCCTCGCAGGCCGGACTACCCTGCGGGGCGTCCAGCAGGATGGGGCCCGCATCGGCGATGGGCTCATAGTCCGTGCCCAGCAGCAACGGCCAGGGTTGATGAGTGGGAAAGCGCTGATAGAGCCAGGCCGTGGCATTTTCATGGCGGGCGCCGTCCAGCAGAAGGGCGCCGTTGCCAGTGGTAGGGAGTGCGTTCATGCATCGTCCTCCGGCAACGCCCTGGCCGCCTCGCAGACTTCGCACACACCCGCGCGGGTACTGCGAAACAGCAGGTTCTGCTTGAGCAGCGCTTCCAGCGGAACGCCCGGCCTGTCCGCATCAGCCGGGCTCACCTGCCCCGGCAGGATCGGCCTCGCCCCCGAGCCCTTGCCCGGGCTGCCGCCCGCATTGGCCTGGATGACGGGGCCGCCGAGGGTGATGCCGCCGGCATCGAGTTTGACGAAGCTGCCGGCGGCCTTGACGGTGAGTTCGCTGCCGGCTTCGAGCACCACTTTCAGGCCGCTGGAGAGATGGATTTCCTGGCCGGCTTCGACGAACTGCCCGCTGCCGATCTGCACGTGCTGGTCGTGGCCCACGGTGAGGTGGTCGCTGGCGCGCACCTCGGTCTTGCGATCGCCGTGGGTGGTACGGTGTTCCTCGGCCTGGAATTCGCTGTAGGCGTTGGCCTCGATGCGGTCGTGGCGTTCGTGGCCGACGCGGAT
>NZ_JADDIX010000037.1 GCF_015070855.1 Pseudomonas lopnurensis
TGATCTACATCGCGGCGATGATCCTGATCGGCTTCATCGCCTACCGCGCCACCAAGAACTTCTCCGACTACATCCTCGGCGGGCGCAGCCTCGGCAGCTTCGTCACCGCGCTGTCGGCCGGCGCCTCGGACATGAGCGGCTGGCTGCTGATGGGCCTGCCCGGGGCGATCTTCGTCGCCGGCCTGTCGGAAAGCTGGATCGCCATCGGCCTGATCGTCGGCGCCTGGCTGAACTGGCTGTTCGTCGCCGGGCGTCTGCGCGTGCACACCGAGCACAACCACAACGCGCTGACCCTGCCGGACTACTTCTCCCACCGCTTCGAGGACCAGAGCCGCCTGCTGCGGATCTTCTCCGCGCTGGTGATCCTGGTGTTCTTCACCATCTACTGCGCCTCGGGCGTGGTGGCCGGCGCACGGCTGTTCGAGTCGACCTTCGGCATGCCGTACGAATACGCGCTGTGGGTCGGCGCGGCGGCGACCATCCTCTACGTGTTCATCGGCGGCTTCCTGGCGGTGAGCTGGACCGACACCGTGCAGGCCACGCTGATGATCTTCGCGTTGCTGATCACGCCGCTGTTCGTCATCCTCGCCCTGGGCGACATGGGCACCGTGATGGCCACCATCGAAGCGCAGAACCCGGCCAACTTCGACATGTTCCGTGGCCTGTCCTTCGTCGCCATCATCTCGCTGCTGGCCTGGGGCCTGGGCTACTTCGGCCAGCCGCACATCCTGGTGCGCTTCATGGCCGCCGACTCGATCAAGACCATCCCCAACGCCCGGCGCATCGGCATGACCTGGATGATCCTGACCCTGGCCGGGGCGGTGGCGGTGGGCTTTCTCGGCATCGCCTACTTCGCCGACCACCCGGAGCAGGCGGGCGCGGTGAGCCAGAACGGCGAGCGGGTGTTCATGGAACTGGTGAAGATCCTGTTCAACCCGTGGGTGGCCGGCATCATCCTCTCCGGTGTGCTGGCGGCGGTGATGAGCACCCTCAGCGCCCAGCTGCTGGTCAGCTCCAGCGCCCTGACCCAGGACTTCTACAAGGCCATGCTGCGCAAGAACGCCTCGCAGACCGAGCTGGTGTGGGTCGGCCGCGGCATGGTGCTGCTGATCGCGCTGATCGCCATCGGCATCGCCTCCAACCCGGAGAGCAAGGTGCTGGGCCTGGTGTCCTACGCCTGGGCCGGCTTCGGCGCGGCGTTCGGTCCGGTGGTGCTGATCTCGCTGCTGTGGAAGCGCATGACGCGCAACGGCGCGCTGGTGGGCATGCTGGTCGGTGCGGTTACCGTGGTGGTGTGGAAGGAATTCATCGGCCTGGGCCTGTACGAGATCATCCCCGGCTTCATCCTCGCCAGCCTCGCCATCTTCGTGGTGAGCAAGCTGGACGCCGAACCGGCGCCGAGCATCGTCAAGCGCTTCGAGGAAGCCGACGCGGACTACCACGCCGGCTGATCCTCCGGCCTCGGGTGGGCATGAATGCGGATTCCGCTTTGTGCACCATCGTAGGGAGCCCGCTTGCGGGCGAACCGCGGCGCCGATCGCCGGCAAGGACTCGGCGTCCCCCCCTGGCTCCTACGATCAAGCGCGGGATTGAAGCCGAGGCTTGCGCAATGCATGCCAGTTCGGGTGGGCTTCAGCCCGCCAGCCTCATGCCCGCCGATTCCCTCGGCGGGCCGAAGCGGAACGCCTTTGCCTGGCGGCTCGTTCTATGCAATCCGTTCCGGTGATTTCGACACTTTATCGACGCCCTCCTTAGCTTTGTGCCAAAGTCGTCTTGCCAATTTTTGCCAAAAGGGAGCTTCCCGCATGAGCACCATGAATATTTCCTTGCCGGGCGCACTCAAGAACTTCGTGGACGAACAAGTCAGTCAGCGTGGTTACGGCACCAGTAGTGAATATGTTCGCGAATTGATCCGCAAGGATCAGGATCGCCAGCACCTGCGTAGCTTGTTACTGGCGGGCACCGCCACGGCTCCGACTGCGCCGGCCGATGCCGATCGAATCAATTGAAGGGGGTGCGCCACTGGCGTACTATGCGGCTATGATCTTTATCGAGACACCGATCTTCACCAAGCGCCTGCGGGAGCTGCTTAGCGATGACAGCTATGCGGAGTTTCAGCGACAACTGGCCGACCGCCCGGACATGGGCGATGTGATCGAAGGTACTGGCGGTATTCGCAAGGTTCGGGTTGCTTCTAGCGGTCACGGCAAGCGAGGCGGGTCCCGGGTCATCTACTACCACTTCACGGCTGCTTCACAGATCGCGTTGCTGTTGATCTATCCGAAGAACGAGAAGGATGACCTGACAGCGGACGAGCGCAAGGTGCTCAAGCAAATCATCGAGCGGTGGAGGTAAGCACCATGAGCAAATTCTTCGAAGACCTTCTGGAAAGCGTCCAGCAGATGGATGAGATCCATCGAGGCGAGCGGCAACCTTCTCGGGAATTCACCGTGGATGCGCTGCAGGTGAAAGAGATCCGCAAGGCGACAGGGCTGACTCAAGCCAAGTTCGCAGCCATGATCGATGTTCAGCTCGGTACGCTGCGTAACTGGGAACAAGGCCGACGTGAGCCGACTGGGCCGGCGAAGGCACTGTTGCGTGCCATTCATAACGATCCGAAGCACGTCATCCAGGCGCTTTCGCCCGTCTGATTCACCTTGCCGCCGGACCTTTTCGACACTTCTTCGACACCAGCAAAAGCCAGAAACGATAAAGCCCTGTAAAAACAGGGCTTTAACTTACGGCGTCTGGAGCGGGCGAAGGGAATCGAACCCTCGTCATGAGCTTGGGAAGCTCAGGTAATGCCATTATACGACGCCCGCTCAGGGGTGCCTTTTTACCAGAAGCCAGGGGTGAAATGAAGCGTGGCGTCGGCTTTTTCCGCGGGCCGGCCGAATTGGCTCAGATTCGGGCGATTTCGTGCGGTGTCAATGGCCGGTATTCGCCGAGATCGAGTGCTGAATCCAGCAGCAAGGGGCCCATGCTTTCGCGATGCAGGGCGGTGACCTTGTTGTCGAAGCGGCCGAACATGCGCTTGACCTGGTGGTAGCGGCCTTCGTGCAGGGTCAGGCGGGCGCGGCGCGGGCCGAGCAGTTCCAGCCGGGCGGGCAGGGTGGTGAGGTTTTCGAAGCGAAAGTACAGGCCTTGGGCAAAGGCTTCGATACAGCCCGGATCGATCTCGTCTTCGGTTTCGACCAGGTAGACCTTGCCCTGCAGGCTGCTCGGCTGGGTCAGGCGGCGCGACCACTGGCCGTCGTTGGTGAGCAGCATCAGCCCGGTGGTGTTGAAATCGAGGCGGCCGGCGATATGCAGTTCGTCCCGGTCCGGCTCGGCGATGAGGTCGAGCACGGTACGGTGCACGGCGTCCCGGGTCGCGCTCGCGCAGCCGGCCGGTTTGTTCAGCATGAGGTAGCGCGCGGCCTTGCCGGCTTGCAACACTTCGTCATCCAGCTCGATGCGGCTGAAGAGCCTGACTTCGCAATCCATGGCCCGCATGGCCTGGCCGTCCACACGGATACGACCCTCCGCCAGCAGGTGGCGGGCATCCTGACGACTGAAGCGGGGGAGGTTGGCGAGGAAGCGATCGAGGCGCATCAGTGTTCGGGGGCGGTGCTGCCGTCGGCGCAGCGGGCACAGATGCAGGCTTTGTTGCGAGCCTCCTGCGGAATGCTTGCGCGAATCTGGCGCGGGATGCGGGTCGAGAAGCACCAGCAGGGCTGTGCCGCGCTGGGATCGCACTGGGCGCATTGATTGGGCTGGCCGCAGAGTGGGCAGCGTGAGGGGGGCACAGGTGCGCTCATGGCGTTTCCGTGAGGGCCGCGTGCCGGATCGGGNCCGGCACGCGGGGCGGTTACATGACGCGCTGGCCCGGCCTGGCGCCGTTGTCGGGGCTGAGCAGGTAGATTTCGCTGCCGCCCGGGCCGGCGGCCAGGACCATGCCTTCGGACAGGCCGAACTTCATCTTGCGCGGCGCCAGATTGGCGACGTAGAGGGTCAGCCGGCCTTCCAGCTTGCTCGGGTCCGGGTAGGCACTCTTGATCCCGGAGAAGACGTTGCGCTTGGCATCGCCGATATCCAGGGTCAGGCGCAGCAGCTTGTCGGCGCCTTCGACGAACTCGGCCTTTTCGATCAGGGCAATACGCAGGTCCACCGCCGCAAAGGCATCGAAGTTTATTTCCGCAGCCAGCGGCTCCTTCGTCAGTTCGCCATTGCCCGCCGGGGCGGCGGCGGTTTCGCTGGCGGCCAGGTCTTCCCTGGAAGCTTCGATCATGGCCTCGATCTTCGCCGGCTCGATGCGGGTCAGCAACGGGGTGAAGGGGTTGAGCGGATGGTTGGCCAGCAGCGTCTGGTGGTCGTCCCAGCGCAATGGCGCGACGTTGAGGAACTGCTCGGCCGCGGCGGCGAGGTTCGGCAGCACGGGCTTCAAGAAGATCACCAACTGGCGGAACAGGTTGATGCCCAGGGCGCAGATTTCCTGCACCTCGGCCTGCTTGCCTTCGACCTTGTTCAGCGCCCAGGGTGCCTTGTCGGCGATCCAGGCGTTGGCACGGTCGGCCAGGGCCATGATCTCGCGCATGGCGCGGGCGAAGTCGCGTGCCTCGTAGGCCTCGGCGATCGACGGTGCGGCCGCGCGGAAGGCGTCGGTCAGCTCCGGCGCGGCATTGGCCTCGACCATCACCCCGGCGTTGCCCTTGTGGATGAAGCCGGCGCAGCGGCTGGCGATGTTCACCACCTTGCCGACCAGGTCGGAGTTGACCTTCTGCACGAAGTCCTCGAGGTTCAGGTCGAGGTCGTCGACGCCGCGGCCGAGCTTGGAGGCGTAGTAGTAGCGCAGGTATTCGGGGTTCAGGTGTTCGAGGTAGGTGCGCGCCTTGATGAAGGTGCCACGCGACTTGGACATCTTCTGCCCGTTCACCGTCAGGTAGCCGTGCACGTTGACCGCGGTCGGCTTGCGGAAGCCCGCGCCTTCGAGCATGGCCGGCCAGAACAGGGTGTGGAAGTTGATGATGTCCTTGCCGATGAAGTGGTACAGCTCGGCCTTGGAGTCCTTGCCCCAGAAGGTGTCGAAGTCCAGCTCGGGGCGGCGCTTGCAGAGGTTCTCGAAGCTGGCCATGTAGCCGATCGGCGCGTCCAGCCAGACGTAGAAGTACTTGCCCGGCTCGCCGGGAATCTCGAAACCGAAGTAGGGCGCATCGCGGGAGATGTCCCATTCCTGCAGGCCGCCATCGAGCCATTCGGCGATCTTGTTGGCCACCGACTCCTGCAACGCGCCGCCGCGCGTCCACTGCTTGAGCATGGCTTCGAAGTCGGGCAGCTTGAAGAAGAAGTGCTTGGAGTCCTTGAGCACTGGCGTGGCGCCGGAGATCGCCGAGCGCGGATCTTTCAGTTCGGTCGGCTCGTAGGTGGCGCCGCATTTCTCGCAGTTGTCGCCGTACTGGTCTTCGGCGGCGCACTTGGGGCAGGTGCCCTTGATGAAGCGGTCGGCGAGGAACATGCCCTTCTCGGGATCGAAATACTGGGTCACCGAGCGGGTGGCGATGTGGCCGGCGTCGCGCAGGCGGGCGTAGATCAGCTCGGCCAGTTCGCGGTTCTCTTCCGAGTGGGTCGAGTGGAAGTTGTCGAAGTCCACCAGAAAGTCGGCGAAGTCGCTGCCGTGTTCGGCCTGTACGTTGGCGATCAGTTGCTCGGGAGTGATGCCTTCCTTCTCCGCGCGCAGCATGATCGCCGAGCCATGGGCATCGTCGGCGCAGACATAGATGCACTGATTGCCGCGCAGCTTCTGGAAGCGCACCCACATGTCGGTCTGGATGTACTCGAGCATGTGGCCGAGGTGGATCGAACCGTTGGCGTAGGGCAGGGCGCTGGTGACGAGAATCTTGCGGGCTTCGGTCATGGTGATCGGCTGCACTGGTAACACGAGGGAAGTCGGTAACTATAAGGGAAGCGGCAAGCTTCAAGCTACAAGCCGCAAGCAAAAGCACAGGGCGATCGCGCCATGCGCGCAAAGCGTCGGGCGTACTCGGCTTTGGCTTTCTGCGTCGCTCTACTTCCTGCATCCATGCCGTCGTCGCGAAGCTGTACGCCGTGGGATTGGTGGGACGCCGGCGAGGTGGCGGACTGTTCGCTTCGCTCCTGAGTCGGCCCTACGGGTTCACCCTGGCAGACGGCCAGCATGGGTACGGCCGTTGCGGGTCTTCAGCGGGCAAGAAACGAGTCGACGAGCGCCGAGCCCCGGTTGGTCGGGTCGAAGGCATGCAGGCCGAGTTCGTCGGAGAGCATGCGGAAACCGCATACGCCGCGCACCGAGTTGCCCTTGGCGTCGAGCCGCGGGGAGAAGGTGCCGATGCCGAGCTGGCGGTTGACCACGCCGATGATGCCGCCGCCGACGCCGCTCTTGGCCGGTACGCCGACATCGTAGGCCCAGTTGCCGGAATAGTCGTACATGCCGCAGGTGAACATCACCGCCAGGGTGTCGCGCACGGCATCGACGTCGAAGACCTGGGTGCCGCTGACGGGATTCTCGCCCATGTTGGCGATGGTGGCGCCGATCAGGGCGAGGTCCCGGGCGGTGACCTGGATGGCGCATTGCCGGAAGTACAGGTCGAGCACCGGATCGACCGGTTCGCGGAGCGCGCCGACGCTCAGCAGCAGGTGGCCGATGGCGCGGTTGCGGTGGCCGCTGGCGGCTTCGGAACGATAGACCGCCTCGTCCAGTTCGAGGGCACGCCCGGCGGCCAGGGAGAAGCGCTCGAGAAGGATTTCGAAGGCGTTGCCGCCGAGGGCGTCGCGAAGCATCCCGGCGACGGTGATGGCGCCGGCGTTGACCATGGGGTTGTAGGGGCGGCGGCTGACAGGGTCGAACTCGATGGCGTTGAAGGCGTCGCCGCTGGGTTCGACGCCGACCCGGGCGAACACGTCTTCGCGGCCCAGCAGTTCCAGGGCCATGCAGAAGGTCAGCGCCTTGGAAATGGACTGGATGGTGAAGGGCACGTCGACGTCGCCGATGCAGTGCAGCTTGCCGCCGAGGGTGGCGATGGCGATGCCGTAAGGATCCGGCGCCACCTTGCCCAGCTCCGGGATGTAGTCGGCCAGCTCTCCGTCACGACGGCCGAGGGTGCGTCGGTGGACGTCCGCGAGGATCTGCTCGATGGCCGAAGTCTGCCCCGTTGGTTGTGCATGCATGTCGGTGTCTCCTCGATCGAGTGGGCGCAGCGCCCGGGTTGTGGATGTATCGGTCGTGCGTTGTGCCGGGTATCAGTGATCGAACTGCAGGCGCAGGCTGGCGCGGTCTTCCATGGCGCTGGTGCGCACGCGGTCGGCGAGGCGCGCCACCAGTACGGAGGAGACCTGGCGCATCGCCAGTTCGAAGGCGTCCTCGTCCTCGCCGAGCAGCGCGTCGGTGGTTGGCGCCGCGGCGCTGGAGAACGGCAGCGGCCGGCCGGGATAGGCGAGCACGCAGGTCAGGTTGAACTCGTCGAAGCTGGCGGACAGTTCCAGCGGACCATCCACCAGGTCGGCGGCCTGCAGGGCTTCGATGGCTTCGCCGAGGGCGCCGGCGGCGCGCATGACCACGTCGCGGCGGCAGCCCCAGGTCATGCCGGCCTGCTCGAGGAAGTCGGCCAGCGCGGCGGCCGGGGCGCTGGCCGGCAGGCTGGTGCAGGCGCTGCGGCGTACGCCGATGCGCAGCAGCGCGTTGAGGGCGATGGCCACCAGCGAAGCCAGGGTGAGGCCGGATTCGACGATGGTATGACTCCACGCGGGGGCGCCCTCGACCAGGCGTGGCAGCAGCATAACCGCGCTGCCGGCGACGATGGCCAGGCCGACGGTGAAGATCCGTCTCTGGTTGAGCATCCGCGAGAGGATCAGGTCCATGCCGGCGACCAGCATGTAGGCGGCGGTATAGATGAGGATGCCGCCGATCACCGGGGCCGGGGTGAGGGCGAAGAGCCCGGCGAGTTGCGGCAGGAAGGCGAACCCGAGGAGCAGTAGGCCGGCGGCCATGCCGATGTATCGCGAGGTGGCGCCGGTGGCCTGGGCCAGGCCGATGTTGGCGCTGGAGGTGCCGCTGGTGAGGGTGCCGGCCAGGCCGTGGAGGATGTTGATGAAGGCCGTGGTGCTCATCGCCCGGGAGGCCATGGGCATGTCGGGACGGCGCCAGCCGGCGTCGTTCATGCGATCCATGGTCATGGAACTGGCGACCCCGTCGACGGCACCGACGAACTCCGGGATGAAGATGGCGAGGATCGCCAGGGGCACGAATTCCGGGGCGGGCAGCGCGAGACCGAGCAGGGGCACGGCGAACGACGGGTGATCCTGCAACTGCGTCGCCTGCTCGCCGCCGAGCAGGCCGCAGGCCCAGGCCAGCAGTATACCCAGCAGCGCGCCGATGGGCACGGCGAGTACGCGCAGCCTGTCGTTGCCCCAGATCGACAGGCCGATGATGCCGGCCAGGGTGACCCCGGCGCAGGCCAGGGCCGGCAGCGACAGTAGCGGGTGTTGCGGGTCGAGACCGGTGGCGCGGGTGACCCCGCCGCCGATCAGCGACAGGCCGAGCATGAAGATGACCACGCCGATGACTTCGGGCGGGAAGAACGAGCGCAGGCGCGGCAGGAAGCGGGCGAAGACGAGGATCGCCAGGCTCGATACCAGGACGGCGCCCATGGTCGCCCCCAGGCCGTACTGCAGGGTGACGGCGACGTAGGTGCCCATCAGCACCGGACTGGGCAACGCCACCAGCAGGATGCCGGTGGTGAAACGGGTGCGCAGGGCATGCAGCAGGGTGGCCAGGCCGATCAGGGCGATGCAGCCGCTGACGTAGGTCACCAGATCCTGATGGTCGAGGCCAATACCCTGGCCGGCGATCACCGCGTACAAGCAGAAAGTCAGCGCCAGCAGGGCGTGCTGCAGGCCCAGGCCGAGCAGCGCCGGCACCGGCGGTTTCTCGTCGGCCCAGTAGATCATGTCCTTGGGCCGCTTGCGCCTGGCGCTTCCCAGGGGCGGGAGGGCCTTGTCCAGCCGCTCGCCGAGCCAGGCCCCCGCTGTCATTCGCCGCGGCGTGCTCATGTCCATGTCAGGCCAGCGCCGCCAGAGCCTGGGAACGATCCTCCTGGATGTTGAAGAGCGCGGTGAAGCCACTGACCTGGAACACTTCGTGGACCTGCGGCGCCAGCCCGGCCAGGACCAGCCGGTTGCCGCTGCTCTTGGCCACTTTCGCGGCCTTGAGGATGACCCGCAGGCCGGCGGAGCTGACGTACTGAATCTCGGCCAGGTCGACGATCAGCGCCGGGCTGACCTGCATCCGCTCGGGCAGCACGTCTTCGAGGGATTTCGCGGTGGTGCTGTCGAGGCGCCCGTGCAGGGCCAGGATCAGGGTGGAACCTTCGAGTGTTTCGGTGATGTTCATGCGCGTTGCTCCCCTTGGTTACGGCGCGCTGTCAGTCCGCTTGCGCAGGCGTCGCCAGTTGCTTGGTGAAGATCAGGTGATTGCGTTCGTCCCGCCGTTCGTAGGCCACGCTGTCCATCAGCTTGCGCACCAGGAAGATGCCGAGGCCGCCGATCTCGCGTTCCTCGAGGCTGGCGGTGATGTCCGGATCGGCTACCTGGAGTGGATCGAAGGGAATGCCGTCGTCCACCACCTCGACGCGGATCTCGCTGGCGGTCAGCCACAGGCGGATGTCGATGCCGTGCTCCGAGCCGTTGTCCGGATAGCCGTAGGCGGCGATGTTGCAGACGATCTCGTCGAAGGCCAGGGCGAAGGTCTGCAGCAGCGCAGTGGACAGGCCGTGACGGGCGAAGAAGTCCTCCAGCCGATCGATCAGGCTGTCGATGTCCGGGGCGACCGGCGCGAAATGCATGGCTATCTGGTCGGGCATGGCGGGTCACCTGGACGGGGCCGGAGCGGCATAGCGGATGGCGAGGCAGGTGATGTCGTCCGATTGCGGCGCGCCGTCGGCGAAGCCGTTCACCGTCTCGACCAGTTCGCCGAGCAACGGCTCGACCGCCAGCGCCGAGGAACGCGCGAGCAGTTCGCTCAGGCGCCGTTCGCCGAATTCCTGGTTCGCCGGGTTGAAGGCTTCCGTCACTCCGTCGGTGTACAGCAGCAGGGTGCTGCCGGGGGCGAGGCGCAGCGAGCGTTCCTGGTAGGGCAGGTTCTCCATGATGCCCAGGGCCATGCCGCCGGTGGTCGGTAATGGCGAGACGCTGCCGTCCGGCTCGATCAGCAGGGGCGGGTTGTGCCCGCCGTTGGCGTACAGCAGTTCGCCGCTACGCGTGTCGAGGATGCCGTAGAACAGAGTGACGAACATGGTCGCCTCGTTGTCCTGGCTGAGCAGTTCGTTGGCCATGGCCAGGCAACTGCCGGCACCGTCGGCGGCGGGTGCGGTGGCCCGCAGCAGGGTGCGCGCCACCGCCATGAACAGCGCGGCGGGCACGCCCTTGCCGGAGACGTCGGCGATGACCACGCCGACCCGGGTCTCGCTCAGCCAGAAATAGTCGTAGAAGTCGCCGCCGACTTCCTTGGCCGGGATCATCCGGGCGAACATCTGCAGGTCGGGACGGCTGGGGAAACGGGTAGGCACGATGGACTGCTGCATGCGTCGCGCCACGTCCAGCTCCTGCTGGATGGAGACCAGTTGGGTGTGGGCGTTGAAGACGTTCTGGATGGTCTGGAACCAGGGGCGCCAGGCGGGTGGAACGTCCGGAATGGACTTGGCCGAGCCGCGGTTCTCGTCCTGGATGTAGCGCACCAGCTTCTGCGCCGGGGCGATGGCTTCGCGGTGAGTCAGGCGGCTGGCCACCAGCAGCATGAGGGTCAGCCCGGCCACCAGCAACAGCACGGTGAGCGCTCCGCTGAGCAGTGCGGCGCGCACCATCTCGCCGCGCGGCACCATCACCACCAGGCGGAAGGGGGCGTTCTGGATGGCCAGGGTCTCGATGTAGTAGCCGTCGCTCAGGACCACCTTGCCCGCGGCCGCGGCGAGAATGTTCAGGGCCCGGTCCGCCATCCCGGCGGGGAAGGCCGCGGCGCTCGGCAGCACGTCTGCGGCATCCGGGCGGACCAGTTGCGGATGCGCCAGCAACTGGCCGTGGTTGTTGACGATGAACAGGGTGCCGAAGCGCGATTGCCAGTCGCGGACGAAGGCGTTCAGCCGGTCCAGGGTCAGGTCGAGGGACACCGCGCCGCGGAACTGCCTGCCCTCGTAGAGACCGGCGGAGGCGGTGATCATGATGCCCTGGCCGGCCTCGTCGAGGTAGGCGGGGGTCCAGAGAATGCGTTGGGTGGGGTCGCGCATGGGCTCCACCTCGCGGAAGAAGGGCTTCTTGTGCAGCGTGTCGGCGTAGAAGAAATCCTGCGACGAGACCCAGGGGTAGAGATTGATGAAGCGCCGGGCGGACGTGTAGTAGACCCAGGTGGCCTCCGGGATGTTGGCCTTGATCGACTGGAAGGTGGCGTTGAGGCTGAGGGCCATTTCCAGTTCCCTGCGCAGCGAGGCCGTGGGGGCGTCGATGAAGCCGGTGAGGTTGCCGACGTCCTGGTGGCTCCAGGGCGCCGGCGGTGCGTCCAGGCTCAGGGTCTGCGGCCCGCGTCCGTTCAGCAGCGTGGCCAGCAGCGGCGAAGGCGGCGCCTCCTCGGGGTGGGTGCGGTACCAGGCATGCGCCTGCAGGCGCATGGCGTTCACCGCGTCGAGGCTGCTCTTGAGGATGGCGTCCAGCGCCACCGCCTGTTCCTGCATGCGCTGGGCGAGCATCTCGGTATCGTTGCGCAGGGTCTGCCGGTATTGCAGGTAGACCAGGGCGCAGGCCACCAGCAGCACGCCGACGAAGGTGCCGCGCATGATCCGGTTGTAGCGCGCGAACAGCGAACTGGTCAGGTCAGCCATAGCAGGGCGCGCTCCCCCGGGTGGCGGAGGACCAGCGGCTGAAGCCGGAGTCCGGGCGGCCAGGCAGGCTGTGCTGCGTTGCCGGGCAGTTGCGCGCTTCCAGCGCTTCCAGGGTGGCCAGGCGCTTGTGCAGGACGCCGGCATTGGTCAGGGCCAGTATTTCGGAAAAGGGCTTGCGCGCCATGGAGCAGGCGCTGGCCGTGCGCACGTCGCGCTCGAGCGCCAGTTCGTCGATGGCGCCCTGGTAATCCTCGATGCCGGCGACGATCACGTCGAACCAGTTCAGCCGCGCCTCGGCGATGGAGTCGTCATCGCGCAGTGCCTTGCACAACCTGCCGATCTTGGCGGCCTGGTCGAGCAGGATGATGTCGATCTCGTCCTCATCCCGGTTCAGCCGGGCGCGCAGGGCATGGTCCCAGCGGATGCTGATTTCCGGCAGGAAGATGTAGCGCAGCCCCTGGACGGTGCCGATCCGGCCGTCGTGGGCGGGAATCGTGGTGAAACCGTCGATCGGCCAGCCCTCGCCGGGGAACCCGGTGATCCGGTGCAGCACGCTGTTGATCAGGGCGATGCGCCGTGGTTCCTTGAACGTCACGGTCAGTCCCGGGCGGGCATTGTCCGTCCATTCGTCCGAGGCCAGCGAGCGGCCGACGAACGCGTCGGTCTGGCGAGCGGCCAGCGCCTGGCTGAATACGCTGCGGGCCAGGGCACCGGCGTTGAAACCACCGGCGGCTTGCACTTCGAGCCCCACGGACAGTTCCTGGCTGGTGCCGTAGCGGCCCAGCACGGGGCGCAAGGTGATGTCCTGCACATGCTCGTCGGCGCGCAGTTGGCGCACGATGGGCTGGACGAATTCGCGAAAGCGCGTCCCCATGGGATAGACGTGGCTCGCCGGCAGCGTGGCGCCGCCATGCCCGGCGAGGCGCGCCAGTCCGCCTGCGGCGATCTGCTGGGTAAGGCCGATGAAGTAATGATCCGTGTGATCCGATCCGTTCAGCACTGCAGATCCCCAGGTGCCCAAAGGGCGAAAGTAGGCGTTGGCCAATCACCGATGCGCGATCTCTATCGCATTCCCGGCAAGTGTCGAGCCAGTGGCGTCAACTGATCGTCGGTCAGGCCGACGCTATGTCCTGCATGTGCTTTCGTGTGCTGCCAAGGGAGCGGTACCAGTCTAGGGCGCGCGAAAATCGGTCGCATCCCCTGTTCAGGGTATGTGCGTGCACAGGTTCCGAGTGCCCGGGATGTCGGCCGTTCTGTGTAGGAGCCAGTTCGCTGGCGATGCCGTTGAAGGGCGGTTCGTCAGGAGGGCTGGTCCTACGTCTACGCCAGGGTCTCCCCGGCCTTGGCCGGTTGCCGGGCGAGGCTGGCGACCAGCATCAGCGCGCCGACGATGCTCAGGTGTTCGAGTACCCAGAGCTGCTCGATGAACGCCTGTTGGCCGTCCATGTTCCAGAAGTCATGGGCGATCGGAATGGTCAGCAAGGTGAAGATGCCCAGCGCGCCGGCACCCAGCCAGGCGTGGCGGCCCAGGATGATCAGCGCCGAAGCGCCGAGCTGGACGACGATCACCGCGGCGGCTATGGGGCCGGCCGGTGCCAGGCCGAAATGGTTCATCTCGGCCATGGCGACGGGGAAGTCGAACAGCTTGACCAGGCCGCTGCTCCAGAACATCAGGGTCAGCAGCACGCGGGCCGCCATCGAGTAGGCCTGGGAGCCGAGCAATCGGGCAGGGGGATGGGCACCATTAGGATTCACCTGTGGTTCGTCCACGGCAGAGGCCGCGGCATCGTTGATCCTGGATTGGTTGGGGCATTCAGGCGGCAAGGGCCAGCGGCCTCGGTACCAGGGCCGGTTCAGAAGAAACGCACCAACTGCGCCCAGATCCGTGGCGTACGCTCCACGTCGCTTTGTGAGTCGGCATTGCCCAGTTTCCAGGCCGCCACGGCGTTGATCCGCCAGCCGTGGTCGGCCCAACTCGCGCCGAAACCGGCGGCCGACAGGCTGCGATGATTCTCGCCGTCGGCCCAGGTGTCCTTGTTCAGGCGTACTGCACCGTGGTCGACAAAGGTCGACAACTGCCAGGCCGGGGTCAGCGCATAGCGCAACTCGACATTGGCCAGCCAGCCCTGGTCGCCCGAGGCCTCGCCCTGCGGGTAGGCTCGCACGCCGTAGGCACCGCCGAGGCTGAGTTTTTCCGAGCTGTCGAGGTTGGCGTCGCTCCATTGCCCCTGCACCTGGGTGTACAGGCTGAAGCGCTCGGTCAGCCGTTGCAGGCGCACCAGGCTGGGGTTGAGCTTGTTGAACCGGCCGCGCGTGCCGGCGCTCAGGTCGTCGATCAACTGTTCCAGTTCGCCGTCGATGTTCAGGCTGCCCTGACTCCAGGCCAGGGCGAAGCTGGTGAGGCCGCCACCGAGCAGGGCGTCGCGGGCATTGCCGTTGAGCGCGGCGGTGACCACCCGGGAGCGCTTGTCGCTTTTACTGTCGAATAGATCGATGTCGTCCTTCAGGCGCTTGTCGTCGAGCTGCCACTGCGCATACAGGCTGAAGTCGCGCGAACGAATCAGGGGCTGGATCGCATAGAGGGTGGCGATGCGCGCATTGCCGTGGGCATCCAGGTCGCCGAAGTCCTTGGCCAACTGGTAGTCCATGTCCGACCAGGCGACACCCACCTGCGTGGTCCAGGGGCCGACGGGCAACTGGTAGGCGGCGCGGTAGTAGTGCTGATCCTCGTCCGAACCCATGGCGCGCAGGGACAGCCGGTCGCCCAGGCCCAGCGGGCTGTTGAGGTTGAGGCTGCCGCCGAGGCGGTATTCGCCGGTGAAGCGGTTGCCGTAATTGTCGGCCTCCAGCGAGCCGGTGACCAGCGGCCCGGGCTGCATGTCGACCACGAGGTCGGTGGCGCCGACCGTGGCGCCGGGTTTCAGGGTGGATTGCACCTTCACCCCGGGCGTGTCGTTGAGTAGCAGCAGGCTGCGCTCCAACGCTCCGGCGCGCACGGCCTCGCCGGGCTTCAGGGCCTGCAACGGCGCCAGGGCCGCTGCGCCGGTACGCGAATGGTTCTGCACCTGCACCTCGCCGTAGCGGCCTTCGAGCACGGCGATCTTCACCACGCCACCATCGATTTCCTGCGCGGGCAGGTAGGCGCGGGCCAGGGGATAGCCCTTTTCGCGGTACAGCAGGGTGATGCGGTTGGCGCCGGCCTGCAGTTCGCTGAGCGTCACCGCCCGGTTTTGCAGGTCGGCCAGCAGTGGCAACAGCTCCTCACTGCCGAGCGCCGAATTGCCGGAAAGGCTGAACGAGGTGACCTGCACGGTCGGACCGCCGGGCTTCACTTCACGGGAAGGTGCATCCGGCAGATTGAGGTCGATGGACTGCCGCGGCGGCAGTTGCAGCGGCACGGACTGGATGTCGCGGATCGATTGGCCCGCATCCGGGGCGGCGGAGAGCGATGCCCCCTGGGCGGCATGGACGAGCAGGATCGACGCGGGCAGCAGGGCAAGGGACAGCAGGCTTGGAACGATACGCATGAATCAGATTCCTTCCGGCAGACGGATGCCGCTGGCGACGACCCGGTAGGGCGGGTCGACATCGATCCGCGCGATACTCCGGTCGGCGTTGTCGTCCGGGGGCAGTGACGAGAGTATGTCGGTGTAGGTTGCAGACGGGCTGTCGGGCTGAGCGGCCGGCGGTTCGCTGGTGGATTGCGCGTTGATGCTGAGCGTACCGTCGGCGTAGCTGATGGCGTAGTTGTCGGCGGTCAGGCCATCGGCCGCGATGCTGTAGGTGCCGGCGTCGATGGCGCCCTGGGCGCTGCCGGCGTAGCTCAGGCTGCCGCCGAGCACGCTGGCGTCCTCGTCGTTGACGAAGCCGCTGTAGCTGACGCCGTTGCCACCGCTGAAGGCGATGCCGTCGTAGGTCTTGGCCGCATCGTTGGCGGTGACCACGAGGCTGGCCTTGTCGACCACCCAGGTGCCGTTGGTGGTCTGGGTGACCAGGTAGTTGCCGTTGGTGAGGGTACCGTCGACGGTGAGCACGTAGCTGCCGGCGTTGCTGGAGTGGTCGAGGGCGAAGCTGTTGCCCAGGCCGGTCAGCACGGCGACGGTCTCGCCGTTGACCAGGCCGTCGGCGCTGAGGCCGGGGTTGCTCAGGCCACTGTCGCCGTAGGTGGAGGAGCCGCCATTGGCCGTGACGGTGATTTGTTTCGGATCGACGACCCAGGTGCCATTGCTGGTCTGGGTGACGACGTAGTTGCCGTTGCTCAGGGTGCCCTCGACGGTCAGCACGTGGCTGCCGGCATTGCTGGAGTGGTCGAGGGCGAAGTTGTTGGTCAGGCCGGTGAGCACCTCGACGGTTTCGCCGTTGACCAGGCCATCGGCGCTGAGACCAGGGTTGCTCAGGCCGGTATCGCCATAGGTGGAGGAGCCGCCGTTGGCGGTGACGGTGATGGCCTTGGGATCGACGACCCAGGTGCCATCGCTGGTCTGGGTGACCACGTAGTTGCCGTTGGTGAGGGTGCCCTCGACGCTGAGCTCGTAGCTGCCGGCGCCGCTGGTGTGGTCGAGGGAGAAGTTGTTGGCCAGGCCGGTCAGCACGTCGACGGTCTCGCCGTTGACCAGGCCCGTGGCGCTGAGGCCGGGGTTGGTCAGGCCGCTGTCGCCGTAGGTGGACGAGCCACCATTGGCGCTGACGGTAATCTGTTTCGGATCGACGACCAGTGTGCCGTCGACGTAGGTGATGCTGTAGTTGTCGGCCGTCAGGCCATCGGCCGCGATGCTGTAGCTGCCGACATCGACGCTGCCCTGGGCGTTGCCGCCATAGCTCAGGCCGCCGCCGAGCACCGAGGCGTCCTCGCTGTTGACGAATCCTTGATAGGACACGCCGTTGCCGCCGCTCCAGGCCAGGCCATCGTAGGTCTTGCCGGCGTCGTTGATGGTAACGGTGAGCGCGGCCTTGCCCACGACCCAGGTGCCGTCGCTGGTCTGGGTGACCACATAGTTGCCGTTGGTGAGGGTACCGTCGACGGTGAGCACATAGGTACCGGCGCCGCTGGTGTGGTCGAGGGCGAAGCTGTTGGCCAGGCCGCTGAGTACGTCGACGGTTTCGCCATTGACCAGGCCCGTGGCGCTGAGACCGGGGTTGGCAAGGTCGCTGTCGCCATAGGTGGAGGAGCTACCATTGGCCGTGACGGTGATGGCCTTGGGATCGACGACCAGTGTGCCGCCGACGTAGGTGATGACGTAGTTGTCGGCCGTCAGGCCGCCGGCCGCGATACCGTAGCTGCCGACATCGACGGCGCCCTGGGCGCTGCCGCCATAGCTCAGGCCGCCGCCGAGCACCGAGGCGTCCTCGCCGTTGACGAAGCCGGAATAGGACACGCCATTGCCGCCGCTCCAGGCCAGGCCATCGTAGGTCTTGCCGGCGTCGTTG
>NZ_JADDIX010000038.1 GCF_015070855.1 Pseudomonas lopnurensis
GCTGCAAGCTGCAAGCGAATCAGCGTGCGGGCTGGCGCCCAAACCCCGTCAAGCTTTTCTTACAGCTTGTGGCTTGCAGCTTAAAGCTGCCCCTTAGAGACTCTGCATCAACTTGCGCACGCCGGCCACGTGCCGGCGGCTGACAGTCAGCGCTTCGCCGTCGAGGCCCCTGAGGAACAGCTGGAAATGTCCCAGCGGGGTCCGCTGCAGGCGCTCGATGCGATCGCGGAACACCAGCGCATTGCGGTGGATGCGCACGAAGCGTTCACCGAACTCGTCCTCCAGCGACTTCAGCGGCTCGTCCAGCAGTACCTCCCCGCCCGCATGGCGCAGGGTGACGTACTTGTGGTCGGCGATGAAATAGATCACCTGGTCCAATGGGATCAGCTCGATGCCCTTGCGGGTACGTGCGCTGATATGGCTGCGCGGCCCGGCACCGGAAATGGCGGCCGGCCGGGTCAGCGCCGCGAGCTGGACCCGGTTGGGGCGCTCGGCTTTTCTCAGCGCCTCGGCCAGGCATTCGGGGCGCACCGGCTTGACCAGGTAGCCGACCGCGCTGACCTGGAAGGCCTCGAGGGCGAATTCGTCATGGGCAGTACAGAAGATCACGGCCGGAGGCGCATCTATTTCGCAGAGCCTGGCCGCAACCTGCAGGCCATCGAGCCCGGGCATGCGGATATCCAGCAGCACGATATCCGGGCGCAGCTCCTCGATCAGGGCGAGGGCCTCTTCACCGTTGCTGGCGGCAGGTTCGAGGACACGATAGCCGTCGAGGTCACCTACCAGTCGGCTGAGGCGCTCGCGGGCTAGAGGTTCGTCATCGACAATCAGGACATTCATATAGATCTGGCTTCCTGCATTCGTCTCGCACATGGATAGCGTAGACAGGTGTAATGGCAGCCATCACGGCGCTCCACGCTGAGACTCGCTTGCGGGCCGAAAAGTGCCGCTAATCGTGCGTCGATATTCTGCAGACCCTGCCGCGTGCCGCGTGAAGCCTGAGTTTGAGCGGTTTCGTCGAAAGGGTTGCTGACTTCCAGGTGAAACACGCCATCGACATAATCGGCCGTTACGCTGACCACCCCGCCCTCGACTCGCGGCTGGATTCCATAGACCAGCGCGTTTTCCAGCAGCGGCTGCAGGGTGAGCTGCGGAATCGGCAGATCCTCCGGCACGCCCTCGATCCGCCACTGCATGCGCAGGCGTTCGCCCAAACGGTACTGCTCGATCGACAGATAACGCCGCGACAATTCCAACTCCTCGCTCCAGGCCACCAATGTGCCGGGGCGCGCCAGGCTGGCACGGAACAGATCGGACAGATCCAGCACCGCCTGCTCGGCCTTGGCCGGGTCGCTGGCGACCAGGCTAGCGATGCTGTTCAGGCTGTTGAACAGGAAGTGCGGGCGAATCCGCGCCTGCAGCGATTCGATCCGCGCACGCAGTTCGGCCTGTTCCTGGCGCCGCCATTGGCTCTGCAGATAGAAATAGCGTAGCAGCAGACCGGACATGATCAGGCTGATCAGTGCATGACGCAGGTACAGGTTGACCTCGCCGGCACGCGAGAGCGGCCCACCGAGCTCGTAGATATCCGCCACTGCCGTGCAGGCGAGGGTCAGCCCTGCCACCAGCAGGCAGCACCCCAACCCCGCCAGCGACGCCCGCAGCCGCGCCAGCAGCGGGCGCAGCAGGCACATGGTGCCGGCCGAGAGCAGCACGATCCACTGCACGAACAGCGAGGTCAGCGCCAGGCGCATCCAGTCGAAGCCCGGCTGCATCGGCTCGGCCAGCACCAGCACCAGCACCAGCAATTCGGCGAGCAGCACCAGGCCGAGCAGCGCTTCTGGCTGGCACAGCTCGGGCACGAAAAAGTCATCGGTTACGGTGGTGGATTTCACAGGGTTCGGCCCGTCGGTTCGCATGCCCGGCAGTTTCCTTGCGCACCCCGGTGCCGGCAAGCCGGACGCTCGCTGCCCGCGGCGGAAAAACGCGGATTTGCCAGCCAGCTCACCCTTCGCGGTGCCCCGCAGCCGCATCCGACAGCCCGAGGAACCCTGCTATCATCGCCGCTTTCCTCCAGCCTTCGGATTTTCAGCGAGCGCATCCATGAGCACCGACAAGACCAACCAGTCCTGGGGCGGCCGTTTCAGCGAGCCCGTCGACGCCTTCGTCGCCCGATTCACCGCCTCCGTCGAGTTCGACAAGCGCCTGTACCGCCACGACATCATGGGTTCGATCGCCCATGCCAGCATGCTGGCCAAGGCCGGGGTGCTGACCGATGCCGAGCGCGACAGCATCATCGCCAATCTCAAGGCCATCCAGGCCGAGATCGAGGCCGGCCGCTTCGACTGGCGCGTCGACCTGGAAGACGTGCACATGAACATCGAGGCGCGCCTGACCGACCGCATCGGCGTCACCGGCAAGAAGCTGCACACCGGGCGTTCGCGCAACGACCAGGTGGCCACCGACATCCGTCTGTGGCTGCGCGACGAAATCGACACCATCCTCGGCGAAATCACCCGCCTGCAGCAGGGCCTGCTGGGCCTGGCGGAAGCGGAAGCCGACACCATCATGCCCGGCTTCACCCACCTGCAGACCGCGCAGCCGGTGACCTTCGGCCATCATCTGCTGGCCTGGTTCGAGATGCTCTCGCGCGACCATGAGCGCCTGGTCGACTGCCGCAGGCGCACCAACCGCATGCCGCTGGGCTCGGCCGCGCTGGCCGGCACCACCTACCCCATCCAGCGCGAGATCACCTGCGAACTGCTGGGCTTCGAAGCGATCTCCGGCAATTCGCTGGACGGCGTGTCCGACCGCGACTTCGCCATCGAATTCTGCGCCGCCGCCTCCGTGGCGATGATGCACCTGTCGCGTTTTTCTGAAGAGCTGGTGCTCTGGACGTCCGCGCAGTTCCAGTTCATCGACCTGCCCGACCGCTTCTGCACCGGCTCCTCGATCATGCCGCAGAAGAAGAACCCGGACGTGCCGGAACTGGTGCGCGGCAAGACCGGCCGCGTATTCGGCGCCCTCGCCGGCCTGCTGACGCTGATGAAGGGCCAACCGCTGGCGTACAACAAGGACAACCAGGAAGATAAGGAACCGCTGTTCGACGCCGCCGACACCCTGCGCGACAGCCTGCGCGCCTTCGCCGACATGGTGCCGGCGATCCGTCCTAAGCGCGAGATCATGCGCGAGGCGGCGCTGCGCGGCTTCTCCACCGCCACCGACCTGGCCGACTACCTGGTGCGCAAGGGCCTGCCCTTCCGCGATTGCCACGAGATCGTCGGCCACGCGGTGAAGTACGGCGTGGACAGCGGCAAGGACCTGGCCGAGATGAGCCTCGCCGAACTGCGCCGGTTCAGCGACCAGATCGGCGACGACGTGTTCGCCGTGCTGACGCTGGAAGGCTCGGTGAATGCCCGCGACCACATTGGCGGCACCGCGCCAGCGCAGGTGCGCGCGGCGGTCGAGCGCGGCAAGGCACTGCTCGCCAGCCGCTGATCGCTGCCACCTGGCCGCAAGCTGCCGGCACGCCCCGCCGCCAGGGCGCGCGATGCGCCCACGCACATCGCGCGCACTGGCCCTTCCAGCGGCCGCGCCCTTGCGGGCCTCTGCCAGCCGATCGATAGCCATGCCCGGCCTGTTCCAACGGCCCGGCAAGACGACCGCCGAGCCGCACGCCGGAACTCTCGGACGGCAAGCTTGACCTACAAGCAGTGCTGGCGAATCCGCCATCTCCTGTCCAATCACCGGAACCGGGCATGACCGATCTGCGCACCCTGCTGCTGAATCAGGACACCCAGGGCGGCGAACTCTTCGAGTCGCCCAAGGAGCGCCTGGTCTTCTACCGCTCGGAGATCCATTTCGAATCCTCGCTGCTGGCCGAGCGCACCACGGCCTACCTGTCGTCGCAATCGTTCCTGATGATCGCCTTCGCCTCGTCGATGGCCAACAGCAACCCGGACTGGGGCAACCTGTTCCGCCTGGTGGTTCCCGCGGTGCTGGCGGCCCTCGGGCTGGTGACATCGCTGCATGCCATGCCGGGCATCAAGGCCAACTTCGACGTGATCGAGCGCTGGCACCAGAAGCAGGCCGAACTGCTGCAACTGGAAGGACGTGTCGGCATGCTGCCGAACAACGAATCAGCGCTGTTCGGCGAGGGCAACAGCCCCGTCGGCGGCAAGCGCTACAAGCGCACGCTGCTGTTCTCGCTGCGCACACCAATCATTTTCTCGCTGGTCTGGGCCGTGTTCGGGCTGCTCTGCCTGGCCCTGAGCTTCATGGATTGACGCCCCCGTGCCCGTTCGATTTGCCCGCCTGCCACGGAGCGGTTATCCAGGGGCCGTAATCCGAGGGAGTAAAAGCCATGTCCGATTCAGACCGCCCGCGCTTTCGCGTCAGCGCCGATCGCCAGACCGCCCGCCGACGGGTACGCTACGTCGAAACCAGCCGCCCGGACGACGGCAACTGCACCCTTTGCCAGTTGGATGAAGAGAATCCGGCGCCACTCGACGAGAATCCCGCCATGACGCACGACTCCCATGACAGCGAAGACGACGAAGCCTTCGCCGAATCCACCCTGATCCAGGCCATCGAGAACCAGCTCGAAGCCGGCGAACCGGCAGCGGCCCAGGCCACGCTGAACAAGCTGACGCTGGTCGGCTACGAACGCGAGGAAAGCCTGCAGATGATGGCGCTGGTGCTGGCGCACGAGATCCGCACCATGCTCAGCGAAGACCGCCCCTTCGATGGCGAAGCCTACGAGAGCATGCTGCGCAATCTGCCGGAATTGCCCGAATAGGACCTTCAGCGGGCCGTAGCCGCGAAGCGCACAGAAGCTGGGTGAGCCCCCGCGAAGCCCAACGCTAGCGGCCTGTTTGGTTAGTTTGTTAACTCACTGAGCATTATGTTGTAGGAG
>NZ_JADDIX010000039.1:0-23698 GCF_015070855.1 Pseudomonas lopnurensis
ATGGGGACAGATTATCCAGTATGCCCTATTTATTTGCCAGGTTAATAGCGAGGTAGCCTGAACGCAACGCGTGGAAAAGGCTCCGCCGTTTTCCACCCTACCAATGCGCGGTGTCGGCAGAGGAGGCGGAGTGGCGTAGGGGGGACAACGCTTCGCTTGTCCACCACCGATGCGAATCGACGGGTTGGGGATCTGGTTGGCGAAACGCTCGCGGGCTCTGGGCGTCCAACCGGGATGCCGCGCCCGAGCGGTCGTATTCGAGAATTACGCCCGCCCACCTCGCCACAAAGCAGACCTCCCCATGCTGTTTAGCCGTTTCGAAAACCTGATCGATGTCTTCAAGCCCAGTCCGGACGTTGCGCCGCCGGCCGGGATGCTGCGCTTCTATGTGCATTACCTGAAGCAGGTCTGGCCATTGATGACCGCGGTGCTGGTGGTCGGCTTTTTCGCGGCGTTGATCGAGGTGGCGCTGTTCAGCTTTCTCGGCCAGTTGATCGATATGGCCCAGGCGACGGGCGATGCGCGGACGTTCTTTGCCGAGCACCGCAACGAATTGCTGTGGATGGCGGCGGTGGCGCTGGTCATCCGGCCGCTGGTGTTCGGCCTGCACAACCTGCTGACGCATCAGGCGATCAACCCGGGGCTGACCAATCTGATCCGCTGGCAGAACCACCGCTACGTGCTCAAGCAGAGCCTGAACTTCTTCCAGAACGATTTCGCCGGGCGCATCGCCCAGCGGGTGATGCAGACCGGGCCGTCGCTGCGCGATTCGGCCATGCAGGTGATCGATGCGCTGTGGCATGTGGTGGTCTATGCCGGCAGCGCGCTGTATCTGTTCGCCGCCGCCGACCTGCGGCTGATCGTGCCGTTGCTGCTGTGGATCGTCGGCTACAGCGCCGCCCTCTGGTACTTCGTGCCGCGCATTCGTGCGCGTTCGGCGGCGGCGTCCGCGGCGCGTTCGAAGGTGATGGGGCGGGTGGTGGATGGCTACAGCAACGTCGCCACGCTCAAGCTGTTCGCCCATTCGCGGGAAGAGGAAAGCTACGCCCGCGAGGCCATGCAGGAGCTGCTCGGCAAGTTCCGTCTGCAGTCGCGCGTGATCACCAGCCTGGATTTCCTGATCACCTGCATGAACGGCCTGTTGATCGTCGGCACCGGCGCGCTGGCGCTGTGGCTGTGGAGCGAGGCGCTGATCACCACAGGCGCCATCGCCCTGGCGCTAGGCCTGGTGATCCGCATCAACAACATGGCCGAGTGGATCATGTGGGTGGTCAACGGCATCTTCGAGAACGTCGGCACCGTGCAGGACGGCATGAAGAGCATCGTCCGGCCGCGTGACGTGCTCGACCCCGAGGACGCCAGGCCGCTCAAGGTGGCGCAGGGCGCCGTGCGCTTCGACGATGTGCATTTCCACTACGGCAAGCAGGGCGGGGTGATCAGCGGGCTGAGCATCGACATTCGTCCGGGCGAGAAGATCGGCCTGGTCGGGCCGTCGGGTGCGGGCAAGTCGACGCTGGTCAATCTGCTGCTGCGCCTCTACGACCTGGAGAGCGGGCGCATCCTCATCGACGGGCAGAACGTCGCCGAGGTCAGCCAGGAGAGCCTGCGCGCCAATATCGGCGTGGTCACCCAGGACACCGCGCTGCTGCACCGTTCGATCCGCGACAACCTGCGCTACGGCAAGCCCGACGCCAGCGAAGAAGAACTCTGGGCCGCGGCACGCAAGGCCCGCGCGGACGCGTTCATCAAGACCCTGGACGACAGCCAGGGCGGCAAGGGCTTCGAGGCGATGGTCGGTGAGCGCGGCGTGAAGCTCTCCGGCGGGCAGCGCCAGCGCATCGCCATCGCCCGGGTGCTGCTCAAGGACGCGCCGATCCTGGTGCTCGACGAAGCCACTTCGGCGCTGGATTCTGAGGTCGAGGCGGCGATTCAGGAGAGCCTGGATACCCTGATGGAGGGCAAGACGGTGATCGCCATCGCGCACCGGCTGTCGACCATCGCGCGTATGGATCGCTTGGTGGTGATCGACAAGGGCCAGGTGATCGAGACCGGCACCCACGCCGAGCTGATCGCCCGCGGCGGGCTCTATGCGCGGCTGTGGCAGCACCAGACGGGTGGCTTTGTCGGGGTAGATTGAGGCCGGCGCGCGCCGAGCGCTGAACCCTTGTCCGCCGCGCCCACTCGTACTTCTAGCCCAGTCATTTACCTGAGAGGAAGTCCGCCATGACCGATAGACAAGCCAGCATTCGCCACGACGCCGCGCAGCAGCGCTATGAGTTGCTGGTCGAAGGCCAGCCATTCGGTGTCGCCGTGTACAGCGAGCAGGGCGAGCAGTCGGCAGGGTGGGCTTCAGCCCACCCTACGGTGCTGGCTTCTGGTGCGGGAAAAGGCGTTGCCGTTTTCTGCCCTGCGGATGCGGCGATGCGTGCGGGCGTCGGGCCGTATCGCCAGCGCCTGTTGGTGCCGATAGACAACGGGCCGCATTGCAGCCCGTGAACCATCCGGCGGTCGGCAACAGTAGAGGGTAGGGTGGGCTTCAGCCCACCGGGGGAATTCCGTGCCGGTGACGGTGGGCTTCAGCCCACCCTACGGTGCTGGCTTCTGGTGCGGGAAAAGGCGTTGCCGTTTTCTGCCCTGCGGATGGGCGATGCGTGCGGGCGTCGGGCCGTATCGCCAGCGCTTGTTGGTGCCGATAGACAACGGGCCGCATTGCGGCCCGTGAATCGTCGGGCGGGCGGCGTCAGCTCGGGCGCTGGATCACGCAGATGCGGTCGCGGCAGAGCCCGGCGTCGCGGGTGCCGACGCCGGGCGCCACTTCTGGCGTTTCTGCACTGCCGTGGCCGGTCGCGCCGGCACCGGTCGGCGCTGTGGTGGCGGTGGTTTCCGGGTAGTCCGTACCGGCCCGCTTGGCGGCACCGCCGATGTCATAGCGACCGGTATCGGCCGAGTCGCGGTTTTCGTAGGCGGTTGGGGCGGTATGGCCTGCGGTGGTTGTCTCGGCCGCACTGGCGCCTGCGGCAGGGCGCTCGCTTGCCGTAAGCGGTTCGCTGCCGGTCCCGCTGCGGGTGAAGTGCTTGTCCAGGTGGCTGTCGCCGCCGGTCGCGCCGGCATAGGGGCTGGTGGGCCCGGCATGGCCGTCGGATGCACCCAGGGCGCCCGCACCGCGCTCGTGGATGTCGATCGCGCCGTTGTACTCCAGCGCGTCGCGCGCCCTGACCAGCTGATCTTCGTCGTACACGTCCACGGCGATCACCAGGGCGCCGCGGCGTACCGCTTCCGGGTAGGCCGTCGCGTAGTGGCGGTGTTCTTCGCGGGGCTCGTGGCCGAACAGCGACCTGAAGAAGTGCGCGACCCTGGATTCATGCTCGGTGCGGTCCAGCGGGGCGTCGGTAGTGCTGTAGGGGGCGTCGTAGGCATGGATGTCGGCGCTTTCGGCACCGACCGCATGGACCTGCTCGCGTGGAATGCCCCGCGCCATCAGGTCGCCGCGGGTGCGGTTGGCATCGGTCAGCGTGGCGAACGCTGCGACCAGTGTATGTCTCATGGCTCACCTCACGTTGTGTCGAACAACCGGGTTCCGAGCGTGGCGCTTATCCGTAAAACGGCCTGTCCGGGTGGTGGAGCGTGGATTAGCAGCGCTCATGAATATTGGGTGCGGGGCTACCGGCATAGTTCAGCGTCGCGGGATCAGCGGTCGGCGCCAGTCGCTGGCGCGGGTGTGGCGGCAGGGTGGTGCCGAACCCTTCGATCGGGGCACGGAAGTGTGAGATGGGCCAGCCCGTCGCCGGGCGGGGTGTAGGCCAGACGGTGGACAAGGCTGCGCCGATTTCACCCACACGTCGAGGCCAGCCTGTACCGAGAACGCCGAGCGTAGGGTGGATAACGCGCGTGGCGCTTATCCACCGGCTGGCTGCGTGGTGAGAGGTGGAAAAGGCTGCGCCGTTTTCCACCCTACATGGAGCGGATCAGTCGAGGTCGGCGGCGCTGTGGCGTTCGGGGGCCTGTTCCGATTCGTCGCCCCAGGTGCGGTTGACCTTGCGTCCGCGGATCACGGCGGGGCGCTCGGCGATCTCGGCAGCCCAGCGCTGCACGTGCTGGTATTCGTGCACCGAGAGAAATTCGCCAGCGCCGTACAGCTCGCCGCGCACCAGCCCGCCGTACCAGGGCCAGATGGCCATGTCGGCGATGCTGTAGTCGTCGCCGGCGATGTAGCGGCGCTCGGCCAACTGGCGGTCGAGCACGTCGAGCTGCCGTTTGACCTCCATCGCGTAGCGGTTGATCGGGTATTCGTATTTCTCCGGCGCGTAGGCATAGAAATGGCCGAAGCCGCCGCCGAGGAAGGGTGCCGAACCCATCTGCCAGAACAGCCAGTTGAGGGTTTCGGTGCGCGCGCGGGTTTCCGTGGGCAGGAAGGCGCCGAACTTCTCCGCCAGATAGACCAGGATCGAGCCGGATTCGAATACCCGCAGCGGTTCGCCTTCGACGCTGCGATCCACCAGGGCGGGGATCTTCGAGTTCGGATTGATCTCGACGAAGCCGCTGCCGAACTGGTCGCCGTCACCGATGTTGATCAGCCAGGCGTCGTACTCGGCGCCGCTGTGGCCCAGGGCGAGCAGCTCCTCAAGCATGATGCTGACCTTCACACCGTTGGGCGTGGCCAGCGAATAGAGCTGCAGCGGGTGCTTGCCCACCGGCAACGGCTTTTCCTCGCGCGCGCCGGCGGTGGGGGCGTTGATGCTGGCGAACTTGCCGCCCGACGGCGCGTCATGCGTCCAGACTTTCGGCGGTACGTAAGTGGTATCAGGCATGTCGATCTCCTCGAGTGGGTTGAACCGGGGATGTGCACCGCATCCTACGCGCCTGGCCGGCGAGGTCGAAATCAAGCGGGTCGATATTGGTCATTGATGAATGATGGCTTCTCTGCGTGGGCTCTATCGGGGAGCGGCATTTTTTCCCGATACGTAAAAAATGAAGTGCGTCGGCAAGCCATGGAGAGTATTTTTCCCTATCGGGATAAAAAATGAACGGAACTGCCTTGAACGGCAAATTGTACGGAACGGGAAAATGATCGAACCTACCGTATTCTCTTCGATGGCCGAACTCGGCAAGCTCATCCAGCGGACCCGCAAGCGTCAGGGGCTGCGTCTGGTGGATGCGGCCGGGCTGTGTGGCGTGAGCGTGCGGTTTCTGAGCGAACTGGAAAATGGCCGCGAGAGTTGCTCGTTCGGGCGGGTGCTGAATGTGTGTCAGACGCTCGGCATCGAGCTGCTGGCGGCAAGACGTGACGGGGGCGACCTGTGAGCGGGCTTCTCGGCGTCTACCGGGGCGATCGATGTATCGGTGAGCTATGGCTAGGTGATGATGGCCGCACCATGGGTTTTCGTTATGGCGAAGCAGCACGGTTTGCCATCTCCAATAGCTTGCCGCTTGCAACCGGTGTGTTCGCGCCAACGGTTGGCATGGCACACAACTGGTTTGCCAATCTACTTCCCGAGGAAGCTTCGCGGCAGATGCTGGTGAACCGGCTTGGGGTCGCTGATGACGATTTTTCGCTGCTGGCCGCCATTGGTGGCGATTGCGCGGGGGCGTTGCGCATCGTCGACCATACGCGGGCGGATGCGCTGGCGACCGCTGGCCGTGAGCCGGTCGATCCGAACCAACTGGCGCGATGGGCTCAGGGCAAGGAGCGCTATGCCTTGTTTCAGCCGGGCAAGGCGACACGGCTTTCGCTTGCCGGTGCCCAGGACAAGATTCCCGTAATCATCGAGAAGGAGCAGCTCTACCTTCCGCTCGGCGCCGCCGCCTCGTCACATCTGATCAAGTTTGCGCTGAAGCCGGCGTTGGTCTTCAACGAGCTTTATATGAACCGTCTGGCCCGAATCGCCGGGCTCGATGTTCCCGGCTCGCACGCAGGTCAGGCCGGGAGGGCTCACTACCTCGCTGTCACTCGTTACGATCGCGAGCGAGTGGCGAATCGAATCGAGCGTGTTCATCAGGAGGACATGTGCCAGGCGCTCGGCTATCCGCGGCGGCTGAAGTATCAGGAGGAGGGCGGCCCGACGTTGGCCGCCTGCGCAGCGCTGTTGCGCGCAGTGACGGCCATGCCAGCGCTGCAGGTGCGCCAGTTGCTGCGCTGGCAGATATTCAACGTGCTGGCCGGCAACAGCGATGGCCACGCCAAGAATCTTTCGCTGCTACAAGACGCCAGTGGACGCTGGTCATTGGCGCCGGCCTATGACCTGGTGTGCACGATGGTGCTGCCCTACAGCCCCAGCCTGGGCTTTGCAGTGGGGAGTAATTTCCATCCGCAGCAGCTGTGCAGGGCTGACTGGGAAGAACTGGCGCGCGCGATGGGCCTTGCGCCGCCGTTCGTGCTGCGCGAGCTCCGACAAATGCTGGATCTGCTCGAGCCAGCCGCCAATAGCGCCGAGTTGCGAGCCGAACTGCAAGCTGCGGGCATGGATGAAGCGGGGTGGACGAAGGTTCAGCATGTGCGCAAATACGTCGTTCAGCAGTGCCGTCGCTACCGCAAGCTGTAGCGCGAAGGGCCGAGCCTGCGATACGGGTGAAGGACGACGCCCTGTCCCGTCACGCCAGTAATGAAGAAGCCGCTGCCCCGATCACGGATGCAGCGGCTTTTCGTACCAGCGAGTAATGCGTCAGCCGCGGGCGGTGCGTACCCCGGCGCTGATCTCGCGACACAGGCCGAGCACGCCTTCGACGGCTTCTTCCGAGCTCTTGGCGCTGGCGATCTGGTCGATCAGTGCCGAGCCCACCACCACGCCGTCGGTCAGCCGGGCGATGGCTGCGGCCTGCTCCGGGGTGCGGATGCCGAAGCCGACGCACACCGGCAGGTCGGTGTGGCGCTTGAGGCGCGCCACGGCTTCTTCGACGTGCTCCAGGGTGGCGGAGCCGGCACCGGTCACGCCGGCCACCGAGACGTAGTAGACGAAGCCCGAACTGCCGTTGAGCACTACCGGCAGGCGCTGGTCGTCGGTGGTCGGGGTGGTCAGGCGGATGAAGTCGATGCCCGCGGCCTGGGCCGGGTCGCAGAGGTCTTCGTTGTGCTCCGGCGGCAGGTCGACGACGATCAGGCCGTCGACGCCGGCGGCCAGCGCGTCCTCGACGAAGCGCGGCACGCCGTAGTGGTGGATCGGGTTGAAGTAGCCCATCAGCACCAGCGGCGTGGTGCTGTCGTCCTCGCGGAATTCGCGGACCATCTGCAGCGTCTTGCGCATGTTCTGCTTGCCGGCCAGGGCGCGCAGGTTGGCCAGCTGGATCGCCGGGCCGTCGGCCATCGGGTCGGTGAACGGCATGCCCAGCTCGATGACGTCGGCGCCGGCCGCCGGCAGGCCCTTGAGGATCTGCAAGGAAGTGTCATAGTCCGGGTCGCCGGCGGTGACGAAGGTGACCAGGGCCGCGCGGCCCTGCTGCTTGAGTTCGGCGAAGCGGGTCTCGAGGCGGCTCATATGCGCTCCTCCTGTTCGGCAAAGTGGTGCATGACGGTCTGCATGTCCTTGTCGCCGCGCCCGGACAGGTTGACCACCATCAGATGGTCCTTCGGCAGCTTCGGCGCGCGCTTGAAGACTTCGGCCAGCGCATGGGAGGACTCCAGCGCCGGAATGATGCCTTCCAGGCGGCAGCACTGGTGGAAGGCGTCGAGCGCCTCCTGGTCGGTGATCGAGGTGTACTCGACGCGGCCGATGTCGTGCAGCCAGGCATGTTCGGGGCCGATGCCGGGATAGTCGAGGCCGGCGGAAATGGAGTGGGCGTCGATGATCTGGCCGTCGTCGTCCTGCAGCAGGAAGGTGCGGTTGCCGTGCAGCACGCCGGGCTCGCCGCCGTTGAGGCTGGCGGCGTGCTTGCCGGTCTCGATGCCGTAGCCGGCGGCCTCGACGCCGACGATCTTCACGCTGGCGTCATCGAGAAACGGGTGGAACAGGCCCATGGCATTCGAGCCGCCGCCGATGCAGGCCACCAGCGAGTCGGGCAGGCGGCCTTCCTGGGCCTGCAGCTGGTCGCGGGTTTCCTTGCCGATCACCGCCTGGAAGTCGCGGACCATGGCCGGGTAGGGGTGCGGGCCGGCGACGGTGCCGATCAGGTAGAAGGTGCTGTCGACGTTGGTCACCCAGTCGCGCAGGGCTTCGTTCATCGCGTCCTTCAGCGTGCCGGTGCCGGCGGTGACCGGGATCACCTCGGCGCCCAAGAGCTTCATGCGAAAGACGTTGGCCTGCTGGCGGTCGATGTCGGTGGTGCCCATGTAGATCACGCACTGCATGCCGAAGCGCGCGGCCACGGTGGCGGTGGCCACGCCGTGCATGCCGGCGCCGGTCTCGGCGATGATGCGCTGCTTGCCCATGCGCCGGGCCAGGAGGATCTGGCCGATGCAGTTGTTGATCTTGTGCGCGCCGGTGTGGTTCAGCTCCTCGCGCTTCAAGTAGATCTTCGCGCCGCCGCAGAACTCGGTCAGGCGTTCGGCGAAGTACAGCGGCGAGGGGCGGCCGATGTAGTCGCGCTGGAAGTAGGCGAGTTCCTTGGCGAACTCGGGGTCCTGCTTGGCCTTCTCGTATTCGGCGGCCAGCTCGTGGATCAGCGGCATCAGGGTTTCGGCGACGTACTGGCCGCCGAACTGGCCGAACAGGCCGCGGGAATCGGGGCCGTTGCGGTATGAAGTCATGGGCGATCTCCTGGAGTTCTTTTGTAGGAGCGGCCCTTGGCCGCGAATGAAACCACGCCAATGACCGGGCTACCGGTTCGCGGGCATGGCCCGCTCCTACGCGATTGCATGCACCCTAACCGGATGCAGCGGGGAAAAAAAGCGATAAGATCGCTGCAATTGGTCAGGAAAACTCACCTATGAACGCCAGCCTTCCCCCGCTCAATGCCTTGCGCGCCTTCGAGGCCGTGGCGCGTCTCGGCAGCCTGAAGCAGGCGGCCACCGAGCTGCATGTCACCCATGGCGCCATCAGTCGGCAGGTTCGACAGCTGGAAGAGCAGCTTGGCCTGGCCCTGCTGGTCAAGGAAGGACGCGGCGTAAAACTCACCGATGCCGGTATCCGCCTGCGCGATGTCGCCAGCGACGCCTTCGAGCGCCTGCGCAGCACCTGCGCCGAGCTGCAGCGGCAGACCGCCGAGGCGCCGTTCGTGCTCGGTTGCCCCGGCAGCCTGCTGGCGCGCTGGTTCATCCCGCGGCTGGACCGGCTCAACCGCGACCTGCCGGAGCTGCGCCTGCAGCTCTCGGCCAGCGAGGGCGAACTGGACCCGCACCGGCCCGGGCTGGACGCCACGCTGTGGTACGCCGAACCGCCCTGGCCGGCGGACATGCGGGTGTTCGAGCTGGCCGCCGAACGCATCGGCCCGGTGCTCAGCCCGCATCATCCGCGCTGCGCCGCCTTGCGTGACGCCCCGCCCGTGGCCCTGCTCGGCGAAGCGCTGCTGCATACCGCCTCGCGGCCGCAGGCCTGGCCACGCTGGGCGCGCGGCAACGGCCTGGAGCCGGCGCAGCTCCGGCTGGGGCAGAGCTTCGAACACCTCTATTTCCTGCTGGAGGCGGCGCTGGCAGGCCTCGGCGTGGCCATCGCCCCGCAGCAGCTGGTGGCCGACGACTTGGCCGCCGGGCGCCTGCTGGCGCCCTGGGGCTTCGTCGAAACCGAGGCGAAGCTGGCGCTGTGGGTGCCGGTGCGACGCATGGATCGACGCGCCGAGCAACTGGCGCGCTGGTTGACGCGCGAGGTGCAGGGGTAGCGCATGAATGCGGCGCGGGAGACGGTTTGCGCGCCCCTCGATTGGCATGCAACCCGCATCCCGTACGGCATTTCCTGTCACGCAAGCCACGCCTCCATGAACAAGCTGGACAACGCACTGCTCAACATCCTGATCAAGGACTCACGCACCTCCTTCGCCGATATCGCCCGTCAGTTGAACATTTCCCGCGCGCATGCCCGCACCCGGGTGCAGGCGCTGGTGGATAGCGGGGTGATCGAGAAATTCACCGCCGTGGTCAATCCGGAAAAGCTCGGCAAGGGGATCTCCACCTTCATCGACCTGACCGTGGCGCCCGCGGCCATCGAGGCGGTGGCCGAGCGGCTGGCGGGCACCGTGGAGGTGGTCAGCCTGTACATCATGAGCGACCTGAAGAGCCTGCATATCCATACCCTGACCGACAGCTACGAGACCTTCGATGGCTTCGTCCGCGAGCACATCTTCAATCACCCGGAGATCCTCGCGGTGGACTGCAAGGCGCTGCTCACCCGGGTCAAGCACCGCCGCGGTGGGGCCCGGTTATGAAGCCGACCGCGCCTTATAACGGGGCTCGCCGCCTCCTCATGGTGCGCAGCTGACATTCGTCATCCGCGACGGCGCGCGGAGGACCGATCGAATCCAAACGGCTTCGCGCAGCTGACGAATGTATCGATTTACCGGGTCGCGCTGCCGTTTCGTCGAGGCCCTGTGGCCCGGCATGCGTGTTTTTTGTGCAGCAAGGCGATCGCCAGTTTTCCTGGGTCGATGAATAAATCAATAAAAATCAATAAGTTACGAAAAATATTTGGCTGGCACGGCTGTTGCTCTAGGCCTTGCGCACGACTTTACATCCGATAGGCAGCCCGCCGA
The DNA here is from genome assembly GCF_015070855.1 of Pseudomonas lopnurensis. Classification (GTDB taxonomy): domain Bacteria; phylum Pseudomonadota; class Gammaproteobacteria; order Pseudomonadales; family Pseudomonadaceae; genus Stutzerimonas; species Stutzerimonas lopnurensis. The sequence continues at coordinate 10,612 of NZ_JADDIX010000039.1, forward strand.
TCGGAATCACGGACTGTGCAACAGGAGATCCGCCATGAGCCTCAACCGACGTAAATTCCTTGGCGCCGGAGCCGTTGCCGCAGGTGCCGGCCTGACCCTGGGCGCCCCCGCGATCGCGACCGCCGCCAGCGACAAGACCTTCAACTGGAAGATGACCAACGCCTATGCCCCGGGCTCGCCGTTCTACGTCCAGGGGCCGGGCAGCCCGACGGATTTCTGCAAGCGGGTCGAGGCCATGTCCAACGGCCGGCTGAAAATCCAGCACTTCGCCGCCGGCGAGCTGATCCCGGCGCTGGAAGGCTTCGACGCGGTCACCAGCGGCCTGGTCGAGATGAACGCCGCCAACGCCTATTTCTGGGCCGGCAAGATCCCCGCCGCGCAGTATTTCACCGCGGTGCCCTTCGGCATGAATACCCAGGGCATGAATGCCTGGCTGTACAACGGCGGCGCCCTGAAGCTGTGGGAAGAACTCTACGAACCCCATGGTCTGGTGCCGATGCCCATGGGCAACACCGGCACGCAGATGACCGGCTGGTTCCGTCGGCCGCTGGAAGGCGTCGACAGCCTCAAGGGCCTGAAGATGCGCATCCCGGGTCTCGCCGGCAAGGTCTACAGCGAACTGGGCGTGACCGTGCGCCTGCTGCCCGGCGGCGAGATCTTCCCGGCGCTGGAGCGCGGGGTGATCGATGCCGCCGAATTCGTCGGCCCCTACCAGGATCGGCGCATGGGCCTGCACAAGGCGGCGAAGAACTACTACACCACCGGCTGGCACGAGCCGACCAACGTCACCGAGCTGATCATCAACAAGAAGGCCTGGGACAGCCTGCCGGCCGATCTGCAGGCGATCGTGCGCATCTGCGCCCAGGCCTGCAATGCCGAGAGCCTGGCCTGGTCCGACGCGGTCAACGCCGAGGCGCTGGAAGACCTGGTGAACAACGAAGGGGTGATGGCCAGGCCGCTGCCGGGCGACATCATCGCGCGCCTGCGCGAAGTCACCGCCGACACCCTGGCGAGCATGGCCGCCGCCGATCCGGCGACGCGCAAGGTGCATGACCATTTCATGGCCTTCCGCGAGAAGTACCGGTACTGGTCGGCCGTGGGCGAGAAAGGCTTCATGGACCTGGAGGCCTGAGCCGATGTGGGTCGTGATCAACCGTCTCGAACAGCTGGTCGAGCTCCTGGGTAGCGTGGCGCGGGGTTGCCTGTTGCTGCTGGTACTGCTGGTTTCGACCAACGTGCTGGTTCGCTACGGCTTCGATGTCAGTCCGGTAGCGCTGCAGGAACTGGAATGGTTCCTCATCTCGCCGATCGCCATGCTGGGCATTTCCTACGTTCTCAAGCACCGCGCGGATGTCCGCGTGGACTTCATCTACGAGACGTTCCGGGCCCGCACCCGGGCCGCCGTCGACCTGTTCAGCGCCCTGGCCACCTGCCTGCTCGGAGCCTTCCTGGCCTGGGCCTGCTGGCATTACATGATGCAGTCCTACCGGATCGGCGAAGGCTCGCCCGATCCGGGCGGGCTGCCCCATCGCTACCTGGTCAAGGCCTTCCTGCCGCTGGGGTTCGCCCTCTTCGCCCTGCAGGGCATCGCCGATACCCTGCGCGCGCTGAGCGGTCTGCTGGCCGTGCCGCGGACGTCCGCGGAGGTGCCGTCGTGAGCCTCAACGAATGGTTGGCGATCAGCATGGTCTTCGCCTTCTTCGCGATGATGATGGTCGGCGTGCCGGTGGCCATCTCCCTGGCGGTGTCGGGATTCGCCGCCGGCCTGATCGGCTTCGGTCCGATGCTGTTCAGCCTGCTGCCGGCGCGGATGTTCGGCGTGGTCAGCAACTACACCCTGCTGGCGATTCCATTGTTCACCTTCATGGGGGTGATGCTGGAGAAATCCCGGGTCGCCGAGGACATGCTGGAAACCGTGGGCCAGGCCATGGGTGGCCTGAACGGCGGCATGGGGCTGGCCATCGTGCTGGTCGGCGTGCTGCTGGGCGCCTCCACCGGCATCGTCGGCGCCACCGTGGTCACCATCGGCCTGCTGACCCTGCCGGTGCTGCTGCGCCGTGGCTATAAGCCCAGCGTGGCCTGCGGCACCATCTGCGCGTCCGGCACGCTGGGGCAGATCATTCCGCCGAGCCTGGTGCTGATCCTGCTGGCCGACATCCTCGGCGAGTCGGTGGGTTCGATCTTCGCCGCGGCGTTCATCCCCAGTCTGATGCTGGCCGGAGTCTACGTCGCCTACATGCTTCTGCTCGGCTGGCTGCGCCCGCAGTGGGTGCCGGCGATTCCCGCCGAGGAACGCGCCCTGCTCAGCCGCCAGCAGCTGTGGAAGAACATCGCCCGGTCGGTATTGCCGCCGCTGCTGCTGGTCATCTGCGTGCTCGGTTCGATCATCGGCGGGCTGGCCGCGCCTACCGAAGCCGCATCCGTCGGCGCCCTGGGCGCCCTGGTGATCGCCGCCTGCGCCGGCCGGCTGAACCGCGACACCCTCAAGCAGACGCTGCACGGGACCTTGAGCATCAGCGCGATGATCTTCCTCATCCTGCTCTGCTCGCAGCCATTCTCCCTGGCCTTCCGCGGCCTGGGTGGCGAGGCGCTGGTGCATGACCTGTTCGATCTGCTGCCGGGTGGCGAACTGGGTGCGATCCTGTTCCTCATGGTGTTGCTGTTCGTGCTCGGCTTCTTCCTGGAGTGGATCGAGATCTCCTACATCGCCCTGCCGATGTTCCTGCCGGTGTTCATGGGCTATGGCACCGACATGGTCTGGCTGGCGATCCTGGTCGCGCTGAACCTGCAGATGTCGTTCCTCACGCCACCCTTCGGCTGGTCGCTATTCTTCCTCAAGGGGGTGGCGCCGCCGGGTATCAGTACCCGGGACATCTATGCCGGTGCCGTGCCCTTCGTCGGGTTGCAGATCCTCGCCGTGGCCCTGGTGTTCTGCTTCCCGAACCTGGCCACCTGGCTGCCCAAGGCCATCGGCTGGTAATACCTGGAGAGTCGATCATGGAATTCTTTTCTGCCTACAGCCCGCTGTGGCTCGCCGGGCTGGTCGCTGCCCTGCTGCTGACGGGGGCGGTAGCCGGCATCCTCGCCGGCCTGCTTGGCGTCGGCGGCGGCATCGTCATCGTACCGGTGCTGTATCACCTGTTCACCCTGCTCGGCATCGATCCCGAGGTGCGCATGCACGTGGCCGTCGGCACCTCGCTGGCGGCCATCGTACCGACCTCGATCATCTCGGCGCGTGCCCATTACCGGCGCGGCGGCCTCAAGCCGGAGCTGCTCAAGCCATTGATCCCCGGCACCCTGATCGGCGTGCTCATCGGTGCGTTGCTCAGCGGCTACCTCAGTGGCCAGGTGCTGGCGGCGATCTTCGCCGTGATCGCCCTGCTGGTGGCGCTGAACATGGCGTTCGAGCGCAACCTCAGCCTGCGCGACGGCCTGCCCGGCACGCTGGGCACCGGCGTGCTGGGCCTGTTCATCGGCAGCCTGTCGACGCTGATGGGCATCGGTGGCGGCACCCTCAGCGTGCCGATCCTCAATGCCTGCCGCACACCCATGCACATCGCGGTCGGCACCGGCGCGGCCCTGGGCGTGGTGATCAGCTTGCCCGGCGCGCTCGCGTACCTGATCAACGGCCTGGACGCGAGCCACTTGCCGCCGGCCACCCTGGGCTACGTCAACCTGCTCGGGCTGGCCTTGATCGTCCCGGTGACCATGCTCACCGCGCCCTGGGGGGCGCGCATCGCCCATGCCATCAACGCGAGCCTGCTGCGCCGCCTGTTCGCCCTGTTTCTCGCCCTGACGGCTGTCCGCATGCTGTTTGGCGCCTTCTCGTTCTGAGGATCGTTCATGCTGAAAAGTACCCACGCCACCCGCGGCATTTTCGTCGCCCCTCATCACCTGGCCGCCCAGGCCGGCCGTGACGTGCTCAAGGCCGGTGGCAATGCCGTCGAAGCCATGGTCGCCGCAGCAGCGAGCATCGCCGTGGTCTATCCCCACATGAACGCCATTGGCGGCGACGGCTTCTGGCTGATCCACGAGCCGGGCAAGGCGCCTGTGGCCATCGATGCCTGCGGTAGCAGCGCCGCCCTGGCCAGCCGTGCCTTCTACGCCGGTTGCGAGCAGATCCCCAGCCGCGGCCCCAAGGCGGCATTGACCGTGGCCGGCACCGTCGGCGGTTGGGCCAAGGCCCTGGAGGTGGCCGCTGGCTGGGGTCGCCCGCTGCCGCTGCGCGACCTGCTGGCCGAGGCCATCGGCCAGGCACGCGATGGCATCGTGGTCAGCCGCAGCCAGGCGCACCTCACGCGGGTCAAGTTCGACGAGCTCAAGGACGTGCCCGGTTTTGCCGACGTCTACCTGACCGATGGCGGGCAGGTGCCGAGCGAAGGTAGCCTGATGAAGCAGGCTGCCCTGGCCAGGACCTTGGAGCACCTGGCGGAAAAGGGGCTGGATGATTTCTACCGGGGTGAGCTGGCGGCCAGTATGGCCAGCGAGCTGGAACGGCTTGGCAGCCCGCTGCGCCTGGCCGACCTGCAGGCCTACCAGGCGCAGGTGGTCACGCCGCTGCAGGTGCGCCTGGGCGACGCCACCCTGTACAACATGCCGCCGCCGACCCAGGGCCTGGCGTCGCTGTTGATCCTCGGCGTGTTCGAGCGCCTCGAGGTGGCCGAAGCCGAAGGCTTCGCCCATGTGCATGGCCTGGTCGAGTCGACCAAGCAGGCCTTCATGATCCGTGATCGCGTGGTCACCGACCCGCGCCGCCTGCCGGCCGATCCGCAGGGCTTCCTCGACCCGGCCACACTCGACCAGCTGGCCGCCGCCGTGGACACGCAGACAGCGCTGCAATGGCCGCGCCCCGCCGCACCGGGCGACACCATCTGGATGGGTTGCATCGATGGCGAAGGTCGCGCGGTGAGCTTCATCCAGAGCGTGTACTGGGAGTTTGGCTCCGGCGTGGTACTGCCGACCAGCGGCGTGGCCTGGCAGAACCGTGGCATCAGCTTTTCCCTCGACCCCGAGGCGCTGCAGGCGCTGGAGCCGGGGCGCAAGCCCTTCCACACCCTCAATCCGGCGCTGGCATTGTTCGACGACGGCCGCGTGCTGAGCTACGGCACCATGGGCGGCGAGGGCCAGCCGCAGACCCAGGCCGCGATATTCAGCCGCTACCGTCTGGGCAGCGACCTGCAGGCGGCGGTCAGCGCACCGCGCTGGCTGTTGGGGCGCACCTGGGGCGATGTCAGCACCAGCCTGAAGCTGGAAAGCCGCTTCGCGCCGGAGCTGGTCGAGCAGCTCCGCGCGGCCGGGCACGTGGTCGAGGTGCTGGACGAGGCCTTCAGCGACACCATGGGCCACGCCGGCGCACTGCTGCGCCATCCCGGCGGGGTGCTCGAAGGGGCCGCCGATCCGCGCAGCGACGGCAGCGTCTGCGGTCTCTAGACGTGCGCCGCGCCTGATCCATCGATCGCCGGTCGTAGGCGGGTTGCACCCGCCCTACGCGCTCGCTGGGCATTATGTCCTACGCTCTGGCTCCTACGCTCGAAAGGCTGTTGCGCTTCCCGAGTCGCGGCAACGCATGGAAGGCAGACCCTGGGGCCGAAGGGGTTCAACTGGCCAGCGCCGCCGGCGCCTTGCGTTCCTCGGCGTAGCCGCGCGGATTGCGGCTCTGCCAGCGCCAGGCGTCGGCGAGCATGGTCACCAGGTCCTTCTCGGCGCGCCAGCCGAGTTCCTGCCAGGCCTTGCTCGGGTCGGACCAGCACTGGGCGATGTCGCCGGTGCGGCGCGGCTTGATCATGTGCGGCAGCGGCTTTCCGGTGACTTCCTCGAAGGCGGTGATCATCTCGCGCACCGAATGGCCCTGGCCGGTACCGAGGTTCCACACCGAGACGCCATGCACCCGGTCGAGCCGCTCCAGCGCCTGCAGATGGCCCTTCACCAGGTCGACCACGTGGATGTAGTCGCGGATGCCGGTGCCGTCCGGGGTCGGGTAGTCGTCGCCGTAGACGTTCAGCTGCTTTCGCCGGCCCACCGCCACCTGGAGCATGTAGGGCAGCAGGTTGTTCGGCACGCCGTTGGGATCCTCGCCGATCAGCCCGGATTCGTGGGCGCCGATCGGATTGAAGTAGCGCAGCAGGCCGATGGACCAGCGCGGGTCGGAATTGGCCAGCCCCTTGAGCACGTTCTCGGCCATCAGCTTGGACTGACCATAGGGGTTGGTCGGTATCCCGGTGGGCAGTTCTTCGGTGATCGGCATCACCGGCGACTCGCCATAGACGGTGGCCGAGGAGCTGAACACCAGCCTGAAGATGCCCGCCTCGGCCATCGCCTGGCACAGCGCGATGCTGCCGCTGACGTTGGTCTCGTAGTAGCGCAGCGGCTCGCGCACGCTTTCGCCGACCGCCTTGAGGCCGGCGAAGTGCATCACCGCGGTGACCGGGTAGGCGGCGAATAGGGCCTTGAGCAGCGCGCGGTTGCGCACGTCGCCCTTGACGAAGTGCAGCGGCCGTCCGGCCAACTGTTCGACCCGGTCGAGCGCGTGCTGCGAGCTGTTGCACAGGTTGTCGAGCACCAGCACTTCATGTCCGGCCAGCAGCAGTTCGAGCACCGCATGCGAGCCTATGTAGCCAGCTCCTCCTGTCACCAGAATCATCGTCTACCTCCGAAATTCGCAGTCTTTTCGAACACGCTCGGGACACTGCGGCTGGCCGGGGCTGGCGCTGCATGAGTCTCCGCAATTGGGATCGGCGCAACGGAACAGAACGGCGACGACAGGCTGCGCGCGGGTTCCGGTGCCGGGTCTAAAACTGGCGTCCTGCAGATAGGGACGGGGTAACCTCCGGCCAAGTTCCATCGGCCCGCCAGCCGGGCGACAGTCAGGGCTGTCGAGGCTCCGTCGCGGCCATGCGCAATCCCAACGGACCCTAGCCATCGGATGATTGGCGGGAACCCGCAACGGCGGTTGTCGTCCATTACCGGCAGGCAGCGCTGCAAGCAGGGCGGAAAAATGCCCCGCGGCGCCCCGTGATCACACGCCTTACGCAGGGCTGCGCTGGCTTTTGACGTGTTGCGCGACCGGGCCGGAGCGGCCCGTGCGTCACCACTCGGAACGAGGTGCTAGATGAGCTGGGCCGGCCCTTTCCAATACGACATCGGCAAATCCCGCGACGCGCGACAGGCACCGGCCGAAGTGGTCTTCGACGAGCAGGTGCCGACCCTGCTGTGCCTGTCGCACCTGCGCTGGAGCTTCGTCTACCAGCGCCCGCAGCACCTGATGTCGCGCTTCGCCCGTGATTACAACGTGCTGTTCCACGAAGAGCCGATCCCCACCGAGGACGCCGAGCCCTGGCTGGAAGTGCGGCCCGAGGAGAACGGCGTGCAGGTGCTGATTCCGCGCCTGCCGTCCGGCTGCGAGGGCGAGGAGGCGAACCGGGCGCAGCGCCGGCTGCTCGACGACTATCTGGCCAGGCTCGGCGTCGACGAGCTGATGCTCTGGTACTACACGCCGATGAGCCTGGCATTCTCCGATCACCTGGCGCCGAGCCTGATCGTCTACGACTGCATGGACGAACTGTCGGCCTTCCGCGGGGCGCCGCCGCAACTGATCGAGCGCGAGGTGGAACTGATGTGCCGCGCCAACCTGGTCTTCACCGGCGGCCACAGCCTCTACGAGGCCAAGCGCCAGCGCCACGACAATGCCCATCCGTTCCCCAGCAGTGTCGACGTCGAGCACTTCGCCGCCGCGCGCCGGCCGCAGCACGACCCGGACGACCAGGCGGAAATCCCCCATCCGCGCCTGGGCTTCTACGGTGTCATCGACGAGCGCCTGGACCTCGCACTGATCGAACAGGTCGCCGCGGCGCGGCCGGACTGGCAGATCGTGCTGGTCGGCCCGGTGGTCAAGCTCGACCCGGCCGAGCTGCCGCAGCGCGACAACATCCACTACCTCGGCGGCAAGACCTACGATGAACTGCCGCAGTACCTGGCTGGCTGGGACGTGGCGATCATGCCCTTCGCGCTGAACGAATCGACCCGCTTCATCAGCCCGACCAAGACCCCCGAATACCTCGCCGGCGGCTGTCCGGTGGTGTCCACGCCGATCACCGACGTGGTGCGCACCTACGGCGACACCGGCATCGTGCGCATCGCCGATGACGTCGAGGCGTTCGTCGCCGCGGCCGAGGTCGCGCTGGCCGACGCCGAAGACCGCGACCGCCTGCTGGCCACGGCCGACGAGATCCTCGGCGACATGTCCTGGGACCACACCTGGAGCCTGATGAAGGAGAAGATGCAATGCGCGATCTGAGCCCGCAAGACGGCAACCCCGAATCCCTCGGCGGCGGCGCCGGCGAACAGCCGCAGGCGCGCAGGCGCGGCTTCGACTACCTGATCGTCGGCGCCGGCTTCGCCGGCAGCGTGCTCGCCGAGCGCCTGGCGGTCGGGCTGAACAAGCGCGTGCTGGTGATCGACCGGCGGCCGCACATCGGCGGCAACGCCTACGACTACCACGACGAGGCCGGCGTGCTGATCCACCGTTACGGGCCGCACATCTTCCACACCAACTCGCAGCGCATCGTCGACTACCTGTCGCGCTTCACCGAGTGGCGGCCCTACGAGCACCGCGTGCTGGCGCAGGTGCACGGCCAGCAGGTGCCGATCCCGATCAACATGACCACGCTGAACCTGCTCTACGGGCTGAACCTGACCACCGAGCAGGACGCGGCGGATTTCCTCGCCAGCCGCGCCGAGCCGGTGGCGGACATCCGCACCAGCGAGGACGTGGTGATCAACGGTATCGGTCGCGAGCTGTACCAGACGTTCTTCCGCGGCTACACCCGCAAGCAGTGGGGGCTGGACCCGTCGCAGCTGGACAAGTCGGTCACCTCGCGCATTCCCACCCGCACCAACACCGACGACCGCTACTTCACCGACAGCTTCCAGCAGATGCCCAGGCACGGCTACACGAAGATGTTCGAGAAGATGCTGGCGCACCCCAACATCAAGGTGATGCTCAACACCGACTACCGCGAGATCCGCGACGAGGTGCAGCACGACCAACTGATCTTCTGCGGCCCGATCGACGAATACTTCGACTACCGCTTCGGCAAGCTGCCCTACCGTTCGCTGAAGTTCGAGCACAAGAGCCTCGACCAGGAACGCTTCCAGGCGGTCGGCACGGTCAACTACCCCGCCGAGGACGTGCCCTACACGCGCATCAGCGAATACAAGCACCTCACCGGCCAGCAGCATCCGAAGACCAGCATCACCTACGAATACCCCTCGGCCGAAGGCGATCCCTACTACCCGATCCCGCGACCGGAGAATGCCGAGCTCTACAAGCGCTACCAGGCGCTCGCCGAGGCGACGCCGAACGTCACCTTCATCGGCCGCCTCGGCACCTACAAGTACTACAACATGGACCAGGTGGTGGGCCAGGCGCTGGCCGCCTACAAGCGCATCGAGGAGGCCGAGCGCGCCCTGGCGCCGGTGGCGAGTTGAGGCGCGATGAATGGCGTAGAGGAGGTGAGGTGGTGGGGTGGAGTCCGCTCGTTGGGCTTCGCTTCGCTCAACCCAACCTATGTGACATGTAGGTTGGGTTGAGGAACGAGTGACGAAGCCCAACACACCCCACCGGCCCCGACATGACCAGAGGTAAACGATGCACCACCCCAATCTGTTCGACAGCTTCTTCCTCGGCGGTTTCGAATGCTCGACCCATCGCCGTGGCGACGGTCGCCGGCTCGACCTGCTGGCCGCCACCGGCCATGATCGCTGGGTCGCCGAGGACTACGCCGCGCTGCGCCGCCACGGCATCCGCACGGCGCGTGACGGCCTGCGTTGGCACCTGATCGAGCGCGTGCCCGGCGAATACGACTGGTCCAGTTTCCTGCCGCAGCTGAGGGCGGCGAACGCTTCCGGCACCCAGGTGATCTGGGACCTGTGCCACTACGGCTGGCCGGACGACCTGGACATCTGGCGGCCGCGTTTCGTCGAACGCTTCGCCCGCTTCGCCGCCGCCGCCGCGCGGCTGGTGCGCGAGGAAAGCGACGTGCAGGCCTACTATTCGCCGATCAACGAAATGTCCTTCTGGGCCTGGGCCGGCGGCGACCACGGCATCTTCAACCCGCTGGGCCGGGGCCGCGGCGCAGAACTCAAGCAGCAGCTGGTGCGTGCCAGCATCGCCGCCATCGAGGCGATCCGCGAAGTCGATCCGCAGGCGCGCTTCGTCCAGGTCGACCCGGCCATTCACATCAGCGCCCGCAGTGACCGTCCCGGGCCCCAGCGCGAGGCGGAAAATGCCCGCCAGGCGCAGTTCGAGGCCTGGGACATGCTCTGCGGCAAGGCCTGGCCGGGCCTCGGCGGCAAGCCGGAATATCTCGACATCGTCGGCATCAACTACTACTCGGACAACCAGTGGTACCTGGGCGGGCCGACCATCGAGCGCGAACATCCCGATTACCGGCCGTTCCAGGGCATCCTCGCCGAGATCCACACGCGCTACGGGCGGCCGCTGCTGATCGCCGAAACCGGCGCCGAGGGCGACCTGCGCGGCGACTGGCTGCGCTACGTCAGTGAACAGGTGGGCATCGCCCTGCAACGCGGCGTGGCGATCGAGGGCATCTGCCTGTATCCGGTGCTCGACTACCCCGGCTGGGACGACGAGCGCCACTGCCCGACCGGGCTGTTCGGCTTCGCCGACGCGAATGGCGTGCGTGACGTGCACGCCGGGCTGGCGGACGAGCTGAAGCTGCAGCAGACGCGCTTCGCGGCGTTCGAACCCAGGCGGCACGTGGCGCCGGCATGAACGCACCCGCCGTGGCGCGTGTCGACGCCGAGGGGCTGCCGAGCCGGCCGCTGGCATTCCTCTGGCATTACGTGTGCGCACGGCCCTGGCATTTCGGCGGGCTGCTGGCCCTGGTGGTGAGCGCGGCGATCTGCGCCGTGGCGGTGCAGTACGGCATGAAACTGCTGGTCGACGCCATGGCCGAGAGCGGCGGCAACCGCGCCGGCGCCGACGTGTGGTTCCCGCTGTGGCTGTTCCTCGGCCTGATCGTGGTGGAGAACGTGTTCTGGCGGCTCGGCGGCTGGCTCGGCTGCCGCACCGTGGTGGCCAGCTGCGTGGACATCCGCGTCGACCTGTTCCGCTACCTCACCGGCCATCCGATGCGCTACTTCAACGAGCACTTCGCCGGCGCGCTGGGCAATCGCATCTCCGCCGTCGGCCAGGCGGCGGGCACCCTCTACGGCGGGCTGGCGTGGAAGATCGTGCCGCCCATCGTCGATTTCCTCGGCGCGGTGGTGGTGCTGTTCACCGTCGACTGGCGCATGGCCGTGGCGCTGATCGGCTTCGTCCTGCTGGTGGCGCTGCTGATCACCGGCTTCGGCATCCGCGGGCGCGGCAAGCACCTGCGCTTCGCCGCCCAGGCCGCGCGGGTCGGCGGCGAGCTGGTCGACGCGGTGTCCAACGTCTGGACCATCAAGGCCTTCTCCGCCCGCGACCGCGAGGCCGAACGGCTCGCCCAGGAGATCGGCTACGAGGCCCACGCCCAGCGGCGCAGCTGGATGTACCTGGAAAAGGCGCGGATGCTGCACGACATCTGCCTGTCGCTGATGGCCGGCGGCATGCTGATCTGGGCGGTGCGCAGTTGGCTCGGCGGCACGGTCAGCGCCGGCGACGTGGTACTGGTCAGCGCGCTCACCTTCCGAATCCTGCACGGCTCACGCGACCTGGCCCTGGCGCTGGTCGACGCCACCCAGCAGATCGGCGCCATCGCCGACACCCTGCGCATCATCAACCAGCCCCACGGCCTGGAAGACCCCGAGCCGGCGCTGACGCTGGACGAAGGCGACATCGACTTCGAGCGCATCCACTTCGGCTATCCGCAGCGCGAACCGGTGTTCGACGGCTTCAGCCTGCACATTCCCGCCGGGCAGAAGGTCGGCATCGTCGGCGCCTCGGGGGCCGGCAAGTCGACGCTGATCGCCCTGATCCAGCGCCTGGACGACGTGCAGGGCGGGCGGATTCTCCTCGACGGCCAGGACATCCGCCACGTCAGCCAGGACAGCCTGCGCGAGAAGATCGCCGTGGTGCCGCAAGAGACCGCGCTGTTCAACCGCAGCATCCTCGAGAACATCCGCTACGGCCGCCCCGAGGCCAGCGACGAGGAAGTGTTCGAGGCGGCGCGGCATGCCTTCTGCGACAGCTTCATCCGTGCCCTGCCCGAGGGCTATCGGACCCTGGTCGGCGAGCGCGGGGTGATGCTCTCCGGCGGTCAGCGCCAGCGCCTGGGCATCGCCCGCGCCTTCCTCAAGGACGCGCCGATCCTGATCCTCGACGAGGCCACCTCGGCGCTGGATACCCAGTCCGAGGCGGAAATCCAGGATGCGCTGAACCAACTGATCCAGGGCCGTACCGTGGTGGCGGTGGCGCACCGGCTGTCGACCCTGGCCCACTTCGATCGCATCGTCGTGCTGCGCGACGGCCGCATCGTCGAGGACGGCCCGCCGCACGAGTTGCGCCGGCGCGGCGGCGAATTCGCCGCGCTGTGGCGCCTGCAGGCCGAAGGCTTCGGCCGCCCGGCCGAGCCCGGCCGATGAAGCGCACGCCGGTGCAGTCGCGCAGCCTGCGCTCGCTGGGCTACGACCCCGAGCAGCGGGTGCTGGAGGTGGAATTTCGCAGCGGCGCGCTGTACCGCTACGAACAGGTGCCGCCGGCGGTGGTGCAGGCGCTGCTGGAGGCGGATTCGCTGGGGCGCTATTTCAACCAGGTGTTCAAGCCGCAGCACTACACCTATCGCCGCCTCGCGTAGGGTGGAAAACTGCGAAGCATTTTCCACGCGTCCGGTGGGCATGAATGCGGACTCCCTTTGTGCACCGTTGTAGTAGCCCGCTTGCCCGCTTGCCCGCGAACCACGTCGCCGCACAGCGCCGATCGCCGGCAAGCCGGCTCCTACACAAGCACGATGTGGCTCCTGCCCCATGCGTATGCCAATACCAGCCGGATCGACAGGCCACAACGGTGGATAAGCTGCGCGTTATCCACCCTACGCCCATCGCCGCCTCGCGTAGGGTGGAAAACTGCGAAGCATTTTCCACGCGT
>NZ_JADDIX010000039.1:23748-69603 GCF_015070855.1 Pseudomonas lopnurensis
GCATGAATGCGGACTCCCTTTGTGCACCGTTGTAGTAGCCCGCTTGCCGGCGAACCACTGCGCCGCACAGCGCCGATCGCCGGCAAGCCGGCTCTACACAAGCACGATGCGGCTCCTGCCCATGCGTATGCCAATACCAGCCGGATCGACAGGCCGCAACGGTGGATAAGCTTCGCGTTATCCACCCTACGCCGAAGCCTGGATCGCCGCCGTGATCGGCTGAACTTCGCCAGGCTCTGCTGGCCTCAATTCAGGCAGGACGCTTTCATGCGGGCGGAGCCCGATGGACCAGAGGAGACATTCATGTCGGATCACCACACCTACAAGAAGATCGAGATCGTCGGCTCGTCGCGCAACAGCATCGACGAAGCCATCCGCAACGCCATCGCCGAAGCCAGCAAGACCCTGCAGAACATCGAGTGGTTCGAAGTGGGCGAGATCCGTGGGCATGTCGCCGATGGCCAGGTCGCGCACTTCCAGGTCACCGTGAAGATCGGCTTCCGCCTCAAGGACAGCTGACGCCGCCCTTCGATGCCGGGCTTCATGCGGGAGCTGGTGGTGGGCTGAAGCCCACCCTACCGGGACCGGCCGCATGGCGGAGGGTGGGCCGGGCGGCGTTCCGCTTCAGCCCACCAGCCCCCCGGCACCGGGCCTTCAGCCCTGGCGCAGCCCGGCGAGTATCTCGAAGGCGCGGTGGCGGTCGGCGGTTTCGTAGAGGTCGCAGGTGAAGATCAGCTCGTCGGCGCAGGTCTGTTCCAGCAGCACGTCGAGGCGCGCCCGGACCTTCTGCGGCCCGCCGATCAGCGCCAGGCCGAGGAAATCGCCCACCGCCTGCTGCTCGTGCGGCAACCACAGGCCCTGCATGCTCTGCACCGGCGGGCGCAGCACCAGGCTCTGGCCGCGGATCAGCGAGAGGATGCGCTGGTAGACGCTGGTGGCCAGGTATTCGGCCTGCTCGTCGCTGTCGGCGGCGACCAGCGGCACGCCGAGCATCACGTAGGGCTCGTCGAGCACCGCCGAGGGCTGGAAGTTGTCGCGGTAGAGCTTGATCGCCTGGTGCATGTAGCGCGGCGCGAAGTGCGAGGCGAAGGCGTAGGGCAGGCCCTTGGCCGCCGCCAACTGGGAGCTGAACAGGCTCGAGCCGAGCAGCCAGATCGGCACCTGGCTGCCGACCCCGGGCATGGCGATCACCCGCTGGTTCGGCTGGCGCGGACCGAGCAGCATTTCCAGCTCCTCGACATCCTGTGGAAAATCGTCGGCGCTGCCCATGCGGTCGCGGCGCAGCGCGTGGGCGGTGAATTGATCGGCGCCCGGCGCGCGGCCGAGGCCCAGGTCGATACGCCCGGGATACAGCGCGTCCAGCGTGCCGAACTGCTCGGCGATCACCAGCGGCGCATGGTTGGGCAGCATTACGCCGCCGGCGCCGAGGCGGATGCGTTCGGTGTGGGCGGCCAGGTAGCCGATCAGCACGGCGGTGGCGGCACTGGCGATACCGTCCATGTTGTGGTGCTCGGCGACCCAGAGGCGCTCGAAGCCGAGCGCCTCGACGTGGCGGGCCAGGGCCAGGGCGTTGTGCAGCGCCTGCGCCGGCGTGCCGTCGTCGCGGATCGGTGCCAGGTCGAGTACGGAAAAACGGGTCTGTGCAATGCGGGACATCGGTTACCTCATGCTGGAAACGGGGTGCGGTGCAGCGGCCAGCGGGGCGGGCTGTTCAGCGGCAGTGTTCGGCCTCGGCCCTGGCCAGCTCGTTGCGCTGTTCGTCGCGCAACCAGCCCTGCGGGGTGAAGCCCAGCGAGCGGGCCTGGAACAGGTAGCGCTGGCCGGCCTGGAAATCGTCGTAGCGGATCACCAGGGTACAGCGCATGGTATGGGTTTCGCCGAACAGGCCGAAGGCGCCGCCACTGACTTCGAATTCGTAACGCGCCTCGAGTTCATGGGCACCCGGCGGCACCAGGAAATAGCGGCCGTCGGGGGTGCGTTTGCGGTCGAGGCGCTCGGACATGAAGATGTCGCTGGGCTGCGCCGTCATGTCGACCCAGGCCATGTTCGGATCGTGCGGCGGCAGCGGGCTGGCGCAGCCGGCCAACACCAGGACGAGCGGCAGGACGGGAAACAGGCGCATGGAAAAACCCTCCGGCGGTTGTGGGCGAGGCGCTTCGGCCTCGCCGCGTACCACCGAGCCTGCGCCAGATGGCGCGGCTTTTCAACGGGCGCTCAACGCCCGGCGAGGTCGCCGCAGCCCTGCTCCTGGGCGCGGGCCAGCACGTACTGGTGCTGGTCGTAGAGCTTGGCCCAGGGGCGGAAGCCGTAGCCGCCGGCGACCAGGCGATAGCGCGAACCGGCGGCGAAGCGGTCGTATTCGAGGGTCAGCTTGCAGTCGCGCGGCAGCGGCGCGCTGCCCGGGCCGATGTCGTCGCCGTCGACCTGGAAGCGGTAG
Organism: Pseudomonas lopnurensis; assembly: GCF_015070855.1. GTDB lineage: Bacteria > Pseudomonadota > Gammaproteobacteria > Pseudomonadales > Pseudomonadaceae > Stutzerimonas > Stutzerimonas lopnurensis. Next base: position 26,186 of record NZ_JADDIX010000039.1, read on the forward strand.
CGCATTTCCAGCCGGCGGCTGCCGGGCATGACCTGGAAATAGCGGTCGTCGTCCAGCGCCCGGCCGTCCACCGCCAGCGCCTGCAGCCGGCTTTCGCCGTGCGCGCTGAGTTCGACCCAGGCCTGCTCCGGGTCGGGTTGGGGCAGCCACAGCGAACAGCCGGTGAGACTGGATAGCAACAGCACAAGGACGAAACCGCGCATCGACAAGCTCCGGCCGGGCACCAGCGGCCCCGGCGAGGGATTCAGAACAGATGACGGCCGCGCGGGATTGCCTGCAGTGCGCGGCCTTTGTAGGGTGCGCTAGGCGCGTCCCTCCGGCGCCAGTCCCGACCCGCAACCCGGTTTCCCGATGCCGAATACCAACGCCGCCTTGATCGACCGTCGCATCCTGCGCTGGGTTCCCGTGCTGCTGGCCGTTGGTCTGATTGGCTGCAGCAGCTATTACGGCCAACTGGCCGTCGGGCAACTGGACCTGCTGCGCCAACGCCAGCCGATCGAGACGATCATCGCCGACCCGGCGCAGAACCCCGCCCTGCGCCAGCGCCTGGCCGGCGTGCTGGAGGCGCGCGCGTTCGCCAGCCGGCAATTGGCGTTGCCGGACAACGGCAGCTACCGGTCGTATGCCGATATCCAGCGGCCCTACGTGGTGTGGAATCTGTTCGCCACCGAGGAATTCTCGGTGGCGCCGCTCGAGCATTGCTTCCCGATCGCCGGTTGCGTGGCCTACCGCGGCTACTACCGCCCGGGCGCGGCGCGCGGCGAAGCGGCACGCCTGCAGTTGCGCGGGCTGGATACCCACGTCGCGGGGGTGGAGGCCTATTCCACCCTCGGCTGGTTCAGCGACCCGCTGCTCAGCTCCATGCTGCGGCGCAACGACGAGCAACTGGCGGCGCTGATCTTCCACGAGCTGGCGCATCAGCGGCTGTACCTGCCCGGCGACACGGCCTTCAACGAGTCCTACGCCAGCTTCATCGAGCGCGAGGGCCTGCGCCAGTGGCGCGCCAGCCGCGGCCTGCCGGAGCCGGACGAGCAGGGCCGGGCGCGTTATCGGCAACTGGTGGAATTGCTGCTGCAGACCCGTGAGCGGCTGGCCGAGCTGTACGCCTCGGGGCGCCCGGAGGCCGAGCTGCGGGCGCTGAAGCAGGCCGAGTTCATGCGCCTGCGCCAGCAGTACCGGCTATTGCGGGACGCGCACTGGGGCGGCGACCGGCGCTTCGACCGCTGGTTCGCCCAGCCGCTGAACAATGCCTCGCTGCTGCCGTTTGGCTTGTACGACCGCTGGGTCGCGGCGTTCGCGGCGCTGTTCGAGCGCAGTGGCGGGGATTGGCGGCGCTTTCATGCGCAGGTGGAGGCGCTGGCCGGACGGCCGGCGGATGAGCGGGAAGCGGTGTTGCTGGGGTTGGAGCGTTGACTCGCCCAGCAGGGCGAAACCAATCCTTCAAGCACCTCGCTAATCGCTTAATGAAACTGAAGCTTTCATCAGCGTGCCGCTTGCCGGATAGGTATCAACCGCCTCGATACGCCACCCCGCACCAAGAAAAAGGGACGCAGCCTCACGATCGCGTCCCCCTTCCCAGCCTCCGGCCAACCCTTCAGCCGCCGGTGGAGCCACCCTCATCCAAGGCGCAACCCCAGGCCTCCAGCGCCGGCCGGTCCGCGCGTGGCGGGCCGAGCCATTCGCTCAGCGCGTGGCAACGCTGCTCGAAACACAGTTGGTAATCCCCCGCCTCGGGGGTTCGCCCCAGCCGCAGGAGCGGCAACGCGGGCATCCGGCGCTGGTAGTGCCAGGCCCCGTCGCGCAGTTCGGCGTCATCCGGGATTTCCATCCCGGCGCCAGAACCCTTGACCCGCGCCTCGCCGAGCAGCAACCCGGCCGGCGTCACGCGGTAATCCTCCTCCCAGCGAATCTTCTCGATGGTGTGGTTCCACGCCAGGGTGAAGGCCGGCGTGGGCACTTCGGCCCATACCACGCCGGCCAGCCCCAGACAGAGACCGATCACGCCGCCGCCGGCTCGGCACGCCGGGCGCGCCAGACGTGCTGGATAAGGAACAACGCACCCAGGCCGAAGCCGATTTCATCGCTGATCGGGATCGACAGCACCATCGCGGCGCCCGCGGCGAAGGCCAGTGCCTTCTCCCACCAGGCCATGCTGCGCTGCAGGTAGCCGGTAAACACCGCGCCCCACAGGCCGATGGCGAAGGCCGCCTTGAACAGCATGTACAGCGTCGCGCCCCAGTCACCGCCCTGCATCATCAATGCCGGGTTGTACACCGCCATGAACGGCACCACGAAGCCGGCGATGGCGATACGGATCGCCCACATGCTGATCTTCAGCCCGCGCTCCTTGGCGATCGGCGCGGCGGCGAAGCAGGCCAGGGCCACCGGCGGGGTGAGGTCGGCCATGATGCCGAAGTAGAAGACGAACATGTGCGAGACGATCAGCGGCACGCCCAGGTCGAGCAGCGCCGGTGCGGCGATGGAGCTGGTGATGATGTAGTTGGGAATGGTCGGGATGCCCATGCCCAGCACCAGACAGGTCAGCATGGTCAGGATCAGCGAGAGGAACAGGTTGTTCTCGCCCACCGCCAGGATGTAGCCGGCGAAGGTCGAGGCCACGCCAGTCAGCGACACCACGCCGATGATCACGCCGACCAGTGCGCAGGCGATCCCCACCGGCACCGCGTGGCGCGCGCCTTCCACCAGCGCATGCAAGCAGATGGTCAGCGTGTCGCGGCCACCCTTGACGAACCAGCACGCCGCCACCAGCGCGGCGATGACGCCGAAGATCACGCCGATGCCGAGCTGGAAGAAGCCGGCGCAGAGCAGGCCCAGCGCGATCCAGAAGGCGATGCGCAGGCCGAAGCTGGAGACCTTGAGGATAATCGCCGAGCCGAGGATGACGATGGCCGTCAGGGCCAGGCCGATGGTGCCGGCGAACATCGGCGTGCGCCCGGAGAACAGCAGCCAGACCAGCACCAGCAGCGGGATCAGCAGATACCAGCGTTCCTTCACCGATGCCCAGGCGCTCGGGCATTCCTCTTTCGGCAGGCCGTGCAGGTTGGCGCGCTTGGCTTCCAGATGCACCATCCAGAACACCGAGCCGAAGTACAGCAGCGCCGGGATCAGGGCGGCCTTGGCCACTTCGACGTAGGGTACGTTGATGGTCTCGGCCATGATGAAGGCCACCGCGCCCATGACCGGCGGCATGATCTGGCTGCCCATGCTGGCGGTGGCTTCCACGCCACCGGCGAATGCCGGGCGGTAGCCGAAGCGCTTCATCAGCGGGATGGTGAACTGGCCGGTGGTGACCACGTTGGCCACGCCGGAACCGGTGATGGTGCCCATCAGCGCCGAGGACACCACCGAGACCTTGGCCGGCCCGCCGAGCTTGTGGCCGAACAGGCCGAGGGCGAAATCGGTGAACAGCTTGATCATCCCGGCCTGCTCGAGGAAGGCGCCGAACAGGATGAACAGGAAGATGTAGGTGGCCGAGACGTAGGTCGGTGTGCCGTACAGGCCTTCGGTGCCGAACGCGAGCTGATTGACGATCTGATCCAGGTAATAGCCGCGATGCGCCAGGTCACCGGGCAGGTATTCGCCCAGCAGGCCGTAGGCCAGGAACAGCCCGCAGATGATCGGCAGCGCGATGCCCATCACCCGCCGCGCCGCTTCGAACACCAGCACGATCAGCGTCAGGCCGACCACCATGTCGGCGGTGGTCATGTCGCCCGAGCGCTGGATCAGGTCGGCTTCGAAATACCACTGGTAGATGAATGTCGCGAAGCCGGCCAGGCCCAGCAGCCAGGCCAGCGGCTGGAACGGCTTGGCGTTGCCGCGCGCCGGGTAGCAGAGGAACACCAGCAGCAGCAGGAAGCCGACGTGGCCGGCGCGCAGCACCTGGCTGGTCACCGGATGGAAGGCGGCGGTGATGATCTGATAGATGGAAAACAGCAGGGCGACGTAGAACAGCGCCCTCGGCCATTCGCTGGGACTGGCGTGCAGTCCTTGGGTTTCGCTCATGGGAATCACTCTCTGGAAAAAGCAGCTTCAAGCTTCAAGCTGCAAGTTTCAGGCTGTCAGTGAGGGATTCGGCGCCCGTGGCTGACATCTGGAACATGGCGTTGTTTTCAAGCTCCGCAAGTCGCTGCAAGCCACCCGCCGCTTTACTGGCAGCTTGTGGCTTGCAGCTTGCGGCTACTTGAGGGCGCCCACTTCCTTGTAATAGCGCTCGGCACCCGGGTGCAGCGGGATCGGCAGGTTCTGGGTGGCGTTTTCCAGCTTGATGTCCTTGGCTGCCGAATGCGCGTTGGCGAGCGCGCCGAGGTTTTCGAACATCAGCTTGGTCATCTGGTAGGCGACCTCATCGGAGACCTTGTCGTGGGTGACCAGGATGTTGGTGATGGCCACGGTCGGCACGTCGGCGTCCTGGCCGTCGTAGGTGCCAGCCGGAATCACGCCCGGCAGGTAGGCGTCGCTTTCGATCTTCTCCACCACCGCGGCGGGGATTTCGACGAAGTTCACCGGCATGGTGCTGGCCAGGTCGCGAATGGCGGCCATGCCCAGACCCGAGGATTGCAGGGTGGCGTCCAGCTGGCGGTTCTTGATCAGCTCGACCGATTCGGCATAGGGCAGGAATTCGACGCGGCCCATGTCCTTGTAGGTCAGGCCGGCGGCCTCGAAGATCGCGCGGGCGTTGAGCTCGGTACCGGACTTCGGCGCGCCGACGGAGATGCGCTTGCCCTTGAGGTCTTCCAGCGTCTTGATGCCCGATTCCTGGCTGGCGACGATCTGGATGTAGTTGTTGTAGGTGCCGGCGATGGCGCGCAGGCGCTTGAGTGGCGCCTTGAAGCCGGCATCCTCGACGCCGTTCCAGGCATCATCGACCGAGTCGCCCAGGGAGAAGGCCAGTTCGCCACGGCCGGCCTGCAGCAGGTTGAGGTTTTCCACCGACGCCTTGGTCGCCTGCACCGAAGTCCTGGCGTCCTCGATCTTGTTGTACTGCTGCGACAGGGCCACGCCGATCGGGTAGTACACGCCGCTGGTACCGCCGGTAAGGATGTTGATGAAGGTCGGTGCGGCGACGGCCGTGGTGCTGGCGGTGAAGGCTGCAGCGGCAGCGAGCAGGCCCAAGCGTTTGGTCAGTCTCATGGATGGATCTCCGTTCGTTTTTATTGGTTGACGCAGCTTTGACGATAGACGATTGCCCACGGCGTGAAAGCGGTGGCCGAACGAACAAGCGCAGAGGCGATGGTGCCGGGAGTGCGTCCCGGAAAGAGGAATCGCTGGCAGCTCTTGTTGTCGTTGGAATCGCATCGAGCGCAAAGCGTGTAGCAGGAGCCGTGCCAGTCGCCGTGGAGGCTCTGTGACGCGGCCTCCCTGGTGAGCCTCGGGCAATGATCGGCAAGAATCCGCTCATGGCCGCGCCACCATCGGCGGGAATTCGCTCACGTTCGCCGGCGGTCGCGGCGAACCTTGAGCCGCGCCGGCATTCGAATGGCCTGAACCCGCGACGGAGGTGCGCCATGAGTGCGGAAATCAGTGCGAAAGATCTGGGTATCGAAATCGGCCAGGGCGAGGGCGAACTGTTCAAATGGTTTCTCGCCAGCTTCCTGTTCGGCAAACGCATCCAGCAGGACATCGCCGCCGAGGCCTATCGGGTCATCGTCGACAAGCACAAGCGCGATACCCCGCGCAAACTCGGCAACTGTAGCTGGCAGCAAGTGGTGGACATGCTCGGCGAGGGTCATTACGTGCGCTACGACGAGTCCACCGCCGAGCGGCTGCTCAAGCTCTGCGGAAAGCTCAACGGCGAATACGGCGGCAAGCTCGGGCGCATCCACGAACTCAGCGAGAACCGCAAGGATTTGGAAAAGCGCCTGGCCGAATTCGAGGGCGTCGGGCCGAAGACGGTGGAAATCTTCATGCGCGAGGCGGCGAAGGTCTGGTACTGAGCGGCCGGACGGCGCTTGCGCACGGCAGGCGAAGCGCTACAGTGGCGGCATCGTCCTGTCGAAGTTCGCCATGCGTATTTGCCTGTTTGCCCTCAGCCTGTTCCTGCCCCTGCTGGCCAGCGCCGCGCCGGCGCCCTATTACCAGTGGCAGAGCAAGCTCGACGGCACCATCATCTGCCGCCAGACTTCCCCGGGCCCCGGCTGGGAACGGCTCGACGGCCGCCCGTTTCGCGACCTCAATTGCACGCTGCCGGCCGCACGCATCGAACGTCCAGCCAGCGTCCCGGGCTTCCGCCCACAGCCGGGCCGCTGAGCCGGCGTCTTGTTTTGTCCTTGCCCAAGATTTTCGCCGGGCACGGGCGCCTGCGGTGGACAAGCTGCGCGTTGTCCACCCTACGGTGGCAAGGCAACGAATCGGTAGGGTGGAAAACCGCGAAGCGTTTTCCACGCGTCATGGCGGATCTTGCTCGTGTCTCGCCGGGCACGAGTGCCTGCGGTGGACAAGCTTCGCGTTGTCCACCCTACGTGGCAAGGCAACGAATCGGTAGGGTGGAAAACCGCGAAGCGTTTTCCACGCGTCATGGCGGATCTTGCTCGTGTCTCGCCGGGCACGAGTGCCTGCGGTGGACAAGCTTCGCGTTGTCCACCCTACGTGGCAAGGCAACGAATCGGTAGGGTGGAAAACCGCGAAGCGTTTTCCACGCGTCGTGGCGGATCTTGCTCGATGCCTCGTCGCGCGCGGTGCTTCGGTGGACAAGCTTCGCGTTGTCCACCCTACGATTAAAGCGTCATTCCGTCTCGCGCCAGGCGCACGTTGTCCGGCAGTTCCCGTGGCTGCTGCATGAACCAGGCATCCAGCTCGTGGCCGACGTGGGTCAGCAGCGCCTGGGCCGGTTGCAGTTCGGCGATGCTCTGCAGCGCGCGGGTCAGGTCGTTGTGATTGCGCGGCGGCGTCTCGCGCGGCGGTGTCGAGCAATCGAGCACCAGTACGTCCAGCGCGGTGTCCTGGAGAAACTCCCGCGTGCTGTCCGGCAGGCCGACCGTGTCGGTGAGGTAGGCCATGCAGCGCCCATGGCCTTCCAGCAGGTAGCCGAAGGTGGGCCGGGAATGGGTCAGCGGCAGCGCGGTGACCCGCAGCGTGCCGAGCGGGCGCTGCTCGAAGGCGGCGAACGGCTCGCTGAAGTCGAGGATGCCCGGGTGCTTGTAGAGATCGGCGAGGCCTTCGGGATCATCCGGGCCGAGCACCGGGATGCGCAGCCCGCGGCCCCAGCGCAGTTGCAGCAGGCCCTGGGCGTGATCGGCATGGTAGTGCGTCTGCAGGATGCCGTTGAAGCTGCCCGGCGCGAAGCGCTCGCAGAGGTCCGGCAGGCCGCTGTCGAGCAGCCAGCGCTGGCCGCCGCATTCCACCAGTGCCGAGCAGGCGCGACGGCGCCGGTGCGGGTCGGCCTGGGCGGCGCGACAGGCCGGGCACGCGCAGTTGTACACCGGGACCTGGGCGGCGTCGCCAGTGCCGAGCAGGGTCAGTTGCATCGCAGGTGCTCGTCCAGCAGTTCCAGCAGATGCTGGACGCTCTGTGCCAGGGAGGCGGAGTTGTCCAGGCGGATATAGTCGTCCAGTTCGCCGGCGAACAGCGCGTTGCGCGCCAGGCGCGCCTCGATTTGCTCCGGGCTTTCCCGGCCGCGTGTCAGCAGGCGCTCGCGCAGCACGTCCTGCTCGACGGACAGCAGCACGGCGAGCAGGTCCGGGTAGCGCCGCCGCGCCTCTGGCAGATAGCCCCGCGAGCCGTTGACCAGCACGTGCTCGCCGGCGGCCAGCCAGTCGTCGATCTGCGCCGGAATGCCATAGGCCAGGCCATTGGCGCGCCAGCTGAGAGCGAAGGCGTGCTGCGCTTCCAGGCGTTCGAACTCGGCCTCGCTGACCGACTGCGCGGCTTCGCCGACTGCCTCGGCCGAACGGGTGATGACCCGCCGGGCAATGCGCACACCGCGCTCGGCGAGCGGCGCACGGGCGGCGTCGAGCAGGCTGTCCTTGCCCGCGCCGGAGGGCCCGATCAGGTAGATCAAGCGGCCTTGCATGGGGTTACTCCCGATTGTCGAAAGCCTGCGCTGGGCAGGCAGTATAGAGCCGGCCGGGGCTGGCTGGTGCGGGTGGCTCGACTCGTTGTGCTGCTGTCGGTTTTGCTGGCAGGCCTGCAACCGCCGCGGGGGCGCGCTTCCCACGGGGCCAGTGGTGTACCCCCCGCTTTTGTGGCGATGCTTTTTCGGTCCGCTGCATCAGAACACCCGCCGTCCCTGGCGCCAGACCTGCTGGATCACCGGTTGAGCGTGACGCACCCGGGCCTGGACCAGGTCGGCGCGCAGGCCAACGCGGATCTCGCCGCGATCGTCGAGGCCGGCGGCGCGTGCCGGCGCCAGGCTGATGGTGGCGACGGCACGCGGCAGATCGTAATCGTTGTCCTGCTCGGCCAGGCCCAGCGCGGCCTGCAACAGGCTCGCCGGGTAGTAGTCGCTGGAGAGGATGTCCAGCACGCCGCGCTGCGCCAGGTCGGCGGCGGCGATGTTGCCCGAGTGCGAGCCGCCGCGAACGATGTTCGGTGCACCCATCAGCACCTTAAGGCCATGCGCGTGGCTGGCCTCGGCGGCCTCGAAGGTGGTCGGGAACTCGGCGATGGCCATGCCGTAGCCGGCCGATTCGGCGACGTGGTCGAGCGTCGCGTCGTCGTGGCTGGCCAGCGCCAGCTCGCGGCTGCGGCAGATGTCGACGATGGCGGCGCGCTGCTGGTCGCTGTGCCGCGCGGAGTTGGCCAGCTGCTCGCTGACGAAACTGTCCATCTCCGCCGGGCTCAGGTGGTACTTGCCCATGTAGTACTCGCGGTACTTCTCCATGCGCGCGAACTGGCGCTGGCCGGGCGCGTGGTCCATCACCGAGACCAGTTGCACCAGCGGCTGCTCGACCAGCTCGCGGAACAGCGCCAGGCACTGCGGGTGGCTGACTTCGCAGCGCAGGTGCAGGCGGTGTTCGGCGCGGGTCTGCCCGGCCGCTTCGGCCTCGGCGATGGCCTCGAGCATCACCCCGAGCTGCTGCATGCGCTTGCCCTTGGGGTTGATGTCGCCGATCGACAGCGCATCGAACACCGTGGTGATGCCGGCGGCGACGATCTGCGCATCGTGGGTCAGCACCGCCGAGGCGGACGGCCAGTCGACCCCGGGGCGCGGGCTCATGTGCTTTTCCAGGTTGTCGGTGTGCAGTTCCACCAGCCCCGGCAGCAGCAGGTCGCCGCCCAGGTCCTGGGCCTGCGGCAGGCCGCTGGCACCTTCGCTGATGTCGGCGATTTGGCCGTCGCGGATCAGCAGGCTGCCGTGGATCAGCGTATCGGCCAGCACCAGCCGGGCATTGCTGAGTATCTGTTCAGTTGGCATGGGCCAGGTCCTCCTGCGTCATGTCCAGGTAACGGTCGGCGACCGCCTCGCGGATCGCGCGGTCATGGAAGATGCCGATCAGCGCGCTGCCGGCGGCCTTGGCTTCGTCGATCAGTTCCAGCACCACGCCGGCGTTGGCTTCGTCCAGCGAGGCGGTGGGCTCGTCGAGCAGCATCACCGGCCAGCTGACCATGAAGCCGCGCGCCAGGTTGACCCGCTGCTGCTCGCCGCCGGAGAAGGTGCCGGGGGCCAGTTGCCAGAGCCGCTCGGGAATGTTCAGCCGGGTCAGCAGCGCCTTGGCCCGCGCCTCGGCATCGGCACGGCTCCAGCCGCGGGCCAGCGCCGGTTCCATCACCACCTCCAGGGTCGGCACCCGCGGAATCACGCGCAGGAACTGGCTGACGTAGCCCAGCGTCTGCCGGCGCACGGCGAGCACCTGGCGCGGCTCGGCGCCGACCAGCTCCAGCCAGTCGCCGGCGTGGCGGATGCGGATGCTGCCGCCGGCCGGCAGGTAGTTGCCGTACAGCGTGCGCAGCAGGGTCGACTTGCCGGCACCGGACTGGCCGTGCAGCACCAGGCATTCGCTGGCAGCGACGGCGAAGTCCAGCCCGCACAGCACCTGCAGGCTGACGCCGTGCTGCTGGTGCAGGGTGAAGGTCTTGCTGAGGTCACGGACCTCGATCAGGGTATTCATGCGTGCACTCCTCGAGGGAGGGAAGTGGCCGGATCGCGAGCGAGCTCGCTCCTACAGGCGCGGCTGGGGCGGCACGCTGGTGTAGGAGCCGGCTTGCCGGCGATGGGGCGTGCGCGGGCGTTCATGGCTGCGGTACCGAGAGGCAGCGGATCGCGAGCGAGCTCGCTCCTACAGGTGCGATCGGGGCGACGCGTTGCCATAGGAGCCGGCTTGCCGGCGATGGGGCGGGCGATAGCATTCATGGTTGCGGCACCGCGGGGCAGCGGATCGCGAGCAAGCTGGCTCCTACAGGCGCGGCTGGGGCGGCGCGCTGGTGTAGGAGCCGGCTTGCCGGCGATGGGGCGGACGATGGCGCTCATGGCTGCAGCACCGAGGACACCAGCAGCTGCGTATAGGGATGCTGCGGGTCGTCGAGAATCTGGTCGGTCAGGCCCGACTCCACCACCCGCGAGCGGCGCATCACCATCAGCCGGTCGGCCAACAGGCGCGCCACCGCGAGGTCGTGGGTCACGATCACCACCGCCAAGTCCAGTTCGCGCACCAGCCCGCGCAAGAGGTCGAGCAGGCGTGCCTGCACCGATACGTCGAGGCCGCCGGTGGGTTCGTCCATGAACACCAGCTTCGGACTGGAAACCAGGTTGCGGGCAATCTGCAGGCGCTGCTGCATGCCGCCGGAGAAGGTCCGCGGCAGGTCGTCGATGCGCGCCGGGTCGATCTCCACCTGTTGCAGCCAGTCCAGCCCGGCGGCGCGCAGCTGGCCGTAATGGCGTACGCCCTGGGCCATCAGCCGCTCGCCGATGTTGGCGCCGGCGGAAACGCCCATGCGCAGGCCGTCGCGTGGGTTCTGCTCGACGAAGCCCCACTCCGTGCGCAGCAGCGTGCGCCGCTCGGCCTCGCTGGCGGCGTAGAGGTCGAGCCAGTCGCCTATGCCGTCGCGGTAGAGCACCGTGCCGCGGTCCGGCGGACAGCGGCCGCAGAGCAGCGAGAGCAGGGTGGACTTGCCCGAGCCGGACTCGCCGACGATGCCCAGCACTTCGCCGGGGTAGAGCTCGAAGGACACGCCCTGGCAGCCCTTGTCCGGGCCGTACAGACGGGTCAGGTCGCGCACCGCGAACAGCGGCTCGGTGCCGGTGCTCGCGGCGTGCAGCAGTTGTTCGGCGGCGCTCATGGGCGGCTCTCCTGTTGCTGGGCGCGCTGCGCGCAATAGTCGGTATCCGAGCAGACGAACTGCTTGCTTCCGGCGTCGTCGACGATCAACTCGTCGAGGTAGGAATCGCCGCTGCCACAGATGGCGCAGCACTGCTCCCACTGCTGGATCTGGAACGGGTGATCCTCGAAATCCAGGCTGACCACGCGGGTGTACGGCGGCACGGCGTAGAGGCGCTTCTCGCGGCCGGCGCCGAACAGCATCAGCGCCGGGCTGCGGTCCAGCTTGGGGTTGTCGAATTTGGGAATCGGCGAGGGGTCCATCACGTAGCGCCCGTCCACCGTCACCGGGTAGGCGTAGCTGGTGGCGATGTGGCCGAAGGTGGCGATGTCCTCGTAGAGCTTCACGTGCATCACGCCGTAGTCGCCCAGGGCGTGCATCGTCCGTGTCTCCTGCTCGCTGGGTTCGATGAAGCGCAGCGGCTCGGGGATCGGCACCTGATAAACCATGATCTGCCCGGCGGCGAGCGGGGTTTCCGGGATGCGGTGGCGGGTCTGGATCACCGTCGCCGCGGGCGTGCGCTCGGTGGTGGCGACCCCGGCGGTGCGGGCGAAGAAGCGGCGGATCGACACCGCGTTGGTGGTGTCGTCGGCGCCCTGGTCGATCACCTTGAGCACGTCGCCGGCGCCGAGAATGGCCGCGGTCAGCTGCATGCCGCCGGTGCCCCAGCCGTAGGGCAGCGGCATCTCGCGGCCGCCGAAGGGCACCTGGTAGCCGGGAATGGCCACGGCCTTGAGCAGCGCGCGGCGGATCATGCGCTTGGTCTGCTCGTCGAGGTAGGCGAAGTTGTAGCCCGCCTCGCTGGCGGGAATGGCGTGGGCATTCATGCGCGCTTCTCCTTGGCGGGTTCGCTGGCTGCGGCCGGCTCGGCCTGCGGCTGGCGCAGCTTGCGGATCAGCTCCAGCTCGGACTGGAAGTCGACGTAGTGCGGCAATTTCAGGTGCGAGACGAAACCGGCGGCCTCGACGTTGTCGCAGTGCATCAGGACGAATTCCTCCTGCTGCGCCGGGCCTTGCATCTCCTCGCCGTATTCGCCGGCACGCAGCGCGCGGTCGACCAGCGCCATGCCCATCGCCTTGCGCTCGGCATAGCCGAAGGCCAGGCCGTAGCCGCAGGTGAACTGCGCTTGTGCGGCGCTCTCGCCGACGAACTGGTTGACCATCTCGCACTCGGTCAGCTCGATCTCGCCGAGGCAGACCGGGAAGCCCAGCTCCTGCGGCTCGATCCAGACCTCGGCGGTGCCGATGCGGATCTCGCCGGCGAACGGGTGGTTGCGGCCGTAGCCGCGCTGGGTCGAATAGCCCAGCGCCAGAAGGAAGCCCTCGTCACCGCGGGCCAGTGCCTGCAGGCGTTCGGCGCGGCTGCAAGGCAGCTCCAGCGGCTCGCGGGTGAGGTCCGGCACCGGCTCGCCGCGGTCGATTTCCGGCGTCATCAGGCCTTCCTCGCCGAGCAGTCCGAGCACGCGGGGGCAGCTGTCCAGGCTGGCGCTGGCATCCACCCGCGGCCCGGGATGCTCGCCTTCGGCGAGCAGGGCGAAGTCCAGCAGACGGTGGGTGTAGTCGAAGGTCGGGCCGAGCAGCTGGCCGCCGGGCACGTCCTTGAAGGTCGCCGAGATGCGCCGGCTGAGCTGCATGGCGCCGGTGTCCAGCGGCAGGCTTTCGGCGAAGCGCGGCAGCGTGGTGCGGTAGGCGCGCAAGAGGAAGATCGCCTCGACCAGATCACCGGCGGCCTGCTTGATCGCCAGCGCGGCGAGTTCCTCGTCGTACAGCGAGCCTTCGCTCATCACCCGTGCCACGGCCAGCGGCAGCTGCTGGCGGATCTGCTCGACGCCCAGTTCGGCGACGCCGGTATCGCCGCGGCGCTTCTTCGCCAGCAGCGCGTGGGCGTTGTCGATGGCCTGTTCGCCACCCTTGACCGCGACGTACATCAGGCCACCTCCGCGAGCGAGTCGCCGATGCGCGTGCTGCGCGGCAGGCCGAGCACCTCGCCGTCGGCGCAGAACAGCGCATCCAGCCCGCGCGGGAAGTCGCTGCGCGCGGCGCGCTGCTGCCAGAACGCCGGCTTCAGTGGCAGGCCGACCAGCCGGTTGCCGTCGATGCCCGGGCCCTGCCAGCTCAGCGCCGGGCCGCGGTCGAGCCGATCGAGCTGGACCAGCAGCGTGCAGGACTGGTCCGGGTAGCGCTCGCTGCCGTTGTAGAAGCCGGACAGGTCGTCCAGTGCGGCGGCGTCGAGCAGGGCGAACATCGCCTCCTCGCGCGCTTCGACCACCGGGCAGCCGCAATGGAAGGCCAGGTTGGCGCGGATCGCCGGGGTGTCGAAGGCCGGCGCCAGCCACAGCGGCGTGTCGTTATCCAGCAGGCTCAGGCACAGCGCGTAGGTGGCGGCCTGCAGATGGTCGACGGCGGCGACCACGGCCAGTGGCTGGCGCGTGCCGGGTTCGGCCAGCGCCTTGAGTGCGGCGCGAAAGCTCTGCTGGGCGTCCAGCACCGGGTCGTCGAAAGCGGCCTGCAGCAATTCGGATGGGGCGCGATACATCAGTCTTCTCCTCGCAGCAGCGTGAAGAACTCCACGCGGGTAGTGGCGGTTTCGGCAGCCTTGTGCGCGGCGCGACGGGCCTGCGCGGCGGCCAGGGGTTCGATCAGCTCGGCGAGCCAGCGGCTCTGCCGGGCGCCCTGCAGATGGGCGTCGGCCAGCGCGGCGAGTTCGGCCTGGCGCTTGTCGCGCCCGGCGCGGTAGCTGTAGCCGGTGCTGCCGTCGGCCAGGCGCACCACGCAGCGGGTGACGCTCATCTCGCCGAGGTTGAACGGCGCGCCGGTGCCGCCCATGCGGCCGCGTACCAGGGTCATGCCGATTTCCGCCGGGCGGATCAGCTGGTAGGCGCAGTCGCGCAGGGCGCTCTCGAAAGGCGCCAGCTCGGCGGCGCTGGCGCGCGCCAGCACGGCCATCCAGCGCTGGCGGGGGGATTGTTCGCGGGTGTGCATGGGGTTCTCCATCAGGTGGCGACCTGGTACTGGAAGCGGTCGGAACGGCTGGCCGAGAGGGCGATCTCCAGCGGTCGCCCGGCGGCGTCGCAGGACAGGGTGAACACCGACAGCAGCGGCATGCGCAGCGGCATCAGCAGCCGTGCGGCCTCGTCGCGATCGGCCAGGCGCGCGCCGATCAGGCTGAAGCGGCGGGTCAGCGGCAGGCCGCGTTCGCCGAGGTAGCGGCGCAGCGAGCCGCCCTGGTAGTCGGCGAGCAGTTCGGCATGGCTGGCGCAGTAGCGGTGGCGGATCAGGCTGACCGGCTCGCCATCGAGCAGGCGCAGGGTGCTCAGCTCGATCAGCGTGGTGCCTTCGGCCAATTCCAGGTGGCGTGCCTCCTCGGCGCTGGCGCTGAGCAGGCGGCGCTCCAGCAGCCGCGCCTCGGTGCGTACGCCAAGGGCGGCCAGCGCGTCGCTGTAGGCGCTGTCGGCCTGCAGCGGATAGACCAGCGGGCGTTGCAGCACCTGGGTGCCCTTGCCCTGGCGGCGCAGCAGGCGGCCTTCCTGCACCAGTTCGTCGACGGCGCGGCGCAGGGTGTGGCGGTTGACGGCGAAGCGCCGCGCCAGCTGCATCTCGCCGGGCAGGAAGTCGCCGCTGCGGTAGTGGTGCAATTCGCCCCGCAGCACCTGGGCGAGTTCGAGGTAGAGCGGTTCGCTGGGTTGTCTAGACAACTGCATGGTTTTTTTTTCGAGAGCCGCGCAGGCCCTCACTCCGTCAGATGAAGAGCTTGCGCAGGCGCTGGGAGAGCAGGTCGATCAGGCTCACCACGGCGATGATGATCAGCAGCAGGGCGGCGGTCTGGCCGAACTGGAAACCGCGGATGGCTTCCCAGAGGATCACGCCGATGCCGCCGGCGCCGACCATGCCGACCACCGTGGCCGAGCGCACGTTGGATTCGAAGCGGTACAGCGAGTAGGAAATCCACAGCGGCAGCACCTGTGGAATCACCCCGAAGATGACTTCCTGCAGCGCGCTGGCGCCGGTGGCGCGCACGCCTTCCACCGGGCCGGGTTCGATGGCTTCCACCGCTTCGGCGAACAGCTTGGCGAGCACGCCGGTGGTGCTGATCCACAGCGCCAGCACGCCGGCGAAGGGGCCGAGACCGACGGCGACGACGAAGAGCATGGCGAAGACCATCTCGTTGATCGAGCGGCAGGCATCCATCAGCCGGCGCACCGGCTGGTAGACCCACCAGGGCACGATGTTCTCGGCGCTGAGAATCCCCAGCGGGATGGCGCAGACGATCGCCAGCAGGGTGCCCCAGAGGGCGATGTGCACCGTGGTGACCATCTCCTTGAGATACAGCTGCCAGTTGCTGAAGTCCGGCGGGAAGAAGTCGGCGGCGAAGGTCGCCATGTTGGCACTGTCGCGGATCAGCAGCAGCGGATTCATCTCCGCGCCCTGCCAGGCCCAGGCCAGCACGGCCAGGCACAGGCCCCAGCCGAGCAGGCGCGGCCAGCTGCGCTTGTCGTTGCCCGCCAGCGGCGGTGTGGTGCTCAGTGTGGTCATGTGAATTTCTCGGTGGACGACGAGGACTCATGTAGGGCGGGTAAAACCCGCCGATACGGCGCTGCTGCCATGCAGGGGGCGGCGGGTTGCAACCGCCCTACGCGCCGGCGGTCTTCTGTTCGCGCTCGGCCATGCGCCGTTCCAGCGTGGCCAGTTCCTGGTCGAGCGCCTGCAGCCGGGCCTGGCGCTCGCTGTCGGAGAGCTTGCCGTCGGCGGCGACTTCGCTGCGCTGCTTGAACAGTTCCAACTGACGAATCGGCAGCAGCTGGTCGTTGTCCGAGGCGCGGAACGGTGCCCACTGCAGACCGGCGAGGATTTCCTTCTCGGCCGGCTTGGCGCCGTAGCTCATGAAGAACTCGCGCAGCCTGTTCTTCTGCTCGTCGCTCAGGCTCTTGCGCCACACCAGTGGGTCGGCGGGGATCAGCGGCGAGGTCCAGATCACCTTGAGCTGGGCGGCCTTGTCCGGCGCGGTGATCTGCAGGCGCTCCATGCCCTCGCTGTTGAAGGTGCCGACGTCGACCTGCCGGTTGGCTACCGACAGCGCGTTCACTTCGTGGCTGCCGTTGAGGCTGCGCTTGAAGATGCGGCCGGCATCGACCTTGTTCTTGGCGAACACGTAGTAGCCGGGCACCAGGTAGCCAGAGGTGGAATTCGGGTCGCCATTGGCGAAGGTCAGGTCCTTGGCGTTCTTCAGTACGTCCTCGACCGAGTTCAGGGCGCTGTCCTTGTGCACGATCAGGTGGCTGTAGTAGCCGGGGCTGCCGTTGGCGGCGACGGTCTGGGCGAAGACCTCGCCATTGGCGCGGTCGACCGCCTCCATCGCCGACTTGTTGCCGTACCAGGCCAGGTCGACCTTGTCGAAACGCATGCCCTGGATCACCCCGGCGTAATCGGGGGCGAAGAAGGCCTTCACCTGGTAGCCGGTCTGCTCGCTCATGTCGGCCAGGAAGGGCTCCCAGACGCTGCGCAGATTCTGCGACGACTCGGTGGAAATGATGCCGAAGGTGAGGGTCTCGGCGGCCTGGGCGGTGCCGAGCAGGGCGCCGGCCAGCAGCGTGGAGGCGGCGACGGCGCGGCTGATGGATTTCAACATGGAGGTCACTCCTGAAGGTGTGGCGTTGGTTGGCGGGGCGTTGCCGGCGGCTCAGCCGTTGACCAGCTGCAACGTCCGCGGCTCGGCGGCGCGGGCGCGGTCGGAGAACAGCAGGCTGGCGTCCAGATCGGCGCCGTAGAGGTCGTTGAGCAAGCGGTCGCTGAGCGCTGCAGAGGGCCCGTCGTAATGGATGCGGCCGCCCTTGAGCGCCACCACGCGCGAGCAGTAGCGCAGGGCGTAGTCGACCTGATGCAGAGTCACCACCACGGTCTTGCCGTCCTGGCGGTTGATGTCGGCGAGGATTTCCATGACCTTGCGTGCCGACTCCGGGTCGAGCGAGGCGATCGGTTCGTCGGCGAGGATCACCTCAGCCTGCTGGGTCAGCGCACGGGCGATCGCCACCCGCTGCTGCTGGCCGCCGGAGAGGGTCGAGGCACGCTGCGCGGCGCGCTCGGCCAGGCCGACGCGCTCCAGCGCAGCCATGGCCTGGCACTTCTGCGCGTCGCTGAACATGCCCAGCGAGCCGCGCCAGCGCGGCATGCGGCCGAGAAAGCCGAGCAGCACGTTGTCCAGTACGCTGAGGCGGGTGACCAGGTTGAACTGCTGGAAGATATAGCCGATGTCGGCGCGCAGACGACGCACCTCGCCGTGCAGGCGGCCGGTGGCCTGTACTTCGCGGCCGAGCACCTCGATGCGTCCGCCGGCGGCGCGGTCGCAGCAGGCCAGCCCGGCCAGATGGCGCAACAGGGTGGACTTGCCGGAGCCGGACGCGCCGATCAGCGCCACCATCTCGCCCGGCTGCACCGCCAGCCCCAGGTCGAACAGCGCCTGCTTGCCGGCGAAGGTCTTGTTCAGTCGCTCGACTCGAATAGCCGCATTCATCGTCTTGCCCTCTCGTCTGTGCGGCCGGGGGAGTCGGCCAACTTGTCTAGACGAGAAGGTAGTCAGCGACTATTGCAGTCCGGCGAAGCGTCGATGAAGTTGCGATGACGATTCAGTGAAGCTTTCACCGGCGGCGCGGACGGTCCTGGGCGATAAGCGCACGAAGCGCTTTGCCCCGGCGGCCAGGGCCCCTAAGCTGGACGCCGTCACAGCGCCTTATGCCGCGTCGCCTACACGACGGTCAGGCATTTCAGAGAAGAGGAAGAGCATGAAACAGAAGATCGTATTCATCACCGGCGCCACCTCCGGCTTCGGCCGCGCCACCGCCCGTCGCTTCGCCGAGGCCGGCTGGGCGCTGGTGCTCACCGGCCGGCGCAGCGAGCGCCTGGAAGCGTTGAAGGGCGAACTGTCGGCCAAGGTGCCGGTGCACGTCGCCACCCTCGACGTGCGCCACGCCGGCGCGGTGCAGGAGGCGGTCGCGCAGTTGCCCGCCGCGTTCCGCCAGATCGACTGCCTGGTCAACAACGCCGGCCTGGCGCTGGCCCCGCAGCCGGCGCAGCAGGTCGATCTCGCCGACTGGCACACCATGATCGACACCAACATCACCGGCCTGGTCAACGTCACCCATGCGCTGCTGCCGACCCTGATCGAGACCGGCAAGGGCGCCAGCATCGTCAACATCGGCTCGGTGGCCGGGCACTGGCCCTATCCGGGTGGCCACGTCTACGGCGCGACCAAGGCCTTCGTCGAACAGTTCGGCTACAACCTGCGCTGCGACCTGCTGGGCACCGGCGTGCGCGTCACCGACATCGCCCCGGGCATGGCCGAGACCGAGTTCACCCTGGTCCGCACCAAGGGCGATCAGGCCGCAAGCGACCGACTGTACCGCGGCACCACGCCGCTGACCGCCGAGGACATCGCCGAGCAGATCTACTACGTCGCCACCCTGCCGGATCACATCAACATCAACCGCCTGGAAGTGATGCCGACGCGCCAGGCCTGGTCGCCGTTCAATATCGATCGGGACAAGTAGGCAGCGGCTTATCTGAAGTAGGGTGGGCTTCAGCCCACCGACAGGGCCGGGCTTGGTGGGCTAAAGCCCACCCTACGGTGCGGTGAGGAGAGGCGTAGGGTGGGCCGGGCGGCGTTCCGCTTTAGCCCCCCGGTGCTGCGGCGTCAAGAGCCTCCAGGCCTGCCTTGGCGCAGGCCTCGTCCTGCTCCTCGGAACCGCCGGAGACGCCGATGCCGCCCAGGCAGCGGCCATCGAGCAGGATCGGCAAGCCGCCGCCGAACACGACCAGCCGTTCGCGCGACGGCAGGCCGATACGCAGCCGCGGGTTCTCGCCGAGCACCTCCAGCCAGTCGCGGGTGGGAAAGCCGAAGCTGGCGGCGGTGTAAGCCTTGTCCACGGCGATGCCTTCGGAATGCAGGAAGGCGCCGTTCATACGCAGATACGCGAGAGTGCGCCCGGCGCGGTCGACCACCGCGACATGGATGCGGATGTCCAGCGCGCAGGCATGGGCCATGGCGGCCTCGGCGGCGCGCTGGGCGGCCTGCCAGTGCAGGTCGGGCTCGACGAACTGGAGATTCATGGCTTGACCTTGCTGGCCGGTTCGCCGCCGATGCCGAAGTGAGCCTTGGGCATCTCGCTGATGATCACCCGCACGCTGGCCAGCGGTGCGTCCAACGAGCGCGAGATCGCCTCGCTGACCTCGCGGATGAGGGTTTCCTTCTGCGCGTCGCTGCGGCCTTCAAGAATGTGGATCTGGGCAATGGGCATATCGGACTTCCTTGAGAAAAGGCCGGCCGGAGCCGGCCGCAGGTCAGACGAAACGGGCGGACACGCTGCCCAGCCCCTGGTAGCGCACGCAGATGTTGTCGCCCGGCGCCACCGCCACGGCGGCGGTGATGCCGCCGGTCATGATGAAGGTGCCAGCCGGGATATGCTCGCCGCGCTCGGCCAGCAGATTCGCCAGCATCGCCACGCTGGACAGGGGATGACCGAGCACCGCGGCACCGGCGCCGAGCTCCACCACCTCGCCGTTCTTCTCCATCACCACGCCGAGGGTGCGCAGGTCGACCTCCTCGAGGCTGGCCATGCGGCCGCCGGTGATGAAGCGCGTCGAGGAAGCGTTGTCCGCCACCACGCTGATCAGGTCGAACTTGAAGTTCTCGTAGCGTGAATCGATCACCTCGACGGTCGGGATCACGTAGTCGACCGCCGCGATGACGTCGCCGATATGGCAGCCCGGGCCTGTCAGCGGCGCCTTGGTGACCACCGAGATTTCCGCCTCGATCTTCGGGTGGATCAGCTTCGAGCAATCCACGGTGCCGCCGTCCGGCACGCTGAAGTAGTCGGCCAGGAAGCCATAGATGGGCGTTTCCACGCCCATCTGCGCCATCTTCGCCCAGGAGGTCAGGCCCATCTTCAGGCCGACGATCCGGTTGCCGCGCGCCTCCTTGCGCCGGCGGATTTCCCACTGGATGTCGTAGGCGTCGGCGAAGGTCATCTGCGGATAGTCGTTGGTGACCTTGTGGATGTCGTGGGCCTGCAGCTCGGCGTTTTCCACGTGCTCGGCCAAGGCCAGCACCTGTTCGCGGGTCAATGTACGGTTCATGCGTGTTGCTCCTTGCGAGTTGCCAGCAGGTCGAGCGCGACGTCGACGATCATGTCTTCCTGGCCGCCGACCATGCGGCGCCTGCCCAGTTCTACGAGGATGTCGAGCGTCTTCAGTCCATACTTCGCGGCCGCCACCTCGGCGTGGCGCAGGAAGCTGGAGTAGACCCCGGCATAACCCAGGCCGAGGGTCTCGCGATCGACCCTCACCGGACGGTCCTGCAACGGCCGGACGATATCGTCGGCGGCGTCCATCAGGGCGTACAGGTCGGTGCCGTGGTTCCAGCCCATGCGCTCGGCCGCCGCGATGAATACTTCCAGCGGCGCGTTGCCGGCGCCGGCGCCCATGCCGGCCAGCGAGGCGTCGATGCGATCGCAGCCCTCCTCCACCGCGATGATGGAGTTGGCCACGCCGAGACTGAGGTTGTGATGCGCATGCATGCCGGTTTGGGTCTGCGGATTCAGCGCCGCCTTGAAGGCGCGCATGCGGTCGCGGATGTCGTTCATGTTCATCGCGCCGCCGGAATCGGCCATGTAGATGCACTGTGCGCCGTAGCTTTCCATCAGCTTGCCCTGCGCCGCCAGCTGCTCGGCAGGGATCATGTGGCTCATCATCAGGAAGCCGACGGTGTCCATGCCCAGTTCACGGGCATACTCGATGTGCTGCCGCGAGACATCCGCCTCGGTGCAGTGGGTGGCCACGCGCACCGAGCGGGCGCCGGCGTCATAGGCGGCTTTCAGGTCATGCACGGTGCCGATGCCGGGTAGCAGCAGCACGGTGATCCGGGCGTGCTGGATCACATCGGCGGCGGCCTCGATCCACTCCAGGTCGCTGTGCGCACCGAAACCGTAGTTGAAGCTGGAACCCTGCAGGCCATCGCCGTGGGTCACCTCGATGGAGTCGACGCGGGCCTTGTCCAGCGCGCGGGCAATGTCCTGGACGTTCTGGATCGAATACTGGTGGCGGATCGCATGGCTGCCGTCGCGCAGGGTCACGTCGGAGATATAGAGTTTCTTGCCGGGGTTGAAGGTCATGGCTCGGTCCTCAGGCGTTCAGCAGCGACTGCGCCATGCGTTCGGCGGTAGCCAGCGCGGCGGAGGTCATGATGTCGAGGTTGCCGGCGTAGGCCGGCAAGTAGTGGGCGGCACCTTCGACTTCGAGGTAGATCGAGGTCTTCAGGCCACTGAATGTGCCGAGGCCAGGGATATGCAGCGGCGCGGATGCGGGAATCACGTCGAACTGCACCTTCTGCTTGAGGCGGTAGCCCGGCACGTAGGCCTGCACGGCGCTGGCCATCTCCTCGATGCTGGCCTCGACCTGTGCCTGGTCGACGGCCTCGGACAGCACGAACACCGTGTCACGCATGATCAGCGGCGGCTCGGCCGGGTTCATGATGATGATCGCCTTGCCCTTGGCGGCGCCGCCGATCACTTCGATGGCCTTGCTGGTGGTCTCGGTGAACTCGTCGATGTTGGCGCGGGTGCCGGGGCCGGCGGATTTGCTGGCGATGGAGGCGACGATCTCGGCGTAATGCACCTTGGCCACGCGCGACACCGCGGCCACCATCGGGATGGTGGCCTGGCCACCGCAGGTGACCATGTTGACGTTGAGCTTGGCGAGGTGCTCTTCCAGATTCACCACTGGCACGCAGTAGGGGCCGATGGCAGCCGGGGTCAGGTCGATCAGGCGGATGCCGGGTTTGGCACGACGCAGCAAGGCATCGTTCCGTACGTGGGCAGAGGCGCTGGTGGCATCGAAGACGAAATCGATGTCGGCGAATTCGGGCAGGTTGATCAACCCTTCGACACCTTGGTGGGTGGTCGCCACGCACATGCGCTGGGCGCGGGCCAGGCCGTCGGAGGCCGGGTCGATGCCGACCATCGCGCCCATTTCCAGGTGCTCTGCGTTGCGCATCACCTTGATCATCAGATCCGTACCGATATTGCCCGGGCCGATGATCGCTACTTTGAGTTTCTTGCTCATCAGGCTGTCCTCGATCAGATGAAGCGCACGCTGGCGCTGCCGATGCCGCCGATCTCGACGCGCATGAAATCGCCTGCCTTGACCGGCTCCAGCGGAACCAGCGAGCCGGACAGGATCACCTCGCCGGCCTTCAGGCCGATGCCGAACCGGCCGAGGGTGTTGGCCAGCCAGGCCACGCAGTTGACCGGCGAGCCGAGCGCCGCGGCGCCGGCACCGGTCGAGAGCAGCTGGCCGTTCTTTTCCACCAGCATGCCGCAGGTGACCAGATCGACCTGGCGCGGCGACACGGCCTGGTCACCGAGCACGAACAGGCCGCAGGAGGCGTTGTCCGCCACGGTGTCCTGGATCTTGATCTGCCAGTCCTGGATGCGCGAATCGACCACCTCGAAGCAGGGGATCACGCATTCGGTGGCGGCCAGCACGTCGGCATTGGTGACGCCGGGGCCCATCAGGTCCTTCTTGAGGATGAAGGCGATCTCGCCTTCGGCCCGTGGCTGGATCAGCCGTTCGCTGATCGGCATGGCTTCGCCGCTGTTGTAGACCATGCTGTCGGTGAGGTAGCCGAAGTCCGGCTGGTGCACGCCGAGCATGTTCTGCACGGCCTTGCTGGTGACGCCGATCTTCTTGCCGATCACCCGCTCGCCGGCGGCCAAGCGCCGTTCCAGCATGCGCAGGGAAATGTGGTAGGCGTCATCGACGCTGATGTCGAAGCCACGGCTGGTCAGCGGCGTGACGGTCTCGCGCTGGACCATCGCCTGGTAGAGCTCGTCGCCGAGCTCGTTGATCAATGTCTTGTCCATATTGGTCTCTCTCAGCAATGGAGGGCGTCGGCCTCGGCGAGGAAGTTCTCGACCAGGCGGGCGAAACGCTCGGCGTGTTCGATCTGGGTCCAGTGGCCGCACTGGCCGAATACGTGCAACTGGGCGCAGGCGATCCATTCGGCCAGGGTCAGCGAGGCCGCCAGCGGAATCACCTGGTCCTCGCGGCCATGGATCACCAGTGTTTCGTGGGGCAAGGCGCGGATGTCCGCTTCGTCGCTGGCCAGCCCGTCGACCCAGCGCTGGCGCGGGGCGGGGAACATCTGGGCGAAGGATTCCTGAAAGCCGGGGCGGATACTGGCCTGGTAACGCAGCTCGGCCAGCTCGTCGGTGACCAGGCTGCGGTCGTAGGCGAAAACATCCATCAGCCGGCGCATGTTGGCGAAGGACGGCTCGTAGCCCCAGACGGCATCCAGCCCCGGCGTGATTGGAAAACTCACTCCGACGCTGCCCATCAGCACCAGCCGCCGCACCCGCTCGGGATGTTGGATGGCCAGCGCCAGGGCCAGGCCGCCACCGAAGGAGTTGCCGACGATATCGGCCTGGGCGATACCCAGCGCATCCAGCACGCCGATGGCATGCTCGACCCAGCGCTGCTGGTGGTACTGGCCGTCGGCCGGGCGCTCGCTATAGCCGAAGCCGAGCATGTCCGGCGCGATCACCCGGCGCTGCCTGGCCAGCTCGGGTATCACCAGACGCCAGTTGGCCCAGGCGGTGACGCCCGGCCCGGAGCCGTGGATCAGCAGGACCGGGAAGCCTTCGCCCTGATCATGCAGGTTGGTGCGGTAGCCGGCGGCGAGAATTTCGCGACCGATTTCAGGGCCTTGCTGCGGTGCGTTCATGGTCAGGTCCTCAGAGTTTCACGCAGATGTTCTTCAGCTCGGTGTAGAACTCCAGCGAGTGCACCCCGCCTTCGCGGCCGATACCCGACTGCTTGGCGCCACCGAAGGCGGTGCGCAGGTCGCGCAGGAACCAGCTGTTCACCCAGACGATCCCAGCCTCGATCTGCCCGGCGACGCGGTGCGCCCGCGAGGCGCTCTCGGTCCAGATCGCCGAGGCCAGGCCGTAAGGCAGGCTGTTGGCCAGTTCGATGGCTTCTGCCTCGCTGTCGAACGGGCGGATGTGGCAGCAGGGGCCGAAGATTTCCTCGGTGACCACCGGCGAATCGTCTGGCAGGCCGGTCCAGATGGTCGGCTGCACCCAGGCGCCGCCGGCCAGGTGCGCCGGCATCTCGGGCACACCGCCACCGGTGACGAGGGTGGCACCTTCGTCCCGGGCCCTCTGGTAGTAGGAAAGGACCTTCTCGCGGTGCTTGTGGCTGACCAGCGAGCCGAAGTTGGCCTCCGGGTCGTTCGGCTCGCCGATCTTCAGCGCTTCGGCGCCGGCCTTCAGGCGGGCGACGAATTCGTCGAAGATCGGCCGCTCGACGTAGACCCTCTCGGTGCCCAGGCAGACCTGGCCGCAGTTGGCGAAGGCCGAGCGCAGGGTGCCTTCGATGGCCTTGTCCAGGTCGCAGTCGGCGAACACGATGCCGGCGTTCTTGCCGCCCAGTTCCAGCGACACCTGGCGCACGCCCTTGGCCGCGGCGCGCATGATCAGCTCCCCGGTGCCGGTTTCCCCGGTGAAGGTGATGCCATCGACGTCCGGGTGGGCGGTGAGGAAGGCGCCGGCCGAGTCGCCGCCGAAACCGTGCACCACGTTGTAGACGCCCGGCGGCACCCCGGCGGCGTTCATCACCTCGCCGAGCAGTGCGGTGGTACTGGGGGTTTCCTCGGACGGCTTGACCACCACGGTATTGCCGCAGGCCAGCGCCGGACCGACCTTCCAGGTCATCAGCAAGAGCGGCAGGTTCCACGGGCTGATCACACCGATCACGCCCTTGGGCCGGCGCACCGCGTAGTTGATCGCCCCGCTGCCGTCCGGGGTGGCCATCTCGAAGGCCTCGGTCGGCACGTTCCTGATCAGGTCGGCGAACACCTTGAAGTTCGCTGCGCCGCGCGGGATATCGATATGGCTGGCCAGCGACTTCGGCTTGCCGGTGTCCAGGCACTCGGCCTCGAGGAACTCGTCGAAGCGCGCATTGATGCCGTCGGCGACGCGATGCAGGATCTCGCTGCGCTCGGCCAGGGTCATCCGGCCCCAGGGGCCCTTCAGCGCATCGCGTGCCGCCCTGACCGCCGCGTCGACCTCGGCCTCGCCGGCTTCATGGACCCTGGCGATCACCTGGCCGTTGGCCGGGTTGACGTTGTCGAACCGCTTGCCGCTGGCCGAGCCGACGTACTCGCCGTTAATGAAATGCTTGATTTCTTGCATGTGTGCAATCTCTATGTAAATTCGGGCCGGCCTTCAGGTGAGCACCGTGAGGAAGCGTTCGTTGAGCACGCGGTCGTGATAGAAAATCGCCTTGCCCAGGTCCTTGGCCATCCAGGTCACCGGCTTGTGATCCTGGTAGTTGTAATCGCCGCCGCAGAACACCTCGTTGCGGTTTCCGGAAGGATCGAAGAAGTAGATGGTCTTGCCGTGGGTGAGGCCGTGGCGGGTCGGACCGATATCGATGGAGGTGTCGGTCATGGAGATCAGGTCGGCGGCGCGCAGCACGTCTTCCCAGGTTTCGAGGTAGAAGGAGACGTGATGGAAGCGACCCTTCTCGGGATGATGAATGAAGGCCACGTCGTGGGCCTTGGTCGACAGGCTGAGGAACTGGGCGACGCGCGTGCCATCCTCGTCCAGCACCTGTTCGGCCAGATAGAAGCCGAGCACTTTGGTGAACAGGTCGTGGGTCGCCGGCAATTCGTCGCCGTACATGAGGGCGTGGTCGAAACGCACCGCGCGCATGCCCTGGAGATTGCGCGGCCAGGCTTCAGGGTTGATTTCCTCCACGCCCCACTTGCCGGTGTATTGCTTGTCGGCATACAGCTCGAAGAAGTGTCCGGACGGCGCCTGGAAGCGCACGCGACGCCCGCAGCCCCTGAGTTCTCCGGCGGGAATGGTCTCGATCAGGCAGCCGTAGTCGATCAGGTCCTGGGTCAGACGGACCAGGCACTCGTCGTCGATCACCTTGAAACCCATGAAATCCATGCCCGGCTCGTCGGCTTCACGCAGTACCAGGGAGAACTTGTCCACTTCGGTCCAGGCCTTCAGGTAGACGCGCCCGAAGTCATCACGGTCCACTTCGATCAGGCCGAGCAGGTCGCGGTAATGGGCCAGGGCACTCTCTAGATTGAGTACGCGCAGCTGGATGTGGCCGGGTCGCATAACGCCTTTTTTCATGACGGCACCTCTTGTTTCATCTTGTTGTTTTTGTCGCCTTCGCCATTTCGGCGAAGGCATTCGATGCTCAGATCGGATTGCGGAAATACCTGGCATGCCAGCGCCAGGCCCTGGCTCGCCAACTCGGGCGGCACGTGATGGCAGCTCATGCGACCGCGGCGGTAATCGCCGCCCAACACCCGCACCTTGCACAGCCCGCAACCGCCGCCACGGCAGCCCACCGGCACGCAACGCTTGCCCTGGGCCTCCATCGCCTGCAACACCGACTGGCCCTCCGCGCAGCGGAATGACTGACCGCTTAGCACTTCGCACACCTCGTAGCCGGCACTGTTCATGCTCACCTCAGATGCGCTTGAACAACGCTGAACGGGTGCTCTCACCGGCACCATCGGCGGCGGTGAAGAAGCGCTCCATGAAGATGTCCCGCTCGAACAGCCGTCCCTGCATGAGGGTGGTGATGGCTGCGTCGATCATCGGTGGCGGGCCACAGAGATAGGCCTTCTGGCCACTGAAACGGCCGTCGAAGTGCGCCTTGGCCGCGTCATGCACGAAGCCCTTGAAGCCCTGCCATTGCGGATCGTCATTGGCCTGATTCAGTGCCGGCACGTAGTTGAACTGCGGGTACTGTGCGGCCAGCGTCTCGAACAACTCGCGGTTGTATAGCTCGGCACGGTTGCGGGCGCCCTGGAACAGGGTGATCTGCCGGGTATCGCCGCGCGCCAGCAGATCGAGGATCATCGACTGCGGGCTGGACAGGCCGGAGCCACCGGCGATGAAGATCAGGTTGCCGGCCTGGGAGTCGCGGACGAAGAACTGCCCATAGGGGCCGGACAGCTCCACCGAGTTGCCGACCTTCAGTTGCTTATGAATGAAGCCGGTGCCGACCCCGCCTTCGACCAGGCGAACATGCAGCTCGACTTCATCGGCCTTGCTCGGCGGGTTGGCCAGGGAAAAGGCGCGGGTGCCGTCGATGCCGGGCAGCGACAGGTTGATGTACTGCCCGGCCTGGAAGGCCATCGGCCGGTCCAGTTTGATATGCAGGCCCTTGATCGTCGGCGAGAGATCGACCAGGGCGGTGACCGCGCCACGGTAGTCTTCCACCGGGTGGCCGAGGAAATCCGGGTCGGCCTCGATATCGGCCTCGATCACCATGTCGGACTGGGGCAGGGCGCAACAGGCCAGAATCTTGCGCTCGTCGCGCTCGATGTCCATCAGGGCGAACGGCGAGGCCGCGCCGATATCCACTTCGCCTTCGAGCACCTGCACCTTGCAGGTGGCGCAGGTGCCGTGGCCACAGGCGAACGGCAACCATACGCCCTGGCGCAGCGCGGCCTGCAGGATGGTCTGGCCTTCCTCTACTTCGATCACTTCGCCGGTGGGTTCGATGGTGACGTTGTATGTCATGGCACACCCCTCAGCTGCACGAACCCTGGACGCCATTCAACCCTGGGGTGTTCAGGCGCAGCATGCTTTTGTGGTCGATACCGTTGGCCTCCAGGCTGGCGGCGTAATCCGGTACGAAGCGCTCGCCGTTGAGGGTCCAGACAGCTTCGTTGAAATCGACCCTGGCGCTGTCCGGGTGGGCCTTTATCGCATCGCTGAGCAACTGCTCGACGAACGCGGCGAAGGTCATCGCCGGGGCGACGAGGAAAGCAAAGGGCGAGCAGAAGATCAGATGCTTTTCCCAATGGACGTAGAGCATCTGCATGCCATTGAAATTGGCTTGCAGGTCGCGAGGCGTGGCGCGGTATTCGCCGATGGCGTTAACAGACATGAACTGACCCTCTTGTTCTTGGAATAGGGGCGGTCGGGGTGGCGGCGCCACCCCGACCGGGGTGACGCGTCAGGCAGCGTCGCGCCTGTCCCCGGTGCCGGCGGGGGCTTGCGGCGTGGCGAGTTTCTTCCAGGCCAGCCAGCGCAGGTATTCGGGCGAGCCGACGTACTCGAGGTTGTCCTGGCCGTTTTTCAGGTGGTAGTACTTCTCCACCACGGTTTGCACGTCCCCCCCGCCGCAGTTGCCCTGGTAGATCTGGTGCACCGGTAGCCAGGCCTGGATGTATTTCTCCGGCTCGTTCTGGAAGATGTCGCAGCAGCCATCCGAGCAGAAGTGATAACGCTCGCCTTCATGCACGATCTGCCGGTGGCTGAGCTGGGTCGGGTCGTCCGGCTCGGTGAACAGGGCCGGAACCTGGCACACCTGGCACAGCTGCGGCAGGATGGAGTTGTAGAAGCGCTGGCCGTTGGCATGCTGCTCTTGCCAATGGTCGAAACGTGGGCGGTAGTATTTGTCGAAGGTGTCCGGGTATTTTTCCGCCAGCCATTGCTGCTCGTCTTCGCTGGGAATCCAGGTGTGGAAGTTGGTGGCGTGGCTGTACTGGTAGAAGGTCGCCCAGATCTGGTGGGTGATGTGCTGCTTGCCGATATTGGCCTGCTCCTGGTACTTCGGCGGACGGATGCCATAGCGCTCCAGGTCCTTGAACAGCGCGCCGCCGTTCTGCTCGTAGTAGACCTCCCAGGCTTCGGCCCAGGACATCACTTTGTTCGGCAGCATGTAGTCCATCATCATGCCGACCAGGCTGAGCAGGCGGTAACCACGCCAGAACCACTTGTCGATCCAGCGCTGGATGATCGGCACGTTGTCCTCGTGCTGCTCGAGCATGAACTTGATCACTTCCAGGCCGAGGGTCATATGTCGCGCTTCGTCCGACTGCGCCGAAAAGCCGAAGGTGACCGTGGCCATGTCGCCGTTGTAGGCAGCGCCGGACATGAACGGCACGAACAGCAGGTTGGTCAGCACGTACTCGAAGGAGAACGAGATGGCGGTGAGGAACTCGAACGGCCCCGCCGAGCGCGCGTCATCGAAGAACGACTTGGGCACCGAGAGGAACCACACCCGGTCGTGCATGTGGGCGAAATCATGCAGGCCGTTGAAGTGCTTGTTGTAGTGACTCATCGCATGGATCTGCGTCTGCACGTGACGCAGTTCGTCGATTGCCTGCATCTGACAGGCGACCCGTGCTCCGGCGCCGCTGAACTGCCGGCCAGCCCGCGAGTAGCCCTGGAAGGCGCCGTATTCCAGCGGTGACACACCGGTGAGGAACAGTTTCAAGGCGTTGACGTAGCGTGCATCTGAGATGTTCTGATGGCCATTGTTCTGGGCAAAGGCGTCGAAGATCGCGTAGAGCTTCTTCTCCTTTTCGGCCTGGTACTTCCAGTAGGCATCCATGGTCAGGCGGAACGGATCTTCCCACTTGTCCCAGTCCGTGATCTTGATGCCCTCGAAGTCCTCGTGAGGGAAGATGTCGGCTTTCTTCTGGTAGCTCGGCTCCCAGGCCATGTCACGGGTCAGATAGCGGTACTTGTCTTTCAGGCCAAGCTTTTTCTTCTGCATTGTCATGGTCTGCCTCCTAGTTCTTCCACTCGAGGACGAAGCTGTCGTCGTCTTCTGTCACGTTGCCGCCGATGCTGATTACGTCGATCAGCATCTCCTGGACGTCCCACTCGCGGCCGATCTTTTCCTCCACCGTCTCGCGGCGGATTTCCAGGCGCTTCTCGGCCTGGATGCGGATCATCGCGGGCTGGTACTGGACCTCGGCACGGGGGTTGTCTTCGGTGATGGCGTCCACCAGGTAGCGGGCGTTGTCGTTGTCCTGGAACACGATGAAAGCGAGCTGTTTCATAGCGCTACTCCCGGGCTGCGCAACCCCGACTTGTGCAGGCGTGCGGCCAGCGCGGTACGCACTTCGTCGAGGGCGTCGCGGCCGGTGGCCACTTCGGCCAGCTGCAGCAAGGCCTCGTAGGCACGCGGTTCCCATACATCCACCCAGGCCTGAACCTGCGCGCGGTTCTCGTCGCTTTCAGCCAGCACCACCTTGAGCATGGCGTCGACCCAGCGGGTACTCTCGGCGTACCAATCGCGCATGAATTCGGTCAGCATCGACAAGTTGCCGGCGCCCTCTTCCCCGAGCTGCCGGTCGAGGTGCTGGTACATCAGCGGGTAGGTCAGGCCGTCGAGCAGCAGGTTCTGCGCCAGCGTCAGCTCGAACCAGTCCTTGATCACCAGGCTGTCTTCGACGTAACGGCGCAGGCCCTGCCAGATCGGGTCGTCCATCCAGTACGCCTTGGCCTGATCCAGCGCTGCACCACCGCCCTCGCCAAGTAGCAGGCCGATGCGCGACAGGTACTGGCCGATGCCCAGACGATCCATGGCCTGGTAGATATGCAACTGGGTCATGGTGCCGGCGATGCAGTCGCCGGCAATGCTGCTGTTGTTCATGTTGGCGCCCATCTCGGCGTGCCGCAGCGGCACCAGGCAACGCAGGATCTTGTGCTGCAACGCCTCGGGCAGCCGGTTCATCAAGCCGCGCTTCTCGCAGAAGCCGTAGGCATGCTCGGTGGTTTCCTGCATCCGCGCCCGGCTTTGCACATAGGCGCCATAGAAGTACTGGCGCGGGTCGGTGACCGCATGCCAGTCGGTCATGCGGATCGCCGTGCGGGTGGGATCGTTGAGCTGGCGCTGCGGGTCCCACAGCGGCCGATAATGAAAGTTGGTGGTCGCTTCGATGTCGTAGCTGGCTTCCTGATAACGGCTGGCCGGCTTGTCGCCGAAACGACGCTGCAAATTGCCGTAGGTATGGCGGAGGGTTTCCGCCGTATTCGTCTTGATCTCTACGCTCATTTCAACCGTACCTTCTTGTTATGTATTCGGCTGTCGCTCGTACTCACTCTCAACCGTGCGTCTCGCGTCGGCCGATATCGCCGTAGCGCCATTTGGCCGCGTCCTCATCCACCGCCCGGCACATTGCCGCGTCCATCTGCACGACGCGCTGGCGCTGGCAGAACGTGGCGAAGGCTGCGCATGGCATCACCAGCTCGACGAACAGCTCCGGATGACCAATGGCGAAATCGAACTCGACGAACCTGGCGTCGGGCTCACTGCGCACCCGGACAAAGCGGGGCAGCTGATCGAAGGGAATGTCTGGCTCTGTCATCGAAGCTGGCTCCTGGCAGGTTGCGGGCACAGGGGCTAAAGCAACGCATATGCCAAGCCAGGGATACACCTCTTAGATCTTTGTATTTAAAGGATTTTTCGTCTATGAATGGGGCGGGATGAAGGAGGGGAAGGGAGGCTGGATCTGGTTCTTTTTCAGCATTTGATCAAATAAATTTCAATACTTGAGCAAATGCTTACAGCCGCTGCGCAGGGTGTCGCGCAGCACGACCGGGGGACCCGGAAATACATCATATGGTCACCTTTCTTCTGCCGAACAAAGCGAATATGGTTGACTAGCTTTGCGCCCATGCGGTGAAAAAGCCGCCCGATCCGCTCGTTGAATGTGCGAATTGCACTGTCGTTTCAACGTCGTGTCAGCGGCCCCCTACAACAATAAATCAGGGGACTTGGAAGCTCATGTCGATCCAATACAAACCTCAACTGCGGTACACGGATTTCAACGACCTCACCAATCTCATCCATTTCCAGAGCACCGAAGGCAAGATCTGGCTGGGAGAGCAGCGCATGCTGCTGTTGCAGATATCGGCGATGGCCAATTTTCGCCGGGAGATGGTCAATACGCTGGGTACCGAGCGAGCCAAGGGCTTTTTCCTGCGCATGGGTTACCAGTCCGGGCTGAAGGACGCCGAGCTGGCGCGCAAGCTGCGGCCGAATGCCACCGAATACGAGATGTTCCTCGCTGGGCCTCAATTGCACTCGCTCAAGGGCATGGTCAAGGTGCGTCCAATCGAGGTGGACATCGACATGGCGAGCGGAAGGTTTTACTGCGAGGTGGAGTGGATCGACTCCTTCGAAGTGGAAATCTGCCAGACCGAGCTGGGCCTGATGGATCAACCGGCCTGTTGGACGCTCATTGGCTACGCCTGCAGCTACAGCTCGGCGTTCATGGGGCGCGAGATCATCTTCCAGGAGGTCAGCTGCCGCGGCCGTGGCGACGACAAGTGCCGCATCATCGGCAAGACCGCAGAGGAATGGGGCGACACCAGCGCCTTCAAGGTTTATTTCCAGAGCGACCCGATCATCGAGGAGCTCTACGATCTGCAGTCGCAACTGGTTTCTCTACGCACCAACCTCGACAAGCAGGCAGGCCAGTACTATGGCATCGGTCAGACGCCTGCCTACCAGACCGTGCGCAACATGATGGAGAAGGCTGCGCAGAGTAAGGTTTCGGTGCTATTGCTCGGCGAAACCGGCGTCGGCAAGGAAGTCATCGCGCGCAGCGTGCATCTGCGCAGCAAGCGCGCCGCCGAGCCCTTCGTCGCGGTGAACTGCGCGGCGATCCCGCCCGATCTGATCGAATCGGAACTGTTTGGCGTTGAAAAAGGCGCGTTTACCGGCGCCACCCAGTCGCGCATGGGCCGCTTCGAGCGGGCCGACAAAGGCACCATCTTCCTCGACGAAGTGGTCGAACTCAGCCCGCGCGCCCAGGCCAGCCTGCTGCGCGTCCTGCAGGAAGGCGAGCTGGAGCGGGTGGGGGACAACCGTACGCGCACGATCGACGTACGGGTCATCGCGGCGACTCACGAAGATCTGGCCGAGGCGGTCAAGGCCGGACGTTTTCGCGCCGACCTGTACTACCGGCTGAATGTCTTTCCGGTAGCGATCCCCGCGCTTCGTGAACGTCGCGAGGACATCCCGCTACTGGCGGAACATTTCATCCAGCGCTTTCACGAGGAATACGGCAAGATAACCCTCGGCCTGTCGGACCGCGCGCTCGAGGCCTGCCTGCATTACAGCTGGCCGGGCAACATCCGTGAGCTCGAAAACATCATCGAGCGCGGCATCATCCTTACCGATCCGAACGAAAGTATCAGCGTACCCGCCCTGTTTACCCGACCGCCCCAGGAGCACTCGATCGATAGCGCACGGGTATCGTCGGACGGAGTATTGGTTTCACCGAGCAGTGGTCGCGGCAACTGGGTAAGTCAATTGCTAAGCAGCGGCCTGAGCCTTGACGAAATCGAGCAGAGTTTGATGCAGGAAGCCATGCGGCAGGCCAACGGAAATGTCTCGGGCGCCGCGCGTCTGCTCGGTCTCAGTCGCCCGGCACTGGCCTATCGGCTGAGGAAAACCGGCGTCGAGAGCTGAGCGGTCAGGGCTGGCCAGGTGCTTCCCTTCAGCTCGGGGGTTTCGGAGGGTAGGTGAGTTCTGGCGAAAAGAGGCTGCGGCCTTCGAAATTTTTTCTGCGCCTGTGTGCATTGCCGTGCAGCAAGATCTTATCTTCCTTTGCTTGTTGTTCATTAGTGTTTGTCATAGGCATCTCGCCCTTGTTACCACGACGGACTCCACAGGTGCCGCTCTGGATCGATCCGAACCGGCGGATAACTCGCTGCAGCTCCGGAAATAGTGTCGATGGCCCCCCCGTGTCGTTCGTTGAGGAGGGCACTGTTCGGCCACGTTCGCGTTGCAGGATGCCTTACCGCAAACGGCATTTCACCAAATGAGCAACCCCTCGTCGGTTTTGACTATTTGCTGAACCCCGCTTCGAAGAAGTATGGCTGCTGGACGGTCACGGAGTGCACGTACTCATATAAGAATTCCAACTAAATCATTGGGTTAAGATCAAGCCTCGGCCGGATATCGAGGACTGGCACAGGCGTTGCTCCAGGGTCATCAACCGCTGCAAGACAATAACAATCGAGTGGTGATCCGTAATGAGCTTCATCTCTAACCCGCGCAAGGGCCTGACCTGCGCGAATGCCTTGACTCGCGTGCCTCGTTCCACCGTTGCCCTGCTGTTGCCCGTTCTGCTGGCTGGCTGTGAGGCCGATCTGAACCTGGCGGGGGTTACCGCAACAACCTCCCAGGCCAGCCTACGCACCGATTATTACCAGGCGCTCGCCAGCGACGCCGGGACCAGTGTGCTGGTCGGTAACGATGGCGTGATCTTGGTCAGCCAGGATCAAGGCCGCAACTGGCAGCGCCAGCAGCTGCCCGGACATCCCAGCCTGATCGCTCTCGATGCCTGCTCCGACGGCAGCTTCATTGCCCTGAGCTTCGACAACCGACTGTGGCACAGCGCGGACCGCGGCCAGAGCTGGCGTGAACATGCCCTGCAGACCGAGGAGCAGATGCTTACCACTGCCTGTGCGCCCGATGGCGCCTGGTGGGTAGCCGGCAGCTACAGCACGCTGTTGAGCAGCCGCGACCAAGGTGCGACCTGGGCGCAGAGCAGCCTTGACGAAGACGCGATGCTGACGACTCTGCAGTTCCTAAACCAGAAGCAGGCCGTGGTGACTGGCGAGTTCGGGCTGGTTTTCACCAGCACCGACGGTGGCCAGAACTGGGATCCGGCCGGCAGCCTGCCGGACGAGTTCTATCCCCATGCCAGCCATTTCCGCAGCCTCAGCGAAGGCTGGGTCGGCGGCCTCAACGGTTTCATCTACCACACCGCCGATGGTGGGCAGACATGGGAGCGCCAGGAGGCTCCGGTCAGTGCCCCGATTTTCTCCTTCAGCGCCAACGCCGATGGTCTGTTCGCCATCGGCGATCACAGCAGCGTACTGCGCCTGGTCGGCAATCGCTGGCAGGCCATGGCGACACCCAGCGAGCCGGTTTATCTGCGTGCCGCCACGATGACGGCCGACCACCGTCTGACCGTCGCGGGGGGTAAGGGGCTGCTGCTGAGCCTGGATACCCGTCCGTCCCTGACCGCCGTCCAAGAACAGTGAGGCCAATGCCCATGTCCCTGCATCACTTCACGCATGTCTTCTATCTGGTCAAGGTCTGGCTGTTTCGCCATCCGCGTAGCGTGTTAATGGTCATCGCTGCCCTGACGCTGCTGTTCGCGATGCGCATTCCGGCGCTGAAGATCTACACCGACTTCGCCGACCTGTTGCCGCAGGAGCATCCCTATATCCAGTTGCACAACGGCATCAAGGACACCTTCGGCGGCGCCAACGTGCTGGTGATTGGCGTCGAGTTCACCGAGGGTGATCTGTTCAGCAACGAAAACCTGGCCACCATCGACCGTGTCACCCAGGCGGTGGACAGCCTGCCGGGGGTCAACCACAACCTGGTCAGCAGCCTGACCCACCGCAACTCGCGCAAGATCTGGTTGACCGAGGTTGGCAGCATCAATTCCGAGCCTTACTACCAGTCCGAGTTCGGCCCGCTGGACGAGGCCCAACTGAGCGCAATGAAGGCCGACGTGGTGGCTAATCCGCGGGTCTACGGCCCTCTGGTTTCACCGGACCTCAAGGTGGCTCTGGTCAAGGCGCAGTTGATCGAAGGCCAGCTCGACTACGAGCAGACGTTCGCCCAGTTGCAGGCGTTGCGCCAGGCCGAGACGCGCGAGGGCGTGACCCTCTACGCGACCGGGCAACCGGTGCTGGTGGGTTGGGCCTACACCTACATGGACCAGATCCTGCAGATTTTCCTGTTCACCGTGCTGGCGATGCTGGCGCTGCTGGTGTTCCATTTCCGCAAGGCCTACGGCGTGCTGATCCCACTCGGCGGCGTGATGATTTCGACCGTCTGGGGCCTGGGCATCATCAGCCTGCTGGGCTACAACCTCGATCCGCTGGGTCTGGTGATCCCCTTCCTGATCGCGGCGCGCGCCATGAGCCATGGCGTGCAACTGGTCGAGCGCTACTATGCGGAAGTGCGTGTACTCGGCGATGGCCAGTTGGCGGCGCGGGCGACCTTCGACAGTCTGTTCCGCCCGGGCACTCTGGGCATTGCTTCGGACGCCATCGGGCTGGCGCTGATCGCCATCGGATCCATCGCATTGAACACCAAGCTTGGTATCTATGCCTCGCTGTGGGCGACAACGGTGATTTTCTCCGTGCTGATCGGCGTGCCACTGTTGCTGTCCATCCTGCCAACGCCAAAGAATCCCGAAATCAAGGAAACCTTCCTGCGGCATGTCGGAGGAACCTGCGCCGCGACCGTCGCGCGTCCCGGTGCGGCCGGCAAGCTGCTGATCATCGCCGCGCTGGCAATCCTCGCCGGACTCTGGGCCTCCTCGAAAGTGACCATTGGTGACTCCGAACCGGGCTCGCCGATTCTCTATCCGGAGCATGATTACAACGTCTCATCCAAGGAGATCAACGAGCGCTTCCCCGGCTCCGAAGAGCTGTACATCATCGCCGAGCATGCGGAAGCCGGCGGCATCAAGCGTCCCGAGGTACTCAAGGCACTGCAGTCGCAGCAGGCGCACATGCTCGGCGATCCCTCGGTAGGCGGCAGCAAGGGGTTGCCGGACCTGGTCAAGCAGGTCAACCGGCTGATGCACAACGACGATCCGCGCTGGTTCCAGATTCCCCACGATGCCGATTACGTGGGTGGTTTGATGTTCACCTACATGGCCTCCAGCCCGATTCCCGGCGCGCTCAACGAGTTCAACGACACCGACGACCGCATCGCCAACCTGGTGTTCTACTACAAGGATCGCCAGGGCGAGACCATCCGCCGCGCCATCCATATGGCCAAACAGTGGATCGCCGAGCACGGCGAGGAAGTTCCCGGCCTGTCCATACGCCTGGCCGGCGGCACCCTGGGTGTGGCCGCGGCGATGAACGAGTCGGCCTTCGACACCAACCTGCTGGTGCTTCCGCTGGTGTTCCTGCTGATCTTTGCCTTCGTCATGGTCTTCTACACCAGCTGGCACGCCGGGCTGATGATGCTGATGGCGATGCTCTTCGCCACCGTGCTGACCTATGCCTACATGGGCCTGGCGGGGATGAGCATCGACATCAACACGGTGCCGGTGATCGCTGTCGGTATCGGTGTAGGCATCGACTACTCGATCTACATGATGGACCGCATACGCGAGGAGATGGTCAAGAACGGCAGTCTCGCCAGCGCCGTGCACCGTGCCATCGCCACCACCGGCATGGCCGTGAGCTTTACGGCGATCACTCTAATGGCCGGGATCATCATGTGGGTGTTGCTTTCCGACCTGCGCTTCCAGGCCGACGCCGCGCTGTTGCTGTGCGTGATGATCGTCCTCAATGGCTTCACCTCGATGCTGCTGGTGCCCGCCTGGGTGCTGGTATTCAAGCCTCGCTTCATCACCGATGCCTATGCGGACGAAGACGGCATCATCCATGCCGGCCACGACCTGCCCACCGAATCCCTGTCCCCGGCCCAACGGGTCGAGGGTGGGTTGCTAGAGGGGGCTACGCATCCGGCTTGAACCGGGTGCGCGGCTTCAACCATGATCGCAAGAGGAACTGCCATGCAGACAACAACAAGAACGAACCTGCGCAACCTGGGATTCGCCATGCTCGGCGGTACCGGCGTGGCCCTGATGCCGCTGGCCAGCGCGCTGGCCGAGGAGGAAACCCGCTATACCGGCTTCTATGAGAACGCCACCCACGTGCGTGACTCGGCCGGCCTGTCGAAATTCCGCAACACGCTGCAGCTCAACGCCGACCGTGCCCTGGAAGACCGCGGCGCATTTCGCAACATCAAGTTCCACGGCACCTTCCGTGGCAGCTACGACGGGGTCTACGACCTCAATTCCAGCGAATACGGCAGTGGTGCGGGCGGTGCCATTACCCTGGAAAACAGCGCGGCGGGCAACAGCGTGCCCCACGGTGGCGGACTGCAGCTGCCGTATACCTTCGATCCGGCCAACAACCCCAACGAAGGCATGCTGGTGCTCGGCGAGAGGCTGCACAAGACCCGTGGCGGCGTCGCCTTCGGCGTGCCGGTACGGCCCTGCGACAAGGACAGCCGCGGCTGCATCGACGACTACCTGGACGCCGACAGCAACGACCTGCGCTTCCCCGAGTTCAACGAGCGGCTGGACTTCATCCGCGAGCTGTACATGGACTTCGACCATGACCTGCCCAACGGCGACATGGTCAGCTGGCGGGTCGGCAAGCAGCAGGTGATCTGGGGCCGTACCGACCTGTTCCGCGTGCTCGACGTGATCAACCCGGTGGACTACTCGCGCAACAACATCTACGACGAGCTGGAGGACATCCGCATCCCGATGTGGATCGCCAAGGCTGACTGGCGCATGGGCGCCGGCGAGGTGTTCGACGACCTCAACCTGTCGTTCGTGTGGAATTTCGACAAGTTCCGTCCGCACAACCTCGGCCAGTGCGGCACGCCCAACTCGATCCTCGATGCGGCCTGTTTCTTCCGCGGGATGAACAACCTCTGGGAGAACGGTGGCACCGTGGCCAACTTCGCCGGTGCCAGCCCGGCTGGTGGTGTTGCCACCGACTTCGGTCCCGGACAGATCGGCATCCGCAAGGCGCATATGCCGTCCTGGAGCCTGTCCAACACCCAGTTCGGCATCAAGCTGGAAGGTGTCTACGGTGACCTTGGCTTCAGCCTCAATGCGTTGACCTACCGCTCGCAGCTGCCATCCCTGCGTGGCGGCGTGCCTGGGCAGAATGGATTCACCGGCGAGGTGGCGCCGTGGCCAAGCCTGATTGCCTTCGATATCCACTTCCCACGGGTCAACCTGCTCGGTGGTTCGCTGGACTACTACTCGCAGGCCATCGACACCGTGTTCCGCTTCGAAGTGGCGCACACCTCGGGCGAGGAGTTCGCCAACACCCTGCAGTCGCGGTTGTTCTCCGAGTCCGACGTGACCCGTTACGTGATCGGTGCCGACAAAAACGTCTTCATTCCCTTCCTCAACCCAGGCCGTGCGTTCCTTATCTCCGGCCAGCTGTTCGGCCAGCACATCCACGAGCACCAGGAGGAGAAGCGGGCATGGGGTAAGGCTGGCATGCCGGACTGGGAGCAGAACTGGATCGCCACCTTGCTGTTCAAGGGTTGGTGGATGAACGACCGTCTCAGCCCGCAGCTGCTCGCCGCCCACGACTTCAGGGCCAGGGCCACCGCCATCGCGCCGAGCGTCGAGTACCTGTTCAACGACAACTTGCGAATCATCGCCGGTGCCAACGTCAAGGTCGGCCGCGGCGCGCGCGAGTACGACGATTGCCGCAGCTGCAACCCATGGGATCCCTTCACCAGCGCCGGCCAGCCGGAGGGCTATACCCTGGGCCTTGGCGGCTATGAGCCACTTGGGCGCTTCCGCGCCGGCCCCATTGGCATGGCCCAGAAGGAAGACGAACTGCAACTCACCCTGCGCTACAGCTTCTGATCACAAGGAAAGAACCTCATGAAAAACAACAAGAACACCTTCCGTCTGGGCGTGCTGACGCTTGCGCTTGCCGCTGGCTGTGCGCAGGCCGCTGACGAAACCGTGATCGAGCAGTCCTTCCAGCCCTATGCCAAGAATAAGCCGAGCTTTGCCGGGCTGAGCGCCGGCATGACCATCAACCAGGGCAATGTCGCCCAGTTCAAGGACATCCTCGATCCGGCCTTCTACGGCTTCATCGAGAAGGGCTGGGCCGAGCTGAAGGTTGGCGAAACCACCT
This sequence comes from Pseudomonas lopnurensis, assembly GCF_015070855.1. Taxonomy (GTDB): domain Bacteria; phylum Pseudomonadota; class Gammaproteobacteria; order Pseudomonadales; family Pseudomonadaceae; genus Stutzerimonas; species Stutzerimonas lopnurensis. Next base: position 66,018 of record NZ_JADDIX010000039.1, read on the forward strand.
CCTTCGACCTGCACCCCAACTACGTCGAGGCTACCCGCCAAGGCATGGACAAGATTCAACTCGGCGCCAAGCCGGGCGAGATCAAGGGCTGGGTCGCCGGCCGGCCGTTTCCCCAGGAGCCGGACGTCAACGATCCGCGTGCCGGCGAAAAGCTCGCCTGGAACTATAAGTACGGCTACAACTGGGGCGACAGTGCGGCGATCCAGCCGTTCTATTGGAAATTCCGCGACATGAACTCGGGCAAGGTGGAGCGGACCATCAAGTTCAACTTCCACTTCCTGAATTTCACCGGCCGGGTGAACCAGGACCCGAAGCCGGCGATCACGCCGAACCCGTCGGATCTGTTCCGCGGTATCTACGTGAACGTGCTGGAGCCGCACGACGTGCGTAACACCCAGCTGTTGATCCACCGCGCCCAGGATGACTTGAAGCGCGACAATTCCTGGCTGTACCTCGGCTTCCAGCGCCGCGTGCGGCGTCTGGCCACCGGCCAGGTGACCGACGCCTTCCTTGGCTCGGACCTGATGATCGAGGACTTCGAAGGCTACAACGGGCGCATCTCCGACATGAAGTGGACCTACAAGGGAACCCGTTTCATGCTGATGCCGTTCTACAACCACAACGACCTGAGCCTGGACAGCGAAACCCACAAGGACAGCGAGGGCTACCAGGTGGTGGCGTTCGGCGGCCAGGGCGGCTGCTTCCCCAACATCACCTGGCAACTGCGCAAGGTCTATGAAGTGGAAGCCGCACCGGTGGACGCCGGCCACCCGTTGGCCAAGCGTGTGCATTATATGGACGCGCAAACCTTCACCGTGCCGCGCACCATCTCCTACGACCGCAAGGGCAGTCTGTGGAAGACCTTCACCATCGGCCAGGCCCACCCCGACCACCATTTGCCAGTCAACAAAGGTAGCGGGGTGTCGATCGACGACAGCTTCAGCATGATCGACGTGCAGGCCATGCACTGCACCTCCGGGCAGTTCAAGGGCGTGGTCGACGCCAAGCTGAGCCCGCCGGAGATGTTCAGCGTGCAGCACATGCGCGCCACCGGTAACTGAGCCCCCGCGGACCGGTGCTCTGCCGGGCCGCAACCTTTTGTCATGTCGAGCAAGGCGCACTGGCGGTTTCCCGTCGGTGCGCCTTGTTTCGCTCCCGCCGCGCACGAGGAAACCATGCAAAAGAACCACCACGAACCGGACCCACTTAGCGACCAACTGGTGCTGCTGACCGACAGCAAGGCCAACATTCTCTACGCCAGCCCGGCGCTGTGCCGGCAACTCGGCGCATCCGCGGCGTCGCTGGAAGGGCGCCCGGCATCCCTGCTGCGTCATCCGGACATGCCGGCCGGCCCGATCGCGGACCTGTGGAATACCCTGGGCCGCGGCCAGCCGTGGATGGGCATGATGAAGAACCGTGGCGCCGATGGCCGGCCATTGTGGGTCGATGCCTTCATCAGTCCGGTGTTCGATGGCGATGCGGTCAGCGAATACCAGGCGATCTATCGCTTGCCGGACGCCGACACCATCCAGCGGGCGGCGGACATCTACCGGGTCCGTAGCCAAGGCAAACAACCCGCGGCGCTGCGCTGGCAATGGCTGGGCCGCACCCGTGTCCAGGTGCTGCTGGCCGCGCTGGCGTTCACCCCGCTCGGCCTGCTGGCCGCGAACACCGCGCCGGCCTTCGCACTGGCGCTGCTGGCGGGCGGCGTCGGCTTGTGCTGGCTGCTGCTGAGTCTGCATGCGCGGCCCTTCGCCCGGTTGGTGGCTCACAGCAGACGGCTCGTCGAACATCCGATCAAGCAACTGATATACACCGGGCGGATCGATGAAATCGGCCAGTTGCAGCTGGGCAATCGCCTGCTGGAGGCACGCCTGGCATCGATGGTGGCGCGCCTCGGCGACAGCAGCGGCCGGGTCGCCAGCCATGCCGAGCGTACTCGCGAGCTGCTCTGCAGCGGCAACCGCGTGGCCGAGCGGCAACAGCAGGCCCTCGATGCGATCAGCGCGGCGGTGGAACAGCTTGGCGCCACCATCCGCGAAGTGGCCCGCAATACCAGCAATGCCGTCGGGCTTACCCAGCAGGCACAGGCGCTCAGCGCCGAGGGGCAGCGGCGGGTGGAGGCTGCGCACCAACGTATCGGCGCCCTGGCCGGCACGCTGGATCATTCGGCCGAGGCGATCGGCGTCCTGAGCCGGCACAGCCAGACCATCGGCGGCATTCTTGCGGTGATTCGCGGCATCGCCGAACAGACCAACCTGCTGGCGCTGAATGCCGCCATCGAAGCGGCGCGGGCCGGCGACAACGGCCGTGGCTTCGCCGTGGTCGCCGACGAGGTGCGCTCCCTGGCCCGGCGCACCCAGGCCTCCACCGACGAGATCCAGCAAATGATCGAGGCGCTGCGCCAGGGCACGGGCGAGGTGGTCAGTCGTATGCAGCAGGGCCTGGAGCAGTCGCGGGCCAGTGTCGAGCAGGTCGAGGCCACCTCTCAGGCCCTCGCCGACATAGCTCGTCACGTCAGCGAAATCGCCGACATCGGCGGCCAGATCGCCGGGGCGGGTACGCAGCAGGAGCTGGCGGCCGAAGAAATCAGCCAGAAGCTCTGTGCCTTGCAGGAGCTGGCCCGCCATGGCCTGCAGCTGCAGCACGACACCTATGGCGTGGCGGACGAGGTGAGCCGCCAGGCGGGAAGACAGCGTGCCTTGCTCGCGCAGATGAATTGACGGACCACCGGGAACGGGAACCCGGGATTCGTTCGGCGAACGTTGCGTTCAGATCAGGCACGCGGCTGGCCCTGCTCCAGGTCGACCAGGCGGCTGGTCGGACCATCGGCACGCAGGCGCTCACGAATGAGTTGCGGCCACTGGCTGCGCGAGCGGCGCTTGGCGATGGCGTAGGTGAAGTTTTGCAGGGCTCGCACGGGCAACAGCAGCATGCTGCCGAACAGCAGCATGAAATCGGCGTAGCTGAGAAAGTTGCGCCCCTTGTTGGCCCGGTATTCGTCCTTGATAAGCCCCCAATACAGGCGTACCGACTGTCCCTTGCTCTTACGCACCTCCAGTAGGCTCTGATTGAACTCGGGCGATTCGCTATGCCGGCCCTGCTCGTCGAACCAGGGGCCATTGTCCATATAGGCGCGCAGGTACTCCCAGAAACCCAGTTGCATCTCCAGGCTCTTGCCGATGGGCGAGCCGAGGTTGATCAGTACCTGCTCTTCAGGATGGCCGTGGCGGTGCAGTAGGGCTTCGAGAGCCGCATGGCGCATGCCCGCGGTATAGGGGCCGACGGTGCCGTAGGCATAGGCCACTGCGGCAATACCGTCCCACGGTGCGTGGCACAGCTCGCCATCCTGCTCGAAATACAGCTCGCGGGTGCGGCGGTTGAGCAGGATGGGAAGGGGCATGGGACGCAGGACTTCCCATAAAAACGGAGTCACGGTGCCTGCCAAGGCAATAAGAAGTGCTTGAGCCATGCCCTCGGCATTCCCACTTAAAAGTGCGATCCCCCCCATGACTGAAAGAAAGAGCCCGAGCCCCCCCCTAGAGCTCCAGTCAGCATCCCCCTATCCGCACTATCGCCATGCTCG
>NZ_JADDIX010000004.1 GCF_015070855.1 Pseudomonas lopnurensis
GCTCTGTGATGCGCTGGGTCCGCATTGCGCAACGGCAGGTTGGTTTTCTGTCTACTGCTTCGCAAAAAGCCTTCGGCCAGGCAACGCCCGGCCGAAGTGGACCGCGGCGGATCAGCCGACGATCGGGGTGCGCCAGTCGTCGGAACCGGAGGTGCCGGAGACCTCGTGGGTCCAGATGATCTTGCGGTAGGTGAAGTGCACGTCTTCCAGGTGGGTGAAGTGGGACATGTTCGGGTCCTGGCAATTGGGCATGCGCGACTGCACGTCGACGATCACCGCATCTTCCAGCTCGACGGTGAAGTAGTGCTCCTGGGTGCCGGTGGACGAGGTGCGGTACCACTCCAGGCGGCATTTGTTCAGGCGCTCGCCGGAGGTCAGGGCGTTGAAGATCAGCGGCGAGGACTTGTCGAAGACCTTGGTGATCATCAGCGGCTTGTGCACGCGCTGGCCGGTCGGCTGGCCGGATTGCGGGTCACGCGGGATGATGACCTGGTGCTGGAAGGCCTGTACCAGGATCTGGTCTTCGTGGCCTTCCTGGAAGATGTTACCCACAGAGTCCTCGGTGAAGGTGCCGGCGGTGATCAGGCCTTGCTTGGTGCCTTCGAGGGACAGGTACGCGGGTGTTGGCATGGGTGCTCTCCTTGTCTGGAATGAATGCCGAATGGCGAGCTTCTCAGTACAAGCGCCGTGCCAGAAACAGAAAATACTTATTAATCAATAGATTGTGTAAGTACCCAGAACCTGCCGAAAGTCGTTTGTGATCCGGCGCACAGAAAGTTGTGCAACTTCTTGCGCACCCCTGTGCAAGAAGTTGCGCAGATGCTCCGAGAGCCCGAAACGTGGAGCCTGCAGCACTCTATCAACAGGGTTATCCACATCAGGGGTGTGCAAGATGTTGCGCAGTCAAGCTGGAATCTCGCGGTTCCCATGCTCCCGTCCGACCTTTCTTCCAGGCAAAAAAAACCTCGAACTTCATTGGGGGAGGGGAAGTTCGAGGTTCAAATCCGGACCGCTAGGGCGGGGTCCAGAGATCTGCCAACACTTAACACAACAAGGAGCATCGAAGGATTTTTACACCCTTCGCAAGCTCTGACCGGGCGATTTCCGAATTAGTTCATTCGAAGCGGAAAAAATTTTTTCACCGATCGTCAGTGCGCCTCGTCCCAGTTGTCGCCGACGCCGGCTTCCACCAGCAGCGGCACGTCCAGTTCGGCGGCACGGCCCATGAGCGGGCAGATCGCTTCGCGCACCTGTTCGACCAGATCCGCGCGCACCTCCAGCACCAGTTCGTCGTGCACCTGCAAGATCACCCGGGCATCCAGCCCGCTTTCGCGCAGCCAGCCGTCCACGGCGATCATCGCGCGCTTGATGATGTCCGCCGCGGTGCCCTGCATCGGCGCGTTGATCGCGGTGCGCTCGGCACCCTTGCGCATGGCGCCGTTCTTCGAGTGGATTTCCGGCAGGTACAGGCGGCGGCCGAACAGCGTTTCGACGTAGCCCTGCTCGGCCGCCTGGGCGCGGGTGCGTTCCATGTAGGCGAGCACGCCCGGGTAGCGGGTGAAGTAGCGGTCGATGTATTGCTGGGCTTCCTTGCGGCCGACGTCGATCTGCTTGGCCAGGCCGAAGGCGCTCATGCCGTAGATCAGGCCGAAGTTGATCGCCTTGGCGCTGCGCCGCTGATCGCCGGTCACCTCGCCCAGCGGTACGCCGAAGACCTCGGCGGCGGTGGCGCGGTGTACGTCCAGGTCGTTCTGGAAGGCATGCAGCAGGCCGGCGTCCTGCGCCAGGTGGGCCATGATGCGCAGCTCGATCTGCGAGTAGTCGGCCGCCAGCAGCTTGTAGCCCGGCGCGGCGATGAAAGCCTGGCGGATACGCCGCCCCTCGGCCGTTCTGATCGGGATGTTCTGCAGGTTCGGGTCCGACGAGGACAGCCGGCCGGTCGCGGTCACCGCCTGGTGATAGCTGGTGTGGATGCGCCCGGTGCGCGGGTTGATCTGCTGCGGCAGCTTGTCGGTGTAGGTGCCCTTGAGCTTGCTCAGGGAGCGGTGCTGCATGATGACCTTGGGCAACGGGTAATCCTGCTCGGCCAGTTCGGCGAGCACGCTTTCGGCGGTGGATGGCTGCCCGCCGGCAGTCTTGGAGAGCACCGGACAGCCGAGCTTTTCGTAGAGGATCGCGCAGAGCTGCTTGGGCGAGCCAAGGTTGAATTCCTCACCGGCGATGTCGAAGGCCTCGCGCTCGAGCTGCACCAGCTTCTCGCCGAGTTCGACGCTCTGCCGGCCGAGCAGCTGTGCGTCGACCAGCGCGCCGTTGCGCTCGATGCGCGCCAGCACCGGTACCAGCGGCATCTCGATCTCGCTCAGCACCTTGAGCAGCGACGGCGTCTGCTCCAGCTTGCCGAGCAGCGTCTGGTGCAGGCGCAGGGTGACGTCGGCATCCTCGGCGGCATAGGGCCCGGCCTGCTCGATGGCGATCTGGTCGAAGGTCAGTTGCTTGGCGCCCTTGCCGGCGATGTCCTCGAAGCGAATGGTGCCGCGGCCGAGGTATTTCAGCGCCAGGCTGTCCATGTCGTGTCGGGTGGCAGTGGCGTCCAGCACGTAGGATTCGAGCATGGTGTCGTAGGCCATGCCGCGCATCTCGACGCCGTAGTGCATCAGCACGTTCATGTCATATTTGCCGTGCTGGCAGATCTTCTGCTTCTTCGGATCTTCGAGCAGCGGCTTGAGCGCCGCGAGCACCGCATCGCGATCGAGCTGCTGCAGCACGCCCATATAGCAATGGCACAGTGGCACATAGGCCGCCTTGCCCACCTCGATGGCGAAGGACAGGCCGACCAGCTCGGCGCGCTGGGCATCGAGGCTGGTGGTTTCGGTATCGAAAGCGAAGCACTCGGCCGTTTCCAGGCGCTCCAGCCAGCGGTCGAAATCGGCCTGTTCCAGCAGCGTCTCGTATTGCGCCTCGGCCTGGATGGAACAGTCCTCCGGCGCCACTTCGCAGTTCTCGCCCGCCGCCTTGGCCTCGCGCAGCAGCTCGTCCAGCCAGTTCTTGAACTCCAGCTCGCGGTACAAGGCGATCAGCGCCTCGCGGTGTGGCTCGCCGGGCATCAGGTCGCCGACCTCGACGTCCAGCGCCACGTCGATCTTGATCGTCGCCAGCTCGTAGGACATGAAGGCCGCGTCGCGGTGCTCGGCCAGCTTGGCGCCGAGTGTCTTGGCACCACGGATCGGCAGGCCGGCCACCTGCTCGAGGTTGTCATAGAGACCCTTGAGCCCGCCGGGAATGCCGTTGAGCAGGCCGCAGGCGGTCTTCTCGCCGACGCCCGGCACGCCGGGGATGTTGTCCACCTTGTCGCCCATCAGCGCGAGGAAATCGATGATCAATTCGGGGCCGACGCCGAACTTGGTCTTCACGCCCTCGATATCGTAGACGCTGCCGGTCATGGTGTTGACCAGCGTGACGTACGGGCAGACCAGTTGGGCCATGTCCTTGTCGCCGGTGGAAATCACCACGTCGCGACCCAGCGCCGCGCACTGACGGGCCAGAGTGCCGATGACGTCGTCCGCCTCGACGCCGTCCACGCACAGCAATGGCAGGCCCAGCGCACGGACGCTGGCGTGCAGCGGCTCGATCTGCACGCGCAGGTCATCCGGCATCGGCGGGCGGTGGGATTTGTAATGCTCGAACAGCGCGTCGCGGAAGGTCGGGCCCTTGGCATCGAAGACCACCGCGAACGGGCTGGCCGGATACTGCTTGCGCAGGCTGAGCAGCATGTTCAGCACGCCCTTGACCGCCCCGGTGGGCTTGCCGGTGGACGTGGTCAGCGGCGGCAGCGCATGGAAGGCGCGATAGAGGTAGGACGAACCGTCCACCAGGACGAGGGGAGCTTGGCTCATGAGCGGAATCAACCTTTTCGGCGGGCCCAAGGCTAGAATGTTGGGACCATTTGACGATAAAGGGACAAGGTTATCATGCGCGCTCTAAAACACCTGATGCTGGCCAGCCTGCTGGCGTGCGTGCCCCTGGCCGGTTTCGCCCAGGAATCGGTCGAAGGCGAGCCCGACGTGACCATCCGCCAGGAAGGCGATCGCACCGTCGAGGAATACCGCGTCAACGGTTTCCTCTACGCCGTGAAAGTCACCCCCAAGCACGGCAAGCCCTACTTCCTGGTGCGTGCCGATGGCAACGACGGCAACTTCGTCCGTGCCGACCAGCCGGACATGCTCATTCCTTCCTGGAAGATTTTCAGCTGGTAATTCGGGAGGCCCGCCATGTCGGTATTCACGCCCCTGCAACGCGACGAACTGGAAGCCTTCCTGGCGCCCTACGGGCTCGGGCGGCTGCGCGATTTCCAGGGCATCGCCGCCGGCAGCGAGAACAGCAACTTCTTCGTCAGCCTGGAGCAGGGCGAATACGTACTGACGCTGATCGAGCGTGGGCCCACGCAGGACCTGCCGTTCTTCATCGAACTGCTCGACGTGCTGCAGCGCGCCGGATTGCCGGTGCCCTACGCGCTGCGCACCGGGCAGGGCGAGGCATTGCGCGAGCTGGCGCAGAAACCCGCGCTACTGCAGCCGCGCCTGCCGGGCCGGCACATGATCGAGCCCAACCCTCATCATTGCGCGGAAGTCGGCCGGCTGCTGGCACGCCTGCACCTGGCCACCCGCGAGCACATCCTCGAACGCGCCAGCGACCGTGGCCTGGACTGGATGCAGGAACAGGGGCCGAGCCTGGCACTGAGCCTGCCCGAAGAGCAGCTGCCGCTGCTGCGCGACGGGCTGGCGGAGATCGCCGAACTGCGGCCCAAGCTCCTCGCCCTGCCGCGCGCCAACCTGCATGCCGATCTGTTCCGCGACAACGTGCTGTTCGAAGGCACTCACCTGACCGGCGTGATCGACTTCTACAACGCCTGTTCCGGGCCGATGCTCTATGACCTGGCCATCGCCGTGAACGACTGGTGCTCACACCCCAACGGCGAGATCGACGGCGAACGCAGCGAACCGCTGTTGGCCGCCTATTCCGCCCTGCGCCGCTTCACTCCGGCCGAAGCCGAACTGTGGCAGCCAATGCTGCGGGTCGCCTGCGTGCGCTTCTGGTTGTCGCGCCTGATCGCCGCACAGCACTTCGCCGGCCAGCCCGATATCCAGGTAAAAAACCCCGACGAATTTCGCCACCTGCTCGCCGCACGCCAGCATCCCGCGAGTGTCTTACCTTTTGCGTTCTGACGCCGCGGCCTGAACCCCGGCAGCTTGCGCCGGGCCTTACGCGATCGCGCAACGGAATGTCGAGAATCCACGCCCGCAACCGGAACATGGCGGGTAAGATGGCGCCGCCCTGCCGCCGTTCACCGCCTCTCGCTGGAGGCCATCGCGCTCGACATACCGGCCCGTGAACCCGGCAGCCCATGGCAACCATGACCATGGGCGCTCACCATCCCGATGGCGCCGCTCTTCGCGGTGCGGCGGCATCGACCTCAGGGAATGACGAATGACCCAACGCTACGTAATCAACGCCTCGGTAAGCCCCAAGGGCAGCCTGGAAACCCTCTCGCAACGCGAAGTCCAGCAACTCAGCGAAGTCGGCGCGGGCAGGACCCACAAGCTGTTCCGCCAGTGCGCGCTGGCGATCCTCAACACCGGTACGCGCATCGACAACGCCAAGACCATCCTCGAAGCCTACGAGGATTTCGAGGTGCGCATCCTGCAACAGGATCGCGGCGTGCGCCTGGAACTGTTCAACGCCCCGGCCGACGCCTTCGTCGACGGCGAGATGATCGCCAGCACGCGGGAAATGCTCTTCAGCGCGCTGCGCGACATCGTCTATACCGAGAGCGAACTGGACAGCGCCCGCATCGACCTGAGCAGCTCGCAGGGCATCACCGACTACGTGTTCCACCTGCTGCGCAACGCCCGCACCCTGCGCCCCGGCGTGGAGCCGAACATGGTGGTGTGCTGGGGCGGGCACTCGATCAGCACCGAGGAATACAAGTACAGCAAGCGCGTCGGCCACGAACTCGGCCTGCGCAGCCTGGACGTCTGCACCGGCTGTGGCCCCGGCGTGATGAAGGGCCCGATGAAGGGCGCCACCATCGGCCATGCGAAGCAACGGCTGGTCGGCAGCCGCTACCTGGGGCTGACCGAGCCGGGCATCATCGCCGCCGAGGCGCCCAACCCGATCGTCAACGAACTGGTGATCCTGCCGGATATCGAGAAACGCCTGGAAGCCTTCGTGCGTGTCGGCCACGGCATCATCATCTTCCCCGGCGGGGTCGGCACGGCCGAGGAATTCCTCTACCTGCTCGGCATCCTGCTGCATCCGGCCAACCGCGAGCTGCCCTTCCCGGTCATCCTCACCGGCCCGCGGGACGCCGCGGCCTACCTGCAGCAGATCCATGCGTTCGTCGGCGCGACCCTGGGCGAGGACGCGCAGCAGCGCTACCAGATCATCATCGACGACCCCAGCGAAGTGGCCAGGCAGATGACCGAGGGGCTGAGAACGGTCAGGCGCTTCCGCCGCGAACGCAACGACGCCTTCCACTTCAACTGGCTGCTGAAGATCGAGGAAGGCTTCCAGCGCCCGTTCGACCCCACCCACGAGAACATGGCCAACCTGCAACTCAGGCGCGGGCTGCCGGCCCACGAGCTGGCCGCCAACCTGCGCCGCGCGTTCTCCGGCATCGTCGCCGGCAACGTCAAGGACAAGGGCATCCGCCGCATCGAACAGTACGGGCGCTACGAGATCCACGGCGACGCGGCGATCATGCGGCCGCTGGATGACCTGCTGCAGGCCTTCGTTCGGCAGCACCGGATGAAGTTGCCGGGCGGTGCCCCCTACGAGCCGTGCTATCGGGTGGTGAGCTGAAATCGTGCAGGGCCGCGGCGGCGCATGCGCCGTCCGGCCCTGCCGTTCAACGCTGCGCCGGGGCCGCCTTGAAGACCAGCGCCAGGCCCAGCAGGATCGCGCCCATGCCCAGCAGGCCGAGATGCGACAGCCGGTTGCCGAGCAACAGGTAATCCATCCCCACGGTGACCACCGGCACCAGATAGAACAGGCTGGTGACGTTGACCAGATTGCCGGTCTGGATCATGCGGTACAGCAGCAGCTGCGCCGCCACCGAAATCACCAGCCCCAGCCAGAGCACCGGCACGACGAAGCCGACAACGGCCTCGAAGCGCAACGGCTGGAACGGCACGAACACCAGACACAGCAGCAGGCTTACCCCGTACTGCGTCGGCAGCACTTCCACCGGACTCTGGCGGATACGCTGTTGCAGGATCGCACCCAAGGTCATGCACAGCAGCGCAGCGAGGGCGAACAGCATCCCGGCGAGCGAGAAGCGCGCCAGCACCAGGCTCTGGAACACCACCGCGGCCAGCCCGGCCAGCGCCACCAGCAGCCCGAGCAGGCGCAGCGGCGAGAAGCGCCGTTCCAGTAGCAGCAGGGTCAGGATCGGCTGGACGCCGAGCAGCGTCGCCATTACCCCCGGCGTAACGCCATGGGCCATGGCCTGGAAATAGCAGATCGAATAACAGCCGATCATCAGCAGCCCGGTGGCCGCCGTCTGCCAGGCAGTACCTGGCGCGGGCCGCCAGCGCCTGCGGCACAAGCCAATCAGCAGAACCGCAGCGAGGGCCAGAGAAAAACGCACGACCAGCAGCGCGAACGGAGTGCCGTGGTCGAGTCCCCAGCGGGTGAAGATGGCCGCACTGCCCCAGAGCAGCACGAACACGGCCATGACGCCGTAGGACGTCCACAACGATTTGTTGAAAGTCATCAGTCATTACCTGTCGAAGCCAAACAGGCCCCAGCCAATCGTCGAGAACGAACGCGCGCCGACCCGTCAGGATCAAAAAGCGAAAGCTGGAGCTGCGAAGTGTGGGCGGATCAGCCCAGTGCGACCGCCTGTGGTGGTGGCGGCGCGATTGCCAGGACGGCAACGACAGATGGGGGAGGTGCGATCGCACACAGTTGGGCCCTGCCGAGATCGGCTGGCTTCACTGAAAACTTGCTGTGGGCGATGGGAAACATGAGATCGGAGGCCGGAAGGCTGTCTTGACGACGATGTGCTGAAAACTAGCAGAGCCAGGCCCGCCGGGTAAAGGGGGCCTGGCGAATATCGCGCCAGCTCAGTCAGCGCGGTCGGATCAACCGCACTTGGAATTGCCGCAATTGAGGCAGGTCGCGCAGCCGTCCATCTGCACCACCGCCTGGGTGTTGCACTTGTTGCACAGCTGCGCGCCGGCCGGGAAACCCTCGCCCGGCTCGACCGCCACCGCACCCTGGCTCGCCTCGTAGGCGGCACGCTTCTCGGCCAGGTACTTGAGCTGGGTCTCGTCCAGCGCATGGCCTTCGAGCATGCCGATGGCGATCAGATGGCGCTCCAGCACGGCGCCGATCTCGGCGACGATCGACGGCATGTAGACGCCGCCCTTCTTCAGGTAGCCGCCACGCGGGTCGAATACCGCCTTCAGTTCCTCCACCAGGAAGGTGCAGTCGCCGCCCTTGCGGAACACCGCGGACATGATCCGGGTCAGCGCGACGATCCACTGGAAGTGGTCCATGTTCTTCGAATTGATGAAGATCTCGAACGGCCGGCGCTGCTCGTGCGGCGTGCCGGCGTTGAGCACGATGTCGTTCACGGTGACGTACAGCGCGTGCTCGAACAGTGGCGACTTGATCTTGTAGGTCATGCCGATCAGGGTTTCCGGACGCTGCAGGCTCTCGTCCATTTCCACCACGTTGACGGCCTTGCTCGCCTTGCTGTCGCTGCTGGCCGCCGTGGTCGCGGGGCGCTCGAGGGCCTCGTCGACGACCTTGAAGCCCTTGATGCGCTGGGTGATCTTTACGGTCATTGTGCAATCTCTCCTGCCGGGCGGCATTCGCGGCCCGGCGTCCAAAATAGTTGGCAGGCCGGCTCAGTACTTGCCGTAGTAGCCTTCTTTCAGGGCGTCGAACAGGTTGGCGGCGGTGTTCACCTCGCCATCGTATTCCACTTCCTGGTTGCCCTTGAGTTCGACCACGCTGCCGTCTTCCAGGGTGAAGCGGTAGAGGGTTTTCTCCAGATCGGCCTCCTTGACCAGTACGCCCTGGAACGCCGCCGGATTGAAGCGGAAGGTGGTGCAGCCCTTCAAGCCCTGGCGCCAGGCGTAGCGGTAGATGTCCTTGAACGCCTCGAACGGGTAGTCGGTCGGCACGTTGGCGGTCTTGGAGATCGACGAGTCGACCCACTTCTGCGCGGCCGCCTGGATGTCGACGTGCTGGGTCGGGCTGACGTCGTCGGCGGTGATGAAGTAGTCCGGCAGCTTCTCGCCTGGCTCGTCGGAGCCTGGCTTGGCGCGCTCGTTGATCAGCGTGCGGTAGGCCAGCAGCTCGTAGCTGAACACCTCGATCTTCTCCTTGGCCTTGCGCCCGGGGCGGATCAGGTTGCGCGAGTAGTGGTGGGCGAAGCTCGGCTCGATGCCATTGGAGGCATTGTTGGCCAGGCTCAGGCTGATGGTGCCGGTGGGCGCGATGGAGCTGTGGTGAGTGAAGCGCGCGCCCTGCTCGGCCAGGGCCTCGATCAGATCGGGGGCGTACTCGGCGATCTTCTGCATGTAGCGCGAATACCTGGCGTGCAGCACGCGACCGGCGACCCGGTCGCCGACCTGGTAACCGTCCCTGGCCATCTCCGGACGCTTGCGCAACATCTCGGCGGTGACCTCGAAGTCTTCGCTGAGCAGCGGCGCCGCGCCTTTCTCCTTGGACAGCTCCAGCGCCTGCTCCCAGCCGACCAACGCCATCTCGCGGGCGACTTCCTCGGTGAACACGCAGGCTTCCGGACTGCCGTAGCGCAGCTTGAGCAGCGCCAGGGTCGAGCCGAGGCCGAGGAAGCCCATGCCATGCCGGCGCTTGCTGAGAATCTCGCGGCGCTGCTGCTCCAGCGGCAGGCCATTGATCTCCACCACGTTGTCCAGCATGCGCGTGAAGATGCGTACGACTTCACGGTACTTGTCCCAGTCGAAGCGCGCATCGACGCCGAACGGGTCGATGACGAAGTGGGTCAGGTTGATCGAGCCGAGCAGGCACGAGCCGTAGGGGGGCAGCGGCTGCTCGCCGCAATTGTGGGCATGCAGGCCATTGGCGTCGAAGGTGTTGATGCCCGGCACCTGGACGTCATAGACCGGCTCGACGCCGTCGTCTACCAGAGCGGCTACCGTGGCCACGAAGCGGGGACGATTGATCGCTCGCCGATAACTGGCCAACCCGCGCTCAAGACGGGACTGTTTTATCGGGTCGGCGAAGCCGATCAATGCGGCATAGCTGGCGATCGATCCGCCGCTGATCACCAGTTCGTGCTGGGCGCGAGCTGGATAGCCACGCGTGCCGCCGTGGCCGTCGGGCATTGGCCGAACCCCGGCCGGGCGTCGTTCGCTGTAAATCCGCGCGGTGATGCCCAGACGCAGCAACATCCGCTGCACGGCCTGCAGACATTCGAGATCGGACTGCGCCAACCGAACCGAAAGCCCTTTGGCCTGGCAGCCTTGGACCGATCCATCGGCATCGAAAAAACCGCGCAAGAAGCCACGATAGGCATCGCTGGACATTTGTTCGAGCGCGGGTGTGATGCGCTTGCTGCCTGGCTGCATGCCCAACTCGAACGCAAGGTCTCGCAGTGCCGCAGACTTCAGGCGCCATTCATTGCGCCCCGCTACGGCGGACCAGCCGGCGAAATCACTGCGGTGACGCAGGCTACCGGCACAACGCATGGCCTCCTGCATCAGCGCGGAGGCAACGCAGGGACTTGCATTGACCGCCGCGGCCTGCCAAACGGAAAGCACCGCGGCCTCTTGCTTGAGCGTCCCGTCACCAACCAGCAGGCCCAGGAGATACCCCTCATCGAAACCAAGCCGGCCCTCCCAGGCTGCATTGCCACGATGATCATTGAGCAACACCTGATCCCCGACAGCCAGTTCGCCGGCCGGGCACCAGGCGGTTTCCAGGCTCCAGCGGGTCGAATGAACCACCCGCCGAATCTGGTGATCGGCTGTCAGGCGAAGCTGGTAACCCTCTGCGGTTTCCAGGCGCAACACGGCTTTATCAGCGGTATGGAAGAAGCCCCGGTCGCCGCTGGCGTGATCGATTCCGTCGACACGCGCCTGAAACGGCGTGCCCAACAGCTGCCGTACCTGACGCGGACCCTGGCTGGTCTGGACCCAGGTATCGCCAGTCACGCAGGGGTTGGTCGCCCGGATCGCCTCGCACCACCAGTTGTTGTTCAGCTGGTTGACCCGGTCGATGAGGATGAAGCCCGGCTCGGCGTAGTCGTAGGTGGAGACCATGATCATGTCCCACAGGTGCCGCGCCTTGACCCTGCCGTAGATCTTGCAGGCGACCAGGCCATCGTCGCGCACGATGTAATTGTCGTGTACCGGCCATTCGCGCCAGAGCACATGCTCGGCGTCGTTCAGATCCAGCTCGGCGGCTTCCTTGGCATGCACCGGGAAGATCAGCGGCCACTCGCCGTCGGCTTCCACCGCCTGCATGAACTCGTCGGTGATCAGCAGGCTGAGGTTGAACTGGCGCAGCCGGCCGTCCTCGCGCTTGGCGCGGATGAACTCGCGCACGTCCGGATGACCGACATCGAAGGTGCCCATCTGCGCGCCGCGGCGACCACCGGCCGAACTGACGGTGAAGCACATCTTGTCGAAGATATCCATGAACGACAGCGGCCCGCTGGTATGCGCGCCGGCGCCCGAGACGAAGGAGCCGCGCGGGCGCAGGGTGCTGAACTCGTAGCCGATACCGCAGCCGGCCTTCAACGTCAGCCCGGCCTCGTGGACCTTGCCGAGAATGTCGTCCATCGAGTCGGTGATCGAGCCCGAGACGGTGCAGTTGATGGTCGAAGTGGCCGGCTTGTAATCCTGCGCGCCGGCGTTGGAAATGATCCGCCCGGCGGGAATGGCACCGTTGCGCAATGCCCAGAGGAAGCGTTCATGCCAGTGCTCGCGCTGCTTGGCCGGCTCGACGTCGGCCAGGGCGCGGGCGACCCGCTGCCAGGTGGCGTCGACGCTGTCGTCGACCGGCGTGCCGTCCTTGCTGGTCAGGCGGTATTTTTGCGACCAGATGTCCTCGGAAGCCGCCTGCAGGGCGATGCTGGAAGTGCTCTTGCTGTCTGCCGTGATGGGCCCGTCCGTCTTCGCCATGCGCTGCGCATCCTCGTGCCGAAAGTGGGAGAAAGGAAAGCTCGCACGATAGGCGAATTCGGCAGGCGCCGTACATGATGCACATCAAACTAGGGGGAGCGGACGACGACTGGCGATCAAACGCCAGGCCGGCAGCATAGTAGCGCCAGAAACGAAAGAACCCGCCATGAGGCGGGTTCTTTCTTCAAGGGCCGATCAATTACTTGATCTTGGCTTCCTTGTAGATCACGTGCTTGCGTACGACCGGATCGAATTTCTTGATTTCGATCTTGTCGGGGGTGGTGCGCTTGTTCTTGTCGGTGGTGTAGAAATGGCCGGTACCGGCGCTGGACACCAAACGGATCAGGTCACGCATGATTGCTCTCCTTAAACCTTTTCGCCGCGGGCGCGCAGCTCGGCCAGAACGACGTCGATGCCACGCTTATCGATAACGCGCATGCCCTTGGCGGAAACGCGCAGACGCACGAAGCGCTTCTCGGACTCGACCCAGAAGCGGTGATGCTGCAGGTTCGGCAGGAAACGACGACGGGTTTTGTTGTTTGCGTGGGAAATGTTGTTCCCGGTTACCGGACCCTTACCGGTAACTTGACAGACTCTCGACATGCCTCAGCCCTCTAAACCACATGCCCAACCCGGCATGGGTTGGCCGCTTGAATTCACTAGTCATTTGGCGCTCTGCGCCACGTTTCATGGGGGTCTTACCGGCCACGCTGCGAACGAAGATGCCGGGCCCCTAGAAAAGAGCGCTGCTTTATATCAGAAAGCCCCCACAGCGACAAGCATGGAATCATTTTTCCGCCCGGCTGCCGCAGGCTCGGGGAACACCCGCCCCGGCGCCATCGGGGGGGCGCCAGGCGGGTGCTCCGCTCGTCGCCTCGCCAGCTATATATTTAGGTGGCGGGAGCGCGCGCCTCGTCACGCAGCTGACGGCGCAACAGCTTGCCCACCGAGGTCTTCGGCAGTTCGTCGCGGATTTCGACGAAGCTCGGCAGCTTGTAGCCAGTCAGGAACTGCCGGCAATGCCGCAGCAGCGCCTCGCCATCGACACCGGCCTCCTTGAGGCTGACATAGACCTTCACCGCCTCGCCCTTGCGTTCGTCCGGCACGCCGACGGCCACGCACTCGCGCACGGACGGGTGCTGCATCAGCACATCCTCGATCTCGGCGGGAAACACGTTGAAGCCGGACACCAGGATCATGTCCTTCTTGCGGTCGACGATCTTCACGAAACCCTCGGCATCCAGCAGCGCGACGTCGCCGGTCTTCAGCCAGCCGTCCTCGGTGAGCACCTTGGCTGTTTCCTCCGGCCGCTGCCAGTAGCCCTGCATCACCTGCGGCCCGCGCAGCCATAGCTCGCCGGGGGTTTCCGGCGGCACGTCATGGCCCTCGTCGTCGACGGTGCGCAGTTCGGTGTCGATCAGCGCCTGGCCGATGTAGCCTTCGCGATGGGGGCTGACCTGAGTGCCGGTGGCGACCACCGGCGAGGCCTCGGTGAGGCCGAAGCCTTCGCGGATCGGCGCACCGGTCAATGCCTGCCAGCGGCGCCCGACTTCACTGTTCAGCGGCGCACCGCCGGACGTCGCCCACTTCAGATGAGAAAAATCGATGCTGCGAAAATCGGGGTGATTCATCAGTCCCACGAACAGCGTGTTGATGCCGCTGAGCAGGCTGAACGGATAGCGCTGCATGGCACCGATGGTTTCGTCCAGGTTGCGCCCGTCGCGGATGAATACGGTATGCAGGCCCATGCCCACCGAGCTCAGGCAGTTCGTGGCGAAAGCCATGATGTGGTACAGCGGCAACGGCGCAATGCGCACATCTTTTTCCGGCTCCAGCAGGCCCGGCTGGTCGAACAGCTCGATGGTCTGCAGCACGTTGGCCAGCAGGTTGCGGTGGCTGATCATCGCGCCCTTGGAAACGCCCGTGGTGCCGCCGGTGTACTGCAACAGGGCCAGCCGATCGAGGCCGGCCACGCTGTCCAGCGCCGGACTGTCCGCACCCAGCCGCAGCGCCTGCATGAAACGTTGCGTTCCGCCCTCGCTGCTTTCGTAGACCGGCTTTTGCAGATCATCCGCGCTGCTCAGGATGATCTGCTGCAAGCCGGTGTCCGCCTGCACCGCTCGCACCAGCGGCAGCAGTCGGTCGAGCACGAGGATCGCCTTGGCGCCGGAATCGCGGAACTGGTGCCTGGCTTCGGCAGCGGTGTACTGCGGATTGGTGTTGACGATCACCAGGCCGGCCTTGAGCGCACCGAAGACGGCGATGGGGTACTGCAACGAATTGGGCAACTGCACCGCCAGCCGGTCACTCGGCTGCAGCCCGGCGTGATGCCGCAGGTAGCGGGCGAAGGCATCGGCCTGGCTGGCCAGCTCGGCGTAGCTGAGCCGGTCCTCGCCGCAGGAAAACGCCGGCCGCTGTGGATGTTTCGCACAGGCCCGGGCAAGCAGGTCGTGAACGTTCTGGTAGTCGCCACGGGCCAGCTCGGCAGCCACGTAGCCTTGCACGGATGCGGACATCGATATACTCCAAAATGAATTATTGTTTTACTGTGCGAAACAGCATATCGAATCCGATACTAGACGATCGGTTTTTGCCTCGCAATGATCACCCATGCGCGCACTGCCCGAGACCGGGCGATCTGCTATCGTTCGCCACCGCTGCCCACTAGCCAGAAGACCGAGACCATGAGCGACGACATCGAAGACACCGGCACACCCAAGGACCGCAAATTCGTCGAGGCGCTGGCCCGCGGACTGGACGTGCTGCGCGCCTTCACCCATGGCTCGGTGGTGATGGGCAATCAGGACATCGCGCGCATCACCGGGCTGCCCAAGCCCACCGTGTCGCGCATGACCTACACACTGACCAAGCTCGGCTACCTCAGCTACTCGCAGCAGCTGGAGAAGTACCAGCTGGACTCCGGTGTGCTGGCGCTCGGCTACGCCTACGTTTCCAACCTGCGCGTGCGCCAGCTGGCCAAGCCGTACATGGACGAGTTCGCCCGCCGCACCAATACCACCGTGGGCCTGACCTGCCGCGACCGGCTGTCGATGATCTACGTGGAGAACTGCCGCCCGGCAGAGGTCACCACCCTGCGCATGGATGCCGGCGTACGCCTGCCGCTGGCCACCACCGCCGCCGGCCGCGCCTTCCTCGCCGCCACCCCGGAAAAGGAGCGCGAGCACCTGATGGCCGCGCTGGCCACCAAGTACGGCGACGACTGGGCCACCATCAAGGCTTCGCTGGAAACTTCGTTCGAGGAGTTCGTGCAGCACGGCTTCTGTCTGTCGCTCGGCGACTGGGACCGCAACGTGATGGCCGCGGGCGTGCCGCTGCACATGGCCGATGGCAGCATCATGGCGCTGACCTGCGGCGCGCCTTCATTTCAGCTCAGCGAGGAAACCCTCAAGGGCTCGCTGGCGCATCAGCTCGAGATGCTCGCCAGGGACATCGAAAGCCTGGGGGTCTGACACCAACCATTGCTCGGGCTGGTTGGGCTTGAGGAGTTCGGCGTGTAGGGTGGGTTGAGGCACGCAGTGCCGAAGCCCAACATCACAGGGGCTCGGACATCCGCCACATGACCCGCCCCATCGCTCGGATCTCCGTTGCCCGACACTCGGCTCGTTGGGCTTCGCTGCGCTCAGGCTGCGCGCCCCGACCCAGCCTACGCATCCGTGCGACGGCGCACGCTGTCCCAGGCGATTTCGGCCAGCAGCTCGCGGTAGTCGGCGAGCGGTGCCTTGCTGCGCCCGGCCAGCCAGTTGCGCGCCATGTCCTGCACCGGGCCGATCACCACCGAGACGAAGCATTCCCCCGGGATCGTCTTGAACGCGCCGGCCTCGCGGTGCCGGCGCAGGATCGTGGCGATGCGGCCGCCATGCTCGCGGTTGAACTCGCGCAAGCGCTCGCCCATCTCGCCCGCCTCGACGCGCCCGCGGTTGTGCAGGATGAAGCGCGCCCAGTCGGGGTGGACCACCACCCAGTCGACGTAGCAGGTAACGAACAGCTTCACGCAGGCCTCGGCCTCCAGGGAATCGAGCAGGCCGGCTTCCAGCAGCGCCGCATATTCGCCGATACCCTCCAGATAGAGCGCACCGATGATCCGCTCGCGGTTGCCGAAATGGTGATAGAGGCTACCGATGCTCGCCCCGGAGCGGTCGCGGATCATCTCGATGGTGGTGGCATCCACACCGAATTCGGTGAAACAGGCCAGTGCGGCCTGAAGGATCTCCTGCTTGCGGGCACTGCGGGCCATCCGGCCTCCAAGATAACTAGAATTAATTTCTAGAATAATTTTCTGCCGCTCGTATACTGCGCCGATCGAGGCCAACCCGAAAGACCGGAGAACAACAACATGGCGACGATACAGCCTGAAACCCGTGCAATCGACAATGGCAACGACCACCTGCTGGCCAGCCACTGGTATCGACCGACCGGCGCCCTGCGCGGCGCCGTATTGATCGCTCCGGCCATCGGCGTCGAGCAGCGCTTCTACCGCGATTTCGCCGCCTGGCTCGCCGAGCGGGGCTTCCTTGCCGTGACCTTCGATTACGTCGGCATCGGCCAGTCGCGCCGCACCTCGCTGCGCAGACTGAACGTCGACATCTTCGACTGGGCCCGGTATGACTGCAGCGCCATGCTCGAGCAGGTCGCCCACGCATCCGAAGGCGCGCCGCTGTACTGGCTCGGCCACAGCCTGGGCGCCCAGATATTGCCGCTGGTCGCAGGCCACGAGCAGCTGACACGCATCATCACCATCGCCGCCGGCAGCGGCTACTGGCGTGACAACAGCCCGCAGATCCGTCGCCAGGCCTGGCTGCTCTGGCATGGCCTGGCGCCGGCGCTGACCGCCCTGGCCGGCTATTTCCCCGGCGCGCGCATCGGCGCCGTCGGCGACCTGCCGGCGGGCGTGATACGCCAGTGGCGGCGCTGGTGCCTGCACCCGGACTATCTGGTCGGCGCCGAAGGCGAGCCGGTGCAGCGCGCCTTCGCCGCAGTGAGGACGCCGCTGCTGTCGCTCTCCTTTACCGACGACGAGATGATGTCCGCGCGCAACACCGAGTCGCTGCACGGCTTCTACACCTCGACGCCGAAGACCATGCGGCGCATCACTCCCGAGGAGGTCGGCGCCTCGCGTATCGGCCACTTCGGCTTCTTCCGCAGGACGTTTCAGCCCAGTCTGTGGGAAGGCTGCCTGCTACCCGAACTGCACGAGCACAACGGCAGGGCTGCTGTAGGCTGCACTTGATTTCGCAGAGCGGAACATGTGCATTATATTTCGAAACATATGCGGTAGTTATTCCGCTTGCCGATTCGGGCGAACTCCGAAAAAGTGAGGCTGGACTGATTTCAGTCCTCTCGCTAACCGGAGCCCAGCCCATGAACAACAACAATGGCTATCCGTCGAGCACCCGCGCCTGGCTGACAGTCGCGATCCTCATGCTCGCCTACGTCCTGTCATTCGTCGACCGGCAGATTCTCAACCTGCTGGTCGAGCCGATCCGCCGCGACCTGGATATCACCGACACCCATATGAGCCTGCTGATGGGCTTCTCCTTCGCGGTGTTCTACACCATCTGCGGCGTACCGATCGGCCGTCTGGCCGACCGCAAGAGCCGGCGCGGCATCATCGCCATCGGCGTGCTGGTGTGGAGCCTGATGACGGCGCTGTGCGGTACCGCCAAGACGTTCTGGCACTTCCTCACCTTCCGTATCGGCGTCGGTGTCGGCGAAGCGGCGCTGTCGCCCTCGGCCTACTCGCTGATCGCCGACAGCTTCCCGCCCAAGCTGCGCGGCACCGCCATGAGCGTCTATTCGATGGGCATCTACATCGGCTCGGGCCTGGCCTTCCTGCTCGGCGGGCTGGTGGTCAAGTTCGCCTCGGCGCAGGGCGACGTGCTGCTACCGGTGATCGGCGAAGTACGCCCCTGGCAGCTGATCTTCCTCATCCTTGGCGCGGCCGGCGTGGCGTTCACCGCGGTACTGCTGCTGATCAAGGAACCGAGCCGCAAGGGGGTCGGTGCCGGGGTCGAGGTGCCGCTGAGCGAAGTGGCCGACTATATCCGGCAGAATCGTCGCACCGTGCTCTGCCACAACTTCGGCTTCGCCTGCCTGGCCTTCGCGGCCTATGGAAGTTCGGCCTGGATTCCGACCTTCTTCATCCGCACCTATGGCTGGTCGGCCAGCGACGTCGGCGTGCTCTACGGCTCGGTGGTGGCGGTGGCCGGCTCGCTGGGCATCATCGCCGGCGGGCGGCTGTCCGATCTGCTGCACCGCCGTGGCTATCGCGATGCGCCGCTGCGCGTGGGCATCATCTCGGCGGCGTTGACCCTGCCACTCAACCTCGCCTATCTCGCCGGCAACGGCCAGCTCGCCCTGGCGCTGATCGCCCTGCACGTGTTCACCATCGCCATGCCCTTCGGCGTCGGCCCGGCGGCGATTCAGGAAATCATGCCCAACTCAATGCGCGGCCAGGCGTCGGCGGTGTACCTGTTCGTCATCACCCTGGTCGGCCTGGGTGTCGGCCCGACGGCGGTGGCACTGGGCACCGACTTCGTCTTCGGCGACGACAACGCCCTGCGCTATTCGCTGCTGATCGTCACCGGCATTGCCCTGGTCGGCGCCATGATCCTGCTCGGCATGGGCCTCAAGCACTATCGCGGCAGCCTGGATCGATTGCAGGAGTGGAGGCCGCAGAGTGCGGCAGCGGGTGACGCCGAGGCCAAGCCGGTCTGATCGCTCCTCCTGCAGACAAGGGACGTCCGGGCCCAGCGCTCGTAGGGTGGATCACGCTTCACCGATCCACCGGGACTCGGTGCCGGTCCACTCGCGTGGATGTAAAAGGCGACATCCACCCTACGGAGCCGGTGAATGCAATCGGGTGGTCCGCGGAGCTGACCGAGATAAGCTCGCTCCTGCAGGCAAGTAACGCCCGGGCCCAGCGCTCGTAGGGTGGATCACGCTTCACCGATCCACCGGGCTCGGTGCCGGTCCACTCGCGTGGATGTGAAAGGCGACATCCACCCTACGGAGCCGGTGAATGCAATCGGGTGGTCC
>NZ_JADDIX010000040.1:4085-44049 GCF_015070855.1 Pseudomonas lopnurensis
TGTCAAGCTGTTTTTCGAAAATTTCTTTTCTACTCAACCGCTTGCCGCCTCGATCAATCTGCATCTCTCGTCAGCGGGAGGCGAATCATACAGCGTTCAAAACCGCTGTCAACCACCTCTTTCAACCGCTTTCGATCAATTCGACCGAAGCCGCCAGCAGCGCGAAACAACCACCCTGCCAGCGCGGCGCATTCTACTCGAATCCGCCACCGGTGCAACCCTTTTTTATCGCTAACCTTTTGATCTACAAGAGGTTTTGCTTTAGGACTGCGCCGGAAGTGGTGCGCATTATAGGGGCCTGAAACCAGCCGTCAACCGTTTATTTCGGTTTTATTGCATTACAACCAACGAACGGCGGCATGCCGAACAAAATGGCATCAGCGAGGTGTCCAAGGCATATAAGTAGCGGAGGCGAAAGCGTGGGGCGATGCCGCCCTTTCACCTTCCTTCAAACTGAACCTGTCAGCTATTACACTAGCGCCTCCTATCTATCCATGGCTTCCCCATGTCCCAGCACAGCCCCATACCGTTAGATCTACTTCTGTTCCCGACCTGGCTCGTTCCGGTAGAGCCAGCAGGGGTTGTGCTCAAAGGACATGGGCTGGGCATTCGTGATGGCCGTATTGCGCTCATCGCCCCCCGGGCCGAAGCACTCAAGCATCAGGCCAGCGAAATACGAGAGCTGCAAGGAATGTTGCTGGCGCCCGGCCTGGTCAATGCTCACGGCCACGCAGCGATGACGCTTTTCCGCGGCCTTGCCGATGACCTGCCTCTGCAGACCTGGCTTCAGGACCACATATGGCCTGCCGAATCTCGCTGGGTCGACGAAGAGTTCATTCGCAGCGGCAGCGAGCTGGCCATTGCCGAACAGCTGAAAAGCGGTATCACGTGCTTTTCGGATATGTACTTCTTTCCCAACGTGGTCAGCGAGCTCGTGCACAAGCATGGGGTCCGCGCGCAGATCGCCATTCCCGTGTTGGACTTTCCCATACCGGGCGCCCGGGATGCAGACGAAGCGCTGCGCAAGGGCGTCGCCCTGTTCGATGACCTGAAGCATCACCCCCGCCTCACCGTTGCCTTTGGACCTCATGCACCGTATTCGGTGGCCGATGACAAACTGGAAAGCATTCGCATTCTGGTCGCGGAAATGGATGCCGGCATCCACATGCACGTGCACGAAACCGCGCATGAGGTGCAGGAAGCGTTGCACAAGCACGGAGAGCGTCCGCTGGCCCGACTAGCGCGCCTGCAACTCCTCGGCCCCCGCTTCCAGGCCGTGCACATGACCCAGGTCGACGACGAGGATCTCGCGCTGCTCACTGAGCACAACTGCAGTGTCATTCATTGCCCGGAATCCAATCTCAAGCTCGCCAGCGGCTTCTGTCCCGTCGAACGGCTTTGGGAGGCTGGAATAAACGTGGCCATTGGCACCGATGGCGCCGCGAGCAACAACGATCTGGATCTTCTGGGCGAAACCCGTACCGCCGCATTGCTGGCCAAAGCGGTTGCCGGATCGGCCACCGCGCTCGACGCTCACCGCGCACTGCGCATGGCCACGCTCAACGGAGCCCGTGCACTGGGGCTGGATGACCACACCGGCTCGCTGGAGCTGGGCAAGTTCGCCGATCTCGTCGCGTTCGATCTCTCCGGCCTGGCGCAGCAACCGATATACGATCCCGTCTCCCAACTGATCTATTCGAGCGCAAGGGATTGTGTCCGCCATGTCTGGGTCGGAGGCAAGCAACTGCTGGATGATCGGCGCCTGACCCGAATGGACGAGGAGCGCCTGATTGCGAACGCCCACCAATGGGGCGAAAGAATAGCGAATACCGACAAGTCGCGATGAGCCGAGGGTATTGGCAACTGCCGCGACAAACTGACATACGAACGAAGGGTACCTGTGATGCCCTTCGTCTGGCGGAAGCTGGCAACATGAACGATTGCGGCTCAAGCTTCTCCTTCAAAGCTTTTCAAACGGAACGGACCATGAGCAACGTCGACCACGCCGAAATCGCTAAATTCGAAGCCCTTGCGCACCGCTGGTGGGATCGCGAAAGTGAGTTCAAACCGCTACACGAGATCAATCCACTGCGGGTGAACTGGATAGACGAACACGTCTCTCTCGCCGGCAAGAAAGTCATCGACATCGGCTGCGGCGGCGGCATCCTCAGCGAAGCGATGGCCCACCGCGGCGCCCGGGTAACCGGCATCGACATGGGCGAGGCCCCCCTTTCCGTAGCCCGCCTGCATCTGCTCGAGTCCGGGCTGGAAATCGATTATCGGCAGATCACCGCCGAAGCGATGGCCGAAGAATGCCCCGGGCAGTTCGATGTCGTTACCTGTCTGGAGATGCTCGAACATGTCCCGGACCCGGCATCGGTCATTCGCGCCTGCCATGCACTGGTCAAACCCGGTGGCCAGGTCTTCTTCTCGACGATCAACCGCAACCCGAAGGCCTACGCATTCGCCATCATCGGGGCCGAGTACCTGTTGCAGCTGCTGCCACGCGGGACCCATGACTTCAAGAAATTCATCCGGCCTTCCGAACTGGGCGCCTGGAGCCGTGACACGGGCCTGGCGGTCAAAGACATCACCGGCATCACCTACAACCCGCTGACCAAGCAGTACAAGCTGTCCACGGACGTGGACGTCAACTATATGGTCCAGACCCTCAAGGAGGCTTGATGCGCCTGCGCGCTGTTCTGTTCGACATGGACGGTACGCTGCTCGATACCGCCCCCGACTTCATCGCCGTCGCCCAGGCGATGCGCCTTGCCCGGGGCCTCCCTTGCGTACCGGACCAACAGATTCGTGACGTAGTCTCGGGCGGAGCCAGGGCCATGGTGCTCGGCGCCTTCGACGTCGACCCGTTTTCGGATGAGTTCGAAGCGCTGCGGCTGGAGTTCCTGGAGCGCTACCAGGAGCACTGCGCCATATACAGTCACCTTTACGACGGCATGGCGGAGCTGATCGAGGACATCGAACAGGCGAACCTGCGCTGGGGCGTGGTGACCAACAAGCCCCTGCGCTTCGCCGAGCCGATCATGCACCGGCTCGGCCTGGCTTCACGCTCTGCCGTACTGGTCTGCCCCGACCACGTCAGCAAGAGCAAGCCCGATCCCGAGCCCATGCTGCTGGCGTGCCGCCAGCTCGACCTCGATCCGCGGACGGTACTCTTCGTGGGCGACGATCTAAGGGACATCGAATCCGGCCGCGCCGCGGGGAGCCGCACGGCTGCCGTACGCTATGGCTACATACACCCCGACGACAATCCCGACCACTGGGGCGCGGACGTGGTGGTGGACCATCCACTGGAGCTGCGCAAGGTTCTGGACCGCGCGCTGTGCAGTTGCTGATCGAGGGTATTCGCAAGCCACGCTCGTCGTCCGACATCACGCTCCCGAGCGCCCATTCTTCATATAGTTCCAAGAGGCACATGATGTTCGAGTATTCCGCCCGCCCCGACCTGCTCGAGGGCCGCGTCATTCTGGTTACCGGAGCCGGTCGCGGCATTGGCGAGGCCGCGGCGAAAGCCTATGCCGCGCATGGCGCCACGGTGCTTCTGCTGGGCAAGAACGAAGAGAACCTGAACCGCGTCTATGACGACATCGAGGCGGCAGGCCATCCGCGTCCCGCCGTCATCCCGTTCAACCTGGAAACCGCACTGCCGCACCAGTACGACGAACTGGCCGCCATGGTCGAACGCGAGTTCGGGCATCTCGACGGCCTCCTGCACAACGCGGCCATCGTCGGGCCTCGCACGCCGCTGGAGCAGTTGTCCGGAGACAATTTCATGCGCGTCATGCAGGTGAACGTGAACGCGATGTTCATGCTGACCAGCACGCTGCTGCCGCTGCTCAAGCTCTCCAGGGGCGCGTCGGTGGTCTTCACGTCCAGCAGCGTCGGCCGCAAGGGACGCGCCTACTGGGGCGCCTATGCGGTCTCGAAGTTCGCCACCGAGGGTCTGATGCAGGTGCTCGCGGACGAGGTGGACGACACCGCCCCGGTCCGTGCCAACAGCATCAATCCGGGCGCCACGCGTACCGACATGCGCGCCAAGGCCTATCCGGGAGAAAATCCCGCGGCCAATCCGCTGCCGGCGGAAATCATGCCGGTCTATCTCTATCTGATGGGGCCGGACAGCGCGGGCGTCAACGGGCAAGCCCTGAACGCGCAATAAAGCCATACCCGCTACCGGCGCTGAGGCAGGACGCCTCGGCACCGGTAGCGCGAAGGCTCGTCAGGGGCGCCTGGTACGCCCACCACGGCGCTGGCCATCATCGGCCGGCGCACCCCGCTTCCTGGCAGGACCCGGCCGGGGATGGCCGGACTCCTCATTGCGTTTGCCGCCCTTGCGAGCCGAATCGCCCGGACGCTCGGCGACCGGCGTTCCCCTGCCCTTGTCGCCATGCGCTTTGCGTCCCGGTTCACCGCCGCGTAGGCCGCGCGATTTTTCCGCAGTGCCGGGCGTATCGGCTTCGTTCGCCGAGCGCAGAACCCGTGGGCGCCGCTCACCGCGACCGAGGGGCTTTGCCACCTTGCGCTGCATGCGATCGATCTTCTCTTTGGCCTTGGCCTTCATGCCCGGCAGGGCCACCGGCTTGAGGCCGACCTCTTCGCTGAGAATATCCACCTCCGCCTGCGACATCTCGCGCCAGCGCCCCATAGGCAGGTCGGACGTCATGAACACCGGGCCGAAACGGACCCGCTTCAGGCGGCTGACCACCAATCCCTGGGACTCCCACAGGCGACGGACCTCGCGATTGCGGCCCTCCATCACCACACAGTGGTACCAGTGGTTGAATCCCTCGCCGCCTGGCGCTTCCTGGATGTCGGTGAAGCGTGCCGGACCGTCTTCGAGCATCACGCCGGTCTTCAGGCGCTCAATCATCTCGTCGTCGACTTCGCCGCGGACACGTACCGCATATTCGCGGTCCATTTCGTAGGACGGGTGCATCAGGCGGTTGGCCAGTTCACCATCGGTGGTGAACAGCAGCAAGCCGGTGGTATTGATGTCGAGGCGACCGATGTTGATCCAACGGCCCTCCTTGGGGCGTGGCAGGCGATCGAATACCGTCGGACGACCCTCGGGGTCGTTGCGGGTACAGATCTCGCCATCGGGCTTGTTGTAGATCAGTACACGGCGAACCACTTCGCTGGCTTCTTCACGCTTGAGCAGCCGGCCATCGACGGCGATCGCATCATGCGAGTCGACACGCTGGCCAAGGCTCGCAACGGCTCCGTTGACCTTCACGCGGCCTTCGACGATCCATTTCTCGATGTCGCGGCGCGAAGCCATGCCCAGGCGGGCAAGCACCTTTTGCAGCTTTTCGCCGTGGGCAACCTGTGCGGTTGTATTTTCGTGCTCGGTCATCTGGGCACCTCCCGGTGTGGCATTCCGATTGAAAGGGCGCGAATCATACGCGTATCGCTGGCGCTACGCACCAGGAATGGCGCAGCGGTCGGGCAGATCGCACAGCGAATACATCTAGCCCAGCGCGGCAAGCGCCTCGGCGGTGCTCTGCTGGATTCGAGCCCAGTCACCGCCCTTCAGGCTTGCCGCATCGATCATCCAGGTGCCGCCGACACACATCACGTTCGGCAATGCCAGGTATTGGCCCGCATTAACGGCATTGATCCCGCCGGTAGGACAGAAACGAACGTCCACGAAAGGCCCGCCCAGGGCCTTCAGGGCGGCGATACCGCCACAGACCTCCGCGGGAAACAGTTTGAAGCGGCGGTATCCCAGTGCGTAGCCCTCCATGACGTCCGAAGCCCCACCGGTACCGGGCAACAACGGCACGGAACAACTCACGCCGGCCTCGAGGATCTCGCGCGTGGAGCCCGGTGTCACGATGAACTGCGCGCCCGCGGCTTCCACCTCGTCCATCATGCGCCGGTCCAGCACGGTGCCGGCCCCGATGCACAAGCCGGGGCGCTCTTCGCGCAAGCGGCGGATGGCGGTGAGGCCATGGGCCGAGCGCAGGGTGATTTCCAGCGTATCGAGGCCGCCTGCGGCAAGCGCGTCGGCCAGCGGCAGAATCTGCTCCTCGCTGCCAATCGTGATCACCGGCAGAATCCGGGCACGCACGCAAATACTCTCGATCAGGGCGTTTTTCTGGTCCATGGTCATGAAAAGAATCCTCGGGCCTCATGGGCACCAGTAAATCTCCAGCGGAGAATGCAGGAACGCACGAATCGGCATCTGCAGGGCATCGACATTCAATGCCTCACGCAGGGTTGCGAGCTTGCCGGTGCCCTGGATGGCCAGGCACTGCATCCGGGCGCAAGCCAATAAAGGATGGGTCATCGTCAGGCGGCATTGCGGCGCGGCCGGCGCCTGCATGGGCAGACAGCGTTCCGGGCAATCGTGCCGCAACGCATGCGCCAGATTCGCATTGCCGGGAAAAAGCGAGGCCGTGTGCCCGTCGTCCCCCATGCCCAGTACGAGTACGTCGATGGGCTGCTTGAACTCCATCAGCGCCTGGTCGGCGAGCCTCGCCGCTTGCTCAAGCGAATCCGCAGGCTGATAGAGCCCGATCAGACGCGCCTCGGCAGCGGCGTTGCGCAGCAGATGGCAGCGGACCAAGCCCTCGTTGCTGTCCGGGTCGGTCGGCGGCACCCAGCGCTCATCGGCGAGGCTGACCTGCACCCTGGACCATTCGAGTTCACGTTGCGAAAGCGCCTCGAAGAATGCAACCGGGCTGCGTCCGCCGGACACGACGAGGCTGGCCTCGCCATGGGTCTGTACGGCGTAAGCCAGCGCCCTGGCCACCCCGTCGGCCAGCAGCTGCGCCTGTCGCTGCGCATCGGCCGAGCTGTGCGCGATGACGCCGGTGGGCAGATCGAGTTCAGAGATCGCCATACCAGGACCTCCCGTCACGCGTGATAAGGGCAATCGAAGCGACCGGTCCCCAGGAGCCGGCCGGGTAGAGTTTGAGTTCCGCGCCGAGACGGGTCCAGCCCTCGATCAATTGATCGCACCACTGCCAGGCGTACTCGATCTCGTCCCTGCGCACGAACAGGTTCTGGTTGCCCTGCATGACTTCCAGCAGCAGGCGCTCGTAGGCATCCGGGATGCGGACGCTCTTGTAGGTCTCGGAGAAGTTCAACTGCAAGGGACCGCTTCGAAGATGCATTCCCTTGTCCAGGCCCTGCTCCTTGGTCATCACCTGCAGGGAGATCCCTTCGTCCGGCTGCAGCCGGATGATTAGCCGGTTGCTGATCAGCGCCCTCTGCTCCGGGGCGAAGATATAGAACGGCGGCTCCTTGAAGTGAATGACGATCTGCGACAGTTTCTGCGCCATGCGCTTGCCGGTGCGCAGGTAGAATGGAACACCCGACCAGCGCCAGTTGCAGATATCGGCCCGTAGCGCCACGAAGGTTTCGGTACTGCTCTCGGTATTGGAGTTCTCTTCCTCCAGGTAGCCGGGCACTGCCTTGCCAGCGACGCTCCCCGCGGCGTACTGGCCGCGAACCACTCGCTGATGGATGCCTTCGAGCGTGATGGGCGCCAGGGCCTTGAGCACCTTGACCTTTTCATCGCGAATGCTGTCCGCCGCGAGGTTGCTCGGCGGGTCCATGGCAATCAGGCAAAGCAACTGCAGCAAATGATTCTGGACCATGTCGCGTAGCTGGCCAGCCTGGTCGAAATATCCCCAGCGGCCTTCGATGCCCACCGTTTCGGCAACCGTGATCTCGACATGCGAGATGTGATGCTGGTCCCACTGCGTCTCGAACAGGCTGTTGGCGAAGCGCAGCGCGATGAGGTTCTGCACGGTCTCCTTGCCCAGATAATGATCGATGCGGTAGATGCGACTTTCCGGAAAATATTGCGCTACGGCATCGTTGATCACCCGGGACGATTCCAGGTCATGCCCGATCGGCTTTTCCAGTACCACTCGCGACTGCTCGGCCAGTCCGGCAGCGGCGAGGAATCGGCAGATGTCGCCATAGACGGAAGCCGGCGTGGCGAAATAGGCGATCAATGGCAGCGTCGCCGGGACACGCTCGGCGAGCGCGGCGTAATCCTCGCCTCGACGAAAGTCCATTGCCAGGTATTCGAGCCGGGCACCGAAGCGCTGGAGCGTCTGCTCGTCCAGTTCGCTCGCCGGAACACGATTGCGCAACGCCTGTTCGATACGCGCCTTGTGGCCCGCCGGCTCCCCCGCTTCGCGGGATAACGCCAATATGCGGGTATCGGCGTGCAGCAGGCCGGCGCGATCCAGTTGGTACAACGCGGGCAACAGCTTGCGCAGTGCCAAGTCGCCCAGGGCGCCGAACAGCGAGAAGGTGATGGGCTCTACGGTGATGCCTGGCATAGTCTTTCCGCTTGAAATAC
The DNA here is from genome assembly GCF_015070855.1 of Pseudomonas lopnurensis. GTDB lineage: Bacteria > Pseudomonadota > Gammaproteobacteria > Pseudomonadales > Pseudomonadaceae > Stutzerimonas > Stutzerimonas lopnurensis. The sequence goes on from NZ_JADDIX010000040.1 coordinate 12,427, forward strand.
AAAAGTCTCAGGGAGCCAGAAATACAGCTTGAGCACGACGATGGCCAGCCGACAGTTCTACCTCCATGAGCGCAGCACCGCCACCGACCTTTCGGGAAGGTAGGGGCGCTACACCAACAGACATGAAATGTCGGCAAATGCTCATGAAACCACGAAAAAATCCGCAAGGCCACGCGAGTCCCGGCGCTGGCGAGCACAGGCGCCTGCCGAATCGGGCAGCCAATGCCCGAAGAACGGCCCTCAGGCAGGCATCATTCGCGAGCGAAACAGCGCCTGATACTCCTGGCACTGCCGGGCCGCGAGCAGGAACACGCCGTGTCCACCGCGGGCGAACTCCAGCCAGGTGAAGTCCACTTCAGGATACAGCGCCTGGACATGGGTCTGGCTGTTACCCACTTCGACGATCAGCACGCCGTCATCCGTGAGATGGTCCGCGGCTTCGGCGAGCATGCGCCGCACCAGGTTCAGCCCATCGTTGCCACAGGCCAGGCCCAATGCAGGCTCGTGATGGTATTCCTCGGGCATGTCGGCAAAATCCTCGGCATCGACATACGGCGGGTTGGAAACGATCAGGTCGAAACGCTGGTTCGGCAGGCCATGGAAGCCGTCGCTCTGCACGGTATAGACACGCTCATCCAGGCCATGCTGTTCGATATTGCGATTCGCCACCTCGAGCGCTTCGAACGACAGGTCTGCCAGCGCCACCTCGGCTTCGAGGAATTCATAGGCGCAGGCGATGCCGATGCAACCCGAGCCGGTGCAAAGATCGAGAATCCGCGCCGGCGGCTTGGCCAGCCAGGGCGCGAACCGCTGTTCTATGAGTTCGCCTATCGGCGAACGTGGAATGAGCACCCGCTCGTCGACGATGAAGGGCAGACCACAGAACCAGGCCTGCCCGAGCAGATAGGCCGTCGGCACGCGCTCCTCTATGCGCCGCCGTAACAATGCCTGCAGGTGCTCGCACTCGTCCAGCTCGAGACGGCAATCCAGATAGCTGTCGGACATTTCCCAAGGCAGATGCAAAGCACCGAGCACAAGCTGGCGGGCGTCGTCCCAGGCGTTGTCGGTGCCATGCCCGAAGTAGAGTTGCTCCGCCTGGAATCGGCTGACAGCCCAGCGAATATAGTCACGCAGGGTACGCAAGCGGGAGAGCGAAGCGGTCACGGGAGCATCTCCTATGAAAAAGGGCGCGCGAGTGTAGCAGCCATACGGAAAAACCAGCTACGCCAGGAGCAAACGTAGGCCACCACAGGCGGCGCGTGCCACGAACAAGCCCGGCGCCATCTGTAAATGACCCATTTGATTCAAGCGTCGACGGGCTGGGCACAGTACTCTTGCGGCCCGGCATAGAACCTGCCGCCATGCCGACCATCCAAGCGGTTACGGCTATCGGGGCCAGCAGCCAGGGATTCAACCGGCGAATCATTGGGGCTGAACGGTTCACATCGTCGCGTTCTGGCGCCACAATCAGCCCCCTCACAGTACAAGGAGTCGATAATGACCAAGCCACAGACCATGCTTCAGCTCAGTGGCCGTAGCTATAACCCGGCAACGCTGGCGAACGCCACCCTGCTGGTCATCGACGTGCAGGAAGAATACCGCAGCGGTGTCCTTGCCCTGCCTGCCCTGGACCGGGCGTTGCCGGAAATCACTCGGCTGCTGACTGCCGCGCGCGAAGCCGGCGCACCGATCGTACACGTGCATCACCTGGGCATCAGTGGCGGCCTGTTCGACCCGCAGGGCTTTCGCGGCCAGATCATGCCGGAAGCGGCGCCGCAACCCGGTGAAACCGTGGTCGCCAAACGGCTGCCGAACGCCTTTTCCGGCACCGAACTTCACGAGCTGCTACAAAAGATCGGTCGCCTGGACCTGATCGTCTGTGGATTCATGACCCATTCGAGCGTCAGCACCACCGTACGGGCCGCCAAGGACTACGGCTATCGTTGCACGCTGGTCGACAGCGCCTGCGCGACCCGCAACCTGCCCATGGACGATGGCAGCATCGACGCCGAACAGGTGCATCGGATGGAGATGACCATACTGGCCGACAATTTCGCCGTCTGCGTACCCGACGTCGCGGCGCTGACCCGCTGATGCTCCGCTCCCGCGCCATCGCGTGAACCTGGCGGAGCGCTCCCGGTCATAGCCCAATTCATATAGAGGTAACCGGAATGAAGCAATCCGACGGTTTCGATGCTCGCCGTCTGCGTCCCCGCGGGCGTGGAGGCTGGCCCTTGCGGCTCGGCGCAGCCCTGGGTGCCCTGCTTGCGATATCCGGTACTCTACTGACCCTGGCGGGGCTGGCTTCGCTGCTCGGTCGTGGCGAAGCGCTTGGCGCCCTGGGAACGAGCGACTCCGCCATCATCGCATTGGTACTGGGGCTGATCGTGTTGCTGGTTGGCGTGACCATCTGGCGGAGCTGCCGGCGCCGATTGCGCCAACCGAACGAGCTGAGCATGGCGCGACACCTGCTGAAGAAACGCGACTGAGCCAGGAGACTATCCGCCCTGGCAGCCCGACTGGGGTAAACTGGCGTCCTGTCCGGAGGCCCCATGCAAGACGACGATTTCTCCCTTTTTCAATCAGCCGTGCGCGGCGTCAAGCCGATCAAGCACGATCGCGCCGAAACCGGCAAACCACCCAGCAATCGTGAGCAGATCGCCAACCGGCGCACCAATGCCACCATCAGCAACGAGCAGACCCGCGTCGACGGGCTTTCCGACCAGTTCGTCATCGATGTGGGCGCCGAAGACGAACTCTACTGGGCACGCGACGGCGTGCAGGATAGCCAGATACGCAAGCTCAAGGCCGGGCAGATCCCCTTCGAAGGCAGCCTCGACCTGCATGGTCTGAGCGTGGAAAAGGCCCGTGAACAGCTGTGGGACTTCATCGCCGAAGCGACCAGGCTCGAGATCCGCTGCGTTCGCGTCACCCATGGCAAGGCGGCGCGACTGGATGGCAAGCGCCCGCTGATCAAGAGCCACGTCAATACCTGGTTGCGGCAGCATCCACAGGTGCTGGGGTTCACCTCCTGCCTGCCCCGCCACGGCGGCACCGGAGCGCTGTATGTGATGCTCAAGCGCACCATGCTGGAAGGCCGCGACGAATGACCGAACCCTGCGCGCCGGCCTCGGCATGGCGCTCCGCACTTGCCAGCGGAGCGGCCGCCACCTACCCTTCGCGTTCGCGCCCCATGAAGCCTGACAGGTAGTTCAATGTCCCTGGAACAACACTACACCGAGATCCTTGGCCAACTCGGCGAGGACGTCACCCGCGAGGGTCTGCTCGACACGCCAAAACGCGCCGCCAAAGCCATGCAGTACCTGTGCAAGGGTTACCAGCAGACGCTCGAGGAAGTCACCAACGGCGCATTGTTCAGCTCCGACAACAGCGAGATGGTGCTGGTCAAGAACATCGAGCTGTATTCGCTGTGCGAGCACCATATGCTGCCCTTCATCGGCAAGGCCCATGTGGCCTACCTGCCCAATGGCAAGGTGCTCGGGCTGTCGAAGGTCGCCCGGATCGTCGACATGTATGCGCGCCGCCTGCAGATCCAGGAGAACCTGACCCGCGAAATCGCCGACGCGATACAGCAGGTTACCGGGGCGTCCGGAGTTGCCGTGGTCATCGAAGCCCAGCACATGTGCATGATGATGCGCGGCGTCGAGAAGCAGAACTCGTCGATGGTCACCTCGGTGATGCTTGGCCAGTTCCGCGAGAATGCGGCGACCCGCAGCGAATTTCTCGGATTGGTCAAATAGGCTGGAGGCTGGAGGCTGGAGGAAGAATCGAGCAGATTCTCAGGCGTTCAAGGATTGCCCCCTGCCGCCCGTCCAGCCTCAAGCCTCCGGCCGCCTTTGCCGTCCGTTTTAATCGAACATGCCCACGTGCCGCGGGTGACTGGCGACACGCTGCAACCATGCGCGAATCGCCGGATAGTCGTCGAGCTGGAAGCCACCCTCCTCGGCAACATGGGTGTAGGCGTACAGCGCAACGTCGGCAATCGAGTAATGCTCGCCCACCAGGTAAGGCGTTCGCAGCAACTGCTGCTCCATCACGTTCAGCGCGTGGTAGCCATCTAGCTGCTTGGCCTCGTATTCCTCGCGACGTTCCTCGGGCATGCCAAGGTAGACCTTGATATAGCGCGCCACGGCGATGTAGGGCTCATGGCTGTACTGCTCGAAGAACTGCCACTGCAGCACCTGGGTACGCAGCCGCGGGTCGCTGGGCAGAAACTCGCTGCCTTCGGCGAGATAGTTCAGGATCGCATTGGACTCCCACAGGCAGGAGCCGTCCTCGAGCTCCAGCACCGGGATCTTGCCGTTCGGATTCTTCTTCAGGAACTCCTCCGAACGTGTCTCGCCACGCAGGATGTTTACCGGAATCCATTCGTACGGTTTGTCGAGCAGGTGCAGCAACAGCTTGATCTTGTAGCAATTACCCGACCGGTAATCACCATAGACTTTCAACATGACCCCCTCCGATTCGCCCGCCCCACGCGGGCAGCTGTGAAGCCAATGGCCTGTGCGGTTAGTTGGTTAACTCAAATTCGGATGATCAGGATTCCAAGACAAGGCGCTGCGACGAGTCATAGCGGGCTATGGCAAGGAGCAGTAACGCCGTATCGGAGCCCTGAGCGCCGAAATTGACCAACTAAACTGACCAAACAGGCCATTAGGCCGCCTCCAACTCAATGGCCTGGCGAACGACGCCGGCCAGTCTGCGCAACCCCTCGCCCAATCGTTCGGGCGCGACGTGACTGAAGTTCAGCCGCAGATAGCCTGGATTGGCGTCCGGATCGACGAAAAACGGCTCGCCCGGCATGAACACGACATCCTGCGCCAACGCCTGCTTGAGCAGCGTCCGCGTATCCAGCGGCTGTTTGAGCGTCAGCCAGAAGAACAGTCCGCCTTGCGGCGTTTCCCAGCTCGCCAGATCGCCGAAATGTTCCATCAGCGCGGCCTGCATGGCATCGCGGCGAATGCGGTAGAAATCGCGCAGCTGCGTCAGGTGCGCCTGATACTCGGGGCTGCCCAGCCACTGCAGCGCCTGCCATTGGCCTATGCGGTTGGTATGCAAATCGGCTGACTGCTTCAGCCGCAGCAGATAGGGGTACAGATCCGGCGAGGCGATCAGATAGCCCACGCGCAGGCCGGGCAACAGGGTCTTGGAAACCGTACCGGTATAGATCCAGCTGGCCCGCTTCAGCCGCGTCACGATCGGTGTCGCACTGCCCTGATCGAATACCAGGTCGCGATATGGCTCATCCTCCAGCAGCGTCACGCCGAACTCGTCCAGCAGGGCGGCCACGGCGTCGCGCTTGGCTTCGCTGTAGCGCACCGCCGAAGGGTTCTGGAAGGTCGGGATCAGATAGGCGAAAGCCGGTTTTCGCCGTTCCAGCGTTTCGCGCAGCGCATGCAGCTGCGGGCCGTCCGTCTCCTGCGCAACCGCCAGGCATTCGGCGCCGAACAGCTGAAACGCCTGCAGAGCGGCCAGGTAGGTCGGCGCCTCGACCAGGACCTCGGTCCCCGGATCGATGAACAGCTTCGACACCAGATCCAGCGTCTGTTGCGACCCGCTGACGATCAGCACCTGGCTCGCCTCGCAGGCGATGCCCAGTGCACGGGCATCGGCCGCAATGGCTTCGCGCAGGGCGGGCTCGCCTTCGCTCATGCCGTACTGCCCCATGCTCGCGGGCAGATCGGCCCAGTCGACCCGGGGCAGCATCGGCTCGGCCGGCAGGCCGCCGGCGAAGGACATCACCTCCGGGCGCTGCGCCGCCGCGAGGATTTCACGAATGAGTGAGCTTTTAAGACGACTGATGCGTTCGGAGAAGGCCATTTCCATACCAGATGCGAGGTGGCGCAAAATAAGTCAAAATTCTTGACCGAAATTACGCCTCTCACGACAAATACGTCAATATGCCTGACCTAAAAAAAAGCGCCGTGCAACGGCGGATAATGGAAAGCTTCTTCCTTGGCTACCAGGCCTTCACCGCCAAGCCCGACGAGATGCTGGCACGCCGAGGGCTATCGCGAGTGCATCACCGCATCCTGTTCTTCATCGCCAGCTATCCCGACCTCAGCGTCAAGGAGTTGCTGGGCTACCTGGGCGTCTCCAAACAGGCGCTGAACACGCCTTTGCGCCAGTTGCTCGAGATGCATCTGGTGGAAAGCCTGACCGCCGAGGATGACAAGCGCAAGCGCATGCTGCGCTTCACCGCCGAAGGCGCGAAACTGGAACAGGCCCTGCGTCGGGAACAGGTACGGCTGCTGCAACGGGCGTTCGACGAGACCGGCGAACAGGCGGTCGAGGGTTGGCTGGCGGTGAACCAGGCACTGGCACTCGACAGAGGTCGAGGCTAGTCGCCGGCGGGCTGCGGTTGGCGCACACCCTAAGGCCTGTACGGCACACAGCCACAAAAAAGGGCGACCGAAGTCGCCCTTTTCATGAAGAACCGGAACTTAGTTCTGGTTTTCCATCTGAGCACGGATCAGATCACCAATGGTGGTCGGGCCGGTGCTTTCCACTTCCTGCTTGGTGCGCAGCTCCTTCATCGCATCCTTTTCGTCTTCGACGTCCTTGGACTTGATGGAGAGACTGATCACGCGGGACTTGCGGTCGATGCTGATGATCTTGGCTTCGACTTCGTCGCCTTCCTTCAGCACGTTACGCGCATCTTCAACGCGGTCGCGGCTGATTTCGGAAGCCTTCAGAGTGGCCTCGATATCGTTGCCCAGGTCGATGATCGCGCCCTTGGCGTCAACTTCCTTGACGGTACCGCGCACGATGCTGCCCTTGTCGTTCACAGCGGCGTAGTTGGAGAACGGATCGTCTTCCAGCTGCTTGATGCCCAGGGAGATGCGCTCGCGCTCCGGGTCGACCGAGAGAATGACGGTGTCCAGCTCGTCGCCCTTCTTGAAGCGGCGAACGGCTTCTTCACCCGGCTCGTTCCAGGAGATATCGGACAGGTGAACCAGACCGTCGATGCCGCCGTCCAGACCGATGAAGATACCGAAATCGGTGATCGACTTGATGGTGCCGGAGATGCGGTCGCCCTTGTTGAACTGGCTGGAGAAGTCTTCCCACGGGTTGGACTTGCACTGCTTGATGCCCAGGGAAATACGACGACGCTCTTCGTCGATGTCCAGAACCATGACTTCCACTTCGTCGCCGACCTGTACGACCTTCGACGGGTGGATGTTCTTGTTGGTCCAGTCCATTTCGGAGACGTGCACCAGGCCTTCGACGCCCTCTTCCAGCTCGGCGAAGCAGCCGTAGTCGGTGAGGTTGGTGACGCGGGCCATGACGCGGGTGTTTTCCGGGTAACGGGCCTTGATGGCAACCCATGGGTCTTCGCCCAGCTGCTTCAGACCCAGGGAGACGCGGTTGCGCTCGCGGTCGAACTTCAGCACCTTGACGTCGATCTCGTCGCCGACGTTGACGATTTCCGACGGATGCTTGATGCGCTTCCAGGCCATGTCGGTGATGTGCAGCAGGCCGTCCACGCCGCCCAGGTCGACGAACGCGCCGTAGTCGGTGAGGTTCTTGACGATACCCTTGACTTGCTGGCCTTCCTGCAGCGATTCCAGCAGCGCTTCGCGCTCGGCGCTGTTCTCGGCTTCCAGGACGCTACGACGGGAAACGACAACGTTGTTGCGCTTCTGGTCCAGCTTGATGACCTTGAACTCGAGTTCCTTGCCTTCCAGGTGCGTGGTGTCGCGCACGGGGCGGACATCGACCAGGGAGCCCGGCAGGAACGCACGAATGCCGTTGACGTCGACGGTGAAGCCACCCTTGACCTTGCCGTTGATGACACCCTTGACCACTTCTTCTGCAGCGAAAGCCGCTTCCAGAACAATCCAGGATTCCGCGCGCTTGGCCTTTTCACGGGACAGCTTGGTTTCGCCAAAGCCATCTTCAACCGCGTCCAGAGCAACGTGGACCTCGTCACCCACACTGATGGTCAGCTCGCCCTGCTCATTGTAGAACTGCTCGACCGGGATGACGCCCTCGGACTTGAGGCCCGCATGTACGGTGACCCAGTCACCGTCGATGTCGACCACGATACCGGTGATGATGGCGCCCGGCTGCATGTCGAGGGATTTCAGGCTTTCTTCAAAAAGTTCTGCGAAGCTTTCGCTCATGTTGATTCCTGCTGTTTTCGGGCGAGGATCCGCCCAATCTCCACATTCCAGACAATGTGGGTTCATTCATATAAAAAAAGGCCTGTGGGACTGGATCTGGTCTCCCACATGCCTCCTTGTTAACAGCCCGATGCAAGCAGCGCGTCGGCCCCGCTTGCCATCCAGGCTGTCTGGCCGCCTTTCGGCGTTCCGATCATCCGGCGAAATCGCGGCTGGCGACTTCGCTCAGGATTCTTTCCAGCACCTGCTCGATGGAGAGTGTAGTGGAATCCAGCTGAACCGCATCTGCTGCCGGTTTCAACGGTGCCACGCTACGTTGGGTGTCACGCTCGTCGCGCGCCCGAATCTCCTCAAGAAGACTCGCGAGATTAACATCATCACCCCGCGCCTTCAACTGCAAGAAGCGTCTGCGTGCGCGCTCCTCGGCACTGGCGGTGAGGAATATCTTCAACGGCGCATCGGGGAACACCACCGTGCCCATGTCACGCCCATCGGCCACCAGACCGGGCGCTTCGCGAAACGCCTTCTGCCGCTGCAGCAATGCCGTACGCACCACCGGCAACGCGGCCACCTGCGAGGCTCCGGCGCCGACCTGCTCGTTGCGAATGGCCTCGGTCACGTCCTCACCCTCGAGGATGATGACCATCCCGTGGCCGTCGCGTGCCGCGCCGAATTGCACATCGAGATGCTCGGCGAGCACCTTGAGCGCTTCCTCGTTGGTCAGGTCGACCCCATGGTTACGCGCGGCGAAGGCCAGCAGGCGGTACAGCGCGCCCGAGTCGAGGAAATTCCAGCCGAGCTTGCCAGCGAGCAGCGCGGCGACCGTGCCCTTGCCCGAACCGCTCGGGCCGTCGATGGTGATGACCGGCACTGGCCTGATCATGAGCCACCCTCCGAATGAACCCGCATGCCGGCCCGCTGGGCCAGCGCGAGGAAGTTGGGAAACGACGTCGCCACGTTGGCGCAGTCGTGAATAAGGATCGGCGCACTGGCACGCAGCGCCGCCACGCTGAAGGACATGGCGATGCGGTGGTCGCCATGCGCCCAGACCTCGCCACCACCGATGGGACCACCTTCGATGACGATGCCATCCGGCGTCGGTTCGGCCTTGACTCCCAGCGTCTGCAGGCCGTCGGCCATGACCTGGATGCGGTCCGACTCCTTGACCCGCAACTCCTCGGCGCCACGCAAGGTGGTGCGACCCTGGGCGCAGGCGGCGGCGACGAAGAGCACCGGGAATTCGTCGATCGCCAGCGGCACCAGCTCCTCGGGAATATCGATACCCTTGAGTTGGGCGCCGCGCACGCGGATATCAGCCACCGGCTCGCCACCCACTTCGCGCGGGTTCTCCAGCGAGATATCGGCGCCCATCAGCTTGAGGATGTCGATCACGCCGGTACGGGTCGGGTTGATACCGACGTGTTCGAGCAGCACGTCGGACCCCTCGGCGATGCTGGCCGCCACCATGAAGAATGCCGCCGACGAGATATCCGCCGGCACTTCGATATGCGTGGCGTGCAGCTTGTGGCCAGGCTCGACGGTGGCGGTGCTGCCCTCGACCTGCACCGGATAGCCGAAACCACGCAGCATCCGCTCGGTATGGTCGCGCGTCGGCGCCGGCTCGGTCACCGAGGTCCGGTCGGCCGCATACAGGCCGGCCAGCAGCAGGCAGGACTTCACCTGGGCGCTGGCCATGGGCATCTCGTAATGCATGCCGGACAGGCGCTGGCCGCCGCGAATGGTCAGCGGCGGACGCCCTTCCGCCGCCGTTTCGATCACCGCGCCCATCTCACGCAGCGGCTTGGCGACGCGGTTCATCGGCCGCTTGGAGAGCGAGGCATCGCCGGTCAGGGTGGTGTCGAAGGGCTGGGCGGCGAGCAGGCCGGCGAGCAGACGCATGGAGGTCCCGGAATTGCCGAGGTAGATCGGCCCGGGCGGCGCTTTCAAGCCGTGCAGGCCCACGCCATGCACGGTGACGCGGCCCTGCTGCGGGCCTTCGATGACCACGCCCATGTCGCGGAACGCCTGGATGGTCGCCAGGGCGTCTTCGCCTTCGAGAAAGCCTTCGACCTCGGTCGTGCCCTCGGCCAGGGAGCCCAGCATGATCGAACGGTGGGAAATGGACTTGTCGCCCGGAACACGCAGATGGCCGGTCAGGCTGCCGCCCGGATCGGCCAGGAAGATCAGGTCATTGGAATGCATAACGTCCACATAGGCTCTGCGAGCCAGTATTTTGCTGAAATGTTCCCGGGCTGCCCGGGCGCGTGTGAACACGCCCAGCAAGGTATGCCCGTCGCCCTCATCGACCGCGGCGCGCAAGGCATCGAGGTCGGCACGAAAATCGTCCAGGGTATGCAGTACCGCCTCGCGATTGGCGAGGAAGATGTCGTGCCACATCACCGGATCGCTGCCGGCGATACGGGTGAAATCGCGAAAGCCGCCTGCCGCGTAGCGAAAGATCTCGAGATTCTCGTGGCGCTTGGCCAACGAATCAACCAGACCGAACGCCAGCAGGTGCGGCAGATGGCTGGTCGCGGCGAGCACCTCGTCGTGATGCTCGACGTCCATGTGCTCGACATCGGCGCCCAGCGCGGCCCAGAGCGCGCTCACCAGCGTCAGCGCGGCGGGGTCGGTATTCGCCAGCGGCGTCAGGATGACCTTGTGACGGCGAAACAGCGTACCCTTGGCAGCCGTGACGCCGCTCGCCTCCGAGCCCGCGATCGGATGCCCGGGCACGAAGCGCGCCGGCATATCGCCGAATACGTTGCGCGCGCAGCGCACCACGTTGCCCTTGGCGCTGCCCACGTCGGTGAGCACGGCATGGCCCAGGTCCAGTTGCGCCAACTCGCCCAGCAGCCTCTCGAGAGCCAGGATCGGCGTCGCCAGCTGGATCAGGTCGGCATCGCGGCAGGCTTCGGCCAGCGTGTCGGCGCAGCGATCGACCACGCCCAACTCGACTGCCAGCGCGCGCGAGCGCGCATCCAGATCGAAACCGACGACCTCGCGGCACAGCCCCGCCTCGCGCAGCCCCTTGGCGAAGGAGCCGCCGATCAGCCCGAGCCCGATCACCACCAGGCGATCGAGCAGGGGCTCGGTGCGCAGCGCGGCGACGGCTCGCTTCACTGCCCGAGCACCTTGCGCAACGCCTCAAGGAAGCGAGCGTTCTCCGCTTCGGTGCCGATGGACACGCGCAGGAAGGTCGGCATCCCGTAGCCGGCGACCGGGCGCACGATCACGCCGGCGCGCAGCAGCGCCTGATTGATCGGCGCCGCATCGCGGGCGAAGTCCACCGCGATGAAGTTGCCTCTCGAAGGAATCCATTCCAGCCCCAACTGACGGAAGCCCTCTTCCAGCTGCAGCATGCCCGCATCGTTGAGGCGGCGGCTGGCGGACAGGTAGTCGACGTCATCCAGCGCGGCGCAGGCCGCGGCCAGGGCGAGGCTGTTGACGTTGAACGGCTGGCGGACGCGATTGAGCACGTCGGCGATGACCGGCGAGCTGATCGCATAACCGACACGCAAGGCAGCCAGCCCATAGGCCTTGGAGAAGGTGCGCGAAACCAGCAGGTTCGGATAGTCGGCGAGGAAGGCCAGGCCATCGGGCAGCTCATCGCCTTCGGCGTATTCGATATAGGCCTCGTCCAGCACCACCAGCACGTGCTGCGGCACGCGGGCGAGGAAAGCCCCCAGCGCGTCGGCGTCGAACCAGGTACCGGTCGGATTGTTCGGGTTGGCGATGAATACCACGCGGGTATTCGCATCGATGGCGGCCAGCATGGCCTCGAGATCGTGCCCCCAGTTCTTCGCCGGCACCGCACGCCCCTGCGCCCCGACCGCCTGGGTGGCGATGGGGTAGACGGCGAAGGCATGGGCGCTGAATACCGCGTTCAGCCCCGGCGCGAGGTAAGCGCGGGCGACCAGTTCCAGAATGTCGTTGGAGCCGTTGCCCAGCGTCACCTGATCGACACCCACCGCGTAGCGCTCGGCCAGCCGCTGCTTGAGGACGAAACCGTTGCCGTCCGGATAACGGGTGAGCTCCGCCAGCTCGCCCTTGATCGCTTGCAGCACTTTCGGGCTGGGGCCCAGCGGGTTCTCGTTACTGGCCAGTTTGACGATGCTCGCCGGATCCAGATCCAGCTCGCGCGCCAGTTCGTCGACCGGCTTGCCCGGTATGTAGGGCGACAGCTTTTGCACACCCGGCTGGGCCAGGGCGAGGAAATCACAGGGCATATTCAGCTCCGCTGGAGCTGAAAGCCTGAAGCCTGAAGCCTGAAGCCTGAAGCAATCCACACTGCCCCGGAACTTCCAGCTTCCAACTTCCAGCTTCCAGCTGCTTCTTAAAGTACCGCCTTCGGATAGGACCCCAGCACCTTCAGTGCGACGGCCTCCTGGCCGATCTTCTCCAGCACGTCCTTGATCAGCGGGTCCTGATGGTGGCCGAGGAAGTCGATGAAGAACACGTAGGTCCACTTGCCGCTGCGCGACGGCCGCGTTTCGATGCGGGTGAGGTCGATGCCGTTGGCATGGAACGGCACCAGCAGCTCGTGCAGCGCGCCCGGCTTGTTGCGCATGGAGACGATGATCGAGGTCTTGTCGTCGCCGGTCGGCGGCACTTCCTGGCTGCCGATGATGAGAAAACGCGTGGAATTGTCCGGACGATCCTCGATCTTCTCCGCCAGCTTGGTCAGCCCGTACAGCTGCGCCGCCATGTCGCCGGCGATGGCCGCCGAGTTCCACTCGCTCTTCACCCGCCTGGCGGCGTCGGCGTTGCTGGAAACCGCCACGCGCTCGACGTTCGGGTAGTGCGCGTCGAGCCACTTGCGGCACTGGGCCAGCGACTGGGCATGGGAATAGATGCGCGTGATGCGATCGGTCTTGGTCGTCTCGCCCACCAGCAGGTGGTGATGGATACGCAGCTCGACTTCGCCACAGATCACGATGTCGTGCTCGAGGAAGCTGTCCAGCGTGTGGTTGACCGCGCCTTCGGTGGAGTTCTCCACCGGCACCACGCCGAAGTTCACCGCCCCGGCGACCACCTCGCGGAACACCTCGTCGATCGCCGCCATCGGCGTGCTGATCACCGCATGGCCGAAATGCTTGAGCGCCGCGGCCTGGGAGAAGGTGCCTTCCGGACCGAGATAGGCGACCCGCAGCGGCTGCTCCAGCGCCAGGCAGGAGGACATGATTTCGCGGAACAGGCGCGCCATTTCCTCGTTGCCCAGCGGCCCCTTGTTCAGCTCCATGATGTGCTTGAGCACCCAGGCCTCGCGCTCGGGGCGATAGAACACCGCGGACTCGCCCTCGGCCAGGGCCGCCGTCTTGACCCGGGCGACATCCTGGGCGCAGCGCGCGCGCTCGCTGATCAGCTCGAGGATCTTCTCGTCGAGGCTGTCGATGCGAACGCGCAGCGCCTTCAGCTGATCGGCGTCGCTCATCAGCCGTGCTCCTTCTCGAACTCGGCCATGTAGGCCACCAGGGCCTCGACCGCATCCAGCCCCACCGCGTTGTAGATCGAGGCACGCATGCCGCCGACCGAGCGATGGCCCTTGAGGTTCAGCAGGCCGCGGGCATCGGCGCCGGCGAGGAAGGTCTTGTCCAGGCGCTCGTCGGCCAGGCGGAACGGCACGTTCATCCACGAACGCGCGTTCGTGGCGATCGGGTTGGTGTAGAAGCCGCTGGCGTCGATGGCGCCATAGAGCAGTTCCTTCTTGGCCCGATTGCGCTGCTCCATGGCCGCTACGCCACCCTGTTCCTTGAGCCACTCGAAGACCAGCCCGGAGAGGTACCAGGAGAAGGTCGCCGGGGTGTTGTACATCGAGCCGTTGTCGGCCGCGATCTTGTAATCGAGCATGGTCGGGCAGCTGGAGCGTGCGCGGCCGAGCAGGTCCTCGCGAACGATGACCACCACCAGGCCGGAGGGGCCGATGTTCTTCTGCGCACCGGCATAGATCAGGCCGAACTTGGACACGTCGATCGAGCGCGACAGGATGTCCGAGGACATGTCGACCACCAGCGGCGTGTCGCCCAGCTCCGGAACCCAGTCGAATTGCAGGCCGCCGATGGTCTCGTTGCTGGCGTAGTGCAGATAGGCGGCGTTGTCGCTCAGTTGCCACTCGTTCTGCCCGGGTATCGCGAAGTAGTCGTAGGGCTTGGCGCTGGCGGCGACGTTGACGTTGCCGAAGCGACGCGCTTCTTCGATGCTCTTGCGCGACCAGATGCCGGTATCGACGTAGTCGGCGACGCCGTCCTCGGGCAGCAGGTTCAAGGGAATCTCGGCGAATTGCTGGCTGGCCCCGCCCTGCAGGAACAGCACCTTGTAGTTCGACGGAATCGCCAGCAGCTCGCGCAGATCCCGCTCCGCCTTTTCGGCAATGGCGGTGTAGTCCTCGCTGCGGTGGCTCATCTCCATCACCGACAGGCCCTTGCCGTGCCAGTCGAGAAGCTCCGCCTGGGCGCGTTGCAGGACGGCCTCGGGCAGCGCAGCCGGACCGGCACAGAAGTTAAAAGCGCGTTTGCTCACTGCTGTTCTCTCTCGCTCTTGCTCGATATTGAATCCAGGAAGGACGGCCGACTGCTCGACCGTCTTCCTATCGCCTCCGGCGTCCTGCTGCGCGGGTACGCCCCTCGTCAATCAATCTTCGTCGTCGGTGGGCACGACATCCGGCGGCACGTCGCCGCCACCGCCGAGCAACTCGTCCTCACTGGGCTCGGTGCTGACGACGGGCATCTCCTTCTCGAGAGCGTCCTCATCGAGCATGACATCGATGTCTTCCAGCACTTCGTCCTCGGACGGCTCCTGCACCCGCTCCAGGCCGACCAGATGCTCGCCCTTGCCCAGCTTGATGAGCGTCACGCCCTGGGTGTTGCGGCCCAGCGAGGAGACTTCGTCGACGCGGGTGCGCACCAGCGTGCCCTGGTCGGAGATCAGCATGATCTCCTCCCCTTCGAGCACCTGCACGGCGCCGACCAGCGGACCGTTGCGCTCATTGGTGACCATGGCGATCACGCCCTGGCCGCCACGCCCGCGCCGCGGGAATTCGTCCATCGCCGTGCGCTTGCCGTAGCCACGCACGGAGGCGGTGAGGATCTGCGCGCCCGGCTCGGGGATCAGCATGGAAATGATCCGTTGCCCCTCGCTCAGGCGCATGCCGCGCACACCGCGGGCGTTGCGGCCCATGATGCGGACCTTGCTTTCCTTGAAGCGGATGACCTTGCCGCCGTCGGAGAACATCATGACTTCCTGGGCGCCATCGGTCACTGCTGCGGCGATCAGCGTGTCGCCCTCCTCCAGCTTGAGTGCGATCAGACCGGACGTACGCGGCCGGCTGAACTGCACCAGCGGGGTCTTCTTCACCGTGCCGTTGGCAGTGGCCATGAAGATGTAGGCGCCAGTCGGCTCGTCCTTTTCGTCGCCGTCGGCTTCGTCGCCATCGACGTCGTCGATCTCGTCGTGCTCGATGACCAGGCCTTCGGCGTCGTCCAGCTCGTCGTCACCTTCGGCCGCCTGCTTGCGCAGCGCCTCCAGGTCGACCTGGAGCATCGCGGTGATGCGCTCGCCCTCGTCGAGCGGCAACAGGTTGACCAGCGGACGGCCACGCGAAGTGCGCGACGCCTCGGGGATCTCGTAGGTCTTGAGCCAGTACACCTTGCCCTTGCTGGAGAACAGCAGCAGCGTGGTATGGCTGTTGGCGACCAGCAGGTGCTCGACGTAGTCCTCTTCCTTCACGCCGGTCGCGGCCTTGCCGCGACCGCCACGGCGCTGGGCCTGGTAGGCCGCCAGCGGCTGCGACTTGGCGTAGCCGCCGTGGGAAATGGTGACGACGCGCTCTTCCTCGGTGATCAGGTCGGCCAGGGTCAGGTCCAGGCGCGACTCGAGGATTTCGGTGCGGCGCTTGTCGCCGAAGTCGCGCTTGACGCCTTCCAGCTCCTCGCGGATGACTTCCATCAGGCGGGCCGGGCTGGTCAGGATGCGGATCAGCTCGCCGATCTGGGTGAGGATTTCCTGATATTCGCTGAGCAGCTTTTCATGCTCGAGCCCGGTCAGGCGATGCAGACGCAGGTCGAGGATCGCCTGGGCCTGCTCCGGCGACAGAAAGTACTTGCCCTCGCGCAGGCCATACTGCGGGTCCAGCCCCTCGGGGCGGCAGGCATCGGCGCCAGCGCGCTCGACCATCGCCTCGACGGCGGTCGATTCCCAGGCGGTGGAAATCAACGCGTCCTTCGCTTCGGCCGGCGTCGGCGAGGCCTTGATCAGCGCGATGACCGGGTCGATGTTGGACAGCGCGACCGCCTGGCCCTCGAGGATGTGGCCACGCTCGCGCGCCTTGCGCAGCTCGTAGACGGTACGCCGGGTGACGACTTCGCGGCGGTGACGGACGAAGGCTTCCAGCAGATCCTTGA
The DNA here is from genome assembly GCF_015070855.1 of Pseudomonas lopnurensis. Lineage (GTDB taxonomy): Bacteria > Pseudomonadota > Gammaproteobacteria > Pseudomonadales > Pseudomonadaceae > Stutzerimonas > Stutzerimonas lopnurensis. Next base: position 28,973 of record NZ_JADDIX010000040.1, read on the forward strand.
GATTCAGCGTGCGCGGCTGGCCGTCGACCAGCGCCACCACGTTGATGCCGAAGACGCTTTGCAGCTGGGTCTGCGCGTACAGATTATTGAGGATCACCTCGGGCACTTCGCCGCGGCGCAGCTCGATGACCACGCGCATGCCGTCCTTGTCGGACTCGTCGCGCAGCTCGGTGATGCCTTCGAGTTTCTTCTCTTTCACCAGCTCGGCGATCTTCTCGATCAGCCGCGCCTTGTTCAGCTGGTAGGGCAGCTCGGTGATGACGATCTGCTGGCGACCGCCGACCTTGTCGATGTCCTCGATATCGGCGCGCGCACGGATATAGATGCGCCCGCGGCCGGTGCGATAGGCCTCGATGATGCCGGCGCGGCCGTTGATGATGCCCGCGGTGGGGAAATCCGGCCCCGGGATGAACTGCATCAGCTCGTCGATGCCGATCTCGGGGTTTTCGATCAGCGCCAGGCAGCCATCGATGACTTCGCCCAGGTTGTGCGGCGGGATGTTGGTCGCCATCCCCACCGCGATGCCGCTGGAGCCATTGACCAGCAGGTTGGGAATCTTGGTCGGCATGACCGCCGGGATCTGTTCGGTGCCGTCGTAGTTGGGCACCCAGTCGACGGTTTCCTTCTCCAGGTCGGCCAGCAGCTCGTGCGCCAGCTTGGCCATGCGCACTTCGGTGTAACGCATCGCCGCGGCGCTGTCGCCATCGACCGAACCGAAGTTGCCCTGGCCATCGACCAGCATGTAGCGCAGCGAGAACGGCTGCGCCATCCGCACGATGGTGTCGTACACCGCCGAGTCGCCGTGGGGATGGTATTTACCGATCACGTCACCGACCACACGGGCGGATTTCTTGTACGGCTTGTTCCAGTCGTTGCCCAGCTCGCTCATGGCGAACAGCACGCGGCGGTGTACCGGTTTCAGGCCATCGCGCGCATCCGGCAGCGCACGGCCGATGATCACGCTCATGGCGTAATCAAGGTAGGACTGCTTGAGTTCGTCTTCGATATTGACCGGGAGGATTTCTTTGGCCAGTTCGCCCATGGAAGCCTGGTTCCTTATAGTCAGCAGGGTCCTGCGATAAGCGCGGGATGGTAACACAAGGGAGGCCGCCGGAGGCTGGAGGCTTGACGAAGAAAGCGCTCGACGCGCCCCACCCGCTCATTCGCCGAAAGGACTCGAGATCGCCCAGCGCTATCCGTCCGGCTTTTCCGCCTCCAGTCGCTTTTCTCGTCCTTTCGCCTGCTAGTGCAGCCTCTTACGGCTCATCAGCTCGGCCAGCTTGGCCGCACTGGGGCGTTCGACCACGCCCTTCTCGGTCACGATGGCATCGATGAGATCGGCCGGCGTCACGTCGAACACCGGGTTGTAGGCCTCGACGTCGGCGGCGAAGCGCTGCCCATTGACCTCCAGCAGCTCGCTGCCGGCACGCTCCTCGATGGGGATGTCGTCGCCGTTTTCGAGCTCCATGTCGATGGTCGAACTCGGTGCGACGACCATGAAGCGCACGCCGTGATGCATTGCCAGTACGGCCAGTTGATAGGTGCCGATCTTGTTCGCCACGTCGCCATTGGCGGTGATGCGGTCCGCGCCGACGATGACCCAGCTGATGCCGCGGGTTTTCATCAGATGGGCAGCCGTGGAGTCGGCGTTCAAGGTCACCGGAACGCCTTCCCCGGCCAGTTCCCAGGCCGTCAGCCGCGAGCCCTGCAGCCAGGGCCGCGTCTCGTCGGCATAGACGCGCTCGACCAGCCCCTCCAGGTGCGCCGCGCGGATCACGCCCAGCGCCGTACCGAAGCCGCCGGTCGCCAGCGCACCGGTGTTGCAGTGGGTCAGCAGGTTCTGCGGATTGCCCTGGTGCTTGCGGATCAGGTCGACGCCGAACTGGGCCATGGTGAGGTTGGCCTCGCGGTCGCTCTGATGGATCGCCACGGCCTGCGCCTCGAGCGCCACCAGGGGCTCCTCGCCGGGCTTGAGGCGCTCGAGGCGTTCGCGCATCTGGCGCAGCGCCCAGAACAGGTTCACCGCCGTCGGGCGCGATTCGGCGAGCATGCGGAAATCCTCCTCCATGCGCTCGCGCCAGCCATCGCCCTCGGCCAGGCGTGCACGCAGGCCCAGCACGACCCCGTAGGCGGCGCTGATACCGATGGCCGGCGCGCCGCGCACCACCATGTCGCGGATGGCGTCGGCCACGCCCTGCGCGGAGTCGTAGCCGTGCCAATGCTCCTCGAGCGGCAGCCGGCGCTGATCCAGCAGGAACAGACGGCCGTCCCGCCACTCGATGGCCTTCACTTTCTCCGCAGCCAGCAGGCGCTCGCGCATGGCATTCCCCTCGTTCAGCTTCGTCGAAGCAGGACCCATCATGCGCCCCGCACAGCAAAGAAAAAGCCCGGATCGCGACCGAACCGGGCTTTTTCATCTCGATATGGCCGGGACGCAGCGACTCGAACGCTTGCCCCTCGCATCCCGGGCGCGAATGCTAATCGACTGATTTTCCAAGCACAAGCAGCGTCCACCCGAGCGATCGACGCCCGCGAGCCAAGAGCCGCTGTCGCCGGCTTCCAGGAATGCAACGCCATAGGTTGGGTCGGGGCGCGTAGCCTGAGGAGCAAAGCGACGAAGCCCAACGCGCCATGCCGTGCTGTTGGGCTTCGCTGCGCTCAGCGCCGACCTACCCGAGGACGTACCTTCGACTGGTTCAGGGTGGCGGCGCGCGCCCTTGGCGGGCAAAGGCGATGGCCAGGCCCATGCCGGAATCCGAGCCGGTGACGATGGCGATCTTGCCGGTTGGTCTGCCCAGGGGTAGCTCCCCGAACGAGTCGATGGAATCCATGTCTTGCCCGATCTTCCGCCGCGTCACTCCTTGTCCTTGTGCCCCGGCATCAGCGAGCCGAGCACCTGCTTGGCGGTCTGCTTGATGATCCCACGGGTATCCGGGTCGCGCGGCAGCGCCGAGGCGTAGGCCTTGGCCTGTTCGAGCTTGATGTGCGGCGGCAGCGGCGGCACGTCCGGGTCGGTCTTGAATTCGATCACCACCGGCCGGTCGGCGGCCAGCGCCGCCTCCCAGGCGGCGGCGACGGCGTCCTCGCGGTCGACGTAAATGCCCTGCAGGCCGATCGACTCGGCGAAGCGGTGGTACGGCACGTTGGGGATGTTCTGCGAGGCCTCGAACTTCGGATCGCCTTCCATCGCCCGCTGCTCCCAGGTCACCTGGTTGAGATCCTCGTTGTTGAACACGCAGCAGATCCAGTGCGGGCTTTCCCATTCCTGCCAGTACTTGGCGACGGTGATCAGCTCGGCCATGTTGTTCATCTGCATGGCGCCGTCGCCAACCAGCGCCACCACCGGGCGATCCGGATGGACGAACTTGGCGGCGATGGCGTAGGGCACGCCCGCCCCCATCGAGGCCAGGCCGCCGGACAGCGAGCACTTCATGCCGCGGCGGATCTTCAGGTCGCGAGCGAACCAGTTGGCGCAGGAGCCCGAGTCGCAGGTGACGATCGCCCGCTCGGGCAGACGCGGCGACAGTTCGAAGACCACCCGCTGTGGGTTGATCGGATCGGCGGTGGCCATGGCGCGTTCCTCGAGCTTCTCCTCCCAGCCGGCGCGCCATTTTTCTACCGCGTCGCGCCAGCCGCGGTCGGTCTTCTCCTTGAGCAGCGGCAGCAGCATGCGCAGGGTTTCGGCGGCTTCGCCCTGCAGGTTCACTTCCATCGGATAGCGGATGCTCAGCATGTCGGCCTTGAGGTCGATCTGCACGCCGCGCGCCTGGCCTTCCTCGGGCAGGAATTCGGAGTACGGAAAGCCCGAGCCGATCATCAGGAAAGTGTCGCATTCGGTCATCAGCTTGTAGCTGGCCTCGGTGCCGAGCAGGCCGATCGAGCCGGTGACCCAGGGCAGTTCGTCCGGCAGCGCCGCCTTGCCGAGCAGCGCCTTGGCCGCACCGGCGCCGAGCCGCTCGGCTATGGCGATGACCTCGTCGGTCGCCTCCAGCGCGCCGGCGCCAACCAGGATGGCGACCTTGCTGCCGGCATTGAGCACCTCGGCGGCGCGCCGCAGGTCTTCGTCGTAGGGCACCATCTTCGGCCGGCTGTAGCCGATCCCGGAGAGCACCGCCCCGTGCGAGCGCGGCGGATCGCTGTATGTCTCCTCCTGCAAGTCGTTGGGCAGGATGATCGCCGCGACCGTACGCTCGGCGAGGGCGGTGCGTATCCCGCGGTCGATCAGGTGGCGGACCTGCGCCGGCGCGGCGGCCTGCTGCACGAAGGCGCCGGCGACGTCCTTGAACATGGACGCCAGGTCGATCTCCTGCTGGTAATGCGCCCCCATCGCGGTGCGCGCCTGCTGCCCGCAGATCGCCAGCACCGGCATGTGGTCGAGCCGGGCGTCGTAGAGGCCGGTGAGCAGGTGCGCGGCGCCGGGACCGGAGGTGGCGATGCAGACGCCCAGGCCGCCGCCGAACTTGGCATCGGCCGAAGCCATGAAGGCGGCCATCTCCTCGTGCCGCGCCTGGATGAAGCGAATCTTTCCGCCGGCCCGGTTCAGCGCGCCGAACACGCCGTTGATACCGTCACCCGGGTAGCCGTAGATGCGGCGTACGCCCCACTGGTAGAGTCGTTCGACGAAAAAATCACTGACTGTCGTGCTCATTGCGCTTTCCTTCTGCTGGCATTTCCAGCGCGGCCAGAAGCCTGCGCCCGATGTGAATTCGATCCTCGTTCTTTTCAGGACAGGCCGCTGCGCGGCGAAGTTCGTCCGCTCTGCCGACCGGTGGATGCTGGTCGCCGAGGCTGGCCTGGAGACAGGCGCTGCACGAACGTTCAAGACGCTTACCCTTTCGTGGAGTAATCTCCGGTGCGCTCGAGCAGGACAGAGGAAAGATCGGATGGACGTTGGCTTCCTGGGACTGGGCGTCATGGGCCGCCCCATGGCGTTGAACCTGCTGCGCGCGGGTGTGCCGCTCATGGTCTGGAACCGCACGCCGGAGAAGACCGAACCCTTGCGCGAGGCCGGTGCGCAGGTGGCGGCGACGTCCGAGGCGGTCTTTTCCAGGGCGACCACGGTGCTGATGATGCTGGCCGACGAGTACGCCATGGACCAGGCGCTGGCCCGCCGGCCCGATGGTTTCGGCGTCGCGCTGCGCGGCCGCACGCTGATCAACATGGGAACGGTGTCGCCCGGGTATTCCGAAAGCCTTGGCACCGCCGTTCGCCAGGCCGGCGGCCACTACGTGGAGGCGCCCGTTTCGGGCTCGCGACAGCCCGCCGAAGCGGGCCAGTTGGTGGCGATGCTGGCCGGCGACGCGCAGGATGTCGCGCGCATCCGGCCGCTGCTGTCGCCGATGTGCAAGGCCTGCTTCGACTGTGGCGAGGTGCCCGGCGCGCTGCACACGAAGCTGGCGGTCAACCTGTTCCTCATCACCCTGGTGACCGGGCTCGCCGAATCCTTCCATTTTGCCCGCCAGCATGGCCTGGACCCGCAGACGCTGCTCGCCGTGCTCGACGCGGGGCCGATGGCCAGTAGCGTGTCGCGGACGAAGGGCGCCAAACTCACCGCAGAAGATTTCAGCGTCCAGGCCTCCATCGGCGACGTGTTGAAGAACAACCGGCTCATCGCCGAAGCCGCCCGCCGGGCGGGCATCGCCTCGCCTCTGCTCGACGTCTGCCACGAACTCTTCGGCGAAACCCTGTCGCTGGGGCACGGTGGTGCCGACATGGCCGCCGTCGTCCGCGCCATCGAGGCCCGAACCCGCAGCCAGACCGGCTCAGCGGACGACCATCCATGAAGGCGGTCGTCCGCCCGTCCGCCGCACGGACCCTGATCGGCCTCTGCATCCTCGAGTTCCTGAGCTGGGGCATCCTGTTCTACACGCTGCCGATCAGCGCCACCCGGCTCGCCACAGCGAATGGCTGGTCGCCCCTGGTGGTTCCCGTCGTCTATACCCTCTCGCTGCTGAGTGCCGCGGCGGCGGGGCCCCATGTCGGCAAACTGATCGATACCTGCGGGCCACGGCGGGTCATGGCCGTGGGGGCGTTCCTCGGCACATGCGGCATTCTGGCCTCGGCCGGCACCGATTCCCCGCTGGTCTTCGCCCCGGCCTGGATGCTCGTCGGCGTGGCTCAGGCCTGCACCCTGTATCCGCCGGCGTTCGCCGCCGCCGCGCAATGGCTGGGCACCGCCAGCCCCTGGCCGCTGACCGTGATCACCTTTGCCGGGGGACTTTCGTCCGCAGCATTCGCGCCGCTGACCGCCTACCTCATCGACAGCCATGGATGGCGCGGGTCGTTCGGCTTGCTGGCAGGCCTGTACGGCCTGGTCTCGGTGCTCTCGGCCACGCTGCTGCTGCGCCAGACCTGGAACAAGCCATCGCGCAACGGCGCCACGCATACCGAATACCTGCGCGCCATCATCCGCAGCCCGCGCTTCCTCTATACCCAGGCCGCGCTGACCATCGCGGCGGCGGGCCTGTACGCGGCGACGCTGAACATGATCCCGCTGCTGGAGGAACTCGGCTTCGGCTACCAGGCCGCCGCGGCCGTGTTCGGTGCGGTCGGCGCCGGTCAGTTGCTCGGTCGGCTCGCCTTCATACCCTTCGGCGGCCTGGGTACGCCGCGTCAGCGGATAACGGTGCAGATCGTGCTCACCGGCGGCGCCCTGTTCGCCCTCGCGCTCATGAGCGGATCGACGCTGCTGATCGTCACCTGCGCCGTGTTCGCCGGCGCCGTGAGGGGCGCGCATACGCTCGCCGTGGCCACTGCGGTTTCGGACCGCTGGGGCCGTGACTCGTACGCGACCGTTTATGGGCGTTTCAACCTGCCCATCGCCCTGGCCATGGCACTCAGCCCCGCTGCCGGCCAGCTGGCCGCCTCGGCGCTCGGCTCGTATCAGGCTGCGACGCTGCTTTTCGCATTCGCCACACTGGTGGCGGTCGTCCTGGCGCTGCGCAGCTGAACGAACCGCGGCACCAACGGACACCCGGCATGATAGGCAAACCACGGCGGGGGCACTCGCCTAGCTCGGGCACATAGATCCTCCCCATCCGCGTGGCGGTAGGTCACCGGCCCTGGTGCCCTGCCCTTCGCCGATCTCGCCGCTGGATTCGTAGCGTTTGAGCGCCTGGCCGCCCTTGACCGACATGCGCCTGGCCGCCTCGCCCGAATTCTCGATCCGCGCCACGCCGCCCTGGCTGAACGGGATCAGCGGGTTCTGCACGATGAGGATCAGCAGGATGCCGATGAACATGACGCGCAGTTCCTGCAGCAGCAAATGTTATTCAATAACATCACTCAAGCCGAGTACAACGATCGAATCGGTACGGCCAAATGCCTGCGTTCATCGCGTCGACTTGACCAGTACCCGAAAGCCCGAATACTGTATTTATATACAGCCTATTCGGAATGCCCTTTCCATGACGTCCGTGGTCGCCCTTGACCGTCTGCTCGATGCACGCCGCATCTGGCGCGGCCAGGCCATTGCTTCTCCATCCACCACCCAACCGAGCGGGCATGCCATGCTGGATGCCATCCTGCCCGGCGGCGGCTGGCCGGAGTCGGCACTCAGCGAGCTCCTCGTCGCGGCCACCGGTATCGGCGAATTGCGCCTGCTATGGCCGACCCTCGCGCGGTTGACCGTCGCCGGCGAGCGCGTGGTGCTGGTTGCACCACCTCATCGCCCCTATCCCCAAGCCTGGCTCGCTGCCGGTGTGGACCTGCGCCGATTGGTCATCGTCCAGGCCGAGGGGCGCGATGCGTTGTGGGCCGCCGAGCAATGCCTGCGCTCCGGCAGCTGCGCCGCCGTGCTGTGCTGGCCTCGACAGGCCGACGACCGCGCCCTGCGGCGCCTGCAGATCGCCGCCGAGACCGGCCAGGCCCTGGGTTTCGCCTATCGTCCGCTGCGCGAGGCGGCGAATCCGTCGCCGGCGGCGCTGCGCCTGGCCATCGAGGCGCAGCCGGCGCAACTGCGCGTAATCAAGTGCCGCGGCGGCCTGGCTCCGGCGCGGCCGCTGCCGGCCGACGCCTGGCAATAGGGCCGCCCATGCTCTGGGCCTGCATCCTGCTGCCGCAACTGGCCATGGACGGCGTGCTGCGCCAGCGCGACGCTGCCGACTCGCCACTGGCCCTGCTCGCCGGCCCGCCCCAGCGCCGTGTGCTGCAGGCGGTCAACGGCGCCGCGCGCAGCCTCGGCCTCAAGCCCGGGCAGTCGTTGATCGCGGCCCAGGCACTGACACGCAATTTCGCCACCGCCGAATACGACCCGGCAACGATCGAACGCTGGCGGCGCTTCCTCGCGGCCTGGGCCTACGGCTACAGCGCGCAGGTCAGTCTGCATTACCCGCGCTGCCTGCTGCTGGAAGTACATTCCAGCCTTGGCCTGTTCGGCCCGTGGCCACGTTTCGAGGCGCGCCTGCGCGAGGAACTGACGGCCCTGGGCTTTCGTCATCGTATTACCCTGGCGCCCAACCCCGCAGCCGCACGGATTCTGGCCAACGCCCACGATGGGCTGGGCGTGACCGATGCCACCGCGCTACGCCAGGCGCTCGAGGCGTTGCCGGTAGAGCGCCTCGGCCTGCCCCGCGAAGTAGCTACGGCCTTCGCCCGCATGGGCCTGCGCCATCTGCGACAGCTGCTCGCCCTGCCCCGCGACAGCCTGGCCAGACGCTTCCCCGCCGAGGTGCTGGCCCACCTCGACACGCTGCTAGGGCACCGTCCGCTCGCGCTGGACTTCTACCAACCACCGGATGTGTTCGATGAACGCCTGGAACTGAACTTCGACGTCGAATCCCACCAGGCGCTGCTGTTCCCGCTGCGGCGCCTGACCGCCGACCTCGCCGCCTACCTGGCCGGCCGCGACAGCGGCGTGCAGCGTTTCACCCTGTATCTGGAGCATCGCAAGCAGGCCGACAGCCAGCTACCGATCGGCCTGCTCGCCGCCGAGCGCGAACCCGCCGTGCTCTTCGAGCTGACCCGCGGCCGCCTGGAGCATCTGCAACTGCCGGCACCGGTACAGGCGCTGCGCCTGGTCGCCCGCGAGTTGCCGGCCTTCGCTCCCGAGCACCGCCAGCTGTTCGACGAACGCCCGCAACAGGCGCTGCCCTGGGAACAGTTGCGCGAACGCCTGCGCGCCCGCCTGGGCGACGATGCCGTGCAGGGCCTCCGGGCCCGCGCCGACCACCGTCCCGAACACGCCTGGCAACCAGGCGAACAGGCATCAGGCGAGCCGTTGCCGCCCTGCGGTCCACGCCCCGGCTGGCTGCTGGCCGAGCCACAACCGCTGCGCGAAGCGTCGCTGCGCCTCCTCGCCGGTCCCGAACGCATCGAGTCCGGCTGGTGGGACGGGAGCGACGTGCGGCGCGACTATTACCGGGTGGAAACCCGGGCCGGCCAGCGCGGCTGGGCCTTTCGCACGCTCGGCAGCGAAGGGCCGCTGCTATTGCACGGCTGGTTCGCATGACGCCCGATTATGCCGAATTGCACTGCCTGTCCAACTTCAGTTTCCAGCGTGGCGCGTCCAGCGCCGGGGAACTGTTCGAGCGTGCCGCCCGCCTCGGCTACCGTGCCCTGGCGATCACCGACGAAGGCACCCTGGCCGGCATCGTCCGCGCCTGGCAGGCCTCGAAGGAAGCGGGCCTGCCGTTGATCGTCGGCAGCGAGATGCGCATCGAGAACGGCCCCTGGCTGATCCTGCTGGCGGAAAGCCTCGCCGGCTACCAGGCCCTGTGCCGGCTGATCACCCGTGCCCGACGCCGTGCCGAGAAAGGCCGCTATCGCCTGCTGCGCGAAGACCTGGACGAGCACCTGGACGGCCTCTTGGCCATCTGGATTCCCCGGCACGCCGACGACGACGCGCAAGGCCACTGGCTGAGCGAGCGTTTCCCCGCCCGCCTGTGGTTGGGGGTCCTGCTGCACCGCGGCGCCGACGACGCGCGGCACCTGCACGAACGCCTGGCCCTGGCCGAACGCCTGGGCATTCGCCCGGTGGCCTGCGGCGACGTGCACATGCATGCCCGCGGCCGTCGCGCCCTGCAAGACTGCATGACCGCCATCCGTCATCATTTGCCGCTGGCCGAAGCCGGTGCGCACCTGTTCGGCAACGGCGAGCGCCACCTGCGCCGCCGCGAGGAGCTGGCCGAGCTCTACCCACCTGCGCTGCTCGCCGAGACGTTGCGCATCGCCGAACGCTGCCGCTTCGATCTCGGCCAACTGGAATATCAGTATCCCCATGAACTGGTGCCCGCCGGCCACGACGCCACCGCTTGGCTGCGCACGCTGGTCGAACAAGGCGCATGCTGGCGCTGGCCGGACGGCGTGCCGGCGAAGGCCCGCGAACGGATCGAGTACGAACTGGAACTGATCGCCGAGCTGCGCTACGAGAGCTACTTCCTCACCGTTCACGACATCGTCCGCTTCGCCCGCAAGCAGCATATTCTCTGTCAGGGCCGTGGCTCGGCGGCCAACTCCGCGGTGTGCTACGCGCTGGGCATCACCGAACTGGACCCGGCGCGACCGGGCAGCCGGCTGCTGTTCGAACGCTTCCTGTCCCGCGAACGCAACGAGCCGCCGGATATCGACGTCGACTTCGAACACGAACGCCGCGAGGAAGTCATCCAGTACGTATTCCGCCGTTATGGCCGCGGGCGCGCCGCACTCGCCGCGGTGGCCAGCACCTACCATGGCGCCGGCGCGGTACGCGACGTGGCCCGAGCGCTCGGCCTGCCGGCGGACCAGATCGATGCGCTGGCCGCGTGCTGCGGGCGTCGACACGAGGGCCCGCCGTCCGCCGTTCGCCTGGCCGAGGCCGGCTTCGACCCGGACAATCCGCTGCTGCGCCGGGTGCTGGCGCTGACCGAGTCGCTGATCGGCTTTCCCCGCCACCTGTCGCAGCACCCCGGCGGCTTCGTCATCTCCGAGCATTCGCTGGAAACCCTGGTGCCGGTGGAGAACGCGAGCATGGCCGAGCGCACGGTGATCCAGTGGGACAAGGACGACCTCGACCAGGTCGGCTTGCTCAAGGTCGACGTGCTGGCCCTCGGCATGCTCAGCGCGCTGCGCCGCTGCTTCGCGCTGATCGAGCGCTATCGCGGCACCCGCTGGACGCTGGCCAGCCTGCCGCAGGAAGACCCGGCAACCTATGCCATGATCAGCCGCGCCGACACCATCGGCGTGTTCCAGATCGAGTCGCGGGCGCAGATGGCCATGCTGCCGCGCCTGCGTCCGCGGACCTTCTACGACCTGGTGATCCAGGTGGCCATCGTCCGCCCGGGGCCGATCCAGGGCGACATGGTGCATCCCTACCTGCGCCGGCGGAACGGCGAGGAGCCGGTGGAATACCCCTCCGAGGAACTGCGTCCGGTATTCGAGCGCACCCTCGGCGTGCCGCTGTTCCAGGAACAGGTGATGGAACTGGCCATCGTCGCCGCCGACTACACCCCGGGCGAGGCCGACGAGCTGCGCCGCAGCATGGCCGCCTGGAAACGCCACGGCGGTCTGGAGCCGCACCGCCAGCGCCTGACGTCGCGGATGCTCGAAAAAGGCTACACGGCGGAATTCACCGCGCGCATCTTCAGGCAGATCGAGGGTTTCGGTAGTTACGGCTTCCCCGAATCCCACGCCGCCAGCTTCGCCCTGCTCACCTACGCCAGCTGCTGGCTGAAATGCCACGAACCGGCGGCCTACGCCTGCGCGCTGGTCAACAGTTGGCCGATGGGCTTCTACAACCCCGACCAGGTATTGCAGGACGTCCGCCGCCATGGCATCGAGGTGCGTCCGGTGGACGTGCGCCACAGCCACTGGGACTGCAGCCTGGAACCCAGCGACGACCCGCAGCCGGCGATCCGCCTCGGCCTGCGGATGATTCGCGGCCTGCGCGAAGAAGATGCGCAGCGCATCGAGACGGCACGCCAGGCACACCCGTTCAGCGATGTCGAGGATCTGAGCCGGCGCGCCGGACTCGACGCCCGCGCCCGCGAACGCTTGGCCGACGCCGGCGCCCTGCGCGGCCTCGCCGGCCACCGCCATCGGGCGCGCTGGGCGGTGGCCGGAGTCGAACCGCAATTGCCGCTGTTCGCCGGAATATCCGTGCCACAGGAAGCACCGGTAAGCCTGCCGCTGCCCTCGGTCGGCGAGGAACTGCTTACCGACTACGCCACCCTGGGCACCACGCTCGGCCCGCACCCACTGAAACTGCTGCGCCCCCAGCTCGCAGCCCGGCGTTGTCGCAGCTCACGCGAACTGGCCGAACTCGAGCACCGACGCCCGGTCAGCGTCGCCGGCCTGGTGATCGGCCGCCAGCGCCCACAGACCGCCAGTGGCGTGATCTTCGTCACCCTCGAGGACGAGTTCGGCATGATCAACGTGGTGGTCCGGCACGACCTGGCCGAACGCCAGCACCGGGTGCTGGTGCAATCGCAGATGCTGCGCATCGATGGTCATCTGGAAGCGGCGGATGGTGTGCGTCACCTGATCGCCGGACGGCTGACCGATCTCACTCCGCTGCTCACCGGCCTGGACGTGCGCAGTCGGGACTTCCAGTGATCATCTGTTGACGGGCCGGCTTCGCGCGCGCGATCGCTGATCTGTTCGAATGGTAAAAAATCTCACCCAAACGGCCGACCACAACGCGGTCTCTTCCGAGCTGGTGGTCGACGATGCCTCGAGCAGCGCACCAAATAGGGGACGGGACAAATAGGGGACAGACCACGATTCCACACGGCCCTGAAATCGTGGTCTGTCCCCTATTATCCCGCAACAACGACATCGGCCAGATGCTACGCTGGGCCGAGAAGCGCAAACCCTGGCGCGGCCTGATGGCCGACGGTAACCCAGCCGACCTGGTGGACGTCAACAAACTCCTCGACCACGACTACCAAGAACAGCGCGACCGCCTCCTTTCCCCCGACGAAATCCGCGAACTACGCGACATCTTCGCCCACCTGGAGTACGACTACGACGCCCTCCCCGCCGGCCAGAAATGCTCCGGCATCCGCCCGGTCAACCCACGCGTCCAATGCGCCATGTGGATCTGCCTGTAAGCGCTCCATAAACCCCACCTACAAATGATCCCTGGCGTTGGGAATGCTTGTGCTCCCGTTTCCCACTGGAGCCCATCGCCATGATGCGTCCCGACGCCAAGGTACAAAAGGTCTACCTCTACCCCAAGCCCGTCGACTTCCGTAAATCCATCAACGGTCTGGCTGCCCTGGTCGAGTTGGATATCAAGGTAGAGGTGTTCAACCCGGTGCTGTTCGTGTTTCTCAACCGCACCCGCAGCCAGGTGAAGATCCTTTACTGGGAGCGCAACGGCTTCTGCCTGTGGCTCAAGCGCCTGGAGGCCGAGCGCTTCAAGACCAAGCCCGAGGCCGGGGACGAGGCCATCGAGCTGACGGTCGATGAATTGAACTGGCTGCTAGACGGCATCGACCTCTGGCGCAACCGCCCGCACCAGGTACTGACGCCACGTTTCGTGGCCTGAGCCGGTATAATCCACGGCCATGATTGCCGTGCCCGAAAGTCCCCCTGACGACCCTATCCTGCTCAAGCAGTTACTGCTGCTGGCCAATGAGCAGGCGGCGGCAAAAGATGCTCGCATTGCACAACTTCAGGAGCAGGTCGCCCTGCTGCGGCGCAAGCTGTTTTCGCCAAAGTCCGAGCGCAGCCCCGAAGACGACGACTCCCCGCAGCTGGCGATGTTCAACGAGGCCGAGGAACTGGTCGAAGCAGCGCCTGAAGCGGCTGCCGAAGAAACCGAGGAAGAAACCGTCGCCCCGGCCAAGCGCCGTGGCAGGCGCAAGTCGTTGCCGGCGAATCTGCCACGCGTCGAGATCATCCACGAGCTGCCCGAGCATGAACTGACCTGTGAATGCGGTTGCCGCAAGCGGGTCATCGGCGAAGAGACCAGCGAGCAGCTGGAAATCATCCCGATGCAGGTGCGGGTGATCCGTCACATCCGCAAGACCTACGCCTGTAAGGCCTGCGAAGCAGCCCCGGTCACCGCTGACAAACCGGCCCAGTTGATCGAAAAGAGCCTGGCGAGCCCCAGCGTGCTGGCGATGCTGCTGACCGCCAAGTACGCCGACGGCATACCGCTGTATCGCTTCGAGAAGATGCTCAGCCGCCACGGTGTCGACGTACCGCGCCAGACCCTGGCGCGCTGGGTGATCCAATGCGCTGAGCACCTGCAACCGCTGCTCAACCTCATGCGCGACACGCTGCTCGACTACCCCGTGTTGCACTGCGACGAAACCCGGCTGCAGGTGCTGCACGAGCCGGGGCGCGATCCCACGGCCCAGTCCTGGATGTGGGTGCAAAGCGGTGGCCCACCGGGCAAACCGGTGACCCTTTTCGACTACAGCACCAGCCGCGCGCAGGACGTACCGCTGCGCCTGCTCGATGGCTACCGCGGCTACCTGATGACCGACGACTACGCCGGCTACAACGCCGTGGCCCTGCAAGACGGCATCGAACGTATGGGCTGCTGGGCGCATGCCCGGCGCAAGTTCGTCGAGGCACAGAAAGTCCAACCCAAGGGCAAGACCGGTCGCGCTGACATGGCGCTGAACCTGATCGGCAAACTCTACGGTATCGAGCGCGAGCTCAAGGCCAGCAGCGATGCCGAACGCCATGAAGCTCGCCAGCAACGCAGCCAGCCGATCCTGGCCCAGCTCAAAGTCTGGCTGGACAAGACCCAGCCGCACATCGCCGGTCAGACGGCCCTGGGCAAGGCGGTGAACTACCTGGCCAGCAACTGGAACCGGCTGGTGCGTTACATCGAAGCGGGTCACCTGCCGATCGACAACAACCGCGCCGAGAATGCCATCCGCCCGTTCGTCATCGGGCGCAAGAACTGGCTGTTCAGCGACACGCCCAGGGGAGCCACGGCCAGCGCGCAGGTCTACAGCCTGATCGAAACCGCCAAGGCCAACGGCCAGGAACCCTATGCCTGGCTGCGCCACATCCTTGAGCGCCTGCCGACCGCAAGCAGTGTCGAAGACTACGAGACGCTGCTGCCGTGGAACTGCTCGACAACGCCTTCATCCTGACTGGCCAGGCTCGTCAGTAAAAGACGGGGTTTATGGAGCGGTTAC
>NZ_JADDIX010000040.1:44099-87888 GCF_015070855.1 Pseudomonas lopnurensis
GGTGCGCATTATAGGGGCCTGAAACCAGCCGTCAACCGTTTATTTCGGATCAGACGGAAAAAACCATTGGCGCAGCCCAGGCAATACCCTACCGCAGCCTCGATACGGGCTGGTCGTTAGAACAACGTGATCGTGTAGCTCAGAATCAAACGATTCTCATCGATGTCACTGCGGTAGCTCGACCGAGCCGCCACGTTGCGTACACGGATGCCGACGTTCTTCAGCGGGCCATTCTGTACGGTATAACCGATATCCAGATCGCGCTCCCATTCCTTGCCTTCGAAGCCCAGGCCGGTGTCGACGTTGTCACCCTTGATGTAGCGCACCGTGGTCACCAGGCCGGGAATCCCCAGCGCAGCGAAATCGTAGTCATGGCGAACCTGCCAGGAGCGCTCCTCTGCACCAGCGAATTCATAGGTCGGCACTTCGTTGCCCAACGGCGTGATGTTGTTGAAGACCCTCGGGAATGCATCGTCGCCGAACATTGCCTGGTAGCCGAGCATGAAGGTATGGCCGCCACGCTTGGCCGAGAGCTGCGAGAACGCTGCCTGGTTGTCGATATTGCCAAGCAGCCGGTCGCCATCTTCCTGCGAATCGTAGAACCCGATATTGGCGCCCAGCACCCAGTCGCTCACCGGCTGGCTGTGCTTGAAGCTATAGAAACGCTGGTTATAGATATCCTCCAGCTGTGCGTACCAGATACCGACCGAGGTGCGCTTGTCGTTGAAAGCATAGTCCACTGCGCCGTAGTTGAAGCGGTCGGTACTCAGGTCGGCACCGAGCTGTGGCGTATGGCCGAGCTTGGCGAACATCTTGCCGTCGCCGGCTTCGTTCAGCAGGCTCCCCGAACGCAACTGACCAGCCTGGAGCGTCAGCCCGGCTATCTCGTTGGAGACGATGCTGGCCCCCTGGTAGGTCGGCGGCAACAGGCGGATATCGCTGAAAGTGAGCACCGGCAGGTTCGGCGTCAGCTCGCCGACCCTCAGCTCGGTTTGCGACAGCCGCACCTTGAGAGCCGCCCCGAGTCGGCTGTAGTCGTCCTGCGCCTTGCCATCGCTACCGGTCGGCAACAGGCCGGTATTGACCCGACCACCGCCACTGTCGAGCTTGATGCCGAGCATGCCGATGGCATCGATCCCGAAGCCTACCGGTCCCTGGGTGTAGCCGGAGTTCACCTTGAGAATGAAACCCTGTGCCCACTCCTCGGACTTGGACTGCTGGTTGGGGCCGACGATGTCGGAGAAATCGCGGCTGAAGTAGTAATTGCGCGCCTGCAATGTCGCCGTGGCGCCTTCGATGAAGCCGCTTTCGGCGGCCAATACGTTCGACAGCATGCCGGCAGTGCCGACAGCTAGAGCAAGGCGGGTGAACGATGGTTTCTGAATCATGCTGGTTGTCTCTTGTTGTTGTTTTTCTGGGTGCACGCAGCCGCTCCACCGGAGTTAACCGGAGAAATACGACGCTCGGTTGGTTCGGATGAATCGTCAGCAGGTGCCGTCAGCGAGCCGGCTGCTCTCCTTCGGCACAGGCCGCGGGTGATATCGATGCCGGTCGGGGATGACGCAGCCCCAGCAGCAGGTGGGCGGCGATACCGAAGATCAGCCCCCAGAACGCCGCCGACAGGCCGAGGAACGACATCCCCGACGCGGTGACCAGGAAGGTGATCAACGCCGCCTCGCGATCCTGCGGTACGGCCATCGCGCCGCTCAGTGCGCCACCGATGGCTGCCAGCAGGGCCAGGCCGGCCAGGGCGGCGATCAGGGCGGCGGGAAAGGCGGTGAAGATCGACACCAGCGTCGCGCCGAAGATGCCCAGCAGCAGATAGAAGACACCGCCGGACACGCCCGCCACATAACGCCTGGCCGAATTTTCATGGGATTCCTTGCCGGTGCAGATCGCTGCGGTGATCGCCGCCAGGTTCAGGCCATGACAACCGAATGGCGCCAGCAGCAGCGAACCCAGCGCACTGCTGGTGATCAGCGGACTGGCCGGCGTACCGTAACCATCGTTGCGCAGTACCGCCATGCCGGGCACGAACTGCCCGGTCAGCGCCACCATGATCAGCGGAAAGGCAATATTGAGCATCACCTGCCAGCTGAACTCGGGGGTGATCCACACCGGCGTCGCCAGGCCGACGATCAGCGCTTCGCTACGCAACTCGCCCGAGGCGAAGGTAATCGCCACGCCGACCACCAGTACCGCGAGCACCGCATAGCGCGGCATGGCCCGCTTGAACACGAGATAGGTAGCGAACATCGTCAGCACCAGCCAGGGTTGTTCCTTGACCGAGACGAACAGTCCGGTACCGAAGCGGAACAGGATGCCGGCAAGCATGCCGGCGGCGATGGCGGCCGGCAGCCGGTCGATGATCCGATCGAACGCGCCGGACAGGCCGACCAGCAGCACCACCAGGCTGGTGACGATGTAGGCGCCGACCGCCTCGTTGAGGCTGATCTCGGGAAGCATGGTTACCAGCAGCGCCGAACCGGGTGCCGACCAGGCGATGATGATCGGCACCCTGTAGCGCAGGCTGAGCAGGATACCGAGCACGCCGCTGCCGATGGAGATCGTCCAGATCCATGACGAGAGCACGTCATGCGGCATGTTCCCGGCCTTGGCGGCCTGGAAGATGATCACCAGCGGGCCGGCGTAGGAGATCACGGTCGCGATGAAACCGGCGACCACGGCGGAGAGCGAGAAGTCTTTCAGCAATGCTTTCATGTCGCCTCGCAAGACGGGCCAGGCGATCCGTGACGGTGTCCGGGTCGCTATTGTTGTAGGTGCCGGGTGAGCGATGGCGCGGTACGCACCATCGCTGATGGCTGCAAAGCGGCATCCACCCTACGGATCAGGCAAGGGGGTTGTCGCCCGCCTCAGGCCTCCTGTAGCGCGCGTGGCCGCTTGCTGCGCTGCTCGGCTTCCGGTGCCGGCGCCTTCTGCAGCTGGAAGTCGAAGTCCACCTCGGCGAAGCGTCCCTGTACGCCGCGTTCATGGGCGGCCTCGGCGTCGTCGACGAAGCGGATATCGCCGATCAGCCCATCGCGCGTCGCATAGGCGAAGTCGTCCCACAGGTACGCGTCGCCGGATAGGTTGATCTGGGTGGTCAGGTGACGATGGCCCGGCGCCGAGATGAAGAAGTGGATGTGCGCCGGACGCTGTCCATGCCGACCCAGCAGGTTCAGCACCTCCTGGGTCGGACCATCCGGCGAGCAGCCATAGCCGGACGGCACGATGCTGCGGGCGCGGTAGCGGCCCTCGGCATCGGTGACGATGCGCCGCCGCAGGTTGTAGTCCGACTGGCTCTTGTCGAAGTACGAATAGTTGCCCTGGGTATCGGCATGCCAGAGGTCGACGATGGCGCCCGCGACCGGCCTGCCGTCCGTATCGGTGACCTGCCCCTGGAGGAACATCACGGTGGCGACACCGTCTTCGCTGCCATCATCCATGCGCACCTCGCCCTCGGCGATCGGCGCGCCGGCCACGTACAACGGGCCTTCGATGGTGCGCGGCGTGCCGCCGGCAAGGCCGGCATGCTCGTCCTTGGCGTCCTGCAGCAGGTCGAGGTAGTGCTCCAGGCCCAGGCCGGCCACCAGCAGGCCGGCTTCGTTGCGCCCGCCCAGGCGGTTGAGATAGTCCACCGCCTTCCAGAACTCGTCCTGGGTGATCTCCAGATCCTCGATGATCTTCACGGTATCGAGCAGGAGGCGGTTGATCACCGTCTTCAGGCGGCTGCTGCCTTCGTCGTTGCCGAAGCCGCTGGCCTCTTCGAAGAATGTCTGAATGTCTTGGCTATGGGAGATTTTTACGGTCATGGCAATGGCCTCATCTTGTAATTGTCGTCACGGTTGGCCGGCCGCTCGTGGAACGGCCTTCGACTGTTCAGCGGTCGTCTTCGCGGATCGAGGACGGGTGGCGGCACAGCGCCTCGACCTCGATCTCCATGTAGGGGAATAGCGGCAGTTGCATCAGGGTGTCGTGCAGCTCCTGCACGCTGGCAACGTCGAACAGGCTGTAGTTGGCGTACTGCCCGGCGATACGCCACAGGTGGCGCCACTTGCCTTCGCGCATCAGGCCTTGCGCCAGTTCCTTCTCGTCCGCCTTGAGCCTGGCGGCCTCGGCCGGATCCATGTCCAACGGTAGCTTCACGATCATCTTCACGTGGAAGAGCATGTCGGGGGTCTCCTTCTTTACTTACGGCTGAAGAACGCCAGGCGCTCTTCGTCCAGGGTCAGGCCGAGGCCGGGGGTGCGCGGCACGTGCAGGTGGAAGTCGCGGTAGACCGGCGCCTCGCTGACGATCTCCTCGGTGAGCAGCAGCGGGCCGAACAGTTCGGTGTGCCAGGTCAGCCTGTCCAGGGTGACGAAGGCATGGGCCGATGCCAGGGTGCCGATCGAGCCTTCCAGCATGGTCCCGCCGTACAGCGCGATGCCCGCCGCCTCGGCGATCTGCGCGGTGCGCAGCACGGCGCGCGGCCCGCCGTTCTTGGCGATCTTCAGGGCGAACACGCTCGCCGCGCCGTCGGCCGCCAGGCTGAAGGCGTCCTCGACGCTCTCGATGGATTCGTCGGCCATGATCGGCGCCGGGCTGCGCTGGTTCAGGCGCACCTGGCCGGCACGATTGATCCGCGAGATCGGCTGCTCGATGAGGTCGATGCCGTTGTCGCCGAGGATCTGGCAGGCACGGATCGCCTGGGATTCGTCCCAGTACTGGTTGACGTCGACGCGCACGCTGGCGCGCTCGCCCAGTGCCTGCTTGATGGCGATCACGTGCCGGAGATCGTCGTTCACCGCATTGGCGCCGATCTTCAGCTTGAAGATGCGGTGGCGACGGCTGTCGAGCATGTGCTCGGCTTCCTCGATGTCCCGCGCGGTGTCGCCGCTGGCCAGGGTCCAGGCGACTTCCAGACTCTCGCGCACACGACCGCCGAGCAGCTCGCTGACCGGCAGCCCGAGGCGCTTGCCCTGGGCATCGAGCAAGGCGCTCTCCAGCCCGGACTTGGCGAAGGTATTACCCTTGGCCGCCTTGTCCAGGCGCAGCATGGCGGCATTGATGTTCGCCGCCTCCTGGCCGATCAGCAGTGGTGCGAGATGGCTGTCGATGTTGCGCTTGATGCTTTCCGGACTCTCGTTGCCGTAGGCCAGGCCGCCGATGGTGGTGGCTTCGCCGAGGCCTTCGATGCCGTCGGCGCAGCGGATGCGGATGATCACCAGCGTCTGCTTCTGCAGGGTGTGCATCGCCAGCTTGTGTGGGCGGATGGTCGGCAGATCGACGATGACCGCTTCGATGCTTTCGATCAGGCTGTGGCTCATATCGGTTCCCGGATTTCTGGTTCGGTGATCAGGCTTTCGCCGCCGACAGCACCACCGCCGCGGCCGCGCCGCTGCGTTTGCTGGAGACGGCGAAGACGGTCATCGCCAGGGCGGCGATCGCGCCCGGTATGGCAAAGGCGATGAAATTCAGTTGCAGCGGCAGATTGATGCCCATCAGCGCACCGCCGAGCAGCGGGCCGACGATGGCGCCGTTGCGGCCGATGCCCGACGCCCAGCCGAGGCCCGTGGAGCGGATGGACAGGCCATAGAACTGCGCGGCGCTGGCGTAGAGCAGGATCTGCGTGCCGATGGTGGTGGCGCCGGCGACGGTGATCAGGGTGTAGAGCATCGGCATCGGCGTCTTGAAGCCGAGCAGGCTGATCGACACCGCTGCCAGGGCGAAGAACAGCACCACCACCTTGGCCAGGTTGAAGCGGTCGCCCAGCCAACCGCCGAGGATCGCGCCGAACATGCCGCCGAAGTTCAGCGCCAGCAGGAAGGACAGGCTCGAGCCCAGGCTGTAGCCGGCGTTGGCCATCAGCTTCGGCAGCCAGGAGCCCAGCGCATAGACCATCAGCAGGCAGCAGAAGAAGGCCACCCAGATCGACAGGGTGCGCACACTGCGGCCGTCGCGGAACAGCTCCAGCACCGAGGCGCTCTTGCCCTTGACGTCGACCAGCACCAGCTCGTCGCCGGCAGTCAGCCCGCGGTCCGGGTCGATCTTGTCGAGCAGCGCTCGTGCCTGCTCGGTCCGCCCCTGGCGCACCAGGAAGCCCACCGATTCGGGGAGGTGCCAGAGGATCACCGGCAGCAACAGCAGCGGCACGGCGGCGGCGAAGAACATCGCCTCCCAGCCGAAGCGCGGCAGCATGTAGATGCCCAGCCCGGCGGAGAACATACCGCCCAGCGAATAGCCGCTGAACATGACCGCCACCAGGGTGCTGCGCAGCCGCTTCGGCGCGTACTCGTTCATCAGCGCCACCACGTTGGGCATCAGCCCGCCGCAGCCGAGGCCGGCGAGGAAACGGAAGATGCCGAACTCGGTCGGCGTGCTGGCGAAACCGTTGAGCACCGTGGCGCCGCTGAACAGCACGAAGCAGATGGCGATGCCCTTCTTGCGCCCGATGCGGTCGGCCAACGTGCCGAAGACCAGTGCGCCGAACATCATGCCGAACAGCGCATAGCTGCCCAGCGCACCGGCTTCCAGCGGGGTCAGGCCCCACTCCTTCATGATCACCGGCAGGACTACGCCATAGATGAACAGGTCGTAACCGTCGAAGATCAGCAGCAGTGCGCACAGGCACATGACCAGCCAGTGGAACCCGCTGAAGCGGGCGTTATCGATGATGTCGTGGACGTCTACTTTTCGCATGGCAAGGTTCTCTCTTTTATTGTTGTTGTGAACAGCGTTGAAGCGGCTAACGATGTTTGGGTAGGAGCCGGGGAACGGCTGATCGCCGGCAAGCCGGCTCCTACAGGTGAAGCGTTACCCCTGGTCGCCACCGCCCACCGGCAAGGTCACGCCGGTGATGTAGGAGGCTTCGTCGGAGGCGAGGAAGAGAATCGCGCCGACCTGCTCGTCGAGGGTTCCGTAGCGTTTCATCAGGCTGGATTCGACGGTCTGATCGACGATCTGCTGGTACCAGACCTTTTCCTGCGCGTTCTGCTCGGCGCCGTTGCGCGGGATGCGCCGCGGCGGCGCTTCGGTGCCGCCCGGCGCGGTGGCGTTGACGCGGATGCCGCGCTGAGCGTTCTCGAACGCGAGGCAAGCGGTCAGCGCGTTCACGCCGCCCTTGGCCGCGCCATAGGGCACGCGGTTGAGGCTGCGAGTGGCGATGGACGACACGTTGACGATGGCACCGGCGCCCTGTTCCAGCATGTGCGGCAAGACGGCGTGGCAGCACCACAGCGTGGGGAACAGCGAGCGGCGTACCTCGGCCTCGATCTCGTGCTCCTGGTAATGCTCGAAGGGCTTGGCCCAGATGGTGCCGCCGACGTTGTTGACCAGAATGTCGAGGCGGCCGAAACGCGCCTTCGCCGCCTCCATCACGCGGTGGCAATCGGCGAACTGCTCGAGGTCGGCGGTCAGCGTCAGCACCTCGGCGCCCTGCCCGCCCAGCTCGTCGGCCAGCTCGTGGACCAGCTCGGAGCGGTCCACGGCCACCAGTCGGCCGCCCTCTTCGACGACACGCTCGGCCACGCGGCGGCCGATGCCCTGGGCGGCACCGGTGATCACGGCGACTTTGTTATGGAAACGCTTGTTCATCTACCTTTCCTCGTGGTCGAAGCGACGCACAGCCCCCTGTGGAGCGAGCTTGCTCGCGAAGCTTTTCGCTGCGGTAATCCGGGCATCTGGCGGCGTGCCGGCCCCCCTTTTCGCGGGCATGGCCCGCTCCTACGGGTCGTGCCGTGGTTAGCCTCAGGCGCTGGCGGCAAATTTTTCGTAGTAGAAATTCGCCGGTTGCAGGCCCTGTTCACGAATGAACTGGCTGACCGCCTCGACCATCGGCGGCGGGCCGCAGAGGTAGATGTCCACCTCGCCGTCGTTGAGGTGCCCGGGTTCGATGTGCTGGGTGACGTAGCCCTTGTGCGGGTAGGCGCTGTCCGGGCTGGCGACGCAGGCGCTGTAGCTGAAGTTGGGAATGCGCGCGGCGAAGGCCTCGAGCCTGTCCAGCTCCACCAGGTCGTGGTCGTGGGTCACGCCGTAGATCAGGTGCAGCGGATGTTCGCTGCCCTGCTCGGCGATCTTCTCCAGCATGGCGGTGAATGGCGCGAGGCCCGTGCCGCCGGCGAGCAGCAGCAGCGGACGCTTGATGTCGCGCAGGTAGAAGCTGCCCAGCGGGCCGGCCAGGCTCAGGTTGTCGCCGGCCTTGGCCAGGTTGGTGAGGAAGCTGCTCATCAGACCGCCCGGTACGTTGCGGATCAGGAAGCTGACCTCGCCATCCTTGGGCAGCGAGCTGAACGAGTAGGCGCGGCTCTGGTCGCTGCCGGGCACGCGCAGGTTGACGTACTGCCCCGGCAGGAACGCCAGTTGGCTCAGCGCATCGCCCCTGATCGACAGCGCGATGGTGCTCTCGGAAAGCTGGCGCACGTCGCTGATCGCCGCCTCGAAGCTGACCTGTTCGGTCTTGCAGACCTGCGAGGAGGCCGGCACGCGCACCACGCAGTCGCTCTCGGCGCGCATCTGGCAGGTCAGCACGTAGCCCTGCCCGGCTTCGTCCTCGCTGAGCGCGTCCTCTATATAGTCATCGCCCAGGTCGTAGCGGCCGGCTTCGGCGAAGCACTTGCAGGCACCGCAGGCGCCGTCGCGGCAATCCAGCGGGATATTGATGCCCTGGCGGTAGGCGGCGTCGGCCACGGTCTCGCCGACATGGGTCTCGATGAAGCGGGTCACGCCGTCTTCGAAATTCAGTGCGATCTTGTAGGTCATGGCTGCGCCCTCACAGGTGGTACACGTCGATCATCTGGCGGATGTAGTCGTTCTTCAGCACGACCTTCTTGGCCTTGATCAGCGGGTTCTCGCCGCGCACGTCGAGGGTGTAGAAGCTGGTGCCGTAGAAGTGGTCGACGGTCTTGTAGCGGAAGCTCAGCGTGTGCCAGTTGAAGCGCAGCCGGCAGGCGCCGTCGGCCTGTTCGAGCAACTCCAGGTTGCTGATGTTGTGCGAGGTGCGGGTATCCGGAATGGTCGCGCTGGAACGCTCGGTGCGGATGCGGAAGACCCGGTCCTCCAGACCGCTGCGGTTGCCGTACCAGATCAGCGAAATCTGGCTCTGCGGGTCCTCGGTCAGTTGGTCGCGGTCATCCCAGGCCGGCATCCAGAAAGTGGCGTCGGGCGCGTAGAGTTCCAGCCAGGCGTCCCAGTCCTTGTCGTCGAGGTAGCGGGCTTCGCGGTAGAGGAAGTCACGCGCGGCTTCGTAGGAGATGGTCATTCACGCACCCTCCACGTGGATCAATTGCTCGTTTTCATCTTTCACCGCCTTGAGCATTTGCTGCTGCCAGTAGTGGTGCTGCAGCACGAACAGCCCTTCGTCCTCGGTGCGCGCGCCGCTCATCAGCGGCTGCAGGTCGATTTCCCGGGCGCCTTGGTCGGCACCGTCGATCCAGTGCTTGGCGCCGCGGGACATGTCGTTCCACGCCATGGCCCGGCCGGCGAAGCCCTGCTGGCAGGCGCGGAATTCCTCGAGGTCGTCGGGAGTGGCCATGCCGCTGACGTTGAAGAAATCCTCGTACTGGCGGATGCGCCGCGCACGGGCCTCGGCGCTCTCGCCCTTGGGCGCGATGCAATAGATGGTGACTTCGGTCTTGTCCACCGAGAGCGGCTTGGCGATACGCAGCTGCGAACCGAACTGGTCCATCAGGTACAGGTTCGGGTAGAGGCAGAGGTTGCGCGAGTTCTCGATCATCCAGTCGGCACGGGCCTGGCCGAACTCGGCGATCATCTCCTCGCGACGGGCGTACAGCGGGCGGTCTTCCGGGTTGTCCCAGCGGGTCCAGAGCAGCAGGTGGCCGTTCTCGAAGGAATAGAAGCCACCACCCTTCTTGCCCCAGCCACCGGCGCTCATGGCGCGGATGTCGTCGCCGGCTTCCTTGAGCTTGCGCTGCTGCTGAGTGGCGGCGTAGTTCCAGTGCACGGCGGTGACGTGGTAGCCGTCGGCACCGTTCTCGGCCTGCAGCTTCCAGTTGCCTTCGTAGACGTAGGTGGAGGCGCCGCGCAGGACCTCGATGCCCTCCGGCGACTGGTCGACCACCATGTCGATGATCTTCTTCGACTCGCCTAGGAATTCCTCCAGCGGGGCGACGTCCTCGCGCAGGCTGCCGAACAGGAAGCCGCGGTAGGACTCGAAGCGCGCGACCTTCTTCAGGTCGTGCGAGCCGTCGCAGTCGAAGCTGTCCGGATAGCCGGCTTCCTTGGGGTCCTTGACCTTGAGCAGCTTGCCGGAGTTGTTGAAGGTCCAGCCATGGAACGGGCAGGTATAGGTGGCCTTGTTGCCGCTCTTGAAGCGGCAGAGCATCGCGCCGCGATGGCTGCAGGCATTGATGAAGGCGTTAAGTTCACCGTCCTTGTTGCGCGCGATGAAGATCGGCTGCCGGCCCATCTGGGTCGTGTAGTAGTCGTTCTTCTCGGGAATCTGGCTCTCGTGAGCGAGGTAGATCCAGTTGCCCTCGAAGATGTGCTTCATCTCCAGCTCGAACAACCGTGGGTCGGTGAACATCTCGCGCCGGCAGCGAAAGATGCCCTTCTCTTGGTCTTCTTCGAGCAGCGAATCAAGGTAATCGATTCCCAGGGACATGGCCGGGGCCTCCATTGTTATTGTTTCCACGTGATGAAGGCTACGGCGCGGGGAACGGCATCAATATCCGTTTTCTGCAGGATCTCTATCCGCTTTCTGCAATGCGACGTGATGCCGCATCGCGGACAGGACAAGGCCCGCCGCGCGGACCCGGGCGGCGGAGGGGGGGCGAAGAAAAAGGAGCCGCTTCCATTACGGACAGCGGCTCGAGGGGACTCAATGGTGGCGGCGCAGCGTGTCGGAGGGCAGCTCGCCGAAGGTGCTCTTGTAGCTTTCCGAGAACCGCCCCAGGTGCAGGAAGCCGTAGTCCATGGCGATCTCGGTGATGTTGCGGACCTTGGCCGAGGGGTCGCTCAGCCGGCCGTGGATCTGCTCGAGCTTGCGTCGGCGGATATAGGATTTCGGCGTGGTGCCGACCTTGCGCTCGAACAGCGTATACAGCGAGCGCAGGCTCATGTTGGCCAGTTCGGCCAGTTGCTCCACGGAAATGTCCTTCTTCAGATGCTCGTCGATGTAGTCGCTGATGCGCCCGAACGACGGGCAGCTGTCGCCCAGCGGTTCGCGGCGCACATTGTTGGCGAGCATGCACAGCAGCTTGCCGGCAATGATGCGGCTGTACTGCTCCTGGATCTGCGGCACGCTCTGCTCGGCCTCGGCTTCCTGGCAGATCAGCCCGAGCAGGCTGTCGAAGCCCTCCAGTTGCTGGAGGCTGTAGCGGCTGTTGGTGAAGCGGACCCCACTGCTCGGCGCACTCCACTGATTCTCGCTGCAGGCGGTCTGCAGGACCGAGGCCGGCAACTTGACGATGAGCTTTTCGCAGTCGTCGGAATAGGTCAGGTCGACCGGGTCGTCCGGATTGATCAACAACAGCTCGCCAGGGGTGAAATAGTGCTCCTGGCCATTGCCCTTCCACAGGCAATGCCCGCGCTGCAGCAGTTGCAAGTGATAGATGGTCTCCAGGGCCGGCGAGGAAACATGGACGCTGCCGCCATAGCTGATTCGGCAGAGGTCGAGCTTGCCGAACGTGCGATGACTGAGGCTGGCCTGCGGATTGCCCGTGCGCGGCAGGCGAATGCAGTGCGTTCCCACATGCTGGTTGACGTATTCCGAAACGGCATGCGGATCGGCACGCTCGAAAATCCTGCTCTTGGCTTTCAGCAGACTATCCATCACAAGGCACTCGCATAATTTTTATAGTTGCGCCGACGCTGCGACTTCGCCCGGCAGCGTCCCGGTCCGCACAGGCACGCGTGCGAAACCGGATCGATTCATGGCCAGGATATCGGCTGAACGAAGCATAGGAGATTCGACCAAGGGCCGACACCCGGGCCGTTCGGTGACCGAACGCTTTTTACCGAAACAACTGGCTGCTCAGATCGGCGCTGGCTACTTGGAGAATCGGCAGGAAGCGCTTTTCCAGCTCGCTCGCCGAGACGCGGCCGGCATGGGTGCTGACGTTCATCGCGGCCAGCACGTGGCCGGTGGAGTCATGGACCGGGACCGCGATCGAGCGCAGGCCCTGCTCCAGTTCCTGATCGACGATGCACCAGCCTTGCGCCCGGACCTGCTGCAGGCATTCCAGCAGCGCTTCGGGGGTGTACAGCGTGCGGCTGGTCTTCATCTGCAGATCGGCGTGCGCCAGATACTCGTGCAGCTCTTCATCGGTCATGGCCGCCAACAGGATTCGCCCCATCGAGGTGCAATAGGCCGGCAGCCGGCTGCCCACGCTCAGGTCCACCGAAATCAGCCGCTGCGGCACCGCCGAGCGCGCCAGGTAGAGCACCTGCTCGCCTTCCAGCGTGGCCAGGTTGCAGGCCTCGTGCAACTGCTCGCTGATGCGGTCGAGAAACGGCTGCGCGGACACCGCCAGCGGCGTCGAGGACAGGTAGGCATGGCCCAGCGTCAGGACCTTGGGCAGCAGCGAGTAGGTACGCCCGTCGGTCGTGACGTAACCCAGCTGCATCAGGGTATAGAGACATCGCCGCACCGCCGCGCGAGGTATCTCGGTGCGATGGCTGATCTGGGCGATGGTCAGGTGGCGCTTGCGTTCCTGGAAGGCGTTGACCACCGCCAGCCCCCGCGCCAGCGACGACATGAAATTGGGATCGCCGGCGAACTGCTCGATGCGCCTGGCCGGCGACGGCGCGACCGGCGGCGGCGCCAGTATGGGGGTACGCTTCTCGTCCATGGCTCGATTCCCGTGCGTAGACAGCCTCAGGCGATTATCGAACGCAGTGCTCGATAATCGCAACGTACTGAGCATATCCCAACCCGATCGGGCCAGGCTCGATGCAGGTTTTACAAGGTGTATGCTCTATCAGCCAAACGACCGGAGATGCCCATGCACCTGCCCGATGCGAACGAGCGAGACCTGTTGCTGATCATCGACGTGCAGAACGACTTCTGCAGCGGCGGAGCCCTGGCGGTACCGGATGCCGATGCCGTGATCCCCGCGATCAACCAGTTGTGCCAACGCTTCGCCCACGTCGTGCTCACCCAGGACTGGCATCCCGCCAACCACCACAGCTTCGCCAGCAGCCATGCCGGGCGCAGCCCGTTCGAGCAGATCGAGGCCCCCTACGGTCTGCAGACGCTGTGGCCGGACCACTGCGTCCAGGGCAGCGCCGGCGCCGAGCTGCATCCGCAGCTGCGGGCAACGCACGCCGAACTGGTGCTGCGCAAGGGCTATCGCGCATCGATCGATTCCTACTCGGCGTTCTACGAGAACGACCGGGCCACGCCCACCGGACTGAGCGGCTACCTGCGCGAGCGCGGCTTCGAACGGCTTTTCCTCTGCGGCCTGGCGCTGGACTACTGCGTGCTCTATTCGGCGCTCGATGCACGTCGCGAAGGCTTCGCGGTGACGCTGCTCAAGGATGCCTGCCGCGGCCTGGACGTGCAGGGTTCGGTGGCCGAGGCGCTGGCGCAGATGGCCGCCGCCGGTGTCGAGATTCGCTGATAGGGAACGGCCACCCTTTGATCGCGCCATGCGTTCAAGAGAGCCGAAAACCGCGCTGGAAGGCTGGAGGCTGAACGACAAGCGGCCCGAGGCCGAGCGAGACAGGCATTTTCGTCCGGCTTCCTGCTTCCAGCGCTTTTATCGAATGGCCGTGGCGGAATGACGCCATCGCGCAATCGCTGCCTTGGCCCTTTCGATGGGCTGCGCCTCGAGCACCGGCTTTCTTGCTAGACTATGCGGCTCCTCGAGGCGCCGCTCCGCCCACGCTGCGTTGGCACCGACGAGGCCGCTCGAACCGCCGCGATAGATCTATTCGATGTCCTTAGCAATCACCCCAGCAACCCCGCGTCCCGCACCGTCCCGGCGCTTTTCCGTTGCCCCGATGCTCGACTGGACCGACCGGCATTGTCGGTTCTTCCTGCGCCAGCTTTCCCGGCATGCCCTGCTCTACAGCGAGATGGTCACCACCGGCGCATTGCTGCATGGCGATGCCGCGCGTTTTCTGCGCCACGACGAAAGCGAGCATCCGCTGGCGCTGCAGTTGGGCGGCAGCGTGCCGGCGGAGCTCGCGGCCTGCGCGAAGCTGGCCGAGGCCGCCGGTTATGACGAGGTCAACCTCAACGTCGGCTGCCCCAGCGATCGGGTGCAGAACAACATGATCGGCGCCTGCCTGATGGCTCATCCGCAACGGGTGGCCGACTGCGTTAAGGCCATGCGCGACGCCGTCGGCATCGAGGTCACCGTCAAGCACCGGATCGGCATCAACGGGCGCGACAGTTACGCCGAGCTGTGCGACTTCGTCGGCCAGGTCCGCGAGGCCGGTTGCCGCAGTTTCACCGTGCATGCGCGCATCGCCATCCTCGAAGGCCTGTCGCCCAAGCAGAACCGCGAGGTGCCGCCGCTGCGCCATGACGTCGCGGCGCAGGTGAAGCGGGACTTCCCGGATCTGGAGATCGTCCTCAACGGCGGCATCAAGACCCTCGACGAATGCCAGGAACATCTGCGCACGTTCGACGGCGTGATGCTCGGGCGCGAGGCCTACCACAACCCCTATCTCCTGGCGCGGGTCGACCAGGCGCTGTTCGGCAGCGAGGCGGCGCCGATCGGCCGCGCGCAGGCCTTGCGCAACCTGCGCCCGTACATCGAGCGGCACCTGGCCGAGGGCGGCGCCATGCACCACGTCACCCGTCACGTGCTCGGACTGGGCCAGGGTTTTCCCGGCGCACGGCGTTTTCGCCAATTGCTCTCGGTGGACATCCACAAGGCGAGCAATCCGCTGGCATTGCTGGACCAGGCCACCACGCTGCTGGAAGGTCACTGAGCGCTCGCGCAAGGAACGCTCGCCGAACATTTCGATCAAAGGCCAGGCGCATCCGCGCCCATGGCCCGTTGAGCGGGTCACCGGGCTCGGGTAAGGTCATGCCACTCACAGGACGGAGCCCGCCTTTCCATGACTTCCAAGCTGGAACAACTCAAGCAGTTCACCACCGTCGTCGCCGACACCGGCGATATCGACGCCATTGCCCGCCTGAAGCCGGTGGACGCGACCACCAACCCATCGTTGCTGCTCAAGGCCGCGGCCATGCCGCGCTACGCCGATCACCTGCGCACGGCGATGAACCGCTGCGGTGGCGACATCGGCCTGGCCTGCGACCTGTTCGCCGTCGCGGTGGGCCAGCAGATTCTCGAACTGATCCCGGGGCGCATCTCCACCGAAGTGGACGCGCGCCTGTCGTTCGATACCCAGGCGATGATCCAGCGCGCCGAGCGCCTGATCGGCCTCTACGAGCAGGCCGGTATCGGCCGCGAGCGCGTGCTGATCAAGATCGCCTCAACCTGGGAAGGCATCCGCGCGGCCGAGCAGTTGGAGAAGGCCGGCATCCAGACCAACCTCACCCTGCTGTTCTCCTTCACCCAGGCGGTCGCCTGCGCCGAGGCCGGCGTGTTCCTGATCTCGCCGTTCGTCGGACGCATCTACGACTGGTACAAGAAGCATGAAGGCCGCGACTACCAAGGGGCGGAAGACCCGGGCGTGCAGTCGGTCAGTCGCATCTATGACTACTACAAGGCCCACGGCTACAAGACCGTGGTGATGGGCGCGAGCTTCCGCAACGTCGGCCAGATCGAGGCG
The DNA here is from genome assembly GCF_015070855.1 of Pseudomonas lopnurensis. Taxonomy (GTDB): domain Bacteria; phylum Pseudomonadota; class Gammaproteobacteria; order Pseudomonadales; family Pseudomonadaceae; genus Stutzerimonas; species Stutzerimonas lopnurensis. The sequence continues at coordinate 59,790 of NZ_JADDIX010000040.1, forward strand.
CTGGCCGGCTGCGATCGCCTGACCATCAGCCCCGAGCTGCTCGGCCAGCTCGCCGAGGCCAGCGGCACGCTGGCGCGCAAGCTGCAGCCGGGACGCGGCTGCGAGCCACGCATCAGCCTGGACGAAAGCCACTTCCGCTGGGGCCTGAATGAGGATGCCATGGCAACGGAAAAGCTCGCCGAAGGCATTCGCCAGTTCGCCCGGGATCAGGAAAAACTCGAAGGGCTATTGGCCGACCTGGCCTGATCAGGACCGCTCCAGCGCGGTGACGAGGTCATGGAAGGCCTCGCGGTTGGACTCGTTGAGGCTCATCAGTATCCGGTGAGCCTCCAGCACCTTGGCCTTGACCACCTCTTCCGACTGGTCCTGCGACGGCAGATCGGCCAGGCACTCAGGGCATGGCAACGGCGTGTCGACGATATTGAATACCTGGTCGAAGCCCATCGACTGCAACAGGCGGGTGATGTCCGGATGGGTGGTGACCAGCGTCGGCAACATGCCCACCTTCTGCCGCGACAGGATCGACAGCTTGGCCAGCAAGCCAAGCGTGGTGCTGTCGATGCTGCGGCTCTCGGTCAGATCGATGACGATGGAAGAGAAATTCAACGACGAGAAGATTTTCTCGATCGTCGCATCCAGCGCCGAACAGAGCGTCAGACGGATTTCACCCATGAATTTCAGTACAAAGGTGCCATCCATCTCGGCGAACTGGATTCTACCAGTACTCATGCAAGGTTCCTGCTCAACACCAGCAAGGCGATATCGTCGGGCATGTCGGCCAGTTCGGCCAACCCGAAGACTCGACGTAATCCATCCAGCGTGCCGCCGGCGTCCGTGATCAGACCGGGCAACGCAGACTCTTTTTCTTTGAGTGTCTCGCCGGGTAAAAGGTCCAGAATACCGTCGGAGAGCAAAGTCAGGCTGAAGGTCTGTGGCAGCTTCAGCTCGAAATCCTGATAGGTCGCCTCGGCGAACAGCCCGACCGGCAAACCGCGCCCTTCCAGATAGCGCGCGCTGTCGCCGGTGTACAGCACCGGCATCGGCAGATGCCCGCCGATGCTGTAATGCAGCACGTCGCGCTCCTGGTCGATCACTCCGCCGAGCATGGTGACGTGCTTGCCGAGCTTGCAATTGATCAATCCGCGATTGATGTGATCGAGCACTTCCGACGGCTTGAACTCGCGCAGCGTACCGCCGCGGCGCGATTCGTAGAGTAGCCGCGTGGTCATGAACTTGAGCAGTACGGTGACGAACGCCGACGAGGCGCCGTGGCCGGAAACGTCGGCGAGGTAGAAACCGATGCGCCGCTCGTCCACCCGGAAGTAATCGACGAAGTCGCCGGACAGGTAAAGCGACGGAATGATCTGATGGGCGAAATCGAAGCCATCGACGCTCCAGGGCGTCACCGGCAGCATGTTCATCTGCACCTGGCGGCCGGCATCCTGGTCTTCCTGCAGCAGGTGCAGGCTGGCCTGCAGGTCGCGGTTGGCGGTTTCCAGCTGTTCGCGGTAACGGCGGTTTTCCAGGCGCAGACGGGAGCGATCCAGCGCACGACGCACCGAATGCTCGAGCATCGCCAGATCTTCCAGCGGCTTGATCAGGTAGTCGGCCGCGCCCAGGCGCAACGCTTCCACCGCGTCGCTCATCACCCCGGCACCGGACACCACGATCACCGGCAGGTCGGCCTGGCGGTCGCTGATCTGGCGGATCAACTCGAGGCCGTCCATCTGTGGCATGCGCAGGTCGCAGATCACCAGATCGGGCTGCTCGGATTCGAACAGCTCCATCCCTTGCGGACCATTGGCCGCCTGCAGGACACGGAAGCCGCTGTCATCCAGATAGGCGGCCAGGCTGGCCCGTACCACATCGTCGTCATCTATGATCAGCAGCGTCGCGCTTGGTTTATGCATGTTCCTACCAGGCGGTGTCGCCAGGATGATTGGCGAAAGCATTGGCCCCGCGCAGGCGCCGGGCATGGGTTCGTTTCAAGGCGCAGACGGTACTCCCATACGATCGGGGTTTCAAGCCGACCGGCCGATGCCTTTGCAGCCTGAATTGATGGGCACTATAAGAAAGACAGCAGCCATATATAAAAGGACTAAAAACATGAGCCAGAACGAACGGGACTACAGCGAAAAGCGCGATTTCATTCGGATGCAGCTCGAAACCGGCGTCACTCTGGAGCATTCGGATACAAAGCTGAGCGGGACCTGCATCGACCTTTCCAGCACCGGCATGCAGATCGTCGCCCGGACGGACCTGCAACTGGGCGACCGGGTACGGGGTGCTGATCCCATCCGAACACAGCGAACTCGAGGGACTGGATGCGCAGACCGAGGTGGTGCGCGTCAGCCGGCTGGATGATGGCCGACAACGCCTGGGGCTGGCGATATTGGCGATGAGCTGAGTTTCGGGAAGCCCTGCGGGGCGGACGGCGCTCCTCAAGGGCAGGCTGCTGGTGGGCTAAAGCCCACCCTACGGGGCCGTCCTCGGGCATCGGCGTAATGTTGGGCTTCGGCGCTTTACGCGACACAGGCGAGCGGGCCATCCGGCGGCGAGCGGGCCGCCAGACAGCGCCCTCCAGGCTCAGAAATCGTCTTCGACCTGGCCGTCCAGGGTGCGGAACTCGCGATTCTGCAGGTAGGCGTTACGCACGAAGATGTACTTGTCGCCGGTGATCATCCTCTCGGCGGACAGCAGCCCGGCGCGCAGGTCGACCACATCCACCGCCCGCGTCACGTTACGGGTCGGCACGTGGTCCATGTAGGGATAGGGCTCGAGGAAGGCATCCGGCACCCGGCCGAAAGCATCGCGCACCGAGCTCGGGCCGAGCAGCGGCAGCACGACATAAGGCCCGCTGCCCAGGCCCCAGGCGCCCAGGGTCTGGCCAAAATCCTCGTCGTTCTTCTGCAGCCCCATGCGGCTGGCCACGTCGAAGAAGCCCAGCAGGCCGAAGGTGGTGTTGAACAGGATGCGGCTGGTATCGATGCCGGCATCGCGGACCTTGCCCTGCAGCAGGTCGTTGGTCAGCACCACCACATCGCCGAGGTTGCCGAACATGTTGCCGATGCCGTCTTCGAGGAAGTCCGGCGTCACCTTCTGATAGCCCTTGGCCAGCGGCTTGAGGGTATAGGTGTCGACGGTGTCGTTGAAGCGGAACACCATGCGGTTCACGCCTTCCCACGGATCCTCCTCGGCGGCCTGCACGGCTGCCGAGCCCAGCATGGCGATGGCGGTGACCAGACAGGCCTTGAGCACGACGATCCAGTCCGTAGCGATCTTAGGCATTGCGATTCTCCCTCTGAATTTGTGCGCGCGGCTCGCCAACGCAGACCGCGCAGTATAAAGCCATTCATTTCACTTCGGCAGTGACGGATAGGCGAAACGCATCGTTGCAAATCTCCTCGGACAACGCCGGCGCGCCGCGTTCCAAATGAACAGACAAGCCCCGCACCGCTGGTTTACCCTTTGCCCAACGAGGTTCATATCCACCTCGCCCCGCAACCATGAGAGTGAAGAATATGCCGGAACATGATCTGCAGTCGCAGCTCGAAGAACTGCGCAATCAACTGGCCCAGGACATGCCGCTGACCGACGAGGAGCGCGCTTCGCTGCAGGCGATCGCCCAGGATATCGAAGCACGCCTGGCGACCCAGGGAACGACCGAATACAACGATTCGCTGGTGGACGGCGTCAACCTCGCGGTGGAACGCTTCGAAGTCAGCCACCCGAACATGGCCCTGACCCTGCGCAACATCATGCAGACCCTGGCGAACATGGGCATCTGAGGCAGCGGAACGAAGAGACCGCGGGGCGACGCTGAAATTCCAGCCCCGCGGCAAGCGCTCGCGACTACTGGCGTACCAGGCGGCGATTGTCCACGGACAGCGCCTCGGTGCTGCGGTAGGGATTGATATCCAGTCCGCCGCGGCGCACATAACGCGCATACACCATGAGCTTCTCCGGCTGCAGCAGGCGCTGCAGATCGAGGAAGATGCGTTCCACGCACTGCTCGTGGAAATCCGCGTGCTGGCGGAAGCTCACCAGATACGCCAGCAGGCTCTCCGGCTGCAGCGCCGCGCCGCGATACTCCACCACCACACTGCCCCAGTCGGGCTGCCCGGTGACCGGGCAATTGGACTTGAGCAGATGACTGTGCAGACACTCTTCGACCTGGCGCGCCGCATCGCAGCGCAGCAGCTCGGCGAGCGGCTCGTGGTAATGCTCGATGGCGACATCCAGTTCGTCGATGCAGCGCCCCGGCAGCGGCGCGACACCCTCGGCACCGACCTCGTCCAGCGTACGCAGGCGAACCGCAACCGGCTTGCCCGCCGCCGCGGAAAGGTCGTTGCTCATCACCTCCACCAGCGCCTCGCGCGACGCGAACACCGACTGGTTCAGCGAGTTGAGGTAGAGCTTGAACGACTTCGATTCGATGATGTTCGGCGAGTCGGCCGGAATCTCGAATTCACCGATCGCCACCACCGGCTTGCCCGAGGGCAGCAGCCAGGACAGCTCGTAGCAGTTCCAGATGTCCACGCCCCGATAGGGCAGCGTCTCGGCGCTCAGGCCCAGCTCGGCCCACTTCGGCGCGCGGGGAATCGGGAACAGCAGGCCGGGGCTGTAGGTGGCGATATAGGCGCTGGACTTGCCCAGCGGGGAATGTTCGGCGGGATGCTGCATCGGGAGGAGACCTGGGACGAAAACGCCGCGAAGTTTAGCGCTTCGCGGCGTCTTTTTCAGCGCCTGCCGCGTAATGCGTTACTGGCGCATCCCCCTGCCGCTTATGAGCAGGCGAACGGAAACCAGATAAAGCAGCGCCACGGCCACCAGCATGAAGCTGATGGCCACGCCGATGCGGATGTCCGAAACCCCGAGAATGCCGTAGCGGAAGGCATTGACCATGTGCAGCACCGGGTTGGCCAGCGACAGCGTCTGCCAGAACGGCGAGAGCAAATGGATCGAATAGAACACCCCGCCCAGGTAGGTCAGCGGTGTCAGCACGAAGGTCGGGATGATCGAGATGTCGTCGAAATTGCGCGCGAACACCGCGTTGATGAAGCCGCCGAGGGCGAAGATGCTCGCCGTCAGGGAGATGACCAGCACCGTGACGCCCAGATGGTGCACCTGCAGATCGGTGAAGAACATCGACAGCAGCGTCACGATCACCGCGACCGCCAGGCCACGGGTGATGCCGCCCAAGGCGAAGCCGACGACGATCACGTGCGGCGAAACCGGCGACACCAGCAGTTCCTCGATGGAGCGCTGGAACTTGGTGCTGAAGAAGCTCGACACCACGTTGCTGTAGGAATTGGTGATCACCGACATCATGATCAGGCCCGGCACGATGTAGTCCATGTAGCTGAAGCCGTCCATCTCGCCGATCCGCGCGCCGATCAGGCTGCCGAAGATGACGAAGTACAGCACCATGGTGATCGCCGGGGGCAGCAGCGTCTGCGGCCAGATGCGGGTATAGCGGCGGATCTCGCGCTGGACGATGGTCTGCAGCGCGACCAGGTTGGGGCGCAGTTCACGGCTCATGGCGTCACCTTCAGGTTGTTTTCCACCAGCGACACGAACAGTTCCTCCAGGCGATTGGTCTTGTTGCGCAGGCTCAGCACCTCGATGCCCTGGGCACTGAGCAGGCGGAACAGCTCGGTCACGCCCTGGCTCTTCTCGACCTGCACCTCGAGGGTGTGATGATCGACCAGCCGCGACGGGTAGTTGCCCAGCTCCGGCGCCACCAGCTGCGACTCCTTGAGGTCGAGCAGGAAGGTTTCCACATGCAGCTGCTTGAGCAGCTCGCGCATGCTGGTGTTCTTGACGATCTGGCCGTGGTCGATGATGCCGATGTTGCGGCACAGCTGCTCGGCCTCCTCCAGATAGTGGGTGGTGAGAATGATGGTGATGCCTTCGCGGTTGAGCTCGGTGAGGAACGACCACATCGAACGGCGCAGCTCGATGTCCACGCCCGCCGTCGGCTCATCGAGGATCAGCAGCCGCGGCTGGTGGATCAGCGCACGGGCGATCATCAGGCGGCGCTTCATGCCGCCGGAAAGCATCCGCGACGACACATCGCGCTTGTCCCACAACCCCAGCTGATTGAGATAGCGCTCGGCCCGTTCCTTGGCGATCTTCGCCGGGATGCCGTAATAGCCGGCCTGCGTCACCAGGATGTCGAAGGCCTTCTCGAACTGGTTGAAGTTGAATTCCTGCGGCACCACGCCCAGGCAGCGCTTGAGCCCGGAGGGGTCGCGGTCCAGATCGTGGCCGAACACGTTGACCGTGCCGCCACTCTTGTTCACCAGGGTGGAAAGAATGCCGATGGTGGTGGATTTGCCGGCGCCGTTGGGGCCGAGCAGGGCGAAGAAATCGCCTTCGGCGACATCCAGGTCGATGCCCTTGAGGGCCTGGAAGCCATTGCCGTAGGTCTTGGTCAACTGCCGGATGGACAGAGCGGTACTCATAAGGCATGCACACAACGCGAAGGGAATGAAGCTAGATAAGGGCGCGAGCCGCCGATTGCAACCGCCGACCAGACGGCATCGCGCCATGCCGAAGCCCGTTTGCGCTCAGGAATGCGTGGCCGGCTCGGCCAACGGCACGACGATCAGCCCTGCGCGCTGGCCGACCGCCACTTCGGACATGGGAAAGAGGATGCGCGCCTGCGGCTCCTCGACGACCCAGCGGGTTCCATCGCCCTCCTCGGCCAGCACGCTGCCGAGCAGCAACGGCGCGAAGTTCTCGATGTCGGCCGGCAGGCACAGGCGAAACTGCGGAGTGCGCCTGACGATCTCGCGGGCGACGCGCAGCAATTGCAACGGCGGCGCGGCAGGCGCCGGCAGTTCCCGACCTTCGATCATGGCGGCCAGGGCGCGCTGGAACTGCACCACCGCCAGCGCCAACGCCCCGCCCTGCTCCTCCGCCAGCTCGACGGTGAACGCCTCGGCGCCATGTCGCGTGGCACTCATGGTGCTGAAGGTGCCGGCCGCCTGACGCTGCAGCAGCACGCCTTCGACAGCCGCTGCATGCAGGCGCGCCAGTGCCTGCGGTGTGGTCTGCTCGCCTTCACGCCACGGGCAGATCGCGAACTGCTTCAGTTGCGATGGCCGCATGGCCGAATGCAGGTCGTAGTGCCGGCGCTGCCGCCCAGCCGACTCGAAGAAACCCGCGACCAGCGCTTCCAGCTCCGCGGCACGCAAGGCCTCGTAACCCCAGACCTCGGCATGGGCACCGAGGAACAGGCGATTCAGATCCAGGTCGACCTGCCGCGCCACACGCCGCATCGCCGCCGGATTGGCGAAGACCAGCAGCAGACGCGCACGCGGTAGCACCTCGCCACGGGCGATTGCCCGGATCAGATGATCCAGCACATGGATGGGGACGAGTTCGTTGCCGTGAGCCCCTGCCGAGAGCAACAGGTCGAGGCCCTGGTCCTGGCCGACCGGCGGCGACACCAGCAGTGCGCCCTCGGCCAGCCAGCGCAGCTTCACCCCCTGCGGGGTGAGCTGGATCTTCTCGCAGGGCTCGCGTCCGGCGAGGGTCAGCTCCAGCAGCTTGCCGAGGGAGAGCATGCCGGCGTGCCGTCAGTGATTGCAGTCCGGGCCGTGGACGTGCTCTTCGTCATCGGCCTCGACCGGCTCCATCTCCAGCTGCAGACTGACCAGGTTGGTGGCCAGCGGCCGCAGCACCAGGTTGGCGTACTCGGTGTCGCCATCCTCGACGTCCACGCCGATCATCAGCTGGTCGTTGCCGACCTGCTGAATCCATACTTCGCGGCCCTGCCAGACCACGGCGAAACGGGTGCAGGAAGTTTCCAATTGGGTTCCGTCGACATCTTCCAGAACCAGTTGCAGGCTATCGCTCATTCGAAATGCTCTCGCTAGTAAAGACGCGGGGCGTCAGCGACACCCCGCAGAGGGGTGCTTCAGGCCTGGACCAGGCGGGCGATCGCCCGCTCGAAACGATCCAGGCCTTCGTCGATGTCGACCTCGTCGATCACCAGGCTCGGCGCCAGGCGCACCACGTCCGGGCCGGCCTGCAGCACCATCAGTGCTTCCTTCTCGGCCGCGGCGCAGAAGGCGCCGGCCTTGCCCTTCCAGGCGTCGGTCAGCACGCAGCCGATCAGCAGGCCGCGGCCACGCACCTGGCTGAACACGCCGTAGCGCTCGCCGATCTGCAGCAGCCGGGTTTTGAAGCGCTCGTGCCGCGCCTTGACGCCCTGCAACACCTCGGGCGTGTTGACAATGTCGACCACCGTCTCGGCCACCGCGCAGGCCAGCGGATTGCCACCGTAGGTGGTGCCGTGCGTGCCGACGCTCAGGTGCGCGGCGATCTCGTGGGTGGTCAGCATCGCGCCGATGGGGAAGCCGCCGCCGAGGCTCTTGGCGTTGGTGAGAATGTCCGGCGTCACGCCATAGTGCATGTAGGCGAACAGTTCGCCGGTGCGGCCCAGGCCGGTCTGCACCTCGTCGAAGATCAGCAGCGCGTTGTGCTCGTCGCAGAGCTGGCGCGCACCTTCCAGGTAGGCCTGCTCGCCCGGCAGGATGCCGCTCTCGCCCTGGATCGGTTCCAGCACCACGGCGCAGGTCTTGTCGGAAATCGCCGCCTTCAGCGCTTCGAGATCGTTGTACGGGACATGGCTGATGCCTTCGATCTTCGGTCCGAAGCCATCGGAATACTTCGGCTGCCCGCCCACCGTGACGGTGAACAGCGTGCGACCGTGGAAGCTGTTGAGCGCCGAGATGATCTCGAACTTCTGCGGACCATGGACATCATGGGCGTAACGGCGCGCCAGCTTGAACGCGGCCTCGTTGGCCTCGGCGCCGGAGTTGCAGAAGAACGCGCGGTCGGCGAAGGTCGCCGCCACCAGCTTCCTGGCCAGGCGCAGCGCCGGTTCGTTGGTATAGATGTTGGAGATGTGCCAGAGCTTGCCGGCCTGCTCGGTCAGCGCCGCCACCATCGCCGGATGCGCATGGCCCAGCGCGTTCACCGCGATGCCGCCAGCGAAGTCCACCAGTTCTCGACCGCTCTGATCCCAGACGCGCGAACCCAGGCCGCGCACCGGTACGAAGGCGGCAGGGGCGAAAGTGGGAACAATGACCTGGTCGAAATCGGCGCGTTCTACCGGGGTATGCGGGGCGGACATCGGGACTCTCCTGCGATGCGACACTTGAGGGGAAATGAAAACGCCCCGCCATCGGCGGGGCGTCACCCGCGCAGTGTAAACGCAGGGCCGGGCATAGTGAGCACTCGAGCAGAAATTCTCTTGCGCAGCCGATCGATCAACCGAAGTGCTGCTGGTCGAGTGCGATCGCCTGGTCCAGCGCCTCCAGCAACGCCTTGCGCACCTTCAGCTTGGTGTTCTTGTGCGCCACCATATTGATCTTCTTCAGTTGCTCGGCCGCAGCCCTGGCCATCGCCAGCAGCTCACCGGCCGGGACCACCTTGTCGAGGAAACCGGCGTCCACCGCGCCGTCCGGATCGAACAGCTCGCCATTGATCACCGCTCGATGGAAGGCGGACTTGCGCAGACGGTCACGCGCCAGCTCGATGCCGGCATGGTGCATGGTCATGCCGATCTGCACCTCATTGAGCCCGATATGGAACGGCCCCTCGGTGCCGATGCGGTAATCGGCCGACAGCAGCAGGAAAGCCCCCTTGGCGATGGCATGCCCGGGGCAGGCGACGATGATCGGGAACGGGTGCGCCAGCATCCGGCGCGACAGCCTCGAGCCGGTGGCCACCAGCGCCATGGCGTTCTCGGGGCCCGAGGTCATCACCTTGAGATCGTAGCCACCGGAAAGAATCCCCGGCTGCCCGGTGAGGATCACTACCGCACGGTCCTGTTCGGCGCGATCCAGCGCGGCATTGAACGCCTCGAACACCGCGGGAGACAGCGCATTGACCTTGCCATTGCACAGCGTCAGCGTGGCGATGCCGTCTTCGAGTTGGTAGGAGATCAGCTCACTCATGACGAGATTCCTTGTTTTTGAAGTGAACAGACGTTACCCAGCGCTCTCGTCCAGGTAAAGCGCGATGACTGACCACCCGGTCACCCTTGCAGCGGGCGTTTCAGCTTAAGCGCATGAATAAGCTAAAAAAGTTTTTGCCAAAGGCACTCCGTTCGATTACATTAGCGCGCCTCGACGGACTTGAACCTCCGTCGATCCGGTGAGGTGTCCGAGCGGTTGAAGGAGCACGCCTGGAAAGTGTGTATACGAGAAATCGTATCAAGGGTTCGAATCCCTTCCTCACCGCCAGATTGATTCAAGCGAAGCCCCTGATTTCCCAGCGAAGTCAGGGGCTTTTGCTTTTCCGGCATCCGCGGCTCGACGCACGCCTTCCTTATATACAGCCCGTAGGGTGGGCTTCAGCCCACCACGGCGGTCAGCGTGGACTAAAGCGGATCGCCGCCCGACCCACCGACCGCTATTTGGCGAAGAGTTGGCCGATATCCTTGAAGGCCTTGAACTCCAGGGCATTGCCGCACGGATCGAAGAGGAACATCGTGGCCTGCTCGCCAACCTGGCCCTCGAAGCGGATATAAGGCTCGATCACGAAGCGGGTACCGAGCGACTTCAGACGCTGGGCCAGGGCCTCCCATTGCTCCCATTGCAGAACGACACCGAAATGCGGCACCGGCACATCGTGCCCGTCCACCGGGTTGCTGTGCACGCTTTCCTGCGAAGACGTCTTGGGATGCTCGTGGATGACCAGCTGGTGGCCGTAGAAATTGAAGTCGACCCACTGGGCGCTGGATCGGCCCTCCTCCAGGCCAAACGTCTCGCCGTAGAATTTACGCGCGGCCGGAAGATCGTAGACGGGAATCGCAAGGTGAAAAGGAGAAAGGCTCATCTGGGGCTCCGAAGTCATTACTCATTATGGATGTGGCCGCCGCGCACGCAGGCATCGGCCATCGGCTAGCCACCGCCAATCCTACGGCTCGCCAAAAACCATAAAAATCAATATATTTTTCTCAAACACACAAACAGAATCTATCGATGATCCGCGAACTCAGGACCCTCATAGCCGTTGCGCGCGAAGGTACGTTCGCTGCCGCGGGCGCCAGGATCGGCCTCACTCAGGCGGCGGTCAGCGCGCAGATGCAAAGGCTGGAGGCGGAGCTTGGCTTCGAACTGTTCGACCGCCGGGGCCGCAACGCGCACCTGAATGCAATGGGGCAGCAGACCCTGCTGCAGGCGCAGGAGCTGGTCCGGCTGTACAACAACCTCGGCTCCGCGAGCACGGGACATGCGCCGATGGTACGGGTGAACATCGGTGCGATCGCCTCCATCCAGCGCGCCCTGCTTCCCGATGCACTGGCGCGGTTCCACCGGCAGCGCCCCGGCTGCAGGACGCGGGTACTGCCCGGCCTGTCGATGGAACTGCTCAATCTGGTAGATGCCGGCGAGATCGATATCGCTGCGATCATTCGCCCGCCGTTCGAGCTGCAGAGCGACCTGCGCTGGACCACCCTGGCGCGAGAGCCCTATCGGCTGCTCGTTCCCAAGGCGCTACCGGGGGACGACTGGCGCGAGCTGCTCGCCTCGCAGCCCTTCATCCGCTATGACAGATCGTCCTTCGGTGGCCGCCAGGTAGACCGTTTCCTGCGGCAGATGCACTTCACCCTGGACGAGGTCTGCGAACTGGACGAACTGGAGGCCATCGTCAAGCTGGTAGGAAATGGCCTGGGCGTTGCCCTGGTGCCGGAAACCGCACCTGGCAAGCGCTGGCCGGCCCCGGTGCGGGCCATTGATCTCGATGAGCATACCTTCCACCGCGATGTGGGCCTGGTGCACCGCTCCAGGCAAAGCCTGAGCGAACCGGCCCGGCTTCTGGCGCAACTGATCATCGATCGGGCCCGCAGCCAGCGCCGCGCAGCCTAGCTTACCGACGTCACCGAAGGATCTGGACGATACGAGCCCTTGCGCCGCGCCTGAACCGTACGCTTATTTTTTTCCTGTCCGGGCGTTCATCGCTTCCTGCCGTTTCCTTAGAACGGCCAAAGCAGCCTGTCTTTCCTCCTCCCTGGCGCCGAAGATTCCATCATCCTTCACGATCCTTACCAGTTCGGCATTTTCCTTGGTTTCGTAATTGGAGCGTAGTTCGTCTCGACGAATCCGGCTCCTGTTGAAGCTGGTTTTTGCTTTCGCCAGGTGAATGCAGATGCCTTTGAAAAAACGAGCACTCATGTCGTCACCCCCAACAACATAATTATGGACGCAGCCTTTTGCTTTATTGCTTCTATTACATGAGTCATATGCTTACTTCCAAGCCATGCTACGTTCCAGCCAGCGACGCCTGAACTCGCCCATGGTGTTGTTCCCCATCCCATACGGCTTGGCGCAGTCTATTGGGTTAATGGGCGCAGGAACCTCTTCTGGATTGGCAGCTTCCACCGTCGCCTATGCCGACCATTCGGCAGGCCCAGGCAGAACTATACCGGATATATCTAGTCAAAACATGGCTAGTAGCCATCTTTTGACCTTCATGGGGAGGGGAGTCAGATGCAAGTATCTGATTTTTCGGGGCTTTCCTATGAGTCAGAATGCCACCAAAACCCTCGGCAAACGGATCAAGTCCCTTAGACTGGCCAAGGAATGGACGCAAGCAGACCTCGCCGAGGCTCTAGGCTGCGAGCCCATGACCATCAGCCGCTACGAGCGCGGCAGCTACGCCCCCGGTATCGAAGCCCTGGAAGAGATGGCCCGGGCTCTGGGCTGTTCGATGGAGTCGTTCTTCGTCACCGCTCCGCCGCCAGCGGCATCCTCGCAACCGGAGCCCAGCAGCGAAGAATTGCGGCACAGTCTTTGCGACATGGCCTATCAGACCGATGACATTAACGCCTTGAAGGAAATCGTCGCCTCGGCCAAGAAAATTCTGGCCCGGCATAAAAAACACCTTCCCTAAAGGGTCGCCCGTTCGGCGACACTCTATCGCGATAAACAATTGGCGCGCCCTGAAGCGGAAACGTGGAATAGCGATTTTTCCTGACGGATTACCTCAGGTAGTTCCACCGTTCAAACCCTGCGATATCCATTTTGCCATCACGTACCAACACTGCAGCCTTGGTGTTGCTTTCCAATAAAATTCTTCTGGAGGAACCATGCTGCCGGAACAGTGGTTATTGCTATAACTGTCACGGCATCGACCCGGTGCACCCCGGCAGCTGCCCAGCTCGGATAATCCCATGAATGATCCGCATGATCTGCAACGCTTCGTCGAGGCTCAGCGCTCGACCTACGAGCAGTGCCTTGAAGAACTACGGAATGGTCGCAAGCATACCCACTGGATGTGGTTCGTATTTCCCCAGTTGAGCGGCCTTGGGCATAGCGCCATGGCGCGCCGCTACGCCATTTCAGGCCGGAGCGAGGCGCTTGCCTATCTGCAGCATCCGCTTCTCGGCCCACGCCTCGAGGCCTGTACCCAGGCGATGCTGGACCATCGCGGGGAAAGCGCACGCCGCATTCTCGGAACCCCGGACGATCTTAAATTTCGTTCCTGCATGACGCTGTTCGCTCGAGTCGCGCCAGAACCGGCACTCTTCAACGAAGCGCTGCAGGCATTCTTCGACGGACAACCGGACCCGGCGAGCCTTGCGCGTCTGGACAACTGACGCCGCGGGCGCGGGCAACCTCGCACACCCGCGGCCCCACTTCGCTCAGGGCTGCCCAGCCGCTCCCCCCGTAGGACCACCGGTCGCCGCGCCGCCGTCAGGAGATGCCGCTGCGCCGTTACCGTTGTTTGTTCCGATTCCACCCGGCGAGGCACCGCTGCCGGGGCTGACGTTTCCATTGGCACCACCCGGGACGGTCGGTGCCGGAGCCGTTGTTCCCGGCACCGGGCTGACGCCGGGGCCGTTGGTCGGCTGCCTGGTACCTTCCGGGGTATCGGGCAAAGGAGCGCCCGCCGGCGGGTTGGCGTTACCGGGCGCACTGGGGCGCCGATTGATCGCGTCGCTCTGCACCCCACCCCGGTTGATATCGGTGGCATCGCCCCGCGGCGCACCCGGTTCGCGAATGCGGTTGATATCCCGGCCTGTCTGCTGGCGATTCTCCTCCATATCGGCGCCCATCCGGTCACGCTCCTGTTGCAGGGTCATGTCCTCTTCCTGCGCCAGCGCGCCGACCGACAAGGCTGAAAGCAGCAGAAAAAGCGGTAGCTTGTGCTTGTTCATGGGCCATCTCCGAATGTTATTCACCCAATGAAGACAACCGAATGGGCTCGGCAGCTCCATTGTGGCGGCAGCAATCTGGTGTAGAACTTGCTTGGTTCGTTAGCGGCGGGCGAGTGCCTGGCGCATCTCGTTTCCGAGCCATGGCTGCAGAAGATCGAGCCGGCGTACCGCCCCGCCCGTTCGATCACGTGACAAATCCACGGCGAACAAGAAAAAGGCCACGTCATGTTCAAGCAGAAGAAGTTCCGGCAGGCCACATTGATCGTCATCGCCACCGCGCTGATCCTGATCCTGCCCAACCTGTCCCGTATATTCAGTTGAGCGCCGCGTCCCGGCGCCGCTGCGAGGATCCCCCATGCGCATGCCCATCCTCATCGCACTGCTCGCCTCGAGTTTCGGCGCCACGGCAGGCGATATCGACCGGAGCGCGGCACTGCAAGCGCTGCAGCAAGCGGACACCGTGCTGATCGACGTGCGGACCGCGCAAGAGTTCGCGGAAGGAGCCCTGCCGGGCGCCAAGCGCATCGAGACCGAGCAGCTCCGACAACACATCGGCAACCTCGCCCCCGACAAGAACACCCCGATAGTGCTCTATTGCCGTAGCGGTCGGCGCTCGTCCGCGGCCCAGGATGTCCTGCAGGCGCTCGGCTACCGCCAGGTCGTCAACGCCGGCGGCTATGCGCAGCTCAGCTCGGCGCTGCGCCAGAACTGACCGTGCGGCGCGTCATCATTGCTCGCTTCAGGCGTGCCAGGCCTTCCCCAACGCCTCCGTTTCGGGAACTTCTGAGCGGTGCGGACCACTGAAAAGCGTGGTCTCCACCGATTCAGACACCCCTGCCGGAGGATTCGAATAGATGAACTGGGACGCCCTGCTCGACGAAACACTCTGGATCAACATAGCGATAGTGGTGGGCATCACCCTCGTCAGCTATCTGGTCCTGCGCGCCATTCTGGGCATCGTCACAAGGCGTCTGAGCAAGCTCGCCACGCACTCCAAGACCCACTTTCTCGGTATCGCCGCCGAACTGCTCGCACGCACCAGCCACCTGCTGATCCTGGCCTTCTCGCTGCTCATCGCCCTCAAGACGGTGGAGCTGCCGGCGCGCTGGGAATCCACCATGTCCCATGGCTGGTTCATCGCCCTGGCATTCCAGCTCGCGCTGTGGATGGACACCGGCGTACGCCTGTGGATGGAAAGCCTGAACCGCGACGGCAAGGCGCGCAATCCGGTCACCACCACCATCATCGGCATCATGATCCGCATCGTCGTCTGGACCATGATGCTGCTGTCGATCCTCGCCAACCTGGGCGTGGACATCACCGCCATGGTCGCCAGCCTCGGTGTCGGCGGTATCGCCATCGCGCTGGCCGTGCAGACGCTGCTCAGCGACGTATTCGCCTCGCTCTCGATCGGCGTCGACAAGCCCTTCGAGATCGGTGACTTCGTGGTATTCGGCGAAGTCGCCGGCACCATCGAGCACATCGGCCTGAAGACCACGCGCATTCGCGCCCTCAGCGGCGAGCAGGTGGTCGTCGCCAACGCCGACCTGCTGCGGCAGATCGTGCACAACTACAAGCGCATGGCGACCCGGCGGATCGTCTTCAAGTTCGGCATCGCCTACCACACCCCGACCGAGAAGGTGAAAGCCGTCGCGGCGCTGGTGAAGCGGATCATCGAGGGTATCGAGATCGCCAGGTTCGACCGCGCGCACTTCCTCGCCTTCGACGACAGCCAGCTGACCTTCGAGGTCGTCTACATCATGCAGGTCTCGGACTACAACCAGTACATGGACACCCAGCAGGAGATCAACCTGGCCCTGCTCGAAGGCGTCCGCGAGCTGGACGTGCAGTTCGCCTTCCCGGTCCGCCGCGTGGAATTCATCGGCGGCAGCTTCCCGGAAGTCACCGTGGCCGGATTGCCCCAGGAGACCCCCGACCAGGGTGCATCGCCCCCCCAGCCGCCTCGTGATGCCCAACCGACGGCATGAGCCGCCCCGTTGCGAAGGGCCCCCGGCGGCGGCAACGGGTCGCTCCGTCGCTCCGGCGGCCAGGGCCTATGCTGAAGGGGTAAGACATCGGCCCCACAAGGAAAAACCCAAATGACGCTGCTCTGGTTGCTGGTTCTGCTGCTCGGCATCGCACTGATCGCTCATCTGCGCGTCCCGCCGATTCCCGCGCTGGCCATCGTCGCCGCCTACCTGATCCTCATGACCGCCACCGAAGAAACGCCCGGCTGGCTGATGCTCGTGCTCTGGCTCGTGCTGATCGCGGTCGCCGTGCCGCTATTGGCCGACGATCTTCGCCGCAAGTATTTCAGCGGCCCGATGTTCGACTGGTTCAAGAAGGTACTGCCGCCGATTTCCGCCACCGAGCGCGACGCCATCGAGGCCGGCAGCGTCTGGTGGGACGGCGAACTGTTCAGCGGCCGGCCGCGCTGGGACACCCTGCTCGGCTACCCGCCGGCGCGACTGACCGACGAGGAGCAGGCCTTTCTCGACGGCCCGACCGAAACGCTCTGCGCCATGGTCGACGAGTGGGACATCGCGCAGCGCATGGACCTGCCGCCGGCCGCCTGGGACTACATCAAGGCCGAGGGCTTCTTCGCCCTGATCATTCCCAAGGAATACGGCGGCAAGGGCTTCTCGGCCTACGCCCATTCGCAGATCGTGATGAAGCTGGCCACCCGCAGCGGCGACCTGGCCAGTACCGTGATGGTGCCCAACTCGCTCGGCCCGGCGGAGTTGCTGCTGCACTACGGCACCGACGAACAGCGCAGCCACTACCTGCCGCGCCTGGCCGATGGGACGGACATCCCCTGCTTCGCCCTCACCGGCCCCTACGCCGGCTCCGATGCTGGCGCGATGAACGACAGCGGCGTGATCTGCAAGGGCCCGTGGCAGGGCGAGGACGTGCTCGGCCTGCGCCTGAACTGGGAAAAGCGCTACATCACCCTCGGCCCGGTCGCCACCCTGCTGGGTGTCGCCTTCAAGACCTACGATCCGCAGCACCTGCTCGGCGACGAGGAAGAACTCGGCATCAGCCTGGCGCTGATCCCCACCGACACCGCCGGCGTCGCCATCGGCCGTCGCCACCTGCCGCTGGGCGCGGCGTTCATGAACGGGCCGAACTGGGGCAAGGACGTCTTCGTCCCGCTGGAGGCCATCATCGGCGGCCGTGAGATGATCGGCAAAGGCTGGATGATGCTGATGAACTGCCTCTCGGTCGGCCGCTCCATCTCGCTGCCGGCCACCGGCACCAGCGTGGCCAAGGTCTGCAGCTACGCCTGCGGCCGCTATGCGCAGATCCGCGAACAGTTCAACGTGCCGCTGGCCGCCTTCGAAGGCATCCAGGAGCCGCTGGCGCGCATCGGCGGCAATGCCTGGCTGATGGATGCGGCGCGTACGCTCACGGCCAAGGCGGTCGACCTGGGCGAGAAACCTTCGGTGCTTTCGGCCATCCTCAAGTACCACCTCACCGAACGCGGCCGCGCCTGCGTCACCGACGCCATGGATATCCACGGCGGCAAGGGCATCATCATGGGGCCGAACAACTACCTGGGCCGCCTGTGGGCGTCGGCGCCGATCTCCATCACCGTGGAAGGCGCCAACATCCTCTCGCGCAACCTGATGATCTTCGGCCAGGGCGCGATCCGCTGCCATCCGTTCGTGCTGCGGGAAATGGAACTGGTCCATGAGCCCGATAGTGAAGCGGCCGTGGCGAAGTTCGACAGCCTGCTGATGCAGCACCTCGGCTTCGCCGTCGGCAACACCGCGAGCACCCTGCTGCTGGGCCTGAGCTTCGGCTGGATGGGCAGGGTGCCGGGCACCGCCCTCACCCGCCCCTACTTCCGCGCGCTGAACCGCATCGCCGCGGCCTTCGCCATGCTCGCCGACCTGTCGATGATGCTGCTGGGTGGCGAACTCAAGCGCCGCGAACGCCTGTCCGCGCGCCTGGGCGACGTGCTCAGCCACCTGTATCTCGCCTCCGCGGCACTCAAGCGGTTCCATGACCTCGGCCAGCCCGCCGAGCAGGAACCGCTGCTGCGCTGGGCCCTGGAAGATTGCCTGGCCAGAGCGGAAGAAGCGCTGAAGAACGTGCTCGCCAACTTCCCCAATCGTGCCCTGGGCTGTGTGCTGCACGCGCTGGTATTCCCCTTCGGTGCCCGCCACCAGGGACCGTCCGACCAGCTGGATGCCGAAGTCGCGGCCCTGCTCGGCCGTCCCGAAGGCGATCCGGCGCTGGAATGCATTCTCGACGGCATGTACCGCCCGCAGGACCCGCAACAGCCGCTCGGCGCACTGAAACATGCCTTCGAGGTGCTGGCCGCCAGCCAGGACGCCGCGAAGAAGCTGGGCAAGGCGCTGAAAGCGGGCACCATCGGGCCGCAGGCCGGCGGCCACCCGATCGCTGCGGCGCTGGCCGCCGGGATCATCGACGAAGCCGAGGCGCAACGCTTGCAGACAGCCGAAGAGGCGCGCCGCAAGGTCATCGACGTGGACGACTTCGCCAAGGAGGAACTGGAGCCGCAGGACGGGAAGATACGTTGAAGCCGCAGATCACCGGGGTGATGACCGCTGCATGCGCCGCATTCCGGACATCGCGCCCATGGTGAACTGAATGGCGTGCAGGTTGGGTTGAGGCGCCCGGCGCCGAAGCCCAACTCACACGAACGTATCGCCTGGCACCACCCTCGTTGGGCTTCGCTACGCTCAACCCAACCTACAGAGCCGAAACCCGGGCGTAGGTTGGGTTGAGGCGCCCGGCGCCGAAGCCCAACTCACACGAACGTATCGCCTGGCACCACCCTCGTTGGGCTTCGCTACGCTCAACCCAACCTACAGAGCCGAAACCCGGGCGTAGGTTGGGTTGAGCCTGCGAAGCCCAACAAACGAATAGGCAGGCCAATATCCGGGCCAACCCAAACTCATCCGAACCCGAAGCACCAAGCCCGACTCAACCACAACCACCGACGCCTCGCTCAATCCGGCCGGCGTCGCGGCCAGACCAGGCTGAACCGGGCGCCGCCCAGCCGGCTGTGCGCCAGTTGCGAGCGGCCGCCGTGCCAGTAGATGATGCGCCGCACGATGGACAAACCGAGCCCGTGCCCGCCCGAAGCGCGGGTGCGGCTGTCGTCCAGGCGCAGGAAGGGCGTGAAGACTCGCTCCCAATCTTCCTCCGGCACGCCGGGACCGTCGTCGTCCACGTCCAGGCGCACCCGCTGCGCCTCGATGGCGAAGCTGACGCGTACCCGGGTCTCGGCGTGGCGCAGGGCATTGCTGATCAGGTTGCTCAGGGCTCGGCGCAGGTACTGCGGCTCCGCCTCGGCCCAGCAGCTTCCGTCCTCAGCCACGGCGCAGTCGCCGCGCGCCACGTCGATATCCGGTCGCAGCGGCGCCAACTCGCCGATCACCTGATCGACCAGCGCCCGCAGATCGACCCGCTGGAAGGTCAGGGTCGGCGAGCCGCGCTCGAGGCGGGAATACACCAGCATCTCGTCGACCAGTGCATCGAGGTCGTCGATGTCGCCATCCATCCCCTCCAGGTACTTGCGACGCGCCTCGTCGCTTTGTGCCTCGGCGGTCATTTCCAGGCCGAAGCGCAGGCGCGCCACCGGCGTGCGCAGCTCATGGGCCACCGCGCTGACCATCTCGCGCTGCACCGCCAGCAGGCGTTGCAGATGCTTGGCCATGCCATTGAATGCCGCCGCCAATCGGCCGACCGAATCGGTGCC
This sequence comes from Pseudomonas lopnurensis, assembly GCF_015070855.1. Lineage (GTDB taxonomy): Bacteria > Pseudomonadota > Gammaproteobacteria > Pseudomonadales > Pseudomonadaceae > Stutzerimonas > Stutzerimonas lopnurensis. The sequence continues at coordinate 79,700 of NZ_JADDIX010000040.1, forward strand.
GGCATCCGGCACGCGGGTTTCCAGGTTGCCGGCGGTGATGCGCGTGGCCGCACCTTCCAGCTCGCTCAGCCGCTGTTCCAACTGGCGCACCAGCAGGTAGACCGTCAGGCCGATCAGCGACAGGCCGAGCACGCCGATCAGCACCAGCAACTGCGGCGGATAGGGATTGAGCGGGTACAGCGGACCCAACTGCATGATCCAGCCGGTGCCGGCGATGGCGGCGAACACGCGAATGGCTTCGCCGCCCCTGTCCAGCGCCATCACCGTGTCGCCCTCGTCGAGGCGGCGGCGCTGGTCGTCATCGAGGTTGGCGCTGTCGCGCGTCAGCAGTGCCAGGTCGAAACCGAAGCCACGCGCCCGCTTCAGCTCGGCCAGGCGCCGCGGCTGCTCGGCCTCGGGATAGCGGATCAGTTCGTCGATCAGCAGGTAGATGGTGGCGCGCGCCAACTGCTCGCTGACCTGCTCCACCTCGCCGGTGAGCACCAGCCGATCGCTGCCGCTGACCAGACTGAACACCGTGGTGCTGCGCGGGCGGAGCTGCTCGACCAGCACCTGCCCGCGCAGCAGGCGCGCCTCCAGGCGGCTGTCCAGGCTGACATCGTCCAGCGTACGTACCCGCAACGGAATCCCCAGCAGCCGCCCCCACAGATTCGCCGCCTGGCGCCGCTCGATGGGCGTCATGCTGCTCATGTTGTGCGCCATCAGGCGAAAGGTGCCGCCGGCCAGGCGCTCGCGATGGGCGTCCGCACGCACTTCGTTGAGCAGTTGCAGGCCGCCGGCACCGAGCAGCGCCACCAGTACCAGCACCGCCAGCACGCCGCCATAGATGCGCAGGAAGATGGAATTCATTGCAGCGCTTGGGCCGCCTCGGAGACGAACAGATAGCCCTTGCCGCGCACCGTCTTGATCAGCCGCGGGTGATCCGGATCGTCGCCGATCTTCGGCCTGATTCGCGAAATGCGCACGTCGATGGAGCGATCCTGGCCGTCGTACTCGATGCCGCGCAGTTGGCCGAAGATTTCCTCGCGCGAGAGGATGCGCCCGGGATTGGAAGTCAGCAGCCAGAGCAGATCGAACTCCGCGCCGGTCAGCTCGATCTGCTGGCCGCGCAACCAGGCCTCACGCAGCGCGCTGTCGACCAACAGCGGGCCGAACTGCAGGCGCTTGACACTGGCAGGCGGCGCCTCGGTGCCCTCGCGGCGGCGCAGCAGGGCACGGATACGCGCCAGCAGCAGGCGCGGCCGTACCGGCTTGCAGACATAATCGTCGGCGCCGGTCTCCAGCCCCAGCACCTGATCCAGGTCGTCGGCACGGGCGGTGAGCATGAGGATCGGCCCCTCATAGCGGTCGCGTACCCGACGGCAGATCGACAGGCCATCCTCGCCGGGCAGCATCAGGTCGAGCACGACCAGATCCGGGCGCTCCTCGATGATGCGTTCGGCGGCACGGGCACCGTCGGCCTCGATGGACACCTCGAAACCGCCGCTGGCCTGCAGGTATTCCTGGGTCAGCTCGGCCAGACGCCGATCATCCTCGACGATGAGAATCCGCCACGCTTCCTGTTCCATCCCCTGCCCTCTCGTCATCCATCAGGCCACCAGCCAAACGGCGACCATTGTACCCAAGGCCGAACGTCGGACGAGGCGGAAAAATCGTAGTGAACAAACACAACATATAGTGTCGCGCCGCGTCGGAGGAAGATCTCCCGGCGGCGCGTATTTCGTCGGTTTCGGGCAAGCGCCGACGCCACGCGGGCTGCACCCGCACCGGACCATTTCACCCACAAAGCACACACATGTTATCCACAGCTTATCCCTGAAACGCGCCTTGCATTGGCGCCGGGCCAGCATTATCTTGTCGCCCCTCTGCGACCTACCCCTAGATGTTGGGGTGGAAGACGCACTGCGACACAACCACGGAAACAGTAGAGGCCGAGCGTGCAGCCCCCTCTCCTCCACTCGGAACACTCTTTAGCAGCCTCGAGTCAAGCCCTGAATGCAGTGCCCTGACGGTAGGCGAGTGACGTCACGCCCGGAACAAGCCGCTGTGCTCAAATCCAACAAGAAACACAACATCTTGTGTTGACAGCGTTTCCAGTCTGACTATTCTTCCGGGACATCGACTCCGCCGTAGCAAGGCGGGTCATCCCTTTTTTGCGACACCTCATGCGCCGGCACGCCGGGGCATGGTTCATGCGGCAAGAACGCCCGGGCCAAAGCCCGGCACACAGAACGAATACCGCGACCAGAGAGAATCCGGAGCCCCCATGCAAAACCAATCCACTCGCGAGAACCCGCTTTCAGCCGATATCCCGGATCTGGCGGCCACCGCCCCGGGCCAGCTGCGCGTGATCAAGCGCAACGGTACCGTCGTGCCCTACACCGACGACAAGATCACCGTAGCCATCACCAAGGCCTTTCTCGCGGTGGAAGGTGGCAACGCGGCCATGTCCTCGCGCATCCACGACACCGTCGCGCGCCTGACCGAACAGGTCTCCGCCACCTTCAAGCGCCGCATGCCTTCGGGCGGCACCATCCACATCGAGGAAATCCAGGACCAAGTCGAACTGGCCCTGATGCGCGCCGGCGAGCAGAAAGTCGCCCGTGACTACGTGATCTACCGCGAGGCCCGCGCCAACGAGCGCAAGAGCGCCAGCGCCGCCGGCGGCGAGATCGCCCAGCCGCACCCGAGTATCCGCGTCACCCGTGCCGACGGTAGCCAGCAGCCATTGGACATGGGCCGCCTGCAGACCATCATCACCGAGGCCTGCGAAGGCCTGGCCGAGGTCGACGGCGCGCTGATCGAGCGCGAAACCCTGAAGAACCTCTACGACGGCGTGGCCGAGAAGGACGTCAACACCGCCCTGGTGATGACCGCCCGCACCCTGGTCGAGCGCGAGCCGAACTACAGCCAGGTCACCGCGCGCCTGCTGATGGACACCCTGCGCGCCGAAGCCCTGGGCTTCCTCGAGGTTGCCGAGTCCGCCACCCATCACGAGATGGCCGACCTCTATGCCCGCGCCCTGCCGGCCTACATCGAGAAAGGCGTCGAGTTCGAACTGCTCGATTCCAAGCTCAAGGGCTACGACCTGGCCAAGCTGGGTGCGGCGCTCGATCACGAGCGTGACCAGCAGTTCACCTACCTGGGCCTGCAGACCCTCTACGACCGCTACTTCATCCACAAGGACAACGTCCGCTTCGAACTGCCGCAGATCTTCTTCATGCGCGTGGCCATGGGCCTGGCCATCGAGGAAGAGCAGAAGGAAGCGCGCGCCATCGAGTTCTACAACCTGCTGTCGTCCTTCGACTACATGGCCTCGACGCCGACCCTGTTCAACGCCGGCACCCTGCGTCCGCAGCTGTCGTCCTGCTACCTGACCACCGTGCCGGACGACCTGGGCGGCATCTACGACGCCATCCGCGATAACGCCCTGCTCTCCAAGTTCGCAGGCGGCCTGGGCAACGACTGGACCCCGGTGCGCGCACTGGGCGCCTACATCAAGGGCACCAACGGCAAGAGCCAGGGCGTCGTGCCGTTCCTGAAAGTGGTCAACGACACCGCCGTGGCGGTCAACCAGGGCGGCAAGCGCAAGGGCGCGGTCTGCGCCTACCTGGAAACCTGGCACCTGGACATCGAGGAATTCCTCGAACTGCGCAAGAACACCGGTGACGACCGTCGCCGTACCCACGACATGAACACCGCGAACTGGATTCCGGACCTGTTCATGAAGCGCGTCTTCGACGACGGCCCCTGGACCCTGTTCTCCCCGTCCGACGTCCCCGACCTGCACGACCTCACCGGCCGCGCCTTCGAGGAGCGTTACGAGTACTACGAGGAGCTGACCAAGTACGGCAAGCTCAAGCTGTTCAAGACCCTGCCGGCCAAGGACCTGTGGCGCAAGATGCTCTCGATGCTGTTCGAGACCGGCCACCCGTGGCTGACCTTCAAGGACCCGTGCAACCTGCGCAGCCCGCAGCAGCACGTCGGCGTGGTGCACAGTTCCAACCTCTGCACCGAGATCACCCTGAACACCAACAAGGACGAGATCGCCGTCTGCAACCTGGGCTCGATCAACCTGGTCAACCACATCAAGGACGGCAAGCTCGACGCCGCCAAGCTGGAGCGCACCGTGCGCACCGCTGTACGCATGCTCGATAACGTCATCGACATCAACTACTACAGCGTGCCGCAGGCGCAGAACGCCAACTTCAAACACCGCCCGGTGGGCCTGGGCATCATGGGCTTCCAGGACGCGCTGTACCTGCAGCACATCGCCTACGGTTCCGATGCCGCCATCGACTTCGCCGACAAGTCCATGGAAGCCATCAGCTACTTCGCCATCCAGGCCTCCTGTGACCTGGCCGACGAGCGTGGCGCCTACTCCAGCTTCGACGGCTCGCTGTGGTCCCAGGGCATCCTGCCGCTGGACTCCCAGCAGATCCTCATCGAAGCCCGTGGCCAGAAGTACATCGACGTCGACCTGAGCGAATCCCTGGACTGGGCGCCGGTGCGCGAGCGCGTCAAGAAAGGCATCCGCAACTCCAACATCATGGCCATCGCGCCGACCGCGACCATCTCCAACATCGTGGGCGTGTCGCAGTCCATCGAGCCGACGTACCAGAACCTGTACGTCAAATCGAACCTGTCCGGCGAGTTCACCGTGATCAACCCCTACCTGGTCCACGACCTCAAGGCCCGCGGCCTGTGGGACCCGGTCATGGTCAACGACCTCAAGTACTACGACGGCTCCGTACAGCAGATCGAGCGCATCCCGCAGGATCTGAAAGACATGTACGCCACCGCCTTCGAAGTGGAAACCCGCTGGATCGTCGAAGCCGCCAGCCGCCGGCAGAAGTGGATCGACCAGGCCCAGTCGCTGAACCTCTACATCGCCGGCGCCTCGGGCAAGAAGCTCGACGTGACCTACCGCATGGCGTGGTTCCGTGGCCTGAAGACCACCTACTACCTCCGTGCCCTGGCCGCGACCAGCACCGAGAAGTCCACCATCAACACCGGCAAGCTCAACGCTGTTTCCAGCGGTGGCAACGAAAGCAAACAGGCCGCCCCGGCCGCCGCCGAACCGGCCCACGAGCCGAAGCCGGCACCGGTGCCACTGGCATGCAGTATCGACAACCCCGACTGCGAAGCCTGCCAATAAAGCAGCGACAAGCTGCAAGCCACAAGCGGCAACCTGTCCGCCGTGAGCCGAACGTGCATACCCAGGGTCGGGCTGGCTGACAGCCCGACTCGCCACCGAACCACTTGCAGCTTGAAGCCTGAAGCTTGAAGCTGCTCCTGAAAGGAGCCCTAGTATGCTGAGCTGGGACGAATTCGACGAAGAAGAAACCACCACCGCCGCGCCGGCCGCCGCTGCCGCGCAGCCGGCGAGCCAGACCGCCGCCAAGCTGGACAACGAAGCCGCCGGCTCCGTGGAAGAAGCCCGCGCCGTTGCCGCCGACGACTCCGATGCCATCGCCCGCGCCAAACGCGCGCTGGACGACCTGGACATCCAGGAAGGCCTCAACGAACTGGAAGGCGAATCGGCCCGCGTGCGCGTCGACGAAAAGCGCATGATCAACGCCCGCGCCGACCTCAACCAGCTCGTACCCTTCAAGTACGACTGGGCCTGGCAGAAGTATCTGGATGGTTGCGCCAACCACTGGATGCCGCAGGAAGTGAACATGAACGCCGACATTGCCCTGTGGAAGAGCAAGGACGGCCTCAGCGAAGACGAGCGCCGCATCGTCAAGCGCAACCTCGGCTTCTTCTCCACCGCCGACAGCCTGGTCGCCAACAACCTCGTGCTGGCCACCTACCGCCTGATCACCAACCCCGAGTGCCGCCAGTACATCCTGCGCCAGGCCTTCGAAGAGGCGATCCACACCCACGCCTACCAGTACTGCATCGAATCGCTGGGCATGGACGAAGGCGAAATCTTCAACATGTACCACGAGATCCCGAGCGTCGCGAAAAAGGCCAGCTGGGGCCTCAAGTACACCCGCTCCATCTCCGACCCGACCTTCCAGACCGGCACCCCGGAGACCGACAAGCAGTTCCTGCGCAACCTCATCGCCTACTACTGCGTACTCGAAGGCATCTTCTTCTACTGCGGCTTCACCCAGATCCTCTCCATGGGCCGCCGCAACAAGATGACCGGCACCGCCGAGCAGTTCCAGTACATCCTGCGCGACGAGTCCATGCACCTGAACTTCGGCATCGACATGATCAACCAGATCAAGATCGAGAACCCGCACCTGTGGGACGCCGACATGAAGGACGAAGCGACCCAGATGATCCTCCAGGGCACCCAGCTGGAAATCGAATATGCCCGCGACACCATGCCCCGTGGCGTCCTCGGCATGAACGCCGCCATGATGGAGGACTACCTCAAGTTCATCGCCAACCGCCGTCTGACGCAGATTGGTCTGAAGGAAGAGTATCCGGGCACTACCAACCCGTTCCCGTGGATGAGCGAGATCATGGATCTGAAGAAGGAGAAGAATTTCTTCGAGACGCGGGTGATTGAGTATCAGACGGGTGGGGCTTTGAGTTGGGATTGAGTTTCACAGGCGGCGAAAGCCGCCTTCTTTCAAGGACGAAATATGCTTAACCGAACTATCCATTTTTTCTGCAGGATCTACGCCAGAATAAAAGCGAAGAGCGTATACCCGGATAAAATTGAAATGGATTTTTCGGCGCTCTTGAGCGCCGCACCATCCCTGAAAATTGCGGTAATTGACAATGAAGAATTTATTTTCATCCCAGCGCTAGAGGCGAAGGGTCACCGCGTAACTCAATACACCAGTTACACCAAGCCAATAAAAAGCCCTAAGCAGCGCCTCACACCGCACGACCTTTCCAAGTACGACATAATCCTCTGTGACATCCACGATATAGGAACAGAGCTATACGGCAACTCCGAGGGAATAAGCGTTATCACTGATCTTCGTGAAAAACACCCTCTGCACGTTATCGCCGCATACACTGGAGATCCAGGCGCAATCGTTCGCAACCTCAAAAAGACAACCGCGGTAGACAAGATATTCAGTAGAGACTGGGAGGTAGAGGACTTTCTTCTGAATTTCCAAGATCTGTCCGATATTTTTTATCGACCAAAACAAAGATGGAGGTTCCTGCAAAAGCGAATGGAACATCTCGACGTAAGCGAGAGCAAACTCACGACGCTGAGAGAGGCTTTTGTAGAAAACATTCTCGTGAGCCAGATTCTTCGAGAGAAATTCAGGCTATCAACATCCCAGATCTATAACCTGATCTCGAAAACTGATAACAGACTGGATATCGGCATGTTGTCAAATTACGGCATCACAGCCGTAAAAATGGGTTCCGTCCTGAGCCCATTCATCGATGGAGCGTAGCAATGAACACCATGGACATGGCGCAATTCCTTGAGCGATATCGTTCTCTATCTCGAAATATTCAAAACGAACTTCAAAATGCAGCCAAACTAGTAGAGCGCCTGGGCGCCAACACACAGGACAGTGAAAAGGCAAATCAGCGCATACGTGAAAGCATAGAGAGCATTTCAACTCACTGGCAGGACTTCAACGGCTGGGTATTGATCAGCACACTAGAGGATCTAGAAGAGGCGAAAACAAATTGCGCCCTAGGGATCATCGAGGTTGAATCTAAGATAAAGCGAGCCAAAATAAAATTCAGCAAAGAGGTTTCTCAGAAGTCCGTCACAATTGACATAAGCCAAGCTTCATCAAAAAAGATTGATACCTACATCGCCTACTTTGAGCAGCTTTTAGACCTAGTGATCGGAAACGCAATAAAGTACTCCCCACCGTCCTCCACCATAGAGATCGCAAGCGCAATCAAAGATCGCGGGATAGCCATATCTGTGTCCTCTATAGGCCCAATGGTACATCAAGGCGAAGAGATCCGCCTTGGAGAGAAAGGTTTTAGATCAGAGACAGCTAGAAAGATAGCTGTAACCGGCCAAGGCTACGGCCTATTCAATGCCAGAAGAATATGCCAACTTCTTAGCGGATCCATAACCTTTCGACCATCGTTTAAAAGCATTTTTTCGGTACAGAAGATTCCTTATTCCAACTTTGAAGTTTTAATATACCTTCCTGACGAACCTAGCTAATCTATTAACCTAGCGAGTAGCCTGGAAGCGACGCGTGGAAAAGGCTTCGCCGTTTTCCACCCTACATGCGGAT
>NZ_JADDIX010000040.1:87938-92975 GCF_015070855.1 Pseudomonas lopnurensis
CACGTATTTCTTCACGGTCAACCTGCTCAACCGCCGCAGCGACCTGCTGGTCCGCCATATCGACCTGTTGCGCGAGACGGTGCGCGCCACGCGCTCACGCCATCCGTTCCATGTCGACGCCTGGGTCGTCCTGCCTGACCACATGCATTGCGTCTGGACGCTACCGGATGGCGATGCCGATTTCGCCCTGCGTTGGAAAGTCATCAAATTCGCTTTCGCCCGACGCCTGCCGAAGACTGAGGTATTGACGGCGGTCCAGCGCTCCCGCGGCGAGCGCGGGATCTGGCAACGGCGCTATTGGGAACATCTGATTCAGGACGAACGGGATTACCGGCACCACGTCGACTATGTGCATTTGAATCCGTTGAAACACGGCTTGGTGGACCGCGTTGTCGATTGGCCTTTTCTCCAGTTTCCATCGAGCCGTCAGGGCTGGTGTCTATTCCGGCGATTGGTGCGGCGGAGACGAGTCCGCTCGGGACGCATAGTGGACGCTGAGAAACGCGTGGAAAAGGCTTCGCCGTTTTCCACCCTACGCTCCGGCAACGTCGATGCGTCGGCGGTGTGGGCGGGTGAGATGGCGTATTTTGGTTACTTTTCCGCGACTGGAAAAAGTGACCCGCCCAGCAGGGCGGAACCGATGCCTCAATCAACCCGTAAAACAGCAGGGGCACGGACGTAAAAACCAGCGTAGCTACAACGCACACAACCCACCCGGCACTGCCATCACCCACTCCCTCACCGCCAGAACCGTCGGATCATCCCGGCGGCTCTCCGGGTACACGAGGTGAAACGGCTTGCCTTCCAGCTCCGGCCCAAACGGCTGCACCAGCCGCCCTTCGCTCAGCTCATCCTCGATCAGCTGACGACTCATCAAGGCCACACCCTGCGCGCCGATGGCGGCTGAAATGGCATGGGTCTCGTCAGAGAAAACCAGCCCGGCGCTGACGTCGAGCCCCGGCACGTTGGCCAGCTTCTGCCATGCCGGCCAATCGCGCGGCGATGAAACAGCGGCCTGGTTGCGGAAGTGGATCAGCGAGTGCTTGGGCAGGTCGGCCGCTGCGTGCAGACCGAGGTGCGGGCTGCAGACCGGGATGAAGGTGTTGTCGAACAGCTTCTCCGCCACCATTCCCGGCCAGCGGCCGTCGCCGTAGCGGATGGCGATATCCGCCGTGACACCATCCAGTGCGACCGGTTCGTGCGAAGTGTGAAAGCGCAGATCGATAGCCGGATGGGAATCGCGCAACAGGCACACCCATGGCACCAGCCAGCGCACCGCAACGGCGGGCGTGGTGCTGAGCGTGATCGCCTGCCGACAAGGCGCGGCGCTGAGGCGCTCGACCGCCCCGCCGATGCTGTCGAACGCTGTCTCCAGCACCTGCTGCAACTCGCGCCCCTGGGCGGTCAGCTCAAGTTTTCGCGGCTTGCGCAGAAACAGCGCCACGCCGAGCGATTCCTCCAGCGAACGAATCTGGTGGCTGATCGCCGTGGCGGTAACGGACAGCTCCTCTGCGGCCTGCTTGGCGCTCTCGTGGCGGGCGGCCGCTTCGAAGGCCCGCAATGCCGAAAGCGAAGGTAAGCGTCGGTGCGCCATGGCTGAGTTTTCCTCATCTGTATCAGGAAGAAATCGTCGTTTGTCGCCTGTAGAGCCTAACCCTAGGCTGAGTCTGCCGCGAATGACAGATGAATTCATTCACAGAGGAGACTCGACATGACGCATCTTCTGCACCTGGATGCCAGCGCCCGCCCCGGCCTTGCCGGCAAGGACGAACACGGCTCCCACAGCCGCCACCTCAGCCAGCGTTTCGTCAGCCAATGGCTGTCCCGCCGTCCGCAGGATGGCGTGACCTACCGGGACATCGGCCAGAACCCACCCTCCTTCGTCAACCATGACTGGATCGCCTCGGCCTTTACGCCAGAGGAGCGTCAGGAGCCGTGGATGAAAGATGCGCTGGCGGAAAGCGACACGCTGGTCGACGAACTGGTGGCCACCGATGTGCTGGTCATCGGCACGCCGCTCTACAACTTCGGCATGCCGGCGGCGCTCAAGGCCTGGATCGATCAGGTGGTGCGCCTGAACCGCACGGTAGGGATGGACGAGAGCAACCCGCTCGATCCCTACGTGCCCATGCTGGCGGAGCGGGAACGGCACGCGATCATCCTCGCCGCCAGGGGCGGCCTAGGTTTTGACCCCGGCGGAGAGATGGCGCATATGAACCATCTGGAGCCGAACCTGGCGACCGCGCTCGGGTTTATCGGGATTAGCCGCATCCATCAGATCGCGATTGAAGGCCAGGAAATCGGTGGCGAGCTGTTGGCGGCCTCGGTGGCCAAGGCGCAGCATCAGGTCGATGCCCTGGTGGCGGAGCTTCAGGCGGAACTTGAGGGTGCCGCTCCGGCCTTCGCCCATCAGAAGCAGGCCGAGCTCATTTGCGAGGTGGCAAGGTAGTGCTTGATCATTCCACGCTCCGGCGTGGGAACGCAGCCTTGATGCCCAGCACCCCTCGCTAGAGAACCAGACGGCCTGGAACACTCCCGGCGCAAAGCACCGCGAATTGGCTCCCACGCAGGAGCGTGGGAGCCATCAGCGTTGGGCCATCAGTATCGCCCGCCCGAACGTCTTGTTCCTGGGCTCGTAGCTTGACCACCTCCCACACGCCCCCTACCCTAGCCGCTGGCGCCTAAGAAACGCCTCACACAGCGGCCTGCCCGCTTCCGACATCGCGGCTTTTTTGTGCCCATGGCCCGCCCGTGCGCGCAAGAAAAACACCTCTGCGACGTCGGGAGTGGGCTAATACAAGACCCGAAAGGGAAATACGTCCGGCCCTCTGTGTGGGGTTTCTTAGCTCCCGGCACCACAGCCCTAAGAAAGCTGGCCAATCACACAGAGGTAAAGGAAATGCCTACCACCCATACCCTTCATTTCGAAGGCAAGCCTGTTCGCATCCATCATTTCGTCGACGGCCAGCTCTGGTTCAACGGCAGCGACCTCGCGCTGTTCCTGGGCTATGCGGACGTCATCGAGGCGCTGCATCGTCATTGCAATCAACAGGGCCTGAATTTCGGCAACGGGACACGCCCGCTGCGCCTGATCGACCTGGGCAACGTGTACCGCTTGATCGTCAACAGCCCTACCGCCCAGGCGGAACGCTTCGAGAGCTGGCTGCGCCAGGATTGCTTGCCGCACTTCGTCGATTTCGCGCGGCCACCTCAGGGCGACGGGCCGAAACTGGAAAGACGCTACGTGGAAGTGTTGTGGTGGCAAGGCAAACACTGGATAAGCCTGAGCAACCACGACGACGGGCCTGATCTCACATCCTGTTCGCGTTAGATCGGCATTCAGCATCGGGCAGATACTTGCCCGATAAGGGAGCCTGGAAGGAACGCGTGGAAAAGGCTTCGCCGTTTTCCACCCTACCCACCGCCCTTCGTCTGCGGAAGCAAAGAATCTCATTCCTGGAGAAATCTGGAACGTCGCCGATAACGGTTGGAGCGCGGAGAACAGCACCCCGAAGATAAAGCGCCAATGCCGGAGACGCTTGATGAATACCGCCAAAAGATTTGCCTCGAAATCCCGCTTGCCGTTCTGCGCGGCAATACTCCTCGGCCTGGCTCTGATCTCAACCCCTCAGTTTTCATCCGCTAAAGGCTGTGGCCCGAGCGGCGCTACGTTGCAGCAAGGCCCCAAGGGCGGATGCTTTTACATAAATCGCAACGGCAATAAGACCTACGTGGACAGGGCCTGCTGCCGTTAACCACGTGAACCAACACGCAATGCCCGTATTCCGCATCACCCCGCTAGCGACACTCTTCATTAGCACAACTCGAGAAAAGGAACTTCCATGCCCGGCATCAGCCATGTCGCCCGTACGTTTCAGATGTTTCTTGCCGACCTGCAGACGCGCCGAGCACAGGTATTGCCTGAGCTCTCCCAACTGCGTAACGGCTTCGAGGGTTGGCTGAAGATCGAACTGTATCTCTGGCTTATCGAACGCCACGGGCTGCGGGCCGGGGTAGACGTCGGGGTTGAGTACAAGGTCTGGCTCGACCAGCGGCGCGGCCAGATGGACCGGGAGACGAAGCAGTGCGACCTGTGGGTGCGCGATGCCGACGCGCATGACTACTACCACTACATCGAACTGAAAGTCCCGTTCGCCAACTACAACCAGGGCAAGCTGTTCCTCAGCGCTTCGGATGATTTCTGGTACATGTCGCGGCTCTTGGCGGGCGACCAATCTGCCTCGACGGGCAATGCCATCCTGCTGGGGGCTGGCTTCGAGGAGCAGCCCTGGCGGCTGGCCATTAACGAGGCGGTCGAGTACGCGGGGAACGACCCGGCCCACGTCCAGCTCGAAGTCGGCACGCTCGCGCTGGATACGGCACCACCGCTGCAATGGGCGGTGATGACCAGGGTATACCCGACCCGCAGCGCCTCCATATTGCCGACCTTTGAGGCAGCACCGCTTTCGGTCGTCTGAAGCAAACGAGGTAGCCTGCAAGCGACGCGTGGAAAAGGCTTCGCCGTTTTCCACCCTACATGCGGATGCGTCGGCGGAATCAGGGGTGAGCATGACGTAGGGTGGATAACGCTTCGCTTATCCACCGATACCGGACTTCCCGCCAACACCACGCTCAAGGATGAGCCGCCATGTCCCGCTACCGCCGCGCCCACGTGCCGGGCGCCACGTATTTCTTCACGGTCAACCTGCTCAACCGCCGCAGCGACCTGCTTGTCCGCCATATCGATCTGCTGCGCGAGACGGTGCGCGCCACGCGCTCACGCCATCCGTTCCACGTCGATGCCTGGGTCGTCCTGCCTGACCACATGCATTGCGTCTGGACGCTGCCGGACGGCGACGCCGATTTCGCCCTGCGCTGAAGGTCATCAAGTTCGCTTTCGCCACACGGCTTCCAAAGACCGTGATGCTGACGGCGGCCCAACGCGCCCGCGGTGAGCGCGGCGTCTGGCAACGGCATTATTGGGAGCACCTGATTCAGGACGAACGGGATTACCGGCACCACGTCGACTATGTGCAT
>NZ_JADDIX010000041.1 GCF_015070855.1 Pseudomonas lopnurensis
GGCTTTGTTTGTTACCGGAGCTTAATGCTCGTTTAACTGGCCGAGGCGGCAGGCTAAGCTAGCGCTCATTCGCAGGCTTTGAGAACTGGCGCATATCGCAGGGTTCATCGTCCTGCCAGTCCAACGCCCCCGTTTTCGGAAGTACCATGCGCGGCCGACTCTCCAGTTTGTGTTTCTGCCTGTTCTTTTCGGCCTTCGGCCTCGATGTTTCCGCCGCCAGCCTCAACCAGCAACGCCAGTATTACGATGAAGCCAAGCAGGCCCTGGCCAAGGGCGACAGCAGGCCCTACCGGCGCTACCAGAGCGCCCTGCGCGACTATCCGCTGGAGCCCTATCTCGCCTATGACGAGCTCACCGCCCGGCTGAAGACCGCCAGCAACCAGGAAGTCGAGAAATTCCTCGCCGAGCATGGCGACCTGCCGCAGATCAGCTGGATGAAACTGCGCTGGCTGCGCCTGCTGGCCGCGCGCGGCGACTGGCAGACCTTCACCCGCTATTACGACCCGCAGATGAACTTCACCGAGCTGGACTGCCTGTTCGGCCAGTACCAGCTCAGCAACGACCTGCCGGGGGCGGACGCCACCGCCGAGCGCCTGTGGCTGGTCGGCAAGTCCCAGCACAACGCCTGCGACCGCCTGTTCGACCTCTGGGAAGCCAAGGGCCTGCTCACCGAGGAGCGGCGCTGGAAACGCGCCAAGCTGGCCGTGGAAAGCGGCAACTACGGACTCGCCAGCTACCTGGTGAAACGCCTGCCGACCCTGCAGAGCCAAGGCCAGTTGATGATCGAGGTCACGCAGAAGCCGCAGATGCTCGGCCAGCCGGAGCGCTTCGCCGCCTCCAGCCCGGCGATGGCGGACGTCGTATCCGTCGGCCTGCGCCGGCTGGCCCGCCAGGACCCGGAAAAGGCCCTCGGCCTGCTCGACGGCTACGCCCGGCGTTTCGCCTTCTCCGCCGACGAGAAAGTCGCCATCGCCCGGCAGATCGGCCTGACCCTGGCCAAGCGTTTCGATAGCCGCGCGCTGAACGTGATGGCCGAATACGACCCGCAACTGCGCGACAACACCGTCAGCGAATGGCGCGCGCGGCTGCTGCTGCGCCTCGGCCGCTGGGATGAAGCCCACGAACTGACCCAGCGCTTCCCCGAGGAACTGGCCAACAGCAATCGCTGGCGCTACTGGCAGGCCCGCAGCCTGCAACTGGCCAAGCCGCAGAGCAAGCAGGTCGAGCAGCTCTACCAGCCGGTGGCCCAGGAGCGCGACTTCTATGGTTTCCTCTCGGCCGACCGCATCCAGGCGCCGTACAAGCTCAACCATCAGCCGCTGGCGCTGGAACCGAAGGTCGTGCAGAAGGTGCGCAACACCGCCGGCATCCGGCGTGCCCTGGAGTTCCACGAGCGCGGGCAGATCGTCGACGGGCGTCGCGAGTGGTACCACGTCAGCCGCCTGTTCAGCCGCGACGAGCTGGTCGCCCAGGCGCGCCTGGCCTACGAAAAGGAATGGTATTTCCCGGCGATCCGCAGCATCAGCCAGGCGCAGTACTGGGACGACCTCGATATCCGTTTCCCCATGGCCCACCGCAGTGCGATGGTCCAGGCCGCCAAGGCACGGGACATCCACCCCAGCTGGGCCTTCGCCGTGACCCGCCAGGAAAGCGCCTTCATGGCCGACGCGCGCTCGCACGTCGGCGCCACCGGGCTGATGCAACTGATGCCGGCGACGGCCAAGGAAACCGCCAAGCGGTTCGGCATCCCGCTGGCCTCGCCGCAGCAGGTGCTCAACCCGAACACCAACATCCAGCTCGGCACGGCCTACCTGAGCCAGATCTACGGTCAGTTCAACGGCAACCGCGTGCTCGCCTCCGCCGCCTACAACGCCGGTCCCGGCCGGGTCCGCCAGTGGCTGCGCAACGCCGAGCACCTGTCGTTCGACGTCTGGGTGGAGAACATCCCCTTCGACGAAACCCGCCAGTACGTGCAGAACGTGCTCACCTACTCGGTGATCTACGGGCAGAAACTCAACACGCCGCAACCCCTGGTGGAATGGCACGAGCGGTTCTTCGAATCGCAATAGAAAAAAGCATCGCCCCATTGCAGAAGCGGGTTGGTTGCAACCCGCCGGTTCGGCGTTGGCCCTGGCATCGTCCGCGCGGGTTGCACCCGCCCTACGGCTTGAAGCCCATGGTCGGGCCTATTCCAGCACTTGCACCGGCATGCCGAGCGTCAGAACGTAGGGCGAGTGCAACCGCCGGTTCGGCGTTAGCCCTGGCATCGTCCGCGCGGGTTGCACCCGCCCTACGGCTTGAAGCCCACCCTACGCCTTGAAGGAAACATCGCCTCAGGTCGAGGCCTCCCACAAAAGCAGCGAGCATCCACCGGAACCTATGGAAGCGCGCCCTCGCGGCGATTGCAGAACGTAGGGCGGGTGCAACCCGCCGGTTCGGCGTTAGCCCTGGCATCGTCCGCGCGGGTTGCACCCACCCTACGGCTTGAAGCCCACCCTACGCTGAAGCCCATGGTCGGGCCTATTCCAACACCTCCACCGGCATGCCGAGCGCCAGTTCGCCGGTGCCTTCGGCAATCAGGTTCTGCCCGAAGAACACGCCACCCTCGCCCTTGCGATAGCCCAGCAGCGTCGCCAGGGGTTCGCGGTCGGCGTCACGCTCGGCGGTCGCCGGGTCGATGGTCGGGATGACGCAGCGCGAGCAGGGCTTGACCACACGAAACTCCAGCTCGCCGATACGGATGCGCTTCCAGCCGTCCTCGGCGTAGGGCTGCGCGCCGCTGATCACCAGGTTCGGCCGGAAACGCAGCATCTCCAGAGGACGGCCGACGCGCTGCACCAGATCGTCCAGCGATGCCTGGCCGATGAGCAAGAAGGGAAAACCGTCGCTGAAGGCGGTGCGCTCGCCGAGTTGCGCATAATCCAGATCGACCTGGATGCCCTCCTCCGCGGGCAGATAGACCAGCCGGCAGGCTTGGCCGAGAAAGCGCGTCAGCCAGGTGGCGGCGGCCTCGCCGGCGTCCGGCACCACGGCGCTCGAACGCCAGATCTGCACGCTGCGCATCTCGGCCGTGCCCGGCACGGCCACCCGCAGCTCGTCCATGCCCGGCGCACTCAGCCGCAGAGCCTCCGTGCCCTGCCAGGACGCCTGCAGGAGCGCCATCTGCGGCACGGCCCGCTGTGTCAGGAAGCGGCCCGTGCCGGCGGCGACCACCATCCAGCGACGATCGCCGACGAGGCCGAGCGCATCGCTGCGGGCCTGCGGCAACGCTTCACCGGCGGCGGATTTGAGGGGAAAGCGATAGAGCGAGGAGAGATGCACGCTGCGGCTCCTTGGCGGATTTTTCGTTCGTGGCCGGGCAGGCGGTGGACAAGCAAAGCGTTGTCCACCCTACACGAAAGACCGGACCGCCGTAGGGTGGCAAAACCGCGAAGCGTTTTCCACCGGCTCCGGGCATTGATCGCGAGCAAGCTCGCTCCTGCAGGGCCCGATGTGAGTGATGCGGGGCTCCGCTCCGCTCAGCTCGGCTCGTCGCGCTTGAGGCGGTCCTGGATGACGTCGACGAGTTTCTCCGGCTGGAACTTGGAGAGGAAGTTGTCGCACCCGACCTTCTGCACCATCGCCAGGTTGAAGCTACCCGACAGCGAGGTGTGCAGCACCACGTAGAGATCGCGCAGGCGCGGATCGTTGCGAATCTCGGTGGTCAGGCGGTAGCCGTCCATCTCCGGCATCTCCGCGTCGGTGAAGACCATCAGCAGCTTGTCGGTCAGCACCTCGCCGGCATCGGCCCAGGCCTTGAGCATGTGCAGGCCCTTCAGGCCATCGCTGGCGGTGTGGATCTTCAAACCGAGCTGGCTGAGGGTTTCGCGCAACTGCACGAGGGCGACGCTGGAATCGTCCACGCAGAGCACCTCGCGGCCACGGGCGCGCTCGAGGATCGGGTCGGCCAGGCGTTCGGCAGGAATGCTGGTGTCATAGGGCACGATCTCGGCCAACACCTTTTCCACGTCGATGACTTCCACCAGCTCGTCGTCGACCCTGGTGATGGAGGTCAGGTAATGCTGGCGGCCGGCGGTGCTCGGCGGTGGCATCACCGCCTCCCAGTTGAGATTGACGATACGGTCAACGCCGCCGACCAGGAATGCCTGCACCGTGCGGTTGTACTCGGTGACGATGATGGTGCTGCGCTCGTCCGGCACCAGCGGGCGCAGGCCGATGGCCAGCGACAGGTCGATGACCGGCAGGGTCTGGCCGCGCAGGTTGATCACGCCGCATACCGAGCTGTGGCGGTGCGGCATGAGGGTCATTCGCGGCAGCTGGACGACTTCCTGCACCTTGAACACGTTGATGGCGAACTTCTGCCGCCCGCCGAGCCGGAACATGAGGATTTCCAGGCGATTCTGGCCCACCAGGCGGGTGCGTTGATCGACTGAATCGAGAATGCTGGCCATTTCAGGTCTCTTGGTGAACGACGATAAAGGCATATCGGCCGCTTGCGGCGCGGCTTTATGCTCCCGGCACGTCTTTTCTCAACAATACAGCGGGCCGTAGAAATGCGCGCGTAGGTTGGGTTGAGCGCAGCGAAGCCCAACAGAAAGCGGCACGAACGTGTTGGGCTTCGTCGCTTTGCTCCTCAACCCAACCTACGCGCAGCTCTACCTACATGCGAGCATACCAAAGCCATCATATAGCCATTACCCGCCGTTCTCAGGACGCCGCAACAGGGGCGAGTTGGCCGGCAGATGCATGCGCAGCGCGCCAGGGCGGACATCGAAGCGCAGGTGCTCGCCGCTGAAAGGCTCGCCATCCAGGTTGATGTTGATCGATTCCGGCGCCTCGACTTCGAGCCAGGCCACCCGCGCGCTCACCGAAACCGCTTCGACCCCCAGCAGCCCGCCGCTGAGCAAGGTGCCCAGCGTGCCGACCGTATCGGCCGGCGCCGGCACGATGCATACGTCCAGCAGGCCGTCGTTGATCGTCGCCTGCGGGCAGAGCAGTTGGCCGCCGCCGGCCTGGCGCCCGTTGCCGATCCCCAGCGCCAGGAACTCGCCTTGCCATTCGAAGCCCGGGCCGCGGAAATGGCCCCGCGCGGACTGGATCTCGGCGAAGCGCGACAACCCGGTCAGCAGGTAGGCGCCGCCGCCGAGCATCCGTTTCAGCTCCTCGGAGGTGCTGGCGGTGACTTTCGAACCGAAGCCGCCGGTGGCCATGTTGACGAACGGCTGCCCGTTCATTTCCCCCACATCGACCGGCCGCGCCGGTTCGTTCAGCAGCGCCAGGGCCTCGAGCGGCTCCAGCGGAATACCCGCGGCACGGGCGAAATCATTGGCGCTGCCGAGCGGCAGCAGCGCCAGGCGCGCATCCGCCCGGCTCAGCAACAGCGCTTCGGCCACCTCGCGCAAGGTGCCGTCGCCGCCACCGGCGATCAGCGTCGGGTAGCCGGCATCGAGCGCTTCCAGCACCAGCCGGCGGGCATCGCCGGCCTCCCAGGTGACGCGAACCGCCAGTTCCCAGCCGCGCTCGCGTTGCTGCCTGACGCCCTCGCGAACCTCCTCATTGAGCGCCTGTTTACCGTGCAGTATCAGCAGCGCCTTGGCATCGCCCA
Organism: Pseudomonas lopnurensis; assembly: GCF_015070855.1. Classification (GTDB taxonomy): domain Bacteria; phylum Pseudomonadota; class Gammaproteobacteria; order Pseudomonadales; family Pseudomonadaceae; genus Stutzerimonas; species Stutzerimonas lopnurensis. Next base: position 5,606 of record NZ_JADDIX010000041.1, read on the forward strand.
TGTTCGTTAGATCCTTGCCATTCGACGTCATATCAGACCCGTTCGCCGCCGAGAAGTTTGTGTCCTCCAAGCGCGGCGGCATTAATCCGAAAGTTCGATAAACAAGCGCCGCCCGTCACCGCGCTGGCTCAGTCAGCCTGCCAGAGTCGACCAGTTAATCAATCAAAAATCTTTTAAAAACAGCCAGTTGCGCACACAAATGGGATTAAGGCGCTTTTTCGTCGACCCGCTGACTGTCACTGAACTCATTTCTGGAGGCACGGTCGGAGCAGGAGTCCCGAACAGGGTTGCGATAGCCGCCTGCCATCAATCCCCCGCATGCCGCGGCGATTAATTCGAGTTTTTGAAGCCAGCTTTAGCTGAGGAAGGAGCCTTGTATGCGCGCACAGTCAGTTGGAACCCTTGAATATGCTCATCCCAGTTTCGTTGACTACTTCCTGGCCAGTGTCCGTCTGATTCACGGCCTGACCGCCATCCTGCCGGGCTTCCTGCTGCTGGCGTTCATGGACCTGCCCGCCAGCGGGACGTTCAGCGCCTTCCTCGGCTTCTTCGCCGTGCTCAGCATCATCATCTTCCAGACCGTCGGCATCTACAGCGAAGAGGTATTCAGCACCCTGCTGCGTTTTCGCATCATGCTTCTCGCCTGGGCCGCGGCCTTCAGCTTCCTGGTCTTCATGCACCAGGGCATGGGCCTGTTCAGCTATCTGGACGTCAACCAGCTGGTGTTCTGGTTCCTGGCCAGCGCCGCGCTGTTCGGCGCCGAGCGCCTGGCGATGCTGGCGCTGTTCCGCCGCCTGATGGCGCGCGGCCTGTTCCTGCAGAACGCCGTGATCCTCGGCGGCACCGAAAACGGCGTGCGGGTTGCCGAATACCTGCAGAACAACCGCGACATCCGCACCGGCGTGCTCGGCTTCATCGACGACCGCCTCGAGCGCCTGCCCAAGGAACTCGCCAGCCTGCCGCTGCTGGGCAACACCCGTGAGCTGGAGCGGATGATCCGCGAGGAGAAAGTCACCCAGGTGCTGGTCGCCCTGCCCTGGTTCGCCGACAGCCGCATCGGCCAGCTCATCAACGAATTGCGCAAGCTGCCGGTCAGCGTCCTGCTGGTGCCGGACATGGTCGCCTTCCGTCACGCCGACCGGCGCATCACCCAGGTCGGCGGCCTGCCGACGCTGATCGCCTCCGACCTGCCGTTGCGCGGCTGGTCGCCCGTCTTCAAGCGCCTGGAAGACATCGTGCTGTCCAGCCTCGCCCTGCTCGTCGCCGCCCCGGCCATGCTGCTGCTCGCCCTGGCGATCAAGCTCGACTCGCCCGGCCCGGTGCTGTTCAAGCAGAAGCGCTATGGCTACAACAACCGCCTGATCGAGGTCTTCAAGTTCCGCTCGATGTACCACGAGAAGTCGGACGCCACCGCCGATCGCCAGACCACCCGTGGCGACGACCGCATCACCCGTGTCGGCCGCTTCATCCGCAAGACCAGCCTCGACGAACTGCCGCAGCTGCTCAACGTCTTCCTCGGCAGCATGTCCATGGTCGGCCCGCGCCCGCATGCCACCGCCACCAAGGCCGCCGGGGTGCTGTTCGAAGACGCCGTGGCCGAATACTCGTCGCGCCATCGGGTCAAGCCCGGCATCACCGGCTGGGCGCAGATCAACGGCTATCGCGGCGAAACCGACACGCTGGAGAAGATCGAGAAGCGCGTCGAATTCGACCTCGACTACATCGAACGCTGGTCAGTGTGGTTCGACCTCTACATCCTCGCGCGCACCCCGCTGGCCCTGTTGATCAACAAGGACGTGTACTGACCGACGGCAACCCGTTCAGCCGAAAACAATTGCAATCGTCGCGCCGCTCTGGCGCGACAGGATGGAACTAATGATGCCCCTGAAAATCTCATTTCTGTTCGCCCCGGACTGCCCCCCGGCGGCTGCGAAACAGCAGCCACCACGAGGCTGAGCACCATGTTCAACAACATCCTGATTGTCTGTGTTGGAAACATCTGCCGCAGCCCCACGGCCGAGGCGCTGTTTGCACACAGGCTTGGTAGCCAGGGCCTGACGATCAGCTCGGCGGGTATTGGTGCACTAGTAGGTAACCCGATGGACAAGAGCGCCCACGAAGTATTGCAGGAGAACGGGCTGGAATTCCCAGCCCATCGCGCCCGGCAGGTTGACAGCCACATGTTGCATCAGGCGGACCTCATCCTTGCCATGGAGCATAGCCACATTCAGCACATTCGCCAGATTGCACCCGAAGTGCATGGCAAGACCTTCCTGATTGGAAAGTGGCAGGGGGACCTGGAGATCCCAGACCCCTACCGCCAGTCCAAACCTGCCTTCGAACACGTTCACAACCTCCTGACGCAATCCGTCGAGAGCTGGCTTCCTTACCTGAGATGAAGAAGGAACTTCGATGACAACCATGCCCCGCCCGATTTATGAAACCAAAGAGGACAAGGACATCGACCTGGCCCACCTCTTTGATACCTTCATCAACAACCGGATGCTCATCCTGACCATCACGGGGTTCTTCGCCGCGCTGGGCATCGCCTATGCGCTGCTGGCCACCCCGGTCTACCTCGCCAGTGCGATGATCCAGATCGAGCCGAAGAATGGGCTGCCGAGCCTGACCGACGTGGTCAACAGCAACCCGCCGGTATCGCCGGCGCAGACCGAGATCGCGCTGCTCAAGTCGCGCTCGGTCGTGGGTGGCGCGGTCAGCAACCTGAACCTCGACATCATCATCAAGCCTCACCACTTTCCGATCGTCGGCGGCTTCATGGCGCGTCGCTTCGAGCCGACCGAAGAAGGCGAGCTGGGCTGGTACCCGGCCGGCCTGGGCGCGTACGCCTGGGGTGGCGAGACGCTGAAGGTCACCCAGCTGGAAGTACCGGACAAGGTGCACGGCAAGGACTTGACCCTGGAAGCGGCCGAGAACAATGGCTTCATCCTGCGCGACGAGGATGACGAGGTCGTGGTACAGGGCGTGGTCGGCGAACCGGTCGAAGCCGATGCCTACCGCATCACCGTGGCCGAGCTGAATGCGCGCCCCGGCACCACCTTCACGGTGATCAAGAACCGCACCTACAACACCACCGAGAGCTACCAGCAGCGTCTGGCCGCGGCCGAGCGTGGCAAGCAGTCCGGTATCGTCAACGTGACCCTCGAGGACACCGATCCGGCGCATGCCATCCGCGTCCTGGAAGAAGTCGCCAGGCTCTACGTCAACCAGAACGTCGCACGCAACGCGGCGGAAGCGACCCAGAGCCTGGAGTTCCTCAACGAGCAGGTCCCGACCGTACGCAAGAACCTCGAAGCCGCCCAGACCGCGCTGAACAAGTACCAGACCGGCTCGCGCTCGGTGGACATCACCGCCGAGACCCAGTCCGTGCTCGATCGCATCGTCGACATGGAGAAGCAGATCTCCGAGCAGAACCTCAAGCGCACCGAGATGGAACGCCGCTTCACCCGTCAGCACCCGAACTTCCAGGCGCTGATGAACCAGATCAACCAGCTGCAGATGCAGAAGGAAGAGCTGGAGAAGCAGATCGGCACCCTGCCCTCGACCCAGCAGGAACTGCTGCGCCTGAACCGCGACGTGGAAGTATCCTCGGAAACCTATTCCATGCTGCTGAACAAGACCCAGGAGCTGGACATCATCCGCGCCGGTACCGTGGGCAACGTGCGCATCATCGACCACGCCGCCGCGGACCTGGAAAACCCGGTCAAGCCCAACAAGCCGCTGGTGGTGATCGTCGCCACCCTGCTCGGCGGCCTGCTGGCGGTGGCCTTCGTCTATGTGCGCGAAGCGCTCAAGCGCGGCGTCGAGAACCCGGAAGACATCGAACGTACCGGCACCCCGGTGTACGCCTCGATTCCGTTCACCGAGAAACAGGCCGCGCTGGAAAAGCGCCTGGCCAACTTCAAGCGCGACAAGAGCGCCGCCTCCTACCTGCTGACCATCAACGAGCCGGCCGACCTCGCCACCGAGGCCATGCGCAGCCTGCGCACCAGCCTGCACTTCGCGATGATCGAGGCGAAGAACAACGTGCTGATGATCACCGGCCCGAGCCCGGCGGTGGGCAAGTCCTTCGTCACCACCAACCTCGCCGCGGTGGTCGCCCAGTCCGGCAAGCGCGTGTTGCTGATCGACGCCGACATGCGCAAGGGCTACCTGCACAAGGTCATGCGCTGCGACGGCGACAAGGGCCTGTCGGACATCCTTTCCGGGCGCATCACCCTGTTCGATGCGATCCAGAAGACCCAGCTGAACAACCTGCACGTGATCACCCACGGCCAGATGCCGCCGAACCCGTCGGAACTGCTGATGCACGAGAATTTCTCTCGCTTCGTCAAGGAGATCAGCAACATGTACGACCTGGTGATCTTCGATACGCCGCCGATCCTCGCCGTCACCGACGCGGCGCTGGTCGGTAGCCAGGCCGGCACCACCCTGATGGTCACCCGCTACGGCATGAACGGCCTGAAGGAAATCGAAGCGGCCAAGCGTCGCCTCGAACAGAACGGCCTGCTGGTCAAGGGCGTGATCTTCAACGCCGTGGTGCGCAAGGCCTCGACCTATGGCGAGTACGGTTACTACCAGTACGAATACGCCAGCACCAAGTAGGTGAGCGTGCGTGGCGGTGGGGAAACCTGCCGCCACGCCACACCACTTTTCTTTTTTCCGGACTGCCTCTTTCGACTGAGCCCCCAGGCGCAGTGGATATTTTTTGGCTCCCGTTACCTGTTGCAGAGGCTTCGTTGGAAGTGTTTTCCCTGGATTTTGCGTGCGATCGGGCACACCCGGGTAGGTTGGCGCTGAGCACAGCGAAGCCCAACTGGCACGGGCACGACGCGTTGGGCTTCGTCGCTTCGCTCCTCAGCGGAACGCCGCCCGACCCAACCTACGACAGGTACCCGAGATGACGAAGTACGCCACCCGACCAACCAGACGAGCCATCCGGCTGGCCCTGGCGTTGACGGCCTCGCTTGCCGCCAGCGGAGTTTGCGCCACCGACTGGCCCGCCACCGACGATGGCCTGGCCCTGCTCGGCGTGAACCTTTCCGGCGCCGGTTTCGCCCCGCACATCACCCCGGGCAAGCACGGCACCCACTACTTCTACCCGCAGAAGAAGCATTTCAAGTACTACGCCGACCAGGGCATCCGCCTGATCCGCTTCCCCTTCATCTGGGAGCGGGTGCAGCACACGCTCGGCGACGGATTGAACTTCGACCAGATCCGGCTGTTGAAGAAGACCCTGGACCTGGCCGCGCAGAACGGCCAGAAGGTCATTCTCGACATGCACAACTACGGTCGTTACCACGGCGAACTGATCGGCTCGAGCAAGGTGCCCTACGCGGCCTACGCCTCGGTGTGGCAGAAACTGGCGCAACAGTTCAAGGGCCATCCCGGGCTGCTCGGCTACGACATCATGAACGAGCCGCACGGCACCGTCGGCCTCTGGCCCGGCGCGGCGCAGGCCGCCGTCGATGCGATCCGCCAGGTCGACGAGCAGACGCTGATCTTCGTCGAGGGCGAGCGCTGGTCGAGCGCCTTCCACTGGCCGCTGGTGAACGCCAACTTCCTGATCGACGACCCGGCCGACCGGATCATCTACGAAGCGCACCTGTACTTCGACCAGGACTTCTCCGGCAAGTACCTGCAGCAGGCCAGCCGCAACATCGACCCCATGCTCGGCGTCGAACGGGCGCGGCCGTTCATCGAATGGCTGCAGAAACACGGCCAGAAAGGCTTCCTCGGCGAGTACGGGATTCCCGACGACCTGCCCGAGGCGGCCGAGGCGATGGACAACCTGCTCGCCTACCTCAACGACAACTGCGTGCCCAGCGCCTACTGGGCCGGCGGCCCCGGCTGGGGCAGCTACAAGCTCGCCATCGAGCCACGCGACGGCAAGGACCGGCCGCAGATGGAACTCATGCGCAAGCACCTGCGCAACGATTGCACCGCCATCGGCCCCACCCCCGCGACACGCGCCGACTGATTCTGGAGTGACACGAACATGAAATTCGGACTGCTATGGCACTCGTTCTCATCCGGCAACCTCGGGGTTGGCGCGCTGAGCATTTCCAACATGCTGCTGATCGACGAGGCCGCGCGCAAATGCGGCATCGTCCCCGAGTTCCTGATCATCGGCTCGTCGGGGCCTTGCGACTACCCGCCGTCGACCGAGCGCTTCAACTACGAATTCATCGAGTTCAACGAGCAGGCGCTGCTGAAGAATCCCCATGGCCTGTACCGGGCCATCGCCTCCTGCGACGCGATCTTCGACATCGGCGAAGGCGACAGTTTCTCCGACATCTATGGCGCCAAGCGGCTGATCAAGCTGCTGCTGAGCAAGGGCATGGCGCTGGCCGGCCGCGTCCCGCTGATTCTTTCGCCGCAGACCATCGGCCCGTTCAAGTCCGCCTGGGGCACCCGGGCCTCGGCCTGGGCCATGCAGAAAAGCGCCATGGTCTTCGCCCGCGACCATCAGTCGTTCGACGTGCTCAGGCAATTGAACGTCGCCAACCGCGACGAAGTCATCGACGTCGCCTTCGCCCTGCCCTTCGAGCGCCAGAGCGAACAGCGCGCCCCGGACAGACTGGCGGTGGGCCTGAGCGTCTCCGCCCTGCTGCACCACGGCGGCTACGAAGGCACGGCCAACCAGTTCGGCCTGCGCGCCGACTACAAGGCGCTGACCGACCGGCTGATCCGCACCCTGCTCGAACGCGGGCACGAGGTGCACCTGGTGCCGCACGTGATCCCCATCGGCTTTCCGGCCGAGGACGACTACACCGTTTCCCAGGCCCTGCAGCAGCAATACCCGCAGCTCGAGCTGGCGCCCCGCTTCAAGGGACCGATCGAGGCCAAGTCCTACATCAGCGGCATGGATTTCTTCGTCGGCGCGCGCATGCACGCCACCATCGGCGCCTTCTCCGCCGGCGTGCCGGTGGTGCCGCTGGCCTACAGCCGCAAGTTCTCCGGGCTTTACCAGTCGCTGGACTACCACCGCGTGGTCGACCTGAAGACCGAAAGCACCGACGGCGCACTGCAGCAGGTGCTGGAATATCTGGACCAGCGCGAGCAGCTCAAGGCCGAGGTCGCCGCCAGCGGCGAGATCATCCGCCGCAAGCTCGACGCCTACGGCGCTGCGCTGGAGCAGATCCTGGTTTCGCTGAACCAGCCCCAGGCCGCGTACCAGAGATAACCATGCGCGATCATGCCCTGATGGGGGTGACCACGGCGGCGCGTACCGCCGTGCAGCTCGGTACATTGCTGATCCTGGCGCGCACGCTGGGGCCGCGCGATTTCGGCTTCATCTCGATCGTCATCACCTGGTCGACCATCGTCGCCCTGGTGACCGACTACGGCTTCGGCATGCGCGCGTTGCGCGACATCGGCGCCGAACGCGAGCGCGCCGGCGAGATCATGTCGGCGAGCCTGGCGGCGAAATCGGTGCTGGTGCTGCCGGCCTGCGTGGTGCTGCTGCCGGTGATCCTGTTCGTGCTCGACCTGCAGGCCATCGAGCGCTTCGCCGCGGTGCTGTTCCTGCTCGGTACCCTGGCCTCGTCCTATGGCGACCTCGGGCTGACGGTGTTTCGCAGCATCGGCCAGTTCCATCGCGAAACGAAGATCGTAGTGGCGACGGCGCTGGTGCATTTCGTGCTCATCGGCGCGGCTATCCTCTTGCGCAACGACGTGCTGGCGATCGGCCTGGCGTTCCTGGTGTCACGCCTGGTCTATGCCGGTTTCGCCCTGCGCGCGCTGTCGAAGATCCTCGCGCTGGGCGGCATCCTGCGCAATTCCCGGCAGGTGCTGGTGGAACGCTTCAAGTCCTCCACCAGCTTCGCGGTGGACAGCGGCGCGACCAACATTTTCGCCCAGCTCGACGTCATCCTGGTCAACCACCTCGCCGGTCGCGAGGCCGCGGGCATCTACTTCGCCGGCTCGCGGCTGGTCCAGGGCGCGGTGCCGTTCAGCGTCCTGCTGGCCAGCGTGCACATCCCGCGCTTCGCCTATCGGTTGCACAACAAGACCGCCGGCCTGTTCCGCTACGGCGTGCGCATTCTCGGCGAGTACGCCGGCATGGGGCTGATCTTCGCCCTGGCGTTCTTCTTCATCGGCCCGCTGTTCACCGACTACTTCCTCGGCGCCGAGTACGCCGAACTGAACACCTTGTGGCTGGCCTTCGCCTGCTTCACCGCCGCGCGCTTCGTCGCGGCCGGGCTGGGGGTGCAGCTGATGGCGATGGGGACCGGCTTCCTGCGCACCTTCGGGATCATCGCCTCGGGCGTGATCACGGTGGCGTGCTACTGGTTTTTCATCCCCTCGCACGGAATACAGGCGGCCCCCTGGGTGTCCACTCTGGGCATGGTCGTCCTGACACTTATCTACGGTTATGCGGTGCTCGCCATCTATCGCAGGCAGGGCCAGAGCGCATGACCGAACTCGTTCGATACTGCCGGTCGCGCACGTCGCCCGATCGGCCGCTCAAGGGAAGGCAGGTATGAAAGCTCTATTGAACCGCGTGCTCAACAACGACCTGTGCAGTGGCTGTGGCATGTGCAGTTCGGTGGCCGATGACGACGCCATCAAGATCCGCCTCAACGCCGACGGCTACCATCGGCCGGTGCTCAACGGGCAATACCGGGACAAGCCGCTGGCCAGCGAGCAGACCAGCGCGGCCTTCGCCAAATCCTGCCCGGCGCTGAACCTGGACATCCGCCCCTACAAGTCGGCCAACTACCATCCGATCTGGGGCGAAATCCTCGATACGCTCAAGGGCTACGCGGCGGACGACGAGATTCGCCAGGCCGGTTCCTCCGGCGGCGTGATCTCGGCACTGGCGCAGTATTGCCTGGAGCACAGGCTGGTCGACGGCGTGATCCAGATCCAGGCCTCGCAGACCGACCCGCTGGAGAACGTCGCCACCATCAGCCGCTCGCGGCAGAACATCATCGCCTCCTCCGGCTCGCGCTACGCGCCGGCCAGTCCGGGCGAGGCGCTGAAGTGGGTGGCCATGTCCACCGAGAAATACCTGTTCATCGGCAAGCCGTGCGACGTCGCCGCCGTGCGCCAGATGCAGCAGCACGATGTGCGGCTCAAGGAAAACATCCCCTATATCGTCTCCTTCATGTGCGCCGGCACGCCGAGCCTGCACGGCACCGAGCAGGTGCTGGACAAGCTGGAAGTCGAGCGCAGCGACGTCACCGCCTTCCGCTACCGCGGCGATGGCTGGCCGGGGCTGACCAAGGCCACGCTGAGAAACGGCGAGGCGCGGACCATGACCTACAACGACTCCTGGGGCAAGGTACTCAACCGCCACCTGCAGACCCGCTGCAAGATCTGCCCGGACGGCATCGGCGAATTCGCCGACATCGTCTGCGCCGACGGCTGGGAAGGCGATGAAAAAGGCTACCCGTCGTTCGAAGAACGCGAGGGCAATTCGCTGATCCTGGTCCGAACCGAAAAAGGTCGCGCACTTTTCCGCAACGCGCAGGCCGCTGGCGTTGTCAAAGCCGAGGCTTTCGACACCGCCAGCATCTTCGCCATCCAGCCGTTCCAGTACTACCGCCGCACCACCATCCTGCCGCGGCTGCTGGCGATGAAGCTGCTGCTGCTCAAGACCCCGACCTACAAAGGCTTCGAACTGGGCAAGGGCATGCGGGAGATCGGCCTCTACCAGAGCTTCAAGGCGTTCACCGGGCTGCTGGTACGGCGCAAGAAGATCAAGAAGCGGACGCTGGAAACGGCATGAGCCGCTACGCGATCAGGGAACACACACTTAAGGACCAAGGTTGATGACGACGACTTTCAGTTCACGCTTTTTCTTCTTCCCGCTGCTGATCCTGGCGGTCGTGCTGCACTTTTCCGTGTTCGGCGAAAGTCCGCACAACCCCTACGGCATCAAGGGAGTGAACGAGCTGTACCTGGCGATCTGCATCGTCTTCACCATTCTGTTGCTGCTGGCCTCGGCGGAAGAAGCCCCGCGCGAATTCCGCGTCCTCATGTACTACAGCCTGTACAGCGTGGTGGTGCTCCTGGTGATGCCGGCGGTATTCGCCTATTTCACCTATGGCCAGCCGATCGTCTACGGACTGATCGAGGAGCGCCGGGTGCTGTTCTGCCTGGGTTTCGCCCCGCTGCTGTTCCTCGGCAAGCGCGTCAGCACGCTGCAGTTCGAGCGTGGGCTGCTCTATGCGGCGCTGATCGCGGCCTTTCTTTCCTGGTGCTTCAAGTTCGGCGTGATTCCCGACCTGCGCCCGGAGGTACGCTCGGACGACCGTCCTGACCGCTCCTCCATCGGCCCCTACCTGATCTGCTTCGGCTACTTCTACTGCATCCAGATCTGGTCGAAAGGGATATCGCCGATCAATGGCGCGAAACGCAGTAGGAATCTCTACCTGATCATCGCGGCGGTTCTGCTGCTGACCCTGGTGTTCGCCACCCAGACCCGCCAGCTGATCGTGCTCTGCCTGGCCTTCACGCTGTTCTGCCTGCGCGCCAAGGCCATCATCTGGGCCGCCTCGCTGTCGATCCTGCTGTCGCCGTTCTACTTCTACCCGAGCCTGCTGGAGGTCCTCGGCTTCAATGCCGAGTTCTATGACAGCACGCTGGAGACCGGGATCGAGGACGGCGCGCGCCCGCATACCATCGCGGCCATCTTCATGCACCTGGATCAGGTCAACTGGCTGCCCAGCGGCTCGCTGTCGCTGATGTGGCAGGACGGCTTCATTCCCTATTTCGGTGAGCATTTCTTTCTTTCCGATGTCGGAATCATCGGCACGCTGTTCCGCTTCGGTTTCCTGACGTTCGCCATCATCCCGATGACGCTGTTCGTCTACCACCGCATCGCGCGGAACATCACGCCCGACATGACGTTCATCTACTCGGTGATGCTGGCCTTCTTCGTCATCTGGCCGCTCAACGGCCTGCTGGAGTACGCCCAACCGATCATCGCCGCACTGTTTGTCATCCATGCCCTCAAGGCCCGTCACCTTCGCAGCCAGGAGCGAATCCATGAACGTCGCGCTTATCCTCAACTACAAGGCAGCTACTGAAACCATCAGTTGCGTTGAGAGCCTGCTCGCTCATTGCCCGGCTCTCGACCATGTGGTGGTCATCGACAACGACTCGCAGGACGGTTCCGTCGCGGCCTTCGAGCAGTGGCTGGCGGCCCAGCCCCGGCCGAACGTGACCGTGCTGGCCAACCCGCAGAACAACGGCTACGCCGGCGGCAACAACCACGGCCTGCGCTGGGCGCTGGAGAACCTGCCGGTGACGACCTTCTGGATCGTCAACAACGACACCTACGTCGACAGCGATGCCTTCACCCCGCTGCTCGAAGCGCTGCAGGAGGATGACCGCCAGTTCGTCGGCTCGGTGATCCTCAGTGCCGACAGCGGCCGCCTGGAGTGCTATGGCGGCGGCAAGCTCTACCCGCTGCTGGGCAAGGCCAGGCTGCTGGGCAAGGACCAGACCCTCGAGGCGATGGCGCAGAACCGGGAGCAGCCCGACTACCTGATGGGCTGCAGCCTGGCGTTCTCGGCCAAGCTGATCGAGCGGATCGGGCTGATGGACGAGGCCTACTTCATGTACTCCGAGGAAGTCGACTGGCAGTTCCAGGCCAGGAAGGAAGGCATTTCCATCCGCGTCGTGCCGAGCAGCCGGCTGTTCCACTACGGCTCGCTCAGCTCGGGCGGGCGCTCGGCCTTCTATCACTACTACCGCAATCGCGCGGCAACCCGCTTCAACAAGCGCTTCTACGGGCAGGGCTTCGCGCTGGCATCGGCCTGCTGCCTCTCCGCGATCACCGTCATCAAGGAGTTCAACCACCCCAGCCTCGCCTGGTCGGGCATCAAGGGCGCCTTCAAGGGAGTAACGATGAGTGTCTAGTGAGACTACCCACGCGTTCGGTGTGGACTTCTACACCGGCAGCAAAGCAGCCTTGCTGGCTGGCATCCGGGAGTGGGTCGAGCAGCCCTACTCCTTCGTGGTGACGCCCAACGTCGATCACCTGGCGCAACTCCAGCAGAACGATGCGCTGCGCGAGGCATACGCCAAGGCCCGTCTGCGCCTGTGCGACAGCCGCATCCTGCAGCCGCTGCTGCAGCGGCTGGGGGTCCGGATCGAAGAAGTGATCCCGGGCAGCGACCTGACCCTCGACCTGCTGGAATGGGCCGACAAGGAGCACCTGCGCATCGTCCTGATCGGCGCCACCGACGAGGAGTGCGCGAAGCTGCGCGCACTCTACCCGCGCATCACGCTTTATCACCACAACCCGCCGATGGGCTTCATCAATAAACCGGATGAGGTTCAGCGGGCGCTGCAGTTCGTTCGCCAGCACCCATCCGAACTGGTGTTCTACGCCGTCGGGGCACCGCGCCAGGAAATACTCGCCAGTGCCATCGAAAGCCATGAACGCACCGGCATGGGCTTTTGTATCGGCGCCTCCATTTCGTTCGCCACCGGAAGTATCAAACGGGCGCCGCAGTGGATACAGAACTGCAAACTCGAATGGCTGCACCGAATGCTGTCCGAGCCCAGACGGCTGGTAAGGCGTTATGCCCATGATGCGCTGTTCATAGTTCCGGCCTTCCTGCGGGAAAAAAATTATCGCGTCCAGAAGGCAAAACCCGCGAAACAGGACTCGTGAGCCAAAGGATCGAAAAATCCACTGTAAATGCGGGGAACCGCCGTGAACCCAAGCTAATCGGAACGGTCTATCCCTACTGTGATGTGCGCAGGATGGCACTTCGACACCTTGCGTCGTCCCGTCCCGGTCGTAAGTGGTAGGCACGTTGAACAAGTAAGGAATTAAACCGGCCTGGCAATCGATCGCTGTCGTTACAACCAGGAGGGATAAAAACAAAACGTTTCCCGCGCAGCCGATATAACGCTGCGGGAGATGAAACATTCAGGAAGGAGAGAAACTTTGGCTACCGGTCCCATTTGGTCGCTGAGGAGTGTGGAGTGATGACTCCGGTCCTCTTAGATAGGCGAAAGAACCATTCCAACGCCTTAGGCAAAAAAGTGAATCAAGCCGTCTCACTCTTTGAACAACAACCACTCCGTCAAGGATGAACAACCCATGAAACCATTTATCGCACTCGCTTTCACTTCCGCCCTGACACTCCAGGGCTGCGCCTTCGCCCCCGGGCAGTACCTCGATCCCGACGAGTTCAAGGAAGGCGCCGAAGCCGAACATGGCACCGTCCAACTGGTACGCATCACGCCCGAGATGCTGAAAGGCGAACTGGCTTCCGACATGGGTACTTCCAGCAAGCAGGAACTGCTGAGCTACCAACCCTCTTCCTATCGCATCGGCCCGAACGACCTGCTCTACATCACCGTCTGGGACCACCCCGAACTGACCGCACCGTCCGGCCCGCAGCAGCAGCTGGATGCCAACGGTCGCCTGGTGCGTCCCGACGGCACCCTGTTCTACCCCTATATCGGCAACGTCGAGGCCGAAGGCAAGACCATCGAAGAACTGCGCTCGATCATCGCCCGCCGCCTGACCAACTACATCGACAGCCCGCAGGTGGACGTCTCCATCCTGCGCTTCGGCAGCCAGCGCGTGGTCGTCTCCGGCGCCTTCAACACCGCCGGGGAAGTGCCGATCACCACCGCGCCGATGACCATCGTCCAGGCCATCGGCCAGGCCGGGGTGGATACCGAAACCGCCGACCTCACCGGGTTGACCCTCAAGCGTGACGGTCGCGAATACATGCTGGACATCGACTCGCTCAACCGCCCGGACTCCTGGCTGCACGAGGTCTACCTGAAGGATGGCGACCAGCTGCACCTGCCGTACAACGACCAACGCAAGGTCTACGTACTGGGCGAAGTGATGCTGCCACAGGCCATGACCTTCAAGGCCACCAGCATGAACCTGATGGACGCGGTCGGCACCGCCGGCGGAATTCGCCAGGACACCGCCGACGGCGAAGCGCTCTACGTGATCCGTGGCGCGGAGAACATGGCCGAAGCGCCGGCCAAGATCTTCCAGCTGAACGCCAAGTCCCCGACCGCCTTCGCCCTGGCCAAGCACTTTCCGCTGCAGCCGCAGGACGTGGTATTCGTCGGCCCGGCCAACATCACCCGCTGGAACCGCTTCATCAGCCAGCTGCTGCCGTCCGCCAGCATCGTGGGCACCGGTGCCGCAGCCGAGTACAACCTGTCTCGCTAAACGCTGCACGGCCTGATCGCATGGCGCTCGGGTGAACGAAAAAAGCCGCAGAGCCAAACCGAAAGGTTGCTCTGCGGCTTTTTATATGGCTCTGTCCCGATTGCGTATGCTCGAAGTGCCGAGGTGTTCTGAAAGTCCGTAGGAGCGGGCCATGCCCGCGAAGCTTTTGTGCGCTGGATTATTCGCGGGCATGGCCCGCTCCTACAGAGGGTACGTCTACAGAGGGTACGTCTACAGAGGGTACGTCTATCCGCAACAGCCAACTCAGACATAGCCTTTATATTGCCAATGGACATGCCCATGGGGTCCGCAGGGCGCACGGGCCCTGCAATGTTTCGCCAGCAAGGACTGGACGTCCCTGGCGCCTACAGCCACGTACACCAACGCATGACGATCAGCGCACCGCTTCGAACAGCCCCGCAGCGCCCATGCCGCCGCCCACGCACATGGTCACCACGCCGTAGCGCAGGTTGCGCCGCTGCAGTTCGCGGACGATGTGGCCGGCGGTGCGCGAGCCGGTCATGCCGAATGGGTGGCCGATGGAAATCGAACCGCCGTTGACGTTGTACTTCTCGTTGTCGATGCCCAGCGTGTCGCGGCAATACAGGCACTGCGAAGCGAAGGCCTCGTTGAGTTCCCACAGGTCGATGTCGTCGACCCGCAAGCCCCTGGCCTCGAGCAGGCGCGGCACGGCGAACACCGGGCCGATGCCCATCTCCTCCGGTTCGCAACCGGCCACGGTGAAACCACGGAAGAACGCGCGCGGCGCGAGCCCCAGCTCGATGGCCTTCTCCAGGCTCATCACCAGTGTCATCGATGCGCCGTCGGACAGCTGCGAGGCGTTGCCCGCGGTGACCGAACCATCCTCGGCGAATGCCGGCTTGAGTCCGGCCAGGCTTTGCAGCGTGGTGTCCGGGCGATTGCAATCGTCACGGTCCACCACCCCCTGGTGCACGGTGCGCTCGCCGGTGTGCTTGTCCTCGGTGAAGTACTCGACGCTCATCGGTACGATCTCGTCGCTGAACAGCCCTTCGGCCTGGGCGCGCGCGGTGCGCTGCTGGCTCTGCAGCGAATAGATGTCCTGCTGTTCGCGCGTGACGTGGTAACGCCGCGCCACCAACTCGGCCGTCTGCCCCATGCTGTGGTAGATGCCCGGCACGCGCTCCTGGATGATCGGGTTGAACAGGTGATCGGTGTTGCGGCTCTTGAGGGTCAGGCTGATGGACTCCACTCCGCCGGCGACGATGATGTCGCTGCAGCCGGAGGCGATCTGGTTGGCGGCGACGGCGATGGCCTGCAGGCCCGACGAGCAGTAGCGGTTCAGCGTCATGCCCGGGCAGGCGATGCCCAGGCCGGACAGCACCGCGACGTTGCGACCGATGTTGTAGCCCTGCGCGCCCTCGTTGGAGCCGGCGCCGACGATGCAGTCCTCGACCAGCGCGGGGTCCAGATCGTTGCGCGACAGCAGCGCGTCGACGCAATGGGCCGCCATGTCATCGGGGCGGGTCATGTTGAACTTGCCACGGAAGGACTTGGCCAGGCCGGTCCGTACGCTGTCGACGATCACTACTTCACGCATGGCATACCTCGGAGCTGGGCGGTCGTGGGGATGTTGTTGCGGCGCGCTGCGCACGGATTGTTCCACGCCCGCCGGTGGACGGTTAGCGGAGCATAGTGCCGCCTCCGCGACCGTGGCGACGACCATTCAGCATGCATATGGCCGTCCATCGCCCGACTGGCCGCCGCTTCGCCTTCCGAAGCTCGAACGGGGCGCATAGGACAGATTGCAACCGCCCCATACGGGACGCACGAGACCCCGTAGGAGCGAGCCATGCTCGCGAACCTCCCACGCAAAAGCATCGCGGGCATGGCCCGCTCCTACCCACAGCAATCATTACCCCTTGGCGATCGCCGCCTCCAGCGCCTCGTTCAGCGTCCGCAGGACCTTCACCCGGGCGAAGCGCTTGTCGTTGGCCTCGACCAGTGTCCAGGGCGCGATTTCGGTGCTGGTGCGGTCGACCATATCCGCCACCGCATGGCCGTAGTCGTCCCATTTCTCGCGGTTGCGCCAGTCCTCGTCGGTGATCTTGAAGCGCTTGAAGGGCGTTGCCTCGCGCTTCTGGAAGCGCTGCAATTGCGTGTCCTGATCGATGCTGAGCCAGAATTTCACCAGCACCACACCGGCATCCACCAGTTGCTCTTCGAAATCGTTGATCTCGCCGTACGCACGCAGCCACTCGTCCGGCGTACAGAACCCTTCGACGCGCTCCACCAGCACCCGGCCGTACCAGGAACGGTCGAAGATGGTGAACTTGCCGCGCTCCGGCAGGTTCCGCCAGAAGCGCCAGAGCCACGGCTGGGCGCGCTCCTCCTCGGTCGGTGCGGCGATCTGCACGGTGCGATACAGGCGCGGGTCCAGCGCGCCGGTGACACGTCGGATCGCACTGCCCTTGCCCGCCGCGTCATGGCCCTCGAACAGCGCCAGCACGCCCCGCTTGCGCAACCGCCGATCGCGCAACAGCCGCGACAGCCGGGCCTGCTCCTCGGCCAGCTGTTGCTGATAGGCATCCTTGGCCAGCTTCTGCGACAGATCCAGGCTGTCCAGCAGGCTCAAGCGGTCCAGATTGCCCAGCAGCGGCGCCGAATGCGGCTGGGTGGTCGGCGAGGTCGGCTGCTCGGCCGCATCCAGCGCCGCCTGCAGACCTTCCAGCAACACCCGCCCCACCGCCAGACTGCGATAACGCCAATCCACCCCCTCGATCACATACCAGGGCGCGAAATCCCGACTGCTCAGCCGAAGGATCTGCTCGCCATGGCGAACGAACTTGTCGTAGGTCCTGGACTGCTGCCAGTCCAGCGGGCTGATGCGCCAGCTGTGCAGGGGATCGTCCTTCAGCGAGTCCAACCGGGCCTTCATCTGCGCCTTGGAAAGATGGAACCAGAACTTGAAGATCAACGCGCCCCCGTCGCAGAGCATCCGCTCCAGGCGTTGCGCGCGGGCAGTGGCCAGTTTCAGCTCGGCATTCTTGATCCGCCCATGGACGCGGTCCTCGAGCATCTTGCTGTACCAGTTGCCGAAGAAAATCCCGGTATGCCCCTTCGGCGGCAGCCGCCGCCAGAAACGCCACGCGGGGGGATGGGACAGCTCCTCGTCGCTGGGCACGTCGAAACTGTCGACGCGGATCAGCCGCGGGTCCATCCATTCGTTGAGCAGCTTGATGGTCTCGCCCTTGCCCGCGCCCTCGATGCCGTTGATCAGGATCAGCACCGGGAAGCGTGCCTGCGCCTTCAGCCGGTACTGCGCCTGCAACAGCGCTTCGCGCAGTTCCGGCACCGCGGCGTCGTAGGTCGCCTTGTCGATGGAATGGCCGATTTCGGCGGATTCGAACATCGTTGTCTCCGTCCCAGATGATGCGTGCAACCCTAACAGCCGGGCCGAGAGCATGGCGAGCGATACATTGCACGCTTTCCGGCGGCCCCTGGGCCAGCAATCGCCGCGAGGCGTGCCTCCCACCGTGTGGTCAAGAGCGGGTGAAACCCGCGCGGACGATGTCAATGCCGGCTCCGAACCGGCGGGTTGCCCTACGCCCACAAGCTGGATGCAGGGGCACATGGAGGAGGCGCCTGCGCGTCTTCGTCGCAGCGCCGTCGCGCAGCAAACAGGGTGCAGCCGCATGTGCACACCGCACCCGTAGGAGCCCGGAGGACGCCGAGTCCTTGCCGGCGACCATCGGCGTTGCGGCCGATCGCCCGCAAGCGGGCTCCTACACTCCCCCGGGCTTTGCCGAACACGTGGTGGGCTGAAGCCCACCCTACAAGGCTGAGCGTCCGTAGGAGCGGGCCATGCCCGCGAAGCTTTGCGCGCTGGAATATTCGCGGGCATGGCCCGCTCCTACAGGGGGTACGTCTATCCGCAACAGCCAGCTCAGACATAGCTTTTTATATGGCTCTGTCCCGATTGCGTGTGCTCGAAGTGCCGAGGTGTTCTGAACGTCCGTAGGAGCGGGCCGTGCCCGCGAAGCTTTTGTGCGCTGGATTACTCGCGGGCATGGCCCGCTTCTACAGGGGGCACGTCTATCCGCAACAGCCAGTTCAGACATAGCCGAGGATAATCCGCGTTCATACCCGGCAGACGCGTGGGCAAGGCTTCGCC
>NZ_JADDIX010000042.1 GCF_015070855.1 Pseudomonas lopnurensis
CAAGCTGCAAGCTGCAAGCTGCAAGCTGCAAGCTGCAAGCTGCAAGCTTGCGGGTTGGCGCCCAAATCCTGTCAAGCTTTTTCTTGCGGCTTATGGCTTGCGACTTGAAGCTGCCTTTTCCACCCTACGACCTCGGCAGGCGTTTTCTTGCAGCTTACGGCTTGCAGCTTGAAGCTGCTTTTGAAGCTTATGGCTTGCAGCTTGAAGCTGCTTTTATAATGCCGGGTTTTCGCGCACTCTTGCGGACCAAGCCGACCATGAAAGACAGCATTCGCCACCTGATCCAGCAAGCCCTCGCCCGCCTGACCGACGACGGCGTGCTGCCCGAAGGCCTGACGCCGGCGATCCAGGTGGAAAACACCAAGGACAAGAGCCACGGCGATTTCGCCAGCAACATCGCCCTGATGCTCGCCAAGCCGGCCGGCTTGAAGCCACGCGACCTGGCCGAGAAGCTCATTGCCGCGCTGCCGCAGGACGCGCAGATCAGCAAGGTGGAAATCGCCGGCCCCGGTTTCCTCAACTTCTTCCAGAACAGCGATGCCCTGGCCGAGCGCCTCGAAGCCGCCCTGGCCGACCCGCAGCTATCGGTACGCAAGGCCGTCGCCCAGCAGCGCGTGGTGATCGACCTGTCCTCGCCGAACCTGGCCAAGGAAATGCACGTCGGCCACCTGCGCTCGACCATCATCGGCGACGCGGTGGGCCGCGTGCTGGAATTTCTCGGCGACGAGGTGATCCGCCAGAACCATGTCGGCGACTGGGGCACCCAGTTCGGCATGCTGCTGGCCTATCTCGAAGAGAAGCCGGCGGCGGCCGAAAGCGAGCTGGCCGACCTCGAACAGTTCTACCGCGCGGCGAAGCAACGCTTCGACGAATCCACCGAATTCGCCGACCGTGCCCGTGAACTGGTGGTCAGGCTGCAGGCTGGCGACGCCGATTGCCTGCGCCTGTGGACGCGCTTCAACGACATCTCGCTGTCGCACTGCCAGAAGATCTACGACCGCCTCAACGTCAAGCTGACCCCGGCCGACGTCAAGGGCGAGAGCGCCTACAACGCCGAGCTGCCCGGCATCGTCGACGCCCTGCGCACCGAAGGCCTGCTCACCGAGGACAATGGTGCCCAGTGCGTCTTCCTCGACGAATTCAAGAACGCCGAAGGCAACCCGCTGCCGGTGATCGTGCAGAAGGCCGGCGGCGGCTACCTCTACGCCACCACCGACCTGGCCGCCATGCGCTACCGCAGCCAGGTGCTGCATGCCGATCGCGCGCTGTACTTCGTCGATCAGCGCCAGGCCCTGCATTTCCAGATGGCCTTCGAAGTGGCGCGCCGCGCCGGCTTCGTCCACGACGGCATGCAGCTCGAACACATGGGCTTCGGCACCATGAACGGCGCCGATGGCCGGCCGTTCAAGACCCGCGACGGCGGCACGGTGAAACTGATCGACCTGCTCGACGAAGCCGAGCAGCGCGCCTATGCGCTGGTCAAGGGCAAGAACCCGGACCTCGATGAAGCCGAACTGCGCCAGATCGCCCGTGCCGTGGGCATCAGCGCGGTGAAGTACGCCGACCTGTCCAAGCATCGCACCAGCGACTACCGCTTCAACTTCGAGCTGATGTTGAGCTTTGAAGGCAATACCGCGCCGTACCTGCTCTATGCCTACACCCGTGTGGCCAGTGTATTCCGCAAGCTGGGCAAAGGCATCGACGAGATCGACGGGCGCATCCGGCTCGAGGCCGAGCAGGAACTGGCTCTGGCAGCCAGGCTGGCACAATTCGGCGAAGTGCTGAATAGCGTCGGCGAGAAAGGCGAGCCGCACCTGTTGTGCAGCTACCTGTACGACCTGGCCGGGCTGTTCTCCAGCTTCTACGAGCACTGCCCGATTCTTGGCGCCGCGAACCAAGAGCAGAAGCAGAGCCGCCTGCGCCTGGCCGCCCTGACCGGCAAGATCCTCAAGCAAGGCCTGGAATTGCTCGGCCTGGAACCCCTGGAGCGGATGTAAGTGGCCGCACGCAAGAAAGCCGCGCCCAAACGAGGCGCCAGCCGCTACCAGGCGCCCGCGAAGAACGCCGCGCCCGGCTGGGTCTGGCTGGTTTGCGGCCTGGCCATCGGTGGATTCATCGTCTTTCTGATGAACCTCGGGCCTGGTGGCGACGAGATCAAGCGCGCCAAGGATGCGTCTCAATCGGCTATCAGGGAACAACCCAAACGCAGCACACCAGCCGCCGAGCAGCCACCCAAGCCCAAGTACGACTTCTATACGCTGCTGCCGGAGTCGGAGGTCATCCTGCCGCCGGAAACCAAGCAGCCGGAGCCGCCGAGCAAGCCGGTGACGCCGGAGGAAGCCGCCCGGATCGACGCGGCCCGGGCCCAGGCCGCGCTCAACGGCCAGGTTCCGCCACCACCGCCGACCGTGGCCAAGGCGCCGGTGACGCAGTTCTTCCTGCAGGCCGGCTCGTTCCGCCAACAGGCCGAAGCCGATCGCGTACGCGCGCAGATCATCCTGCTCGGCCAGGACGTGCGCGTGGAGAACGTGAAGGTGCGTGACGAGCCCTGGTATCGCGTGCTGGTCGGTCCCTTCAGCAGCCGCGAGCAACTGAACGCGGCACAGAAGACCCTGGCCGCCAGCGGCTACAAGAACCTGCTGCTGCAACAGCGCCAGTCACGCTGAAAAGCTCATTTACAGGCATGACCACCCTTCGTGGGCGTAGGCTCGGTGCCCACGCCTACGCCCCGTAGGAGCAGGCCATGCCTGCGAACAGCCCTCTGCACAAACACGGCTACCTTAATCGCGGGCATGGCCCGCTCCTACATTTGCGCCTGCGTCCAGCTTGCGGTTGGATGTCAGCGTCAAGTGAACCGCATTCTCGACCCGGCGTTTTTTCGTCCACTGGCGAAACGCCTTCGTAATCAGGCTTCTCGCGGTGCGTAGGCGAACACGTCGGCACGCATCTGGTGCGGGTCCATCCCGGCCTCTACCAGCGCATCCAGCGTGCCATAGACCATCGCTGGCGAGCCGCTGGCATAGACGTGCAGCGGCTTGAGATCGCTGAAGTCCTCGCGGATCGCCTCGTGCAGCAGGCCGCAACGCCCTTCCCAGCCACAGACATCGCTGACGACCTGGTGCAGGTACAGATTGTCCATGTGCTGCCATTCATCCCAATGCGGCAGCCGATAGAAATCGTCCGGTCGGCGTACGCCCCAGTACAGGTGCACCGGATGGCCGAACCCGGCGGCGCGGCAGTATTCGATCAGGCTGTGCATCTGCGCCATGCCGGTGCCGGCCGCGATCAGCACCAGCGGACCGTCCGGCAACTCGGCCAGATGGGTATCGCCGAACGGCAGCTGCACGCGGGCGAAGCCCTGCCGGCGGAGGAAGGCCAACAGCTCGATGGCCGACTCCTCGCGCGCCAGCACGTGCAGTTCCAGCTCTCGCCCACCGTCCGGCGCAGATGCCAGGGAAAACGCCGACCACTCGCCATCCTCGCGTTGCAGCAGCAGGTACTGGCCGGCGTAGTAGCGTGGCTGCCGGCCGGCCGGCAGGCGCAAACGCAGGCGCACCACGTCGCCACCGACCGCTTCGTAGCCGCTCAGCTGGCAGCTCAGCTCGCGGACCGGCAACTCGCCGGGCGCCAGCACGCCGTCCCAGTGCAGCACGCAGTCTTCCAGCGGCTCGGCCAGGCAGGCCAGCAGCTCGCCGTGGTCGCGCACCTCGCCGGCCTGGCGCACGCGGCCTTCGACCAACAACGAGGCGCAGATATGGCAATTGCCGTTGCGGCAGCTCTGCGGGCATTCGTAGCCCAGGCGCTTGGCGGCGTCGAGGATGCGTTCGCCGGGCCGGACTTCAAGCACGGCGCCGGATGGCTGCAAGGTTACTTTCATATGCACGTCGTATCAGTGAGCGGGCTGGCCCGCCAGGACTTCGGGCGGGCTAGGGCCCGCCTCTTCGGTTCTCTCAGTCGATGCCCAGCTGCGACCAGAGTTCATCGACCCGCTGCTTCACCGCCGGGTCCTGGACGATGGCCCGCCCCCATTCGCGGCTGGTCTCGCCCGGCCACTTGTGGGTGGCATCGAGGCCCATCTTCGAGCCCAGCCCGGAAATCGGCGAGGCGAAGTCGAGGTAGTCGATCGGCGTATTGTCGATCATCACCGTGTCGCGCTTCGGATCCATGCGCGTGGTAATCGCCCAGATCACATCGTTCCAGTCCCGCGCATTTATATCGTCGTCGGTGACGATGACGAACTTGGTGTACATGAACTGGCGCAGGAAGCTCCATACGCCGAGCATCACCCGCTTGGCATGGCCGGGGTACTGCTTCTTCATGGTCACCACCGCCATGCGGTAGGAGCAGCCTTCCGGCGGCAGGTAGAAGTCGACGATTTCCGGAAACTGCTTCTGCAGGATCGGCACGAAGACTTCGTTCAGCGCAACACCGAGAATCGCCGGCTCGTCCGGCGGCCGCCCCGTGTAGGTACTGTGATAGATGGCATCGCGACGCTTGGTGATGCGCTCGACGGTGAATACCGGAAAGCGATCCACCTCGTTGTAATAGCCGGTGTGGTCGCCATAAGGGCCTTCATCGGCCATCTCACCCGGATGGATGTGCCCTTCGAGAACGATCTCGGCACCGGCCGGCACCTGCAGGTCGCTGCCGCGGCACTTCACCAGTTCGGTACGGCTGCCGCGCAACAGCCCGGCGAAGGCGTATTCGGACAGCGAATCGGGCACCGGCGTGACCGCGCCGAGAATGGTCGCCGGGTCGGCGCCGAGCGCCACCGCCACCGGATAGGGCCGCTGCGGATATTTTTCGCACCACTCGCGGAAATCCAATGCGCCGCCGCGATGGCTGAGCCAGCGCATGATCACCTTGTTGCGGCCGATCACCTGTTGGCGGTAGATGCCGAGATTCTGTCGCTCCTTGTTCGGCCCGCGCGTGACAGTCAGGCCCCAGGTGATCAGCGGCCCGGCATCGCCCGGCCAGCAGGTCTGCACCGGCAGCTGGGACAGATCGACGTCTTCGCCCTCGACGATCACTTCCTGGCAGGGCGCATCCTTGAGCACCTTCGGCGCCATGCTGATGACCTTCTTGTAGATCGGCAGCTTGCTCCAGGCATCCATGAGTCCTTTCGGCGGCTCCGGTTCCTTGAGGAAGGCCAGCAGCTTGCCGATCTCTCGCAGCTGCGAAACGTCCTCGGCGCCCATGCCCAGCGCCACACGCTGGGGGGTGCCGAACAGGTTGCCGAGCACCGGCATGTCGAAGCCGGTTGGCTTTTCGAAGAGCAGCGCCGGCCCCTGCTTGCGCAGGGTGCGGTCGCAGATCTCGGTCATTTCCAGCACGGGGGAAACCGGCACGGCCACCCGCTTGAGCTCGCCGCGCTGTTCGAGGACGCGAATGAAATCGCGCAGGTCGGTGTATTTCATCGAAGCTTCAAGCTTCAAGCTTCAAGCTTCAAGCTGAAGCGACACCGGGTTCACTTGCAGCTTGCCGCTTGCCGCTTGCCGCTTATTTCCTTTTCATCGACATGAAGAATTCGTCGTTGGTCTTGGTGTCCTTGAGCTTGTCGAGCAGGAACTCGATGGCGGCGATCTCGTCCATCGGGTGCAGCAGCTTGCGCAGGATCCAGATGCGCTGCAGCTCGTCCTCGGCGGTCAGCAACTCCTCGCGGCGGGTGCCGGAGCGGTTGATGTTGATCGCCGGGAACACGCGCTTCTCGGCGATGCGGCGGTCCAGCTGCAGCTCGAGGTTGCCGGTACCCTTGAATTCCTCGTAGATCACCTCGTCCATCTTCGAGCCGGTTTCCACCAGCGCGGTGGCGAGGATGGTCAGGCTGCCGCCTTCCTCGATGTTGCGCGCGGCGCCGAAGAAGCGCTTGGGCTTCTCCAGGGCGTGCGCGTCGACACCACCGGTGAGCACCTTGCCGGAGCTGGGGATCACCGTGTTGTAGGCGCGCGCCAGGCGGGTGATGGAGTCGAGCAGGATGACCACGTCCTTCTTGTGCTCGACCAGGCGCTTGGCCTTCTCGATCACCATCTCGGCGACCTGCACGTGGCGGGTCGGCGGCTCGTCGAAGGTGGAAGCGACCACTTCACCGCGCACGGTGCGCTGCATCTCGGTCACTTCTTCCGGGCGCTCGTCGATCAGCAGGACGATCAGGTGGCACTCGGGGTCGTTGCGGGTAATGTTCGCCGCGATGTTCTGCAGCATGATGGTCTTGCCGGCTTTCGGCGGGGCGACGATCAGGCCGCGCTGGCCCTTGCCGATCGGTGCGCAGAGGTCGATCACCCGGCCGGTGAGGTCCTCGGTGGAGCCGTTGCCGGCCTCCATCTTCAGCCGCTCGTTGGGGAACAGCGGGGTGAGGTTCTCGAAGAGGATCTTGTTCTTCGCGTTCTCCGGCCGATCGTAGTTGATCGAGTCGACCTTGAGCAGGGCGAAGTAGCGCTCGCCTTCCTTCGGCGGGCGGATCTTGCCGATGATGGTGTCGCCGGTGCGCAGGTTGAAGCGGCGGATCTGGCTGGGCGAAACGTAGATGTCGTCCGGGCCGGCCAGATAGGAAGAATCCGCGGAGCGCAGGAAGCCGAAGCCGTCCTGGAGAATCTCCAGCACGCCATCACCGGAGATTTCCTCGCCGCTTTTCGCGTGTTTCTTGAGCAGGGAGAAAATCACGTCCTGCTTGCGCGAACGGGCCATGTTGTCGATGCCCATCTGTTCGGCCATTTCCAGCAGTTCGGTGATGGGCTTTTGCTTGAGTTCGGTCAGATTCATAGAAAGAGATCAGGAAGGATGTAGAAAGCGATTAGCTTGAGAAGCCGCGCAGCAGGAGACGAACGGGTTCGTTGTGCTTTATGAGGCTGAAGTGCGTCGGCGACGGCATGCAGAGGGCGACGGAAGAAATCGTCGCGAGGCCGAATTTAGCACCGTGCAGACGAAGCGTCCACCCTGCCAATGAAAAAAGCCCCCGCGGATGCGGGGGCTTTCGGGCAAGCCTCGAAGATTCAGATGTTGCTGTCGAGGAAAGCGGCCAGCTGGGACTTGGATAGCGCGCCGACCTTGGTGGCCTCGACGTTGCCGTTCTTGAACAGCATCAGCGTCGGGATGCCGCGCACGCCGTACTTCGGCGGGGTTTCCTGATTCTCGTCGATGTTCAGCTTGCAGACCTTGAGCTTGCCTTCGTAATCCTTGGCGATCTCGTCGAGTACCGGAGCGATCATCTTGCAGGGACCGCACCACTCGGCCCAGTAATCGACCAGCACCGGGCCATCCGCCTGGAGAACGTCCTGCTCGAAGCTGGCATCGCTGACTTTGGTGATGAATTCGCTCATGGGAAGTCTCCGTGATTTCGGAAGCAAAAAGTGGCGACATCATAGCCCGGCTTCAGCCGCACCGAAAGGCGCGCAGCGATTGGGTCTCTCAATGGACTCGATATTCCGGGGGTCCGTTCCCGCTCGGCGCGGCCCGAGCCGAAACGGGAACGCCCCCGAGCCTCAATCGCCGAGCGTTGCGAAAGCGATTCCGGTGCGCAGGGCCGCCGCGCGAATATGCTGCTGCATCGCCTTCTGCGCCGGACCGGCGGCGTGCCGGGCCAGGGCCCTGAGAATCTTGCGATGCTCCTGCCAGGTCTCCAGCGCCCGCTCCGGGCGGATGAACGGCAACTTCTGGCTTTCCAGGAAAATCGCCGCACTGGACGCCACCAGGCCGAACATGGCCTGGTTGCCACTGGCGGCGAGGATGCGCTGGTGGAATTCGAAATCCAGCCGCGCCGCCTGCTCGAAATCACCGGCGCGCAACTCGCCGCGCAT
Organism: Pseudomonas lopnurensis; assembly: GCF_015070855.1. GTDB lineage: Bacteria > Pseudomonadota > Gammaproteobacteria > Pseudomonadales > Pseudomonadaceae > Stutzerimonas > Stutzerimonas lopnurensis. The sequence goes on from NZ_JADDIX010000042.1 coordinate 7,794, forward strand.
CCGCTCGACATTGTCCTCCAGCACATCCAGCTCCTCGGCGGTCAGCACTCCTGCGGCCAGACCGCAGGCAAAACCCTCCAGGGCGAAACGCAACTGGAAGGTATCGGCCGCCGACACCTGGGCGGCGAAGGGCCAGGCGAATCCCTCTGCGGCGTCCATCCGTGATGGCGCCTGCACGAACACGCCCTTGCCCGCCTGCACGCTGACCAGACCCAAGGCGCTGAGCGAGGACAACGCCTCGCGCAACGAGGCGCGACTGACACCCAGGCGCTCGGCCAAGTCGCGCTGCGACGGCAGGGCATCACCCGGACGATAGCCTTGCTCGTCGATCAGGCGACGGATCGCCTGCAAGGCGTATTCAGGTACTGCGCGGGGAGCGCGGCTGCGTCGAGTCCATTACCCGCAGCCAGTGGGAGGCGGCCGAGAGCCTGGCCATGAGTCGCCTGGAGGCGCTGCGCCACGTGGTCCTGCCACAGGCGCTGCGCATCGCCGTGGCGCCCACCGTGGGCTTCTCGGTGCAGGTGGTCAAGGGCACCGCGGTGACCTCGATCATCGGCTTCACCGAGCTGACCAAGACCGGCGGCATGCTGGCCAACGCCACCTTCGAGCCGTTCATGGTCTACGGCTTCGTCGCCCTCGGCTACTTCCTGCTCTGCTATCCCCTGTCGCTCGCCGCATACCGCCTGGAAAGGAGGCTGAATGTCACTGCTTAACGTCACCGCCCTGCACAAGTACTACGGCGACAACCATGTGCTCAAGGGCATCGACCTCGCCGTCGAGGAAGGCGAGGTGGTCGCCATCATCGGCCGCAGCGGCTCGGGCAAGAGCACCCTGCTGCGCACCCTCAACGGCCTGGAGCCGATCAACGACGGCGTCATCGAAGTGGACGGCGACTACCTCGACGCCGCCCGCGCCGACCTGCGCAGCCTGCGGCAGAAGGTCGGCATGGTGTTCCAGCAGTTCAACCTGTTCCCGCACCTGACGGTGGGCGAGAACATCATGCTGGCGCCGCAGGTGGTGAAGAAGATCTCGCGCGGCGAAGCGGAGCAGGTGGCGCGGCAGATGCTCGAACGGGTCGGCCTGGGCGAGAAGTTCGACGCCTACCCGGAGCGCCTGTCCGGCGGCCAGCAGCAGCGCGTGGCCATCGCTCGCGCCCTGGCCATGTCGCCGAAAGTGCTGCTGTGCGACGAGATCACCTCGGCGCTCGACCCGGAGCTGGTCAACGAAGTGCTGGCAGTGGTCAAGCAACTGGCCAGCGAGGGCATGACCCTGATCATGGTCACCCACGAGATGCGCTTCGCCCGCGAGGTGGGCGACAAGCTGGTGTTCATGCACCAGGGCAAGGTGCACGAGATCGGCCCGCCCAGGGTGCTGTTCGCCGAGCCACGCACCGAGGAGCTGCGCAACTTCATCGGCTCGGTGAACCTGTGAAGCCGTTGCACGCCTGATTCGCGCGGCTACCCCTCGGCAAGGTCGGCGCATGCGACGAGCAGTCGCCGCAACGGCTCCTGTCGACCCTGAGCCGGACAGAACAGGTCGTCTAGACAGGCATCGGCGCCGTCCTTTTACGTTGGCTCATCCTTCGGCTCGTGGCAGGATGGCGCCGTAATCGAACGAGATGCCGCTACCATGCCCCAATCCCCCGCCGAGAATTTTCCCATGATCGCCGCCCTCGATCTGGGCTCGAACAGTTTTCACATGGTGCTGGCACGCACCAGCAACGGCGAGATGCGCATCCTCGAACGGCTCGGCGAAAAGGTACAGCTGGCGGCAGGCATCGACGAGAACCGCCTGCTCGACGAAGCGGCGATGCAACGCGGCCTCGACTGTCTGCGCCGCTTCGCCCAACTGGTCAACCACCTGCCCCAGGGCGCGGTGCGCATCGTCGGCACCAACGCCCTGCGCGAGGCGCGCAACCGCGCCGTATTCATCCGGCGCGCCGAGGAAATCATCAATCACCAGGTCGAGGTCATCTCCGGCCGCGAAGAGGCGCGCCTGATCTACCTCGGCGTCTCGCACACCTTTCCCGGTGCTCCGGGCAAGCGCCTGGTGGCCGATATCGGCGGCGGCAGCACCGAATTCATCATCGGTGAAGGCTTCGAGTCGCAGCTGCGCGAGAGCCTGCAGATGGGCTGCGTCAGCTATACCCAGCGTTTCTTCCGTGACGGCAAGATCACCCCGGCGCGCTACGCCCAGGCCTATACCGCGGCGCGCGTCGAACTGATGGGCATCGAGCACGGCCTGCGCCGACTCGGCTGGCAGGCGGCGATCGGCGCATCCGGCACCATCCGCGCGGTGGGGCTGGCGATCAAGGCCGGCGGCCACGGCAACGGCGAGGTCAACACCGAAGGCCTGAGCTGGCTCAAGCGCAAGCTGTTCAAGCTGGGCGACGTGGAGAAGATCGACATCGACGGCATCAAGCCGGATCGGCGCGGCGTATTCCCGGCCGGCCTGGCGATCCTAGAAGCGATCTTCGATGCCCTCGAGCTGGAGGACATGACCCATTCCGAAGGGGCTTTGCGCGAGGGGGTGCTGTACGACCTGCTGGGCCGGCACCATGACGAGGACGTACGCGATCGCTCGCTGAGCTTCCTCATGGAGCGTTACCACGTCGACACGGAGCAGGCCGCCCGGGTCGAAGCCAAGGCGCTGGAGGCGTTCGATCAGGTCGCCGAAGCCTGGAACCTCGACCAGGACTGGCACCGCGAGTTGCTGGCATGGGCCGCGCGGGTGCACGAGGTGGGACTGGACATCGCCCACTACCATTACCACAAGCACGGCGCCTACCTGATCGAGCACTCCGACCTGCCGGGGTTTTCCCGCCAGGACCAGTTGATGCTGGCTCTGCTGGTACGCGGCCATCGACGCAACATCCCGCAAGACAAGTTCGGCGAAATCGGCGCCGATGCCGATGCCCTGGTCCGCCTCTGCATCCTCCTGCGCTTCGCCATCCTGTTCCATCATATCCGCGGCGCCAATGCCGTTTCCGCGGTGCAGCTGAAAGCCGCCGAGCACAGCCTCGAGCTGGTTTTCCCGGCAGACTGGCTGAACGCCAACCCGCTGACGCGCGCCGACTTCGAAGCCGAAGCCGCCTGGCTCGCGCGGGTCGGCTACGAACTGCGGATGAAGTAGGACCGGGCCAGGGCCCGATGGGCCCCTCGTCCAGGTGCGAGGCCCAGGCGCGCAAGAGCGGCAGTATCGGCTGGGCGCCGGGCGTGGCGGCCTACAGCCGCGCCACGACCTGCTCCAGTGCCTCCGGCTGCGCCCAGGCAGCTCCGGAGCAAGCGCCGCGCCTCAGCGCGTACCGCCCAGCGGGCCGGTCAAACGCTCCAACAACATGTTCTGCACGTTGCGCGGATTCTGGTTGCCGCTGGGGCTGTTACGCAGATAACTGCCATCCGGCTGCAATACCCAGCTCTGGGTATTGTCGCTGAGGAACCCTTCCAGCTCCTTCTTCACCCGCGTCACCAGCTTCTTGCCCTCTACCGGGAAGCAGGTTTCCACCCGCCGGTCGAGGTTGCGCTCCATCCAGTCGGCACTGGAAAGATAGAGTTTCTCGTCGCCATCATTCTGGAAGTAGAACACCCGACTGTGCTCGAGGAAGCGGCCGATGATCGAGCGCACGTGGATGTTGTGCGACACACCGGCGATGCCCGGGCGCAGGCAGCACATGCCGCGCACGATGAGGTCGATGCGCACGCCGGTCTGGCTGGCCTTGTACAGCGCCTTGATCATCTTCGGATCGGTCAGCGCATTGACCTTGAGGATGATGTGCGCCGGCCGGCCCTCGGCGGCGTGTTGCGTCTCCTGGGCGATCAGGTCGAGCAGCGTCTTCTTCAGGGTGAAGGGCGCGTGCAAGAGCTTCTTCATGCGCATGGTCTTGCCCATGCCGATCAACTGGCTGAACAGCTTGGAAACGTCTTCGCAGAGCGCATCGTCGGAGGTCAACAGGCTGTAGTCGGTATACAGCCGCGCATTGGCCGCGTGGTAGTTGCCGGTGCCCAGGTGCGCATAGCGGCACAGCTCGCCGTTCTCGCGGCGCAGGATCAGCATCATCTTGGCGTGGGTCTTGTAGCCGACCACACCGTAGATCACCACCGCCCCGGCCTGCTGCAGGCGGCTGGCCAGTTGCAGGTTGGATTCCTCGTCGAAGCGCGCGCGCAGCTCGATCACCGCGGTGACTTCCTTGCCGTTGCGCGCCGCTTCCACCAGGGCATCGACGATTTCGGAATTGGCGCCGGAGCGATACAGGGTCTGCTTGACCGCCAGCACGCAGGGGTCCTTGGCCGCTTCGCGCAGCAGGTCCACCACCGGCGTGAAGGACTCGAACGGGTGCAGCAGCAGGATGTCCTGCTTGTTGATCACGCTGAAGATCCTGTCGCTGTTCTGCAGCAGCTTGGGAATCGACGGCGTGAACGGGTTGTACTGAAGCTCGGGATGGCTATCCAGGCCGGTGATGCTGAACAGCCGGGTCAGGTTGACCGGGCCGTTGACCCGGTACATCTCGCTTTCACTGAGGTTGAACTGCTTGAGCAGGAAATCGGCCAGGTGCTGCGGGCAGGTGTCGGCCACCTCCAGGCGCACCGCATCGCCGTAGCGCCGCGAGATCAGTTCGCCGCGCAGCGCCCGCGCCAGGTCCTCGACGTCCTCGGTGTCCACCGAAAGGTCGGCGTTGCGCGTCAGGCGGAACTGGTAGCAGCCCTTGACCCGCATGCCATGGAACAGATCGTCGGCATGGGCATGGATCATCGAGGAGAGGAAAACGAAGTTGTCCCCCGCGCCGCCCACCGACTCCGGTACGCGGATCACCCGCGGCAGCAACCGCGGCGCCGGGATGATCGCCAGGCCGGAGTCGCGGCCGAAGGCGTCGATGCCTTCCAGCTCGACGATGAAGTTCAGGCTCTTGTTCACCAGCAGCGGGAAGGGGTGCGTCGGGTCGAGGCCGATCGGTGTGACGATCGGCGCGATCTCGTCGCGAAAGTAACGGCGCACCCAGGTCTTCAGCTTGACCGTCCAATGCCGGCGGCGAATGAAGCGGATCTGGTTCTCGGCCAATGCCGGCAGCAGCACATCGTTGAGGATCGCGTACTGCCGGTCGACCTGCTCATGCACCAGCTCGCCGATGCGCGCCAGCGCCTGGTGCGGCTGCAGGCCGTCGGCCCCGGCCTGCTCGCGAGCGAAGGTGACCCGCTTCTTCAGGCCGGCCACGCGGATTTCGAAGAACTCGTCGAGGTTGCTGGAGAAGATCAGCAGGAACTTCAAACGCTCCAGCAATGGATAGGATTCATCCAGCGCCTGTTCCAGCACGCGGATGTTGAACTGCAGCTGCGACAGCTCGCGGTGGATGTAGAGGCTGCTGTCGTCCAGATTCGGCACGGGAATCGCCGGTGCCGGCGCCTCCTCGACCACGTCGGGCAGCGCCGGCGCCAGCGCCTCGGACGGTGCCTGGTCCAACTCCTCGCCGACGACGTCCTGCAGTTCCTGCTCGCTGAGTCCCTGGTTGCTCATCGCTTTGCCTCGAGAGGGGCTCATTGCCCCCGTTTCAACTGTTGTGCCGCCTGCTTGGCGAAGTAGGTGAGGATGCCATCGGCTCCGGCGCGCTTGAAGCCGACCAAAGACTCAAGGATCACCGCCTCGCTCAGCCAGCCGTTCTGGATCGCCGCCATGTGCATGGCGTACTCGCCGCTGACTTGATAGACGAAGGTCGGCGCCTTGAAGGCGTCCTTGACCCGCCAGACGATGTCCAGGTACGGCAGGCCCGGCTTGACCATCACCATGTCCGCGCCTTCGGCCAGGTCGGCGGCGACTTCGTGCAGCGCCTCGTCACCGTTGGCCGGGTCCATCTGGTAGGTATTCTTGTTGCTCTTGCCGAGGTTGGCCGCCGAGCCCACCGCGTCGCGGAACGGGCCGTAGTAGGCGCTGGCGTACTTCGCCGAATAGGCCATGATGCGCACGTTGTGCTGGCCCGCCACTTCCAGCGCCTCGCGGATCGCCTGGATGCGACCGTCCATCATGTCCGAGGGCGCGACCACCTGGGCGCCGGCCTCGGCATGCGAAAGCGCCTGCCTGACCAGCGCATCGACGGTGACGTCGTTCTGCACGTAGCCGTGCTCGTCGAGGATGCCGTCCTGGCCGTGGGTGGTGAACGGGTCGAGCGCCACGTCGGTGATGATGCCCAGCTCCGGGAAGCGCTCGCGCAGGGCGCGGGTGGCGCGCTGGGCGATGCCGTCGGGGTTCCAGGCCTCGGCGGCGTCGAGGGATTTCTTCTCCAGCGGCGTGACCGGGAACAGCGCCAGCGCCGGAATGCCCAACGCCACCAGTTCCTCGGCTTCCTCGAGCAGCAGGTCGATCGACAGCCGCTCCACGCCCGGCATCGACGGCACCTGCTCGCGGCGGTTCTCGCCATCGAGCACGAACACCGGCAGGATCAGGTCGTCGACCGTCAGCACGTTCTCGCGCACCAGGCGGCGGGAAAAATCATCGCGACGGTTGCGACGCAGACGAGTAGCGGGAAACAGCCGGCTGGCAGGAACGAGACTCACGACGGACTCCTGGCCCGTAAGACGGGCGAATATGACGTTTATAGGCCGGCGACATGACGAAAAGATGACAGCGCCGTGCGGGCCGACCTCCGAAACGCTCCATTGTCGCCAGCCAGGCCGGCGACTGCCAGCGCTTTATCGGCTCACGCAGGGCGCAAAGGCGCATTCCAGGCCCATGCGATGAACACAAAGGGTCGCCGTGAATCCAATGCCGCAAGAGCGGGACTTACCTCGATCCGCCCCAGGCATGGGCCTGTTCCCTTCTCGTCCGCTTGCGACGAAACGGGAACAGACCCTAGCATCAACGCACGACCGCAGCGCCCGACACAGGGCCGTTCGAACTTGACCAGGAGTATCGCTATGAACAAGAAAGTCGCCGTGATCCTTTCCGGCTGTGGCGTCTATGACGGCTCGGAAATCTACGAAAGCGTGATTACGCTGCTGCGCCTGGATCAGCGGGGCGCCAAGGTGCAGTGCTTCGCTCCGAACATTGCGCAGATGCACGTGATCAACCACCTCACCGGCGAGCAAATGCCGGAATCGCGCAACGTGCTGACCGAGTCGGCGCGCCTGGCCCGCGGCGAGATCAAGGATTTGCGCGAGGCCCGCGCCGAGGATTTCGACGCCCTGATCCTGCCCGGCGGTTTCGGCGCGGCGAAGAACCTGTCGAACTTCGCCACCGAAGGCGCCGGCAGCCAGGCCCTGCCCGAGGTGATCGCGCTGGCCCGGTCCTTCGTCCAGGCTGGCAAGCCGATCGGCATGATGTGCATCGCGCCGACCATGGCGACGCAGATCTTCGGCCCCGGCGTGGTCTGTACCCTGGGCAGCGACGAGGCCGATGCGGCCAAGGCGGTCGTCGAGATGGGCGCCAAGCACCAGCCGTGCGAAGTCGGCGACATCGTCGAGGACAAGCAGCACAAACTGGTGACCACACCGGCCTACATGCTCGCGCAGTCCATCAGCGAGGCCGCGTCTGGCATCTACAAGCTGGTCGACCGCGTGCTGGAGATGACCGTCTGAGGAACCGTCGATCATGAAATCCCGGCGCCGCGGCCGTAATGCTGTTCAGATAAGCACGGAGAGTACTTTGTAGGAGCGCGCCATGCGCGCGAATCGCGGGCGTGGCCCGCTCCTACAGATCCAACATCAGCTTGAGTCGTTAAGTGAACAGCATTAGGCGCCGCGGCCGGGATTTTTTTTTGCGCGAAAGCCGCCAATCCAGCCGGCGCTCCCGCCGCCGCTCTGGTCAGCCCAACGGCGCTCGTGCAGCGTTGTCGCTCATCCCGCAGGAACGCAGACCATGAACGACGACGACGCACTGCTCGCCGAGCAGGCCCAGGCGGTACGCCAGATGTTCGAGCGCATCCCCTTCAACCTGGCGCTGGGCATCGAGCTGGATGAAATCTCGACCTCGCGCGTGGTGATGCACCTGCCGATGAAACCCGAGCTGGTGGGCAATTTCGTCCACGGCATCCTTCACGGCGGCGTCATCGCCTCGCTGCTGGACGTGGCCGGCGGCGCCATGGCGATGCTCGGCGCCTTCGACAAGCATCGCCATCTCACCCCGCGGGAGCGGGCCGAACGGCTTTCCCGGCTCGGCACCATCGACCTGCGCATCGACTACTTGCGCCCCGGCCGCGGCGCGCGCTTCAGCGCCAGCGCGGTACTGCTGCGCTCGGGCAACAAGGTGGCGGTGGTGCGCTCGGAACTGCACAACCAGGACGGTGTGCTGGTGGCGGTGGGTACCGGGACCTATCTGTGCGGATGAAGCAGCTGCAGCCGTAGGGCGGGTGAAACCCGCCAAGCGTCCGCGAAGCCTACTCCGTTCGGCGGGTTGCAACCCGCCCTACGTCTGGCGTCTCATCAACTGCGTCAGCACGCGGTCCAGCGCATTGGCGAAGGCCTGGCGGTCGCGTTCGCCGTAGGCCGCCTGGCCACCCCCGACCTGTCCCTGCTCGCGCAGGTCGGTGAACAGATTGCGCACCGCCAGACGCTCGCCCATGTTGCGCTCGTCGAACTCGCGCCCACGCGGGTCGAGCGCCGCGACGCCCTTCTTCACCAGGCGGTCGGCCAAGGGCACGTCACTGCAGATCACCAGATCGTCCGGTGCGGCGTGTTCGACCAGGTAATCGTCGGCGGCATCCGGCCCGCTCGGCACCACGATCAGCCTGACGCAGGCGAACGCCGGCCTGACCTGGCTCTGCCCGGCCACCAGCAGCACCTCGAACTTGCGCTTCAAGGCGAACTTGATCACCTGATCCTTGGCTGCCCGCGGACAGGCATCGGCATCGATCCACACGCGCAGCCGGCCCGGCGCCGCGCTCATACGGCGGCGCGCCGCACCGTCGCCAGCAGCGCCGCGGCAGCGGCGAACATCGTGGCGAAGCTGCGATTGACCACCCGCTGCTGGCGCGGTGTGCGCAGCAGGCGCAGCACCTTGGCGGCCAGGCCGGTATAAGCGGCCATGACGACCAGATCGACCACCACCATGGTCGCCGCCATCTCCGCGTACTGCAGCAGCAACGGCCGCTGCGGATCGAGGAACTGCGGCAGCACCGCCAGGATGAAGACGATCGCCTTGGGGTTGCTGGCATTGACCAGGAAGCCACGCAGCACCAGGCTCAGCGGCCGGCCGATCGGCCGTGGCGCGGCGGAGTCGTCCAGCGCCTCGGGTTGCGCCTGCCATTGCTTGAAGGCCAGCCACAGCAGATAGCCGACGCCGAACCATTTGATCAGGCTGAACGCCAGCTCGGACGTCGCCAGCACCGCACCGACGCCCGCGGCGACGACGGCAATCTGCAGCACCAGCGCCAGCTGCAGGCCGATGGCGTTCCAGTAGCCGCGCCAGAAGCCGTACTGCAACCCGCAGGACATCGAGGCGATGGCGCCCGCCCCGGGCGACAGGCTGATCACCCAACAGGCGACGAAAAAGGCAAGCCAGGTTTCCAGCGACATCGTGGTTTCCTCCGTTCGAGCGACCCTGCCGGTTACCGGCCGGGCGCTTCAGTTCAGTCCGGCGAGCCCTTGCCCAGTTTCACCGGCTCCTTGAGCTTACGCTTCATGGCCTTGCGCATGCGAATGTTCAGCGCCTCCACACCCAGCGAGAAGGCCATGGCGAAGTAGACGTAACCCTTGGGCACGTGCACGTCGAAGGCTTCGGCGATGAGCAGGGTGCCGACGACGATCAGGAACGACAGCGCCAGGATCTTCAGGGTCGGGTGCTTGTCGATGAAATCGCTGATGGTGCCGGCGGCCAGCATCATCACCAGCACGGCGATGACGATCGCCGCGACCATCACCGGCACGTTCTGCACCAGGCCCACCGCGGTGATCACCGAATCCAGCGAGAAGATGATGTCGATCACCGCGATCTGCAGGATTACCCCCATGAAGCCGGCCTTCACCGCACCGCCGCCCTCGTGGCTTTCTTCTTCGCCCTCGACGCTGTGCCAGATCTCCAGGGTGCTCTTGAACAGCAGGAACAGGCCGCCGAAGAACAAAATCAGATCGCGCCCGGAAACGCCCTCGCCCCAGACGGTGAACAAGTCGTTGGTCAGGCGCATGACCCAGGCGATCGACAGCAGCAGCAGGATGCGCGTGCCCATGGCCAGCGCCAGGCCGAAGAAGCGCGCCTTCGGCTGCTGCTCCTTGGGCAGTCGGCTGACCAGGATCGAGATGAAGATGATGTTGTCGATGCCGAGAACGATTTCCAGGGCGGTCAGGGTCAGAAATGCGACCCAGATTTCCGGGTTGCTAAGCCATTCCATAAGGGTTTATTTCTCGCTGGAGCTACGGTTGAAGAGCTGCACTTCGCTGCCGCGCCAACGGCGTACGGCTTTCTGGAAGAACAGGCTGTTGGGAATTTGCACGATGGCCCCGGTGCCCGGTTCGGCGACCTCGTCCAGTGTGGTGTAGAGCAAGTTGATATCGATGACCCGGCCCTTGACGATCGGCTTGTCGAACGCTTCGACGATTTCCACCACATCGCCCAGGCGAAACGGGCCGACGGTGAGGATCAGCACCGCGCAGAGCAGGTTGGACAACACGCTCCAGATCGCGAAGAAGGCGATCGCCGCCACCGCGACGAAGCCGGAGATCGCCGTCCACAGCACGGTGGCGGACACGCCGAAGCGCTCCAGCACCATGATCAGCGCGCCGCCCATGATGAACCAGCGAATGCCGCCGCGCACCGGCAACAACAGCTCCGGCGGCAGCGGATAGCGCGCCGACAGCCGGGTCAGGCCACGGGCGACCAGGCGCTGCAGCACATAGGCGACCAGCAGGATCAGCAGGACCTGCATGCCCAGCAAGAGCTGGTCACGCCACTCCTGCGACAGCAGCAACAATTGCTCCTTCATGCACTCCCCTCCAGCTGGGCCTGGAGATTCTCCAGGATTTCGAGCGCCTCGAGCCAGGCGTCTTCCAGCTCGCCTTCGCGAACCTTCAATTCGGCCTGCCTGGCCAGCAGTTCGCGCAGCTCGTCCTTGCGCGCCACTTCGTAGACCGTGCTGTCGCCCAGGCGGGCCTCCAGCGCCGCGAGTTTTTCGTGTACGCCGGCAAGCTCCTTCTCGAGCTTTTCCGCCTGGCGCTTGTGCGGCGCCAGTTGCTGACGCAGCACGGCCGCGGCCTGGCGCTGCGCACGCCGGTCGGTCCTGTCGGCCGTATTCTCGGCCGCGACTGGCGGCTGTTGACGCGCGCGGTAGTCCACCAGCCAGCGTGCATAGTCCTCCAGGTCACCCTCGAAGGTCTGCACGCGCCCATCGGCCACCAGCAGGAATTCATCGGTGGTGCTCTTGAGCAGATGCCGGTCGTGGGACACCACCAGCACCGCACCCTCGAAATCCTGCAGCGCCATGGTCAGCGCCAGACGCATCTCCAGATCGAGGTGGTTGGTCGGTTCGTCGAGCAGCAGCAGGTTGGGCTTGCCCCAGGCGATCAGCGCCAGGGCCAGGCGCGCCTTCTCGCCGCCGGAGAAATTCAGCACCGGCTCGTCGCAACGCTCGCCACGGAAATCGAAGCCACCGAGGAAGTCGCGCAGGGTCTGCTCACGCTCGCCGGGCGCGATGCGCTGCAGGTGCAGCAACGGGCTGGCCCTGGGATCGAGCGAATCGAGCTGGTGCTGGGCGAAATAGCCGATCGCCAGGTTTTCGCCGCGCTGCAGCCGGCCACCGATGGGCGCGAGTTCGGCGGCGAGGGTCTTGATCAGGGTCGACTTGCCCGCGCCGTTGGGGCCCAGCAAACCGATGCGGGCACCAGGCACCAGCTGCAACTTGACCTTTTCCAGCACCACCTTCTCGCCATAGCCGAGCCGTCCTTCGGCCAGATCCAGCAAGGGACTGGAAACCTTGTCGGCCTCGCGGAAGCGGAAATCGAACGGCGAATCCACGTGTGCCGGCGCCAGCTCCTCGAGGCGTTCCAGCGCCTTGATCCGGCTCTGGGCCTGGCGCGCCTTGGTCGCCTTGGCCTTGAAGCGGCGGATGAAGCTTTCCATGTGCGCGCGCTGCGCCTGCTGCTTCTCGTAGGCCTGCTGCTGCTGCGCCAGGCGCTCGGCACGGGTGCGCTCGAAGGCCGAGTAGCCGCCACGGTAGAGGGTCAGCTTACGCTGCTCGAGATGGATGACGTGATCGACCACCGCGTCGAGGAAATCGCGGTCATGGGAAATCAGCAGCAAGGTGCCGGGGTAGCCCTTGAGCCAGTCCTCCAGCCAGAGGATGGCATCCAGATCGAGGTGGTTGGTCGGCTCGTCCAGCAGCAGCAGGTCCGACGGGCACATCAGCGCCTGGGCGAGGTTCAGGCGCATGCGCCAGCCGCCGGAGAAGCTGGCCACCGGCAGGACCATCTGTTCGTTGGAAAAGCCCAGCCCGGCCAGCAGCTTGCGCGCGCGGGCATCGGCGCTGTAGCCGTCGGCGGTGTCCAGCTCGGTATGCAGCCGCGCCAGGGCATTGCCGTCGTGCGCCCGTTCGGCAGCCACGAGCTCGGTCTGGATGCGACGCAGCTCGACATCGCCATCGAGCACATAGTCCACCGCCAGACGATCGAGGGTATCGATCTCCTGGCGCATGTGCGCGATGCGCCAGTCCGGCGGCAGCTGGCAATCGCCGCCATCGGGCACCAGCTCGCCACGCAGCAGGGCGAACAGGGTGGATTTGCCGGCGCCGTTGGCACCGACCAGGCCGGCCTTCTGACCGGGATGCAGGGTCAGCTCGGCGCCTTCCAGCAGACGCTGGGGGCCGCGCTGTAGAGTGAGGTTCTGAAGTCGGATCATAATGGCCGCGGAGTTTATCAGTTCGCCCGGAAAGCCAGCCGGTACCAACGAAAAAAAGGCGCACCGCAATGCCGAACACCGACCTCTGGGCCTTCGCCCTCGCCTGCTATGCCCGCCCCGGCGTCGAATCCGCCTGCCTCGCACTGCAGGCCCATGGCGCGGATGTCTGCCTGCTGCTTTGCGCGGCCTGGCTGGAGGCGCGCGGAATCGCCTGCACACCGCCGCGGCGGCAACGACTCGAGGAACTGGCCCGCCCCTGGCAGGAACAGGTGGTGCGCCCACTGCGCCAACTGCGCCAGGACTGGCGCACGCCGGCCGGCAAGGATGCAGCACTGCATGATCTGCGGGAGACGCTCAAGGCGCTGGAACTGGAGGCGGAACGGGCGCTGCTGTTGAAGCTCCAGGAAACGAGCCGGGACTGGCAGCCGGGCTCAGAGCCCCCCGAATGGCTGGCGCAACTGGAACCCGCAGAGGATTGCCGCGCGGCGCTGGAAACCCTGCGCCACGCGGCTCGCCAGACTCAGTTGGGGCTGCTCGGCGCCTGAGCGGCGGTTGACGCCGGCTTGGCGGCAGGCTTGCGCGCAGCGGGTTTCTTCGCTGCCGCCGGTTTGGCGGCGGGCTTCCTGGCGGCCGGCTTGGCCACGGGCTGGGTGGCACTGGCGGGCTGAGCGGAAGCGGCCGGCTTTGCCCGGCTGCGGGCCGGCTTGGCGCGAGGCGGCGCCTCGACTGCCGGCGCTTGAGCGGTAGCGGTGGAAGCTTTGGCTGCACGTGCACGTGTGGGCGCCGGCTTGCTCGCGCCCGTCGCGGCCGCGGCCGGCCTGGACGTTGCACTGCGGGTCGCGGGCGCTTTGCTGGCGGCGGGCTGCTTGCGAGCCTGCAAGGCCTGATCGGCGGCATCGGCGACCTCGCGGATGCCCTGGGCCAGCGCCAGGCTTTGTTCCGCGTCGCGCTTGAGTTCGGTGATGTAGGTCAGGGTCTCGCTCTGACGCGCCTGCAACAGCGCCAGTGACTCCTCGAGCTCGTCGATCCGGGCACGCGCTCTGGTCTGCGCCTTGGCCTTGCCCGCGCTGCCGGCGTCGTCCAGTTTGGCGCGGGCCTTGAGCAGCTTGTCCTGCACCTTGCCGCGCTGCTTTTGCAGCTTGGCGAGGGAGTCCTCGGCGTCTTTCTGGGCCTGTGTGCAAGCCTTGTCCAGATGTTCGATGAGGCTGTGCGAAAGGTGTTGCAACAGATGCAGCGGAGTGGTGACCGACTTCTTCTTCGCGGGCATGAAGGTGCCTCCTGGCGGGTTCGATGTCCCCATACTAGACGGCCGGCCAGGCGACCGCCAGCCAAGCTGGAGGCCTTGCGCTCCGGATGAGCCTGACAAGCGATCCGGCAACCCTGCGGGTTCTCAGGCCGTAGCGGCGGTCTGCTTGTGCGCGGTGTGCAGCACTTCGATCAGGCAATCTTCAAGCTCGAAACGCTCGTGCAACAGCTGGCCGAGCTGCTTGAGCTCATCTTCCAGGCCCGGGCTGCCCAGGCAGTCACCTTTCTCGCAACGGTCGTTGAAGGTCAGTGCAACCTGAGTGATGGTTTCGATACGCGGATAGATCTGCTTGGCCAGCTCGATGCCTCGCGCGTCACCAAAGGCTTCAGCTTCGGCGAGCAACTGCTCGTAGATCTCGAAATGACCGGCCGAGACGTAGTCGACCAGCAGTTCGCAGAATTTCTGCAATGCCTGACGTGCGGCGCCATCGCGCTCCACATGCAGGCCATCGAATGCGTTGATCAGCGCGTGACGTTCGTGCAGCCAGCGGTCGATCAGCAGATGCACACCACCCCAGCGTTCCTGGGCGTTCCGACAGCTTTCGAGCATGATGACCTCACTTCCCTAATCGATGATGCTTTTTTACGCCATTCCGAGACGTTTTTTTGTCTTTCGGTATCGGCCTTGGGTGAGTGGCGGCGGCGAATGGCAAGATTCCGTCACCGCACGAGCAGACTATGCTGCGGCGCTCGAAGCATCAAGCAATGCCGACGAAATTTCCGCCCCGCCGACGCAGGCCCCGACAGACGCCGCGCACTTTGGAAAAGACTCCGCAAACGCAACGGGAGTTCGCCGCAGGGGAAAGATTCGCTCAATCGCGACGCAGCAGTTGCCAGATGCAAAGGATCGCCATGGCGATGAAGGCCAGCAGGCTCCACTCCGGAATGCTCAGGCCCAGCAGGGTCCAGCTCACTTCCGCGCATTCGGCGGTGCCATGCAGCACCAGCCGGGCGATCTCCTGGAACGGCAGCGCTTCCATCATGTATTCCAGGCTCGGCAGGCAGCTCGGCAACTGGTCGGCCGGAACGCTCTGCAGCCAGATCTGGCGAGTCGCCGTGGCGCCGCCGACGCCCACGAACAGCAGCGCAAGCACCGCGTAGACACGCCGACCGATGCGCGCCGGGCCATGAATGGCGGCCAGCAGGCAGACCAGGCCGAAGCCGATGGTGCAGATGCGCTGCACGATGCACAGCGGACAGGGCGCCAGGCCCACGACATGCTCCAGATAGAGCGCGACGGCGATCAGCAGCGCGCTGCCGAGGAAGGCGAGAACAAATAACGAACGTGGACTGGCCAGGCGCATGGTGGCTCCGCTAGCTGGAAAAGTCCGCTACGTTAGAGCTGCAAGCTGCAAGCTGCAAGCTGCAAGCTGCAAGCTGCAAGCTGCAAGCCAGCGTAGGGTGGATGTCGCCTTTTACATCCACCATGGCCCCGCTCGCCGGTGTTGGTGAAGCATGACCCGGCCTGCAACGGCAAGCGAATCGGCGAGGCGGCTGGCGCCAAAGGCCTGCCTAGTTCCGCTGAAGTCCACCAAGGTCTAATCCTGCCGGAGGGCTGAAGCCCACCCTACCAACTTGAAGCTTGAGGCTTGCAGCTTGAAGCTGCTCTTACCCCTGACCGATCAGGCCGAGCCCCTCCAGGAACAGCCGGCTGCTGCGTTCGGCATCGCCCAGTTGGGCCAGCAGGCGCGCCAGCTCGGCGCAGGTTTCCGGCCGATGATCGAAGCGCAGGCTCGCCTCCAGGTAGTCGCGCGCCTTGCCCCACAGCTCGTTGCGCAGGCTCAGACGCCCCAGCGCCAGCAACAGCACGGCATTTTCCGGATGTTCCTTCAACCAGGCCTCGGCATGCGCCAGTTGGCGGGCCGGCTCGCGACCACGGACGCGGCCGTAGCGCTCCACCAGGCGATCGTCGAACTGCCGCTTGATCGCCGTGAACAGCACTTCTTCGGCCTTGGCTTCGGCACCCAGGCGACTCAGCCCGTCCGCATAGGCGCGCACGACCAGCGCCTCGCCGCGCAGAGCGCTCGGCACCATCTGCCAGCGCTGGTTGAGCGCCTGCACGGCCTCTTCACCGGCAAGCTCCGATGCCTGCCCGGCCTGCTCGATCGCGGCGGTCCAGGCGAGCACTTCCAGTTCGTTCAGGCGTGCCGGCGGCAGCACCCGGTGCTTGCGCAGCTCCGGCAGCAGCCGGCACAGCGCCGGCCAGTCCTCGAGCTGCACGTACAGCTGCTGCAGCAGCGCGAGCACATAGGGATGACGCGGATGCTCGTTCTGCAGCGCGCTGAGCGAAGCACGCGCCTCGGCGTACTGGCCGCGCGCGATCTGCAGCTGCGCCTGGGTCAGGCCGATCGCCAGCGCCGCCTCGGGCTCGCGCTCCTGCGCCTTGCGCAGCAACTCGTCGCTCTGCTCGTGCTCGCCCAGCTCGTTGGCTGCGCGGGCCGCGCCCAGGTAGTGCACCAGTGGCTGGCGATCGTTGTCCGCCGCCAGGCGCAGATGAGCGAGGGCGTGGCTCCACTGCCCCTCCGCCAGTTCCCGCAGGCCGCGGCGCGAGGCGTTCTCGACCCGCCGGGCGCGGTGCCGGCGCGACCAGGGGTTGACCAGCGCGCCGGAGACCTGCAGCAGCCCCAGCAGCCAGCGCAGCGCCACCGCCAGCAGCCAGAGGCAGGCGATCAGCGCGAGGAAGACCCAGAAGCTCGATTCGTAACGGAAGCGGTCGTAGGTGATCAGCACGTAGCCGGCGCTCTGGCTGATCGCCCAGCCGAGAAAACCCGCGATGGCGAGCAGCAGAATGATTACCAGGGCCAGGCGTTTCATGTGCGCTGCGCCTCCTGCTCGTCGGCCGCGGGCTCGGCCGGCACGGCGCTTTCAGGTGTCTCCTGCTTCTGCACATAGGCCTGCAGCGCCTTGAGCGCGGGTGCCAGATCCGGCAGCGTCACCTGCACCTCGCGCCGCGCGAGCGCCTCGATGCGCTCGCGCAGGCCGCGCGCCTGACCGTTCTCTTCGCTGAAGTGATCCTCGAGCAGCGCACTGGCCTGCTGCAGGGACTGCCGGTACACCTCGGCGTTGCCGTTGAGCACGGCCCATTGCGCCTGCTCGATGGCCAGCGACAGGGCCAGGCGCACCTGGCCCAGCGTCTGGCCGGCCAGCAGCGGCTTGACGTCGGCACTGGCATCGAAGTCGACCCGCACGTAGCGGGTCAGCTCGTCCAGCCAGCGCTGCCAGCGGCTCTGCCCCGCGACCTCGGGCAGCGCCTCGCCATTGACGAATTCCGGGGCCAGGGCGCTGAGCTGGCTGCTCTGCCCGCGCAGGGCACCGAGCTGCAGGAACAGCCCGGTACGATCGAGCTCCGGCAGGCTGCGCAGCGCTTCCAGCCCTTCGAGCAGCTTCTGCCGGGTGGCATAGGCGCCCGGGTCGTCCTGTTTCTGCAGGATCAGATCGGCCTCGTGCACCAGCATCTCGGCGCTCTTGACGTCCTGCATTGCCGACAACTGCAGCATGGCCATACGCAGCAGGTGCTCGGCCTCGGCCAGGCGCCACTGCTCGCGACTGGCACCGAGCACCTGTTCGACGCGACCGGAGAGGCGCTGCTGGTCGCTCTGCAGCGCGGCGAGCAGACGCCGCCGTTCCTCCAGCTCGGCGGCCGACGGCAGTTGCTCCAGCCGGCCGAGGCGTGCAGCCAGTTGCTGATCACGCTCTGCCAACTGGCGGGTCTGCTCGCTGGCGCTCTGCAGCGCCTGGCGCTGGCGATCGTCCTGGGCGCCGAGTTGCTGCAGTTGCCAGAGGCCATAGCCGCCCAGGGCGACGCCGCCAAGGCCGACCAGCAGCGCCAGCGACGCTAGCGCCTTGCCGCCGCTGCCGGAGGCGGGCCTGGATGGTTGGGGCTGGACTGGCTCGACGGAGGGGGTCGGCTCACTGGCGGGGGGTTGCAGCGGTTCTTTCTTGGAGTCTGCTTCGCTCACGTTTCCATCCTTTGCATCAGGAAGCGGCCAGGGAGGTTTCCTGCAAGGCCGCCAGCAAGGCCGCGGCTGCGGCGCCACGGCAATCCACGATTCGTTTGGCGCCCAACTGTCGAGCCATCTCGGCTACCCGCGGACTGGGTACGAACAAGGGTAGCTCAAGCACTTCGGGCCAGGTATCGGCCGCCAGCTCACGCAACGACTGCAAACCCTGCCCACTGCTGACCACCAGGCCGTTGAGCCGTTCCGCCTGCAACGTGGCAACCAGGGTTCCCGGCGGGTAGCTCGGCAGGCTGCGCCGATAGAGTTCGAGAATGTCCACCTGCACGCCGCGGCCACGCAGCGTCTCGGCGAGCAATTCGCGGCCGCCCTCGCCGCGCAGGATCAGAACTTTCGGATCGGGCCTGGCCAGGGCTTCGTCCAAGCGGGGCAGCGCCAGCAGCGCCTCGCTGTCATCACCGCGCTCCGGCCAATTGACATCCAGACCGTAGCCTTCGAGGATCGCGCCGGTGGCGGCGCCGACGCTGAACCAGGCCTGGCCGAACGGCGGTTGCGGCCAGTAGCGATCGAGCAGTTCGAGCCCCAGCCGGGCGGCGGGCTTGCTGACCACGACCACGGCGCAGTAGCGATCCAGTTCGAGGATCGTCGCGCGTTGCTCGGCGGTTTCCGCCAGCGGCTCGATCGCCAGCAGCGGCAGGCTCGCACTGTGGATGCCGGCGTCGGCAAGGGTCGCCGCCAGTGCGGCGCATTCCTCGGCCGGCCGGGTCAGCAGCAGGCGCCAGTCGCTCACGCGTGCCCGGCCTCGCCGTAGACGGCCTGGAGAATGCGCTCGGCGCCCTGGGCCAGCAGGTCTTCGGCGACCCGCACGCCCAGTGCCTCGGCCTCTGCGGCCGGCGCACGGCCTTCGGCGCGCAGCAGCAGGGTGCCGTCCGGCTGGCCAACCAGGCCGCGCAGCCACAGTTGTTCGCCCTCGAGCACCGCGTAGCAGGCGATCGGCACCTGGCAGCCGCCGTTCAGACGCTTGTTCAACGCACGTTCGGCAGTGACACGGGTGGCGGTCGCCGGGTCGTTCAGGCAGGCCAGCAGTTGATGCAGCTCGCTGTCGCCGGTGCGGCATTCGATGCCCACGGCGCCCTGGCCGCCGGCCGGCAGGCTCTCGTCGACGCCGATGCTGGAGCGGATGCGCTCGCCGAAGCCGAGACGGATCAGGCCGGCGGCGGCGAGGATAATGGCGTCGTATTCGCCGGCATCGAGCTTGGCCAGGCGGGTGTTGACGTTACCGCGCAGGAACTGGATCTTCAGGTCAGGCCGGCGCGCCAGCAGTTGCGCCTGGCGACGCAGGCTGGAGGTGCCGACCACACTGCCGGGCGGCAGCGCATCGAGGCTGTCGTAGCGGTTGGAGACGAAGGCGTCGCGCGGGTCCTCGCGTTCGCAGATGCAGTACAGACCGAGCCCCGCGGGAAACTCCATCGGCACGTCCTTCATCGAATGCACGGCGATGTCCGCCTCGTTCTCCAGCAGCGCGGTTTCCAGCTCCTTGACGAACAGGCCCTTGCCACCGATCTTCGCCAGCGGCGCATCGAGCAGCTTGTCGCCGCGGCTGACCATCGGCACCAGGCTGACCTCGAGCCCGGGGTGCGACGCTTCCAGGCGCGCCTTGACGTATTCGGCCTGCCACAGGGCCAGGGCACTCTTGCGGGTGGCGATGCGAATTTCGCGAGACATGGACGATTCCAGAACGATGAACTGTCGGCCATGATAACAGGCCCAAAGCGCGGGCTGGGCCGGCCGGGATCAAGGAAAGCAGCTGCAAGCTGCAAGCTGCAAGCTGCAAGCTGCAAGCTGCAA
>NZ_JADDIX010000043.1 GCF_015070855.1 Pseudomonas lopnurensis
TCCTCGCCCCATACCAGCGGCACGCAGCGTTTGGCGGAGCCGAGCAGGCCGGTCGAGCGCTGCCATTCGTCGTGCCCGTCGAAGCAGACCATGCCCTGGCGGTATTCGCGCTGGCCCGGCAGGCGCAGCACCAGGCGCAGTTCGTTGACCCACTGGCCGCTGCGCGGATCGATATCGTTCCAGCGCTCCAGCTTCAGGCTGACCGGCAATACGATCTGGTAGAAGGCGCGCATGGTGGCGGCGAAGTCGCCGGACCAGTCCGCCGGGCGAATGCCGAAGCGGGTCTGCTTGATCCATTGTTCCAGTGGGGTGTCCCAGGTATAGATCAGCGAGATCAGCCCGATGAAGAGGGTGGCGGTCAAGCCCACCAGGCTCAGGCGCAGCGGCAGGGACAGCACGCGGATGCCGGTGGCCAGGGCCTCCGCCTCGCCGGCCAGTGCCGCGGCACGGGCGATACGCAGGGCGCGCATGGCCTGCAGCGAAACGCGGGCATAGGCCAGGTTGGCGCCAGCCAGGCCGGTGCTGACCGCGGCCGTATCCAGGTCGCCGGCGCGATAGGCATCCAGTGCATGCCAGCCGAAATAGAACACATCAATGCCGGCGGTAATGGCCTGCAACAGCATCGCGGCAGAGCCTAAACCCAGTGCCCGTGCCAGGTATTCTTGAGCCTTTGAATCGAGATGGCTGGCTTGAGCCACATGCTGTTCCCAGCGGGTATCGGCTAGTTGCTGCAGTATCGCGGTACCGGCTGTCAGATTCGCAAAAGCCGCGCTTCCTAGAGCAAGGTAGTTCTTACCGGATTTATTTTTAATGGCTGTTCTGGCGGCTTCTGCCGTATTCCACACCGCTACCAGCGCAATCAACGTCTTCAGCGGCGCCTCGTCCAGCAATTCACCGATATTGCGCGGCAGATCCAACTTGAGCTTGGCCGTATCGCCGCTCAGCGGCGGCAGCACTGGCGCGGGCTTGCCGGGTCTTGCGCGTGGCACGTCGCTGCCATAGCCCGGCTGGGGGTGGGCGGGTGCCGATTGCGGGACGGGCACCACGCGCAGATGCGGGATGGCGTCTTCTACCTGGGTCGCCGTTGGGCTTTTGCTGGTGGCCGTGCCGGGGGCGGTATGAGCGGCACGCGCCTGCTCGCGCTCGATCTGCTCGATGCGCTTGCCGATGCTGCGCCGCTGCCCCTTGTTATGGGCCTGGCCCATCTGCTCGCTGAGCCAGCGCAGGGCATCGACGGGCTGCAGTCGCTCCACTTCCATTCGCTGCTGGCTACGCACCAGCATGGCGACCATCAGGTTGTAGACCAGCGGGTGAATCTGCTCGGCCAGTGTGCGTAGCCGGCCGGCCAGAATGGGCGACACGGCTGCGAACAGGGGTTCGCCGCCGCCTACCGGCGCGAGCCCCTGCAGCCCGTCCGCTCCGCGATTCAGGGCCAGGCTCAGGGCCGTTGCGCGAGCCAGACGAGCCGCAGCCGTGCTCGCGTCGACCGCGACTTCGGACACGTCTTCCTGAACATGCAGCAACTGCTTCAGTTCGCCAACGGACGGCTTGCGCAGCAGACCCAGTACCGCCCAGAGCAGCCAAGGCTGGCCTTTGCTGCGATCCGGATCCAGGGCTTCTTCGATGGCCTTGACGCCGGGCGGGGTCGCGGCGGGCCCGAGGCAGGCAGCGGCAAAGCTGGCTTCGAGAAGGTCGCGCTGGTCGCGTTGGGTGATGTCGAAGTGTTCGCAGGCGATCTCCAGAGCGGCGGGCGTGTCGCCGCCCAGGGTCGAGAACCAGGCTGCCCAGAGCTGTGCCAGGCGCCGGCGGTCCACGTCCAGGGCTTCCTGCTCGCGTGCCTGTTCCTGCAGCACGCGCTGCAGACCCTGCACGTCGACCATCGAAGACAATCGGTCGCGTATGGCCTGGTCGCTGTCGCTGACGGACTTGACCACGGCTGCGATGGACCAGTCATCGGCCCGGTGCCGGTTGAGTTTGTCGAAGGCCTGGTTGCGCGTGCGCAGCAGAGCGGCGAGGTCGAACAGCACCCCCCAGGGATCGTCCAGCAGCGCGAAGTGTTGTTGCTCACAGCGCCGCATGCGTTTCAGCGGCGGTTCTTCCAGCAGCCAGTAGCTGGATTCGCGGGCACAGCTCCAGCGGTAGTTTTCCGGTTTCACGTCGCCGATCTGCGGATGCAGGGTCTCGACCGTTCCGCTGAAGGGCGCCGCTCCGGGAACCAGCGAACGCATCAGGCGTTGGCGAGTTTCGGCTTGCTGTTCGGCCTCAGCGAAGCGGCCTGCGCTCCACTCGACCGGCGACCAGGCCAGGGCTGCCGGCGCACCGGCTTCCAGCATAAGGTAGGCCATGGCCCCTTCAACCCGGGCCCGCCCGCCACGCGCCGTGGGGGTGAGCATGGATGCCTCGACCCGGTATTCGCTCAGCTCCTGCAGGCCGTCTTCCCAGACGTACAACCAGCCGTCGCGGAGCATGCGCGGCACGTAACCGAGTGGGCGGTCCTGCAACTGGGGATGATCCGGCCCCAGATCCGGGAACGGCCCCTGGATATCGGGCAGCCCCAGGGTCGCGGCATCCAGGCTGGATGGGTTGCGCGGATCGATGGGCCCGATGGCGTAGCGAACGGGCAATACCGCTGCCAGCAATGGGCAGGCCGCGGGCTGGAGACGGTCGGGGCGGGCTACGGGCTGGTTCATGTGGTCGCTTCCTGCAGGGTGGTCTCGCTGTGCGCCAGTGCTTCCAGCAGTGGCCAGTCCAGGGTGAATCGTGCGTCCAGGGGTTCGCTGGCGCCGCTATCGTCCCGCTCGGGAGGCGGGTTGCTCCAGGCCAGCAAGGGCACGTCTTCATCGTGCAGCCAAATATCCCGGACGCCATGCCAGAACCCGGCGGGCCATTGGGCGTTGGCCCGCCAGGCATCGAGCAGCGGGCGGGCATCGGCCAGCCGTAACCAGAATTTCCTGCCGTCGGGAGAGAGGATTCGTAAACGGCGCTGCAGGGCATCGCGCAGTTCATGCAGGGCGAAGTCGCTTTTCAGCCAGACGGCGTGCCGCAGTTCGGACCTGCCCCGGTACCAGGCTTCATGCAATGGGCTGCCTGCATCCGCGTTCAGCAGAATGGGGCCGATCTCTGCGAGGGGCGAATAGGGCGTACCCGACAGGAGTGGTCGGGGGCTGTGCCCGGGGAAGGTCTGGCAGAGCCAGGCCAGTGCCTGTTTGTGCGATGCGCCATCGAACAGTAGGAAGCCCGTGCCGGTCATTCCGCCTCCCTGGCCTGCTTGGCCGCTTCGCAGACTTCGCAGATGCCGCTGGTGGCCTGCAGGAAAACGCGGCGTTGCTTGGCCAGGGCCTCCAGGGGCATCCCGGCCTTGTCCGTATCCGCCGGGTTCACCTGCCCCGGCAGAATCGGTTTGGCGCCCGAACCGTTGCCCGGCGCGCCGCCGGAGTTGATATCGATCGTCGCCCCGCTCAGGGTGATGCCGCCGGGATCGAGCTTGAGAAAGCTGCCGCCGCCGCTGGCGGTCAGCTCCAGGCCGGCATCGATCACCACCTTGTCGCCGGCGTAGTAGTGGATTTCGTCGCCCGTCTCGACGAACTGGCCGCTGCCGATCTGAACGTGTTGGCTGTCACCGACGGTCAGGTGGTCGCTGGCTTTCACTTCGCTGCGGCGGTCGCCGTGGGTGGTGCGGTGTTCCTCGGCCTGCAGTTCACTGTAGGCGTTGGCCTCGACGGTATCGTGGCGCTCGTGGCCGACGCGGATCTTCTGGT
>NZ_JADDIX010000044.1 GCF_015070855.1 Pseudomonas lopnurensis
CCAGACCGATGCTGAACGGGATCGGATTGCGCATGGAGTTGGCCACCGGCGAGTAGAAATTGGCCTGGCGCACGATCTCCTCCAGCTCCTCGCGGCTCGCATCGCCCTCCACCAGCACCTTCACGCGGATTTCCTGGAAACCCATCTGCGCCGGCTGCATCTCTGCGCCACCGGCGCCCCAGGCCGCCGGGTTGCCGATGTCCGCCTCGAGAAACACCTCCAGCCGGCTCAGCTTCACCTGTTTCCAGGTCGCCACCGCCGTGATGCCCACCGCCAGGCAACCGCCCAGGCCGGACAGCACGATCTCGCCCGGCGCCGGGGCGGTATCCTCGCCGAACAGGTGCAGCGGTTCGTCCACCACCACCGGCGTGTGCTCGCCGACGTAGCTGAGGCTGCGGTACATCCCCTGCATCACGGTGTGGACTTTGTTGGTGCCCCGGCTGGCGGGGTTGTTGCGGCCCTTCTCGGCGAAACCCATCAGGCCGTCGCGATCGATCGGCTTCAGGTAGGTCTTGACGGTGGTGGCACAGGTGGCGGGTGCGGCGGACATGGCATTCTCCAACGGGATTCAAACTGAGCAGCGGGCTGCTCTTCGGTCTCGCCGGGGTTATTGCAGAGGTTATGCCAATCACCGAATTCTCAATAAAACTCCTTTTATATCAATTAGATGTGAAATTTAAGGCTCGCTTCCCACACATCTGGCGGCATGCCCAATGAACAGATTGGAAACAATGTAAACAATGTCATTGGCCGGTCTGAATGGCAGGAAAGCGCCCGCTACAGGCCGTAATGTTGTCCAGATCAGCACGGAGAGCACTTTGCAGGAGCGCGCCATGCACACGAATCGGGGGCGTGGCCCGCTCCTACCTGTGATCCGGCATCCAGCTCGAGTCGTTAAGTGAACAGCATTACCCGCTACAGGCCGAGCTTTTCCCAGCGATAGCCGAACTGCCGTGGCGTCAGCCCGAGCGATTGCGCGGCGCGCGACTTGTTGCCCCCGCAACGGGCCAGTGCCTGGCGCAGCTCTTCGGCGCTGTGCGAACCCGCCGGTGCGTAGGGCCGCACGGCCATGGACGCCGACGCCGCGCCCCAGCCGTCACCGGCGGCCGCCTGTGCCCGCGCATCCCCGACGGCCTCGCCGCCGGCCAGGAACGGTTCCAGGTCCGCGGCACCGAGCAGAGGGCGATCGGCCAGCAATACCATGCGCTCGATGACGTTGGACAGCTCACGGATATTGCCCGGCCAGGGATAGGCCTGCAGCCGGGCGATGGCATCGCCAGTCAGGTTGATGTTGCGCTGGTTCGCCTGGTTCACCCGGTTGAGAAAATGCATGGCCAGTGCGGGGATGTCGCTGCGCCGCTCGGCCAGCGACGGCAGGTGGATGGGAATGACGTTGAGGCGGTAATACAGGTCTTGGCGGAACAGCCCGCGGCCCACCTCGCCGGCCAGGTCGCGGTTGGTCGCGGCGACCAGGCGCACGTCGATGAGGATCTCCCGCTTGCCGCCCAGCCGGGTGATGGTACCCTCCTGCAGGGTGCGCAACAGCTTGGTCTGCATGGTCAGCGGCAGCTCGCCGATCTCGTCGAGGAAGATGGTGCCACCATCGGCCTGTTCGAACCAGCCGGCACGCAGCGCGGTGGCCCCGGTGAAGGCTCCGCGTTCATAGCCGAACAGTTCGGACTCGAACAGGGTCTCGGGAATCGCGGCGCAATTGACCTTGATGAACGGCTTGTCCCGGCGCGGGCTAGCCAGGTGCAGGGCGCGGGCGAACAGTTCCTTGCCGGTCCCGGACTCGCCGAGCAGCAGCACGCTGGCGGTGGCGTCCGAGACCCGCTCCAGTTCGGAAATGGCACGCAGCAACTCGGGCGAATTGCCGACGATGCCATAACGTGTGGCATCGGCATGCAGGGCGCGGGTCAGCAGGTCGTTGTGCTGGGCCAAGGCGCGGGTCTTCTCCTCGATATACCCCTGCAGGTGCAGCAACTGCCCGGCGAGCGTGGCGAGGATGCGCAGGATGGTTAGGTCGTCGGCCAGCGGTCGCGCGCGCATGCGGATGCGATGGCAGGCCAGCACCCCCACGGTCTGCTGGCCGATCTGGATCGGCAGCGCGATGAAGGACACCGGCCCGGCCGGCAGCTTGCTGCGCTCGACCATGCGGCCGAGGAAGATCGGTTCCTTGTCGATGTCCTGCACGATGATGAGCTGCCCATGCGCCAGCACCCGGCCGGTGACGCCTTCGTCGAGCGCATAGCTGCCCAGCGCCACCTCGTCGTCCGTCAGGCCATAGGCGTGATGGATGCGCCCGCCCCGGCCATCCGGGTCGATCAGCACGACCCGCCCGCGGTTCAGCCCGAGCAGCTCGGAAAGCAGGTGCAGCATTTCCTTGAACACCGGCTCCACGGCGAAGTCCTTGCCGGCCAGCGCCATGACCTGCTGGAGCAGGAGCATCTCCTGGGAACGCCAGAACGCGGGCGTGGTATCTGCCTCGAAGTCGGGCCTGTCATTCATGCCGAACGAAATCCTTTGTGCTTGGAAAGGCGATCGCTGCAAGTGCCGCGCCAATCGCTACGCATCCGGGCAGCAAGCACTTCACGACCATTCGGCGGCCATTCGCGCCGCGGCGATGAACGGACGGGGATCGGGCCTTGCGAAGTGACAAAATGACATCACGGCTGTGCGCAGCCCATTCCGATGATCAGAGCCACTTCCCATGCACGCTGACAAACGCTATTCCATCATTCTCGAACATACTGGCCAGGTCCTGCTCGAACACGCCCCGCTGGCGCAGGTCGAAGCCTTCTGGGACGCCAATGACGCCCTCTACTTCGGCCTGCGCATCGAAGACGAGCAGAGCGACCACGCCCGCGTGTTCGTCACCGACGTGATCCCGGACGAAGAAGACGCCGTCTTCGCATAGGCCACGCGCCCTGGTAGCTACAGGCGGGTCCCGAGCCATCGCTTGTTAGGCATAATCGACTGCCCGCAAGCGGAGCAACGGCCATGCAGATCGACGAAGAACTGACCCTGAAGAAGCTGGAAGTGTTCCTGGCCTTCATGCGCAGCGGCAATCTCGGCAAGGCGGCGGTGGAGCTGAACACCAGCAACGTCAGCGTGCACCGCGCCATCCATTCCCTGGAAAGCGCGCTGCGCTGCCCGCTGTTCAAGCACGAGGGGCGCAACCTGATTCCGCTGGAGAGCGCCTACGTGCTCGAGGAACGCGCCCAGCAGCTGGTCAAGGACGTCCTCGAGACGGTGCGCCAGAC
>NZ_JADDIX010000045.1 GCF_015070855.1 Pseudomonas lopnurensis
TGAGAGAACTCGGGTGAAGGAACTAGGCAAAATGGCACCGTAACTTCGGGAGAAGGTGCGCCGGTGAGGGTGAAGCATTTACTGCGTAAGCTCATGCCGGTCGAAGATACCAGGCCGCTGCGACTGTTTATTAAAAACACAGCACTCTGCAAACACGAAAGTGGACGTATAGGGTGTGACGCCTGCCCGGTGCCGGAAGGTTAATTGATGGGGTTAGCGCAAGCGAAGCTCTTGATCGAAGCCCCGGTAAACGGCGGCCGTAACTATAACGGTCCTAAGGTAGCGAAATTCCTTGTCGGGTAAGTTCCGACCTGCACGAATGGCGTAACGATGGCGGCGCTGTCTCCACCCGAGACTCAGTGAAATTGAAATCGCTGTGAAGATGCAGTGTATCCGCGGCTAGACGGAAAGACCCCGTGAACCTTTACTATAGCTTTGCACTGGACTTTGAATTTGCTTGTGTAGGATAGGTGGGAGGCTTTGAAGCGTGGACGCCAGTTCGCGTGGAGCCAACCTTGAAATACCACCCTGGCAACTTTGAGGTTCTAACTCTGGTCCGTTATCCGGATCGAGGACAGTGTATGGTGGGTAGTTTGACTGGGGCGGTCTCCTCCTAAAGAGTAACGGAGGAGTACGAAGGTGCGCTCAGACCGGTCGGAAATCGGTCGCAGAGTATAAAGGCAAAAGCGCGCTTGACTGCGAGACAGACACGTCGAGCAGGTACGAAAGTAGGTCTTAGTGATCCGGTGGTTCTGTATGGAAGGGCCATCGCTCAACGGATAAAAGGTACTCCGGGGATAACAGGCTGATACCGCCCAAGAGTTCATATCGACGGCGGTGTTTGGCACCTCGATGTCGGCTCATCACATCCTGGGGCTGAAGCCGGTCCCAAGGGTATGGCTGTTCGCCATTTAAAGTGGTACGCGAGCTGGGTTTAGAACGTCGTGAGACAGTTCGGTCCCTATCTGCCGTGGACGTTTGAGATTTGAGAGGGGCTGCTCCTAGTACGAGAGGACCGGAGTGGACGAACCTCTGGTGTTCCGGTTGTCACGCCCGTGGCATTGCCGGGTAGCTATGTTCGGAAGAGATAACCGCTGAAAGCATCTAAGCGGGAAACTTGCCTCAAGATGAGATCTCACTGGAGCCTTGAGCTCCCTGAAGGGCCGTCGAAGACTACGACGTTGATAGGTGGGGTGTGTAAGCGTTGTGAGGCGTTGAGCTAACCCATACTAATTGCCCGTGAGGCTTGACCATATAACACCCAAACAATTTGCTGTTTGCGTGTCAGACGGTCGAAGTCGACACAAAGCCGAAGATTTGCAGAGAACACGCAATACCGATATATCACATGCCCAATACGCTGCAGCGGCTCAACCCCGAGGCAGCAACCGAATTGCTTGACGACCATAGAGCGTTGGAACCACCTGATCCCATCCCGAACTCAGCAGTGAAACGACGCATCGCCGATGGTAGTGTGGGGTCTCCCCATGTGAGAGTAGGTCATCGTCAAGCACCTATCCCAAACCCCCGATCTGCGCAAGCAGGTCGGGGGTTTGCTTTTGCGCGAAGAAAGCATGCCTGAGTTGCTGGGGAAGGGAACGGTCCGCTTCAGTATCCTGTAACAGGCACACCGTCTGGATCAACACCGTTCGTACCGCACTGCTGACAGCAGTGTTCCTGGCTCGTTTAGAATGGGCGCTTTGCTCGGATATGTTCTTCATGCCGGAATCGGCTGCCACCCCAGGGCTTGACGAGCGTCCACTCGATCAACTGGTCGCTTGTCCCGAATGTGATCTTCTGATGCTCAAGCCCGCGCTCGATCTCGGCGAGGTTGCCGAATGTCCGCGTTGTGGCTATGAATTGTTCCGCCTGCGCCATCGCATCATCGGCCCGGGGCTGGCATTGGTACTCGCCGCGCTGCTGCTCTACTTTCCCGCCAATTTCCTGCCGATCATGCAGCTGAACCTGCTGGGGCGGACCACCGACGACACCGTATGGAGCGGCGTGCTGAGCCTCTATCGGAGCGATATGCAGGGCATCGCGGTGGTGGTGTTTCTCTGCAGTATGGCGGTCCCTTTGCTCAAGTTGCTGTGCCAGCTCGTAGTGCTGCTCTGCATCGGTGTCGATCGGGCAAAGCCGCTCGGGCTGTTCCTTTACCGGATCTATCACCATCTGCGGGAGTGGGGAATGCTCGAGGTCTATCTGCTCGGCATTCTGGTGTCGATCATCAAGCTCAGGGATATGGCTGAGCTGAGCCTCGGTGTCGGGCTGGCATGCTTCGCCGGGCTGCTGGTGGTGCAGGTGTGGCTGGAGCTGGTGATGTCGCCGCACCAGGTCTGGGAAGCCTTGTCGGAGCGAACCGATGCGCGCCGCTGACGTCGGGCTGATGGTCTGCCACGAATGTCATCAATTGAATCGTGAACGGCCGGACGAGGATAGGCAGCAGCACTGCACGCGTTGTGGCGCCCGCGTGCATATGCGCCGCCCCAACAGCATTGCCCGAACCTGGGCACTGTTGATTGCCGCGGCACTGCTTTACCTGCCAGCGAATCTGCTGCCGATCATGACGGTACGCATGCTGGGCAGCGGTACGCCGGACACCATCATGTCCGGCGTGGTCGCGCTGGCCAAGCACGGCATGTTGCCGATCGCCGCAGTAGTGTTCATTGCCAGCATCCTGGTACCGACCTTCAAGCTGGTGGGCATCGCCATGCTACTGATTTCGGTACAACGCCATCACCCGATGTCGCCACGCCAGCGGATATTGATGTTCCGTTTCATCGAGTGGATCGGGCGCTGGTCCATGCTCGACATCTTCGTCATCGCCATTCTGGTGGCCATCGTCAACTTCGGCAGCCTCGCCAGCGTGGAAGCCGGTTTCGGTGCGGTGGCCTTCGCCAGCGTAGTGATCCTGACGATGCTCGCCGCCATCACCTTCGACCCACGTCTGATCTGGGATAACACGGATTCCGGGAACAAGCATGACTGACCTGCCGCAAGCGAAAACCCGCCCAGCTTCCAACTGGTCGGCCATCTGGATATTGCCGCTGATCGCGCTGATGATCGGTGCCTGGCTGGCCTGGCAGGCCTATAGCGAACGGGGCATTCAGATCGAAGTGGTATTCGACAGTGCCGAAGGGATCGAGGTGGGCAAGACCTCGGTACTGCACAAAGGCATGACGATCGGGATCGTGCGCGGGCTGCGGCTGGAGGAGGATGGCCGTCGGCAGGTGGTCGTCGCCGATATCGAGATGCACAAGGACGTCGAAGGCTACCTGCGCAGCGGTACGCGCTTCTGGCTGGTCAAGCCCAGCGTTACTCTGGCTGGCATCACCGGCCTGGAGACGCTGGTGTCGGGCAACTACATCGGCATCAGCCCGGCTGGGGGCGAAGAGACGCGGCGCTTCGCGGCGCTGGCCGAGGAGCCGCCAATGTCGGACAGCCGTATCGGGCTGCACCTGACGCTCAAGGCCGATCGCCTGGGCTCGCTGAACCGCGGCAGCCCGGTGTTCTACCGGCAGATCCAGGTCGGCCAGGTGAAGAACTACGTGCTGGCCGAAGATGACAGTACGGTCGAGGTGCAGCTGTTCATCCTGCCGGAGTACGCGCATCTGGTGCGCAAGCATACGCGTTTCTGGAACGCCAGCGGCATCACCGTGGATGCGGGGCTGGGTGGGGTGAAGTTCCGCACCGAGTCATTGGCCAGTATCGTCGCTGGCGGCATCGCCTTCGCCACGCCGGCTCATCGCAAGGACAGCCCGGCCACCGATCCGAACATTCCCTTCCGCCTCTATGAGGACTTCGATGCGGCCCAGGCGGGGATCAAGGCGCTGGTCTCCCTGACGGATTTCGATGGCCTGCAGGCCGGGCGCACGCCAGTGATGTACAAGGGCATGCAGGTCGGCCTGTTGAAGATGCTGGACATCGATGCGGACCTCAGCGGCGCGCAGGCCGAGCTCTCCATCGACCCCTTGTTCGAGGATTACCTGGTCGAGGGCACCGACTTCTGGGTGGTCAAACCGTCCATCTCGCTGGGTGGCATCACCGGCCTCGAGGCGCTGGTGAAGGGTAATTTCATCGCCGTGCGACCGGGTGAGAAGGGCGCCGCGTCCAAGCGTGACTTCGTTGCCCGAGCCAAGGCGCCGCCACTGGACGTTCGTGCGCCGGGGCTGCATCTGGTGCTGACGGCCGACACGCTGGGGTCGCTGGACGTTGGCAGCCCGGTGCTCTATCGCCAAGTGCGCGTGGGCTCGGTGCAGAGCTATCAGTTCTCCCGCGATCAGCAACAGGTGGTGGTTGGCGTGCATATCGAGCAGCCCTACGCCAACCTGGTGAACAGCTCCAGCCAGTTCTGGAATGCCAGCGGCATCTCGCTGAGTGGCGGCCTGTCCGGTATCGAAGTGCGCAGCGAATCGCTGCAGAGCCTGCTGGCCGGTGGCATCGCCTTCGAGACGCCGGACCCGCAGGCGCCTGCGGCCAAGCGTATTCCGCGCTTCGCCTTGCACAAGGATCGCGACAGCGCGATACAGCGTGGTACGCAGATCGAGATTCGCCTGGAGCGCGGCGACGGCCTGAGCGCGGGGACGCCGATCCGTTACCGCGGCCTTGAAGTAGGGCAGGTGGATGCCGTGGGTCTCAGCGATGACCTGCAGGGCGTCGTGCTGCGCGCACGCATCACCGCTGCGCAGGCGCACATCGCCCGTGCCGGCACGCGCTTCTGGGTGGTGCGGCCCGAGCTCGGCATCGTGCGCAGCGCCAATCTGGAGACGCTCGTGACCGGCCCCTATCTGGAGGTTGCCCCGGGAAAAGCGGACACCGCCGCGCAGACCCGCTTCGTCGCCCAGGAGCGTGAACCACAGAAGACCGGCGAAGGGCTGACGCTGGTACTCAGCGCCGCGCGGCTGGGTTCGATCAAGCCGGGCAATGCCGTGACCTACCGCGAAGTGCAGGTGGGCCAGGTGACCGGCTACGAGCTGGGTCAGAATGCCGACCGGGTATTGATCCGCGTGCTCATCGAGCCGCGCTATGCGCCGCTGGTGCATACCGGCACTCGCTTCTGGGAGACCAGTGGCTTCGGTGTCGATTTCAGCCTGTTCAAGGGCGCGAGCCTGCGTACCGACTCGCTGGAATCGCTGATCGAAGGTGGTGTCGCCTTCGCCACTCCGGATGGCGAGCAGATGGGACGGCGTGCCCTGCCGGGGCAGACGTTCGCGCTGTTCAAGGAGCCGCAGGAGGAGTGGTTCGGCTGGGCGCCGAAGATCGAGTTGGGGCGAGTGGAGACCAGCAAGTGACAAGGCGCACGATGGCTGGTTGGCGGGCAGAACCGCCTGCGGTCGGCGTGCTGGTGGGCTGAAGCCCACCCTACGGTTGCGTTTGGTTGCTGAGCGGTGCGGCCTTCTTGCGATGGTCGGCAGGCTCATGAAAAAGGGCCCCGCGGGGCCCTTTGTTTTTCAAGTCGCTCGGGCTGGCTCTTCCTGCCGTTGTGTTTTTGAGCTGGCTTGTTGGCTCGTGCTCGCGTCGCGGCGGCTGATGTGTTTCCAGTCCGTTTCGTCGATGTAGATGCCCGCCGGCCCGCTGCCGCCTTCCAGGTCGATGGCCACGTGCGCCGAGACCTGCGGCTTGACCGAAGCGAGGATCGGCACGAAGCCCAGCTGCAGGCTGGTTTCGATCAGCGCCTGCTGGTTGCGCTCGTCGATGTCGGCCGCCTCGTCGAGGTAGTAGGGCAGGCGTATGCGCCCGGCCTGCTCGCGGTCCATCAGGTGCAGCAGCAGGTACATGTTGGTCAGCGCCTTGATGGTCATGGTGGTGCCGTTGCTTGCGGCGCCATCGATGTCGGTGTGAATCACCGGCTGGCCGCCGACCTTGGTGATCTCGAACGCCAGCTCGAACAGGTCCTTGAGGCCCAACTGGTTGTTGTTCGCCGCCACCAGTCGCGCCAGGTACTCCTTGGCTTCCTCGTTCTTCGCGTCCTGCTCGGCTGACTGGGACAGGTCGAACACCGACAGCGTCTCGCCTTCCTCGTATTGCCCGGCGCTGTGGATGATCTGGTCGATGTGCCTGAGCGCATCCTTGTTCGGCGCCAGCACGATGCGGAAGCTCGCCAGGTTGGACACCTGGCGCTTGTTGATCTCGCGATTGAACAGCGCCAACTGGTGCTCGAGGCTTTCATAGTCGCTGCGGATATTGCGCAGGGTCCGGGCGATGTCGGTGACCGCCGCGCGGCGGGCCTTGGCCAGGGTCAGTGCCTCGTCCTGACGATGCGCGTAGGCGTTGACCAGCAGCTGCAGGCGGCGCTCGGGGTCTTCCTCGCTGTCGAACTTGGCCACGCCCTTCAGGCGCACCTGGGCATAGAGCGCCTCGATCTGGCCGTCGACGCGCTGCAGCGCCTGCCAGCTGTCCTGGTAGTCGTTGAGCAGCGGCAGCAGGTTGTCCAGCGAGTCGTCCACCGGGTCCATGAACGGCGTGCCGAACGGCAGATCCGCCGGCAACAGCTGGCGACGGCGCAGCGCATCTTCCAGGGTGCGTTCCTTGGCTTCCAGATCGGCCAGCTGACGGCCGACCAGCTGCAGCTTGGCCGACAGGTGTCGCACGCGGTCGGCGAAGGCATCGCTGGTGCGCTTGAGTTCTTCCTGGGCGGCTTCGGCCTGGGCCAGCTGCTCCAGCTTGGCCGGTTCCTCTGCGCTCAGCGTCTGGCTGCGGCGGAAGTCTTCCAGCGCCTTCTGCGCATCGAGCACGGCCTGGTACAGCGCCTCGGCCTGGGTCTTGCTCGCGACGCGGTCGACGGCCACGGCGTGCTGGGTTCTGAGCTGCTTGAGCTCGCGTTCGAGGCGGTCCTTCTGGTCGCGCAGGGCGGCACGGTCGGCCAGGGCCTGCAGCGCCGGTGGCTCGATATGCGAGAGGTCGATGGACAGGCCCGGCACCGAGAAGGTGTCGCCCTTGAAGCGATCCAGCACCGCTTCCACGGCCTTGACCCAATCGTCACCCTCAGCGGTGATGCCTTTCTCACCCAGCGGAAGACTGAACAGCTGGCCGTTGAACAGGCGCATCAGGCGGTCGACGTCGGCCTGGGAGAATTCCTCGCGCAGGCGTGAATAGCTGTTGTTGTCGGCGTGATCGAGTTGCTGCTTCACCGACTTCAGGCGCTTTTCCAGGTCGCGCAGGCGTTCGTCCAGATCCTCGCTGGAGAACTGGCGGGACTGCGCCAGCGCACCGGCCAGCTCGTCATGGGCGTCCTTGGCGGCGAGCAGTTGCTGCTCCAGCACATGCGCATCCTCGACCAGGGCGAAGCGGTTCTTCAGCACCGCGAGCTCGCCCAGCCAACGCTGGGTTTCGCTGATCTCGCGTTCCAGACGCATCAGTTCGGAGGTGCTGCCACGCTGCTCGTTCTGCAGGCCGTCCTGCTCGCGGCGGTAATGCTCGGCCTGGATCATCAGCTCTTCCTTGCGCGCATCGGCGTAGTCGTGCCAGCTGCCGAGCAGGTTGTCGAGCAGCGGCGAGAGGCGATGCAGCTTGCCGCGCAGCAGTTCGCGCTGGGCGACACCGGCGGCCAGTGCCTCGACCAAGGGGCCTGCGGCAACCAGCGCCTGGTAGTCCTGCTCCATGCGCCGCACGTCGCGGAAGGCTTCCTCGGTGGCGGCGATATAGTCGACGCTGCCGGAGCGCAGGCTGTGCTCGAAGGCATCGAGGAACAGCTGCTTGAGTTTCGCCGCGGTGATCTCGCGCATATGCAGCAGGTTGATGAACAGCGCGCGGAAGGTCTTCAGGCTCTGCTCGCTGGTCGAGCGCAGCGGGATCAGCGTCATGTCCAGCGGGATCGAGGTGTGCCCACCGACCAGCAGTCGGCGCAGTTCGTCCGGTTTGACCTCGTAGGCCTTGATGCCGGCGCGCTCGAGGTTGGCGAACAGCTCGCGCTGGCGCAGGCAGGTGCCGGTCTGCTGGTAGTGATCCAGATCCAGCGAACCCTGGTAGACGAAGAACTGGTGGCCGAAGCCGCCGCCCGGGCCGCGCCCGGCGACGCCGATCACGTGCGGGCCGTGGGGCAGCATCACCTCGACCAGGATGTAGCTGGTGTCCGAGGCGAAGTAGAACTTGCGCGACTGTTCCAGGCTGTACTTGCCGAAGCTCATGTCCGACATGCGCGCCAGGATCGGGAACTGCAGCGCGTTGATCGAGGCGCTCTTGCCCAGGTTGTTGGCGCCGTAGACCGACAGCGGAGTTTCCAGCGGGAAGATGCCGAGGCTGTAGCCGGCGGTGTTCAGCAGGGCGAAACGGCGAATGCCGTAGCGTTCCTGGCTCATGCTTCAAGCTCCTTTTCTTCGGCGATGGCGCGGGCCAGGGCGTCCTCTTCTGATTCCTCGAACGGTTCGTCGATGAGGATGATCTCGTCTTCACTCTCGTCCTCGGCGATCAGTTCCGGCGCCGGCAGCGGCAGGTCGCTGCTGTGCAGGCTGGCGGCCAGATCCCGGTCCTGCTGCACCGACAGGCAGACGTCGAGGAAACGGTGCATCGGCGGCAGGAAGCGATAGACGCCGTTGCTGTCCTCGGCGAAGCCCAGCTGCGTCAGGCGGCGGATGATCTTCTCTTCCAGTTCGTCCTGGGTGGTGACTTCGGCCTGCAGGAACAGGTCGCGGTACTTGTCCAGCAGTGCCGGCAGTTCGTCTCGGCCGAGGCTGCCACCATCGAGCACGGCCAGCGGGTCGCGACCCTGGTCGGCCAGGTGTTCGACGAGGATGAAGGTGAACAGCGCCAGGCGCTGCGCCGTCTTGTTCACCTGCGCGCCCATCTGTTCGGGGACGAAGTAGTAGAAGCCGCGCGGGTCGCAGACCAGCTCGAAGCCGAGCGCCTTGAACAGCGCGCGGTACGGGTCCTGCAGGTTGCTCAACTGGGCGTAGGGCTCCGGCTCGCTGCGCGACAGGTGATAGCCCTTGAACAGCTCGCGGAAGATCGGCGCCAGCTGGGTCATTTCCTTGAGGTCGATGTTCATTCAGGTTGCTCGAAGATCGTTGGGCGGATAAAGGCGAAGCCTCGTCCGACAGGGAGTTCGGTGCGGCCGGTGGTGGACAAGCTGCGCGTTGTCCACCCTACGCAAGGCTCAAGCATTTGCATTGGCCATCAGGGCAAACGAGCTGAGGCTGACGCGGTGCTCGCGGGTCAGGTATTCGCGGCGTTCCAGGCGGTCGCGCTGGAAGCGGGCGTCGCGTGACAGGCGCGAGAACCAGTAGAGCAGCTCGTCGGTGGCGCCGTCGGGCTCCTGTTCCAGCAGCCAGGCCATCAGGTCCGGCAGCGGCAGGGCCTGCTGGCAGCGTTCGATCATCTCGCGGGCGGTACGCGGCGCCTGCGGTTGATCGCCCTTGCGCTTGCCGCTGGCTTTGGGGAACTGCGCCGGCTTCGGCTCGAAGCAGGCGAGGGCGTAGACATAGGCCTCGACCTGACTGGCGGTGCCGAGGAAGGTGCTCTGCGGGCGGGTGAACAGCGGCAGCGAAGCCTGCGGCACGGCGTCCAGGCCCTTCTTGCGGATCGCCGACAGCGCCAATGCCGCGCCGCGGGTCACCGCGTTGTGCCGGCGCGCTTCCTCGCGCAGCGGCAGCAGCAGCTCGCGCGCCTTGCGCAGGGTCAGCTGGGCGGTGGTCTGCATCTCCAGGATGCGCGCGTGGGTGCGCAGCAGCAGGTCGTCGTCCACCAACTGGCCGAGGCGCTGCTGATCGCTGAGCAGCTTCATCAGCACCTGCTCGACGCGGTGCACGCCCTGCTCGAAGGCGCCATCGGCGGACACCAGCTGGATCATCGGTTCGACGTATTCGTCCCAGGTCGCCAGGACTTCGGCGTAGCGCTGGCGCAGCGGGATCTGGCGGTCGCTGGTCTTGGCCCGGTCGGCCACGGCAACCAGGGCCTGCTCGTCGTTGTCGAGCTTTTTCAATACATCGCGCACGCGCATGTCGAGCAGGCGCAGCTGGCGCGCCAGGTCGTTGCCGTCGCGAATCTCGAAGGCATCGAGAATATGCCCGGCGAGGCGCTCCAGGTGGCGCAGATAGGCCTCGATTTCCAGGCACAGGCCGAGGCGGTGTTCGCGCCGCAGGTAGGCGAGGAAATCGTGGATCTGCGCATTCAGCTCGAAGCGGTTCGGGCTCTTGGCTACCGGCACCAGGATGTCCAGGCGGATCCACTGGTCGAGCAGCGCGGTGATGTCGGTCGGTGTGCCTTCCGGCAATTGCGCGGCGAGCTGATGGCGCAGCTCCACCAGGCTCAGGGTGCCGGCATCGAAGCGCTCGCACAGCGGCTCGAGCAACGTCCAGTGTTCGGCGAGGGCACGCAGTACGCGCTTGGGTTCGATCATGTCAGCCGGTTCTGTCGGATGCGAATAAAAGCCGCAATTGTACTGCCTCGCCCTGGCGCGACGCAGCCCGAACCGATCATCGGGACGGCGCGATGGTTCGGCGGCCTTTCCGCTGCGCCGGTTTCCGGCCACAATTCACCCTATCGCAACGGCGCCGAATGCTTCGGCCGGCCATGAGGAACCCGACATGAGCAGCAACGACCGCGTCATCATCTTCGATACCACCCTGCGCGACGGCGAGCAGAGCCCCGGTGCCTCCATGACCGGCGAGGAGAAGCTGCGCATCGCCCGGGCGCTGGAGCGGTTGAAGGTGGACGTGATCGAAGCGGGCTTCGCCATCGCCAGCCCCGGCGACTTCGCCGCGGTGAAGCTGGTGGCCGACAATATCCAGGACAGCACCGTGTGCAGCCTGGCGCGCGCGGTGGACGCCGACATCGAACGCGCCGCCGAAGCGCTGGCCGGCGCCAACGCCGGACGCATCCACACCTTCATCGCCACCAGCCCGATCCACATGCAGTACAAGCTGCGCATGCAGCCGGACCAGGTGGTCGAGCAGGCGGTGCGCGCGGTGAAGAAGGCGCGTAGCCTGTGCGCCGACGTGGAATTCTCCTGCGAGGACGCCGGGCGCTCGGAGATCGACTTCCTCTGCCGCATCATCGAGGCGGCGATCGACGCCGGCGCGCGTACCATCAACATTCCGGACACCGTCGGCTACGCGATCCCGCACCAGTATGCCGACACCATCCGCCAACTGCTCGAACGCATCCCCAATGCCGACAAGGCGGTGTTCTCGGTGCACTGCCACAACGACCTGGGTCTGGCCGTGGCCAACTCGCTGGCGGCGGTGGTCGCCGGTGCGCGCCAGGTCGAATGCACCATCAATGGCCTCGGCGAGCGTGCCGGCAACGCCGCGCTGGAAGAAATCGTCATGGCGATCAAGACCCGCCAGGACCTGCTCGGCGTGCATACCCGCATCGAGACCGAGCACATCCTCGCCGCCTCGCGCCTGGTGTCGGGCATCACCGGCTTCCCGGTGCAGCCGAACAAGGCCATCGTCGGCGCCAATGCCTTCGCCCACGAGTCGGGCATCCACCAGGATGGCGTGCTCAAGCACCGCGAGACCTACGAGATCATGTCCGCCCAGTCGGTCGGCTGGAACGCCAACAAGATGGTCATGGGCAAGCATTCCGGCCGTGCCGCGTTCCGTTCGCGCCTGGAGGAGCTGGGCATCGTGCTGGAAGGCGATGAGCTGAACGCCGCCTTCGTCCGCTTCAAGGCGCTGGCGGACAAGAAGCACGAAATCTTCGACGAAGACCTGCAGGCACTGGTCTCCGACACCCTGGCCGACGAGGCGCCCGAGCACTTCAAGCTGGCCAGCCTGGACGTGGCGAGCAAGACCGGTGCGATTCCGCAAGCCAAGCTGGTGCTCAGCGTCGACGGTGCCGAACGCAGCGCCGCGGCGCAGGGCTCCGGCCCGGTGGACGCCACCTTCAAGGCCATCGAAGCCATCGTCGAATCGGGTGCCACCTTGCAGCTGTATTCGGTCAACGCCATCACCCAGGGCACCGACTCCCAGGGCGAAGTGACCGTGAGGCTGGAAAAGGGCGGGCGCATCGTCAACGGCAATGGCGCCGACACCGATATCGTCGTCGCCTCGGCCAAGGCCTATCTCAATGCGCTGAACCTGATGCAGGTCGGCGCCAAGGCGCATCCGCAGGTGGAAGGGGTTTGATCAGCGAAGCCGCGCGTCGGGCCTACCTCGATGCCATGCAGGTAGCCAGCTGGCTGCCGCGCACCGAATTGCCGTTTGCGGCGCCATCGCGGCCGGAATTGCTGTTACCGCTCACGGCCGAGTCGGAAGATGACGTTGCGCCCGCGCCTCCTGCGGCGGCCGAGCTGGCCGCGCCGGCGGCGGAGCCGGTAGCGGTGGTCCCGGCACCCGCCGTGCGGCCGGAGCTGCCGCGCCCGCGTGTCGCGATGCCGGAGCCCAGGAAACCCGAGCCGGTCGCCGCCGCGCCGGACGTTCAGCCCGAACAGGCCAGGCCCGTCGAGCCACCCCCGCGCTTCTCGTTGCAGCTGCTGCGGGCCGGCAACGTCCTGTTGCTGGTAGAGCTGCCCACGGGCGAAGCCTTCCAGGGCCGCGACCCGGCCTACATCCTGCTCAAGGACCTGCTGCGTGCCGCGCGCCTTCCGGACAAGCCGCAGCAGGTCGGAGACGGCGAGCCGATCCGCTGGCCGCTGTTGCACAAAGGCAGCCTCGATCAGGGGGCGGAGGCTGCGCGTGACTACGTGCAGGGCGTGGTCGCCGCCGAACTGGAAGGCATGGGCTGCGACTGCATCTGGCTGGTCGGCCTACCGGCGCTGCGTTTCGCCGCCGAGGTGGACGAGGCTGCCTGCTACCGCGAGCTGGCCATCGAAGGCCTCGGCCATGCGTTGGCGATGCCCGGCCTGGAACGGCTGATGGAGCAGCCGGCCAGCAAGGCCGAACTGTGGAAGGCCGTGCGCCGTAGCATGCCACGTTGGAACATAGGTTCGTGAGTACGCTTTTGATGAGTGATGCCGTCAGCTTCCGTCCGATGACCCAGACGGATATCGATGCCGTATTGAAGATCGAATACGCAGCCTTCAGCCACCCATGGACACGCGGCATCTTCACCGATGCGCTTTCTGCCTATGAATGCTGGGTGATGTTCGAAGGCAGCCAGCAGGTCGGCCACGGGGTGATCAACGTCATACTCGACGAGGCGCACCTGCTCAATATCACCGTCAAGCCGCAAAGCCAGGGCCGCGGCCTCGGCCTGCGCCTGCTGGACCATCTGATGGAGCGAGCGCGTGCGCGCGGCGGTCGCGAATGCTTCCTCGAAGTCCGCGCCAGCAACGCCCCGGCCTATCGCCTGTACGAGCGTTACGGCTTCAACGAGGTGGGCCGGCGCCGGGCCTATTATCCGTCGGCGGAAGGGCGCGAGGACGCCCTGGTCATGGCCTGCACCTTGCTGGACTGACCCGGTATGCTCCACGCATCGCCGCCCGCCTGCACGGCGGGCGGCTCGCTCACTGGCCCGGCCGCTTGTCGCGCCCGGAATCCAGTGGGGCATCGCCTTCGAGTTCTTCGTCGGAGAGGATGTCCTGATCCTCTTCCAGCACGCTGTCGTCATCCGACAGCACCGCATCGCCGCCGCTGAGGCCGGTATCCGGATCGCCATCGGCGGGGCCATCCCAGGGCTTGCCGTCGAGCGGGTCGTAGCGCGCCTGTTCGGCTTCGTCGAGATCGACGTCGGCACCGATCCGGTGTTCGGATACCACGCTCAGGTCCTGATCCGACGGCTCGCCATGGCCGGGTTCGCGGGCCGAACGTGCGCCATCGTCGGGAATCAGCGTCTCCGGGCTCATGTCGTCCAGGGTGGCTTCACCGTCGGGAACCTCGCCGGCGCTCATCCCGGCTTCGGCCACGCGCTCCGGCGGGAATTCGTCCTCGACCTGCTCGCGCGGTGCCTCGTCGCCGATGCGGCCCTTGCGCTCGTCCTTGCGCTGGTTGAAATCGAGCTGCTCCATGGAGCCCATGCGGTCCTCGGTGTCGTCGATCTCGGTCGGGGTATAGGGGGTTCGATCATTCATGTTCGTCTCCTTCCAGAACGTCGCTCTTGCTGGTTGTGACCCGACGCCACCCCGAAGATTCAGGCTCGCCGCTGGCCGGTAGCGGCATTCCGGTCCATGCTGTCTTTCCGCAGTAAACGTTTGAGCGTCATGCGAAAAATGGACGAACCCGTGCATGTGATTCGGAGTCCTAGGTTTCATGAACGATCAGAACGA
This sequence comes from Pseudomonas lopnurensis, assembly GCF_015070855.1. Taxonomy (GTDB): domain Bacteria; phylum Pseudomonadota; class Gammaproteobacteria; order Pseudomonadales; family Pseudomonadaceae; genus Stutzerimonas; species Stutzerimonas lopnurensis. The sequence goes on from NZ_JADDIX010000045.1 coordinate 14,144, forward strand.
TCAACCCGCGCAGGAGGCACGACGCTGCGCCTTCTTCTTCGATGTGGACGGAACGCTGGCTGAAATACAGCCCCGTCCGGAACTCGTATTCATTCCATCGCCCACCCTGGCGGCTCTGGAACGGCTGCATGCCGCCGGTGTTCCCGTCGCCGTCATCTCCGGGCGCCCGCTCAGCCAGCTCGATGCATTGCTCGCCCCGTTGCGGCTTCCCGCCGCTGGCGTGCATGGTGCCGAGCGCCGCGCCGCCGATGGCCGGCTGCACAAGCTGGCGCTCGATGCCGAGGTGCTGACGCGGATCGAACAGGAGCTGCTGCAGGCCTGTGCCGAGTATCCCGGCCTCTATCTAGAGAACAAGGGTGTCGCCTTCGCGCTGCACTTTCGCCTGGCGCCGGAGCTGGAGGCCACCGCGCGCGGCCTCGCCGACGACTTCGCCCGGCGCTATGCCGAGGTGCTGACGCTGCAGCCGGGCAAGTGCGTGTTCGAACTCAAGCCGCGTGGCGCGAGCAAGGGCGAGGTGATTCGCGCCTTCATGGCCGAGGCGCCTTTCAGCGGACGGCGTCCGGTCTTCGTCGGCGACGACCTGACCGACGAGGCTGGCTTCGCTGTCGTCAACGCGCTCGGCGGGCTTTCCATCAAGGTCGGCGAAGGCCCCAGCGAGGCGCGTCAGCGGCTGGAGTCGGTGGCGGCAGTCGGCGGCTGGCTCGATGCAGTGCTGCGAACCCTCGGCGAGCCTGCCGTACACATAACAAAACCAGACTGAAGCGAGAATTTTGCCATGAGCCGTTTAGTAGTGGTTTCCAACCGGGTGGCACCGATCAAGGCCGGAAAGGTCGCCGCCGGAGGGTTGGCCGTCGGGGTGTACGATGCCCTGCGCCAGTCCGGTGGTATCTGGTTCGGCTGGAGCGGGGAGATCGGCGTGGCGCCCACCCTCAGCACCGAGACCGTGGGCAACATCACCTACGTCACCCTGCCTTTGATCAAGCGCGACTACGACCAGTACTACCGAGGCTTCTCCAACGCCACCCTCTGGCCGATCTTCCACTACCGCATCGACCTGGCCCGCTACAGCCGCGAGGAGTACGACGGCTACCGGCGGGTCAACGTGATGCTCGCCGAGAAGCTCAAGCCGCTGCTCGAGCCCGACGACATCATCTGGATCCACGACTACCACCTGATCCCCTTCGCCGAGGCCTGCCGCCAGCTGGGCATCCGCAACCGCATCGGCTTCTTCCTGCACATCCCGTTCCCTGCGCCGGAAATCCTCACCGCCATCCCGCCGCACAACGAGCTGCTGAAGACCTTCTGCTACTACGACCTGATCGGCTTCCAGACCGACACCGACCGCCTGGCCTTCCAGGACTACATCACCCGCGAGGTGCGCGGCGTCATCGAGGCGGACGGCAGCCTTACCGCCTACGGGCAGAACTTCCGTGCCGGTGTCTATCCGATCGGCGTGGTGCCAGACGAGATCCAGACCCTCGCCGAAGGCTACAAGGGCCGTGCGCACCCCATGCGCCGCGCCAGTGACACCCGCCGCAAAACCATCATCAGCGTCGACCGGCTGGACTACTCCAAGGGCCTGGTGGAGCGCTTCCGTGCCTACGAGGCCTTCCTCGACCGCTATCCCGAGCACCGCAGCAATGTCGAATTCCTGCAGATCGCCCCGACATCGCGCTCGGATGTGCGCACCTACCAGCACATCCGCGAACAGCTGGAGAGCCAGGCCGGCCACCTCAACGGCCGTCTCTCCGACCTTGACTGGACGCCGCTGCACTACCTCAACAAGAGCTACGACCGCCGCGTGCTGATGGGGCTGTTCCGCGCTGCCGATGTCGGTTTCGTCACCCCACTGCGCGATGGCATGAACCTGGTCGCCAAGGAATACGTCGCCGCGCAGGACCCCCAGGATCCCGGGGTGCTGGTGCTGTCGCGCTTCGCCGGCGCGGCACGCGAACTGACCTCGGCGCTGATCGTCAATCCCTATGACTGCGTCGGCATGGCCGAGGCGCTCGACCGCGCGCTGCGCATGCCGCTGGCCGAACGCAAGGATCGCTACGAGCACCTGATGCGCGCCATCCGCGCGGCGGACCTGGATGCCTGGCGCGACAACTTCCTGCGCGACCTGCGCTCGTTCGTCTCGCAGCCGCGCGTGTCCAGGGTGGAAGAGGAGTCCCTGGAGCGGCTGTGACGTGGGGTAGGCCTGCATGTCATAGTGCGGCCTGTTTACCGCGGCGTACCCGAGGCTTTCGAGAGTAATGAGATGAGCGACCTGGATCAGCTGTTCGACAACAATGCCCGCTGGGCCGAAGCCATCAAGCAGGACGACCCGACCTTCTTCGAGAAGCTCGCCAAGCAGCAGGTGCCGGAATACCTGTGGATCGGCTGCTCCGACGCACGGGTGCCGGCCAACGAGATCGTCGGCTTGTTGCCCGGCGACCTGTTCGTTCACCGCAATGTCGCCAACGTCGTGCTGCATACCGATCTCAACTGCCTGTCGGTCATCCAGTACGCGGTCGACGTGCTCAAGGTCAAACACATCCTGGTCACCGGTCATTACGGCTGCGGCGGCGTGCGCGCCTCCATGCGCGACGACCAGCTGGGGCTCATCGATGGCTGGCTGCGCACCATCCGCGACCTTTACTATGAGCACCGCGTGCACCTGGCCAAGCTGGCCACCGAGGACGAGCAGGTCGATCGCCTGTGCGAGCTCAACGTGATCCAGCAGGTCGCCAACGTCAGCCACACCACCATCGTTCAGAACGCCTGGCACCGCGGCCAACCGCTCTCCGTGCATGGCTGTATTTACGGCATCAAGGACGGCCTGTGGAAGAATCTCAACGTCACCGTCAGCGGGCTCGAGCAACTGCCGCCGCAGTACCGTCTGCGCCCGTTGCGCCCGGTCTAGTGGGCTCGCGTCACGGCCTGGCCTTTCTCGGGCTGCTGGTCGCCGTGCTCTGCTGGAGCGGCAACGCGCTGGTGGCCCGTGCCTTCTACAACGACATCCCACCGCTGGGCCTGTCGTTCTGGCGCTGGATCCTGGCCACTGCGCTGCTGCTACCCTTCGTCGCGCGCGCCATCTGGGCGCACCGGGCGACGCTGCGTGCAGCGAGCTGGCGCCTGCCGGTGGTCGCCGCGCTCGGTATCGCCAGCTACAACTCGCTGCTCTATACCGCCGCGCAAAGCACCGCGGCGATCAACCTCACCCTGGTCAATACCTGCCTGCCGCTGGCCACCTTCATCGGTGCCGGCTTCCTGCTCGGCGAATGGCCCGCCCGACGTGCCTGGTACGGCATGGCCGTCGCCGCTGGCGGGCTGTTGTACCTGATCAGCCGGGGCGACTGGACGAACCTGGCCCGCCTGGCATTCCAGCCGGGCGACCTGATCATGCTGCTCGCCGTCCTCGCCTGGGCGCTCTACACGCTGCTGCTGCGGCGCTGGGCCCGATTCCTGGCGGTGCCGCCGCTGGTGCTGCTCGGCACCCTGATGCTGCTCGGTGTACCGCTGATCCTGCCGTTCTACCTGCTGGAGTTGAGCCACGTCGGCGGCTTCGAGCCGAGCGCCGACAACCTCGCGGCCATCGCCTACACGGCCGTGTTCGCCTCGCTGGTCGCCTACCTCGGCTGGAACCACGGAGTGAAGATCGTCGGCGCCGGCAGGGCCGCGATGGCCATGTACCTGATGCCGGTGTTCACCGCGCTGCTGGGCTGGCTGCTGCTGGGTGAAGCCCTGCAGCCTTTCCACTGGATCGGCGGCGCGCTGATCTTCACCGGCCTGCTGCTCGCCACCCGACCCTCGCTGCGCCCGAATCGTTGAACGGGCGGGCAGGCTGCCTGCGCCGCTCCGACCATTCGTAACTAAGCGATTGAAAACGATAAAAAATCCTAGGCCCGAGGGTTGACAGCCCAAGGCGACCGGAGAATAATGCGCGCCACTTGGCTACATAGCTCAGTTGGTTAGAGCGCAGCATTCATAATGCTGATGTCCCAGGTTCAAGTCCCGGTGTAGCCACCAGACAAATCAAGGGGTTAGCGAAAGCTAGCCCCTTTTTGTTTTGGGCCGGTGACTACGAAGTGACTACGGCTCGACTACGACCCTTAACCGGCCGCCCGCAGCGGTTCGATTTCGTGTTCGATCTCTTCGCCTGCCTCGGCGTAGGTCGTTGCCAGTGCATATTCGGTTTGCAGGTTCATCCAGAACTGAGCGGACGTATCGAAGTAGCGACCCAGGCGGATAGCCGTATCAGCAGTGATACCGCGACGTTCCCGCACAATGTCATTGATGGTCGGCGCCGATACATGCAGAGCGCGAGCAAGTGCAGCCGGAGTCATTTCCAGCGGCTCCAAGAACTCTTCGCGCAGCACTTCACCAGGGTGAATGGGGCGCATGCCGTTGATTGCCATGTAGCCACCTCCTCAGTGGTAATCGACGATTTCGACCTGCATCGGGCCTGCGTCCGTCCAGACAAAGCAGATCCGCCACTGGTCATTGATCCTGATCCTGATCCTGATGCTGTGCTGCCCGACGCGGTTGCTCTGCAGCAGCTCCAACCTATTACCGGGTGGAGAGCGCAAGTCGCGCAACTCTGTGGCCGCATTGAGCATCGCGAGCTTCCGCGTTGCGACAGTGAGAATGTTTCCCCAGCGCCTGGAGCTTCCTGATTCAAACAGGGACCGGGTTTCATCGCATCGGAAACTCAGTATCACGCTTTAATCCTTAACGTTAAGCGTTAATGAATCATACGCCTATTGGCTACTTCGTCAACACGTGCCAATAGCGTGGCCGGCTTGAGCCAGTGGCGAAAGCCTTAGCGCTGATTCCAGATGATCCGGCGACAGGTGCGCATAACGCATTGTCAATGTGGTTGCCCATCAACTTGTCGTGACTGGCGGTTGGCGGTTTTTGGCTTGGTGCGATGCATAAGGCAGTGGCGCTGCTGCCTCCATGCTAGTTGAACCGCCCATGCAGCCCACCAACACTCATGCGCCCAGCGCCGAGCAGGGCGATCGCGACTGCGCCGAACAGGAACAATGCCTGCAGTTCGATCGCCCAGCCACCCATCTGCCCCAGCGAGAACAGTTCGCCACGGTGCGCCAGTGCCAGGGCGACGACCATGTTGCCGATCATCAGCAGGGCGCCGAGGCGTGTGTACAGGCCGACGATCACCAGCAACGGGCCGAGCACTTCGCCGAGGTAGACGCCATAGGCGAAAAAGGCCGGCAATCCCTGGCCGGCGAGCATGCCGGCGATGCCGTCCACGCCGTTCAGCAACTTGTAGATGCCGTGCAGCAGTATCAGCACGCCCACCGCCAGTCTGAGTACCAGTTTGCCTGCATCGTCTGTCATGTCGTTTCCCCCGTGCCGGAGGCCGGGAATCGGCGAACTCCTGGGTAAAAAGGGTAGATCAACCCGTACGGTTCTGCACTGCGATGTGGCGGCTGGAGGCAGCGTGCTTGAGCGGGCCGGGTGGCCGAGGGCCTGTGTGTTTTCCTCACGCTGAGGCGGGCTGTGAGGGCTGCAGCTAACCGTACAGATTCGCCAATTCATCGACGCCGTGTGGCTTCTTTAAGCGCCCAGGCACGACGCGAAGAGCCAAGCGTGCTGGCGAACCGAAGCTACACGAGGCCGGCGGTGCATCGCGCGCAGCACGGGCGGAAGGGCAAGGCGTGGGATCGTAGCGATCGCGACCGCGACCGCGACCGCGACCGCCAGCTCAGCTCGCGGTCTTTTTCTTGAGGGTGGCCTGCAGGGCGCTACGGCAGCGTTCTTCCGCGGTATCCAGCTCCAGCTGCATCTGCTGGATGTCGAGCAGTTGCTGTTCGAGCTGCTGGCGGCGTTCGGCGATCATCTGCAGCATGATGTTCAGCTGCTTCTGGTTGCCGGCCTTGGGATCGTAGAGTTCGATCAGTGTCTTGCATTCGGCCAGGGAAAAGCCGATGCGCTTGCCGCGCAGGATCAGCTTGAGCGCGACGCGGTCCTTCGGTGAGTAGATGCGCTCCTGGCCACGGCGGGTCGGCGAGAGCATGCCCTGTTCTTCGTAGAAGCGGATGGCCCGGGTGGTGATGTCCAGCTCGTTGGCCAGGTCGGAAATGCTGTAGGTCTGCTTAGCCATGGTCAGTCTCGATCCTTCCTAAGTGCCTGTTCACGATCTGCTGCGCGTCGGCCCTGCTGCGTTAAAAACAGGCTCGGAATGCTCATTTACACCAGTAAACTCCGCTTCCTCGCTTGTTCTTGCCTTGCAGGACTCTAGCTCGCTAGATCGTGAACAGGCTCTAAACGCGCCCGGCATTACCGGGCGCCGCTCGTTGCTCAGGGGCGTTCGATGGCCAGCGCCACGCCCTGCCCACCGCCGATACACAGCGTCGCCAGGCCCTTGCGTACCGCGCGGCGCTGCATCTCGTGCAGCAGGGTCACCAGAATACGGCAGCCGGAGGCGCCGATGGGATGGCCCAGCGCAATCGCGCCACCGTTCACGTTGACCTTATCGGCATCCCAGCCCAATTCCTTACCCACCGACAGCGCCTGCACCGCGAAGGCTTCGTTGGCTTCGATCAGGTCCAGCTGGTCCAGCGTCCAGCCCGCTTTCTCCAGGCAGCGGCGGGTGGCGGACACCGGGCCGATGCCCATGATCGCCGGGTCGACACCGGCGTTGGCGTAGCCGACGATCTTCGCCAGCACTGGCAGGCCGAGGGCTTGGGCCTTGCTCGCGCTCATCAGCATGACCGCGGCGGCGCCGTCGTTGAGCGTCGAGGCGTTGCCGGCGGTGACGCTGCCATCCTTCCTGAACGCCGCGCGCAGGCCGCCGAGGGCGTCGGCGGTGGTGCCGGCGCGGGGCTGTTCGTCACGGGCGAAGGCCACGGGCTCGCCCTTGCGCTGCGGGATCATGACCGGGGTGATTTCCGCATCGAAGCGGCCGGCTTCGATGGCGGCGCTGGCGCGCTGCTGCGATTGCGCGGCGAAGGCGTCCTGCTGCGCGCGGTCGATGCCGTACCTGTCGGCCAGGTTCTCCGCGGTGATGCCCATGTGGTAGTCGTTGAAGGCATCCCACAGGCCGTCCGTGATCATGCTGTCGACCAGTTGCGCGTGGCCCATGCGCAGGCCGGTGCGCGCGCCGGGCATGACGTAGGGCGCCAGGCTCATGTTCTCCATGCCGCCGGCGATCACCACCTCGGCGTCGCCGCAGCGGATCGCCTGGGCCGCCAGGTGCAGGGCCTTGAGGCCCGAGCCGCAGACCTTGTTCAGGGTCATGGCCGGCACGGCATGGGGCAGGCCGGCGTTGATCGAGGCCTGGCGCGCGGGGTTCTGCCCGGCGCCGGCGGTGAGCACCTGGCCGAGGATCACTTCATCCACCTGGGCCGGGTCGATACCGGTCTTGCCCAGCAGGGCACGGATCACGGTGGCGCCCAGTTCGACGGCCGGCACATTGGCCAGCGCGCCCTGGAAACTGCCGATGGCGGTGCGGGTTGCAGCTACGATGACGACGTCTTGCATGACGGGCTCCGAATGAAAAGACGTTGCGCCGGGACAGGCTGGTAGAACCTGTCGCCGGGAAAAGGGCGCTCGACTCATCGGCGCCCGTCCGGGAAACAGCGCGCCACGGCGGTGGCCAGCCTGCTGGCGGCAGGTGGAAACCGCAGTATACGGGCGCGCAGGTGACTGGCCAGTTCCAGCCGCGACGGCCGAGGTGCTGCGCTGGCAGGCCCGTGCCGGCTCAGCGCTGGATCGGGCAGCCGGTGGCCTGCCGGATATCCTCGATACTCACGCCTTCGGCCAGTTCCACCAGCGTCAGGCCCTGCTCGGTGACGTCCAGCACGCCGAGGTCGGTGATGATGCGGTCGACCACGCCGAGGCCGGTCAGTGGCAGGTCGCAGGCCGGCAGGATCTTGTGTGCGCCGCCCTTGGCGGTGTGCTCCATCAGCACCACGACGCGCTTGACCCCGGCCACCAGGTCCATGGCGCCGCCCATGCCCTTGACCATCTTGCCGGGGATCATCCAGTTGGCCAGGTCGCCTTTTTCCGACACCTGCATGGCGCCGAGGATGGCCAGGTTGATGTGGCCACCGCGGATCATGGCGAAGCTCTGCGCGTTGTCGAAGAAACTCGAGCCGGGCAGGGCGGTGACGGTCTGCTTGCCGGCGTTGATCAGGTCCGGGTCGATTTCGTCTTCGCTGGGAAAGGGCCCGATGCCGAGCAGGCCGTTCTCGCTCTGCAGCCAGACGTCCATGCCTTCGGGGATGTAGTTGGCCACCAGGGTCGGCAGGCCGATGCCGAGGTTGACGTAGAAGCCGTCCTGCAGCTCCTGGGCGGCGCGTTGCGCCATCTGTTCACGTGTCCAGGCCATGCTCTCAGCTCCTCACCGTGCGTTTTTCGATGCGTTTCTCGGCGTCCGGGTTGTGCACGATGCGGTGCACGTAGATGCCCGGTAGGTGGATCTGGTCCGGGTCCAGCTCGCCGGTTTCGACGATCTGCTCCACCTCGACGACGCAGGTCTCACCGGCCATGGCCGCCAGCGGGTTGAAGTTGCGCGCGGTCTTGCGGAACAGCAGGTTGCCGGCCTTGTCCGCCTTCCACGCCTTGACCAGGGCGATGTCGGCGGTCAGCGATTGCTCCATCACGTACCACTCGCCCTTGAACTGGCGGGTTTCCTTGCCTTCGGCGACCAGCGTGCCGTAGCCGGTACGGGTGAAGAATGCGGGAATGCCGGCGCCACCGGCGCGCAGCTTCTCGGCCAGGGTGCCCTGCGGGGTGAATTCCAGCTCGAGTTCGCCGGCCAGGTACTGGCGCTCGAACTCCTTGTTCTCGCCCACGTAGGAGGCAATCATCTTGCGGATCTGCCGGGTTTCGAGCAGCAGGCCGAGGCCGAAGCCGTCGACGCCGGCGTTGTTGCTGATGGCCGTGAGGTCTTTCTTGCCGCTGTCACGCAGGGCGGCGATCAGCGCCTCGGGGATGCCGCACAGGCCGAAGCCGCCGACGGCGATGGTCATGCCGTCCTCGACCAGGCCTTCCAGGGCGTGGGCGGCGCTGGGGTGGATCTTGTTCATGAATACCTCTCTTGTTGTTCTGTCTGTTTGCCGCGCGCCTGGCGGATGGCCCGCGAGCGGCGATCCGGAGCGTTCATTGGCCCAGCCGGGCGCGCGCCACCCGCGAGCCGTTGGCGCGGCCGAGCAACTGGCTGATGCGCTCGCCAGCGGCGATCAGCGCATCGAGGTCGACACCGGTGTCGATGCCCAGGCCGTTCAACATATAAAGCACATCCTCGCTGGCCACGTTGCCGCTGGCGCCTTTCGCGTAGGGGCAACCGCCAAGCCCGGTCACCGAGCTGTCGAACACCGCGATGCCTTCCAGCAGGCTGGCGTAGACATTCGCCAGCGCCTGGCCGTAGGTGTCGTGGAAATGTCCGGCGAGCTTGTCACGGGGTACACGGCGGCCGACCACATCGATCAACTGGCGGGTCTTGCCCGGCGTGCCGGTGCCGATGGTGTCGCCGAGGGAGACCTCGTAGCAGCCCATGGTGAAGAGTTCATGGGCCACCTGGGCGACCCGCGCCGGATCGACCTCGCCCTCGTAGGGGCAGCCCAGCACGCAGGACACGTAGCCGCGCACCTGGACGCCGTTGACGCGCGCCGCCTCCAGCAGCGGGACGAAGCGCGCCAGGCTCTCGCCGATGGAGCAGTTGATGTTCTTCTGCGAGAAGGCCTCGGACGCCGCGCCGAACACCGCGACCTCCCGTACCCCGGCCTCGATGGCCGCCTCCAGGCCCTGCATATTCGGTGTCAGCGCGGCGTAGGTCACGCCCGCTTGCTGCCCGATCTGCGCGAAGACCTCGGCGGAGCCGGCCATCTGCGGTACCCACTTGGGCGAGACGAAGCTGCCGACCTCGATGTAGCTGAGGCCGGCGGCGGAAAGGTCATCGACCAGGCGCACCTTGTCGGCGACGCTGATCGGCTGTCGCTCGTTCTGCAGGCCATCGCGCGGGCCGACCTCGACCAGGCGCACGTGTTTGGGCAGGCTCATATGGACCTCCAGGGGGTGAGTGCGTGTTGCGGCATCACCCGTTCGTTTATTTCGGCTGATGGTGTACCGGTGGAAAAGCCTGCGGCGTTTTCCACCCTACGTTGGCCTTGCATTCGTGCGTAGGGTGGACAATGGCGAAGCCTTGTCCATCTTTGCATGGCATCAGGCCTCCTCCATTTCCAGCAGCACGGCGCCTTCGCCGACCATTTCGCCTTCGCTGCAGTACAGGCTCTTGACTACGCCGGCCTGGGCGCTGCGGATGCTGTGTTCCATCTTCATCGCCTCCAGCACGATCAGTGCGGTGCCGGCCTCGACGTGCTGGCCGGCCGCGACCAGTACGCGGACGATGCTGCCGTTCATCGGTGCGGTCAGCCCGCCGTGATGCTGGTGGCTGGCCTCGGCTTCGGCGATGGGGTCGAAGGCGCTGACCGCCAGCCATTCGCCGTGCCATTGCAGGTACAGGGTGCGGCCCTGGCGAATCGCTTTCGGTCGACGCACGGCCCCTGTAGGCGCGAGCTTGCTCGCGATGTCCCCTTCGAGTGGTCGATCGCCAGCAAGCTGGCTCCTACAAGGCATGCGCACCGTACGCGAGCGGCCATTGCACTGCAGGTGCAGGCGGCTCTGTGCCAGCATGCCGAAGCGTAGTCCGCTGCGGCTCGACCACGGCGAATGGGCATCATCGGTACGCACGCTGGCGAGCTCGGTTTGCAGGAAGTGCTCGGCGGCCTGTTGCCAGAACTCCTCGGACAGCTCGCCTGCCGGGCGCAGCAGTTCGCCTTCGTGGCGCGGGATGAAGCCGGTATCCAGCTCGGCCTCGGCGAAGGCATGGTGGCCGACCACGCGGCGCAGGAAGGCGAGGTTGGTGCGCACGCCGCCCACGGCGGTTTCGTCGAGCATGGCCAAGAGGCGCAGGCGCGCTTCCTCGCGGTTCTCGCCCCAGGCGATCAGCTTGCCCAGCATCGGGTCGTAGAACGGCGACACCGCATCGCCCTCGGCGACGCCGCTGTCCACGCGCCGGCCCGGGCCTGCGGTCGCTTCACGGTACAGGTCGAGCGTGCCGGTGGCCGGCAGGAAGTCGTTGTCCGGGTCCTCGGCGTACAGGCGCACCTCGATGGCGTGGCCGAGCAGCGGCACCTGCGCCTGGCTGATCGGCAGCGGCTCGCCGCGGGCGACGCGAATCTGCCAGGCGACCAGGTCGAGACCGGTGATGGCCTCGGTGACCGGATGCTCCACCTGCAGGCGAGTGTTCATCTCCATGAAGAAGAACTCGCCGCGGGCATCGAGCAGGAATTCCACGGTGCCGGCGCCGACGTAACCGATGGCCTGGGCCGCCTTCACCGCCGCTTCGCCCATGGCGTGGCGCAGTTCGGGCGTCATGCCAGGCGCGGGCGCTTCCTCGACCACCTTCTGGTGGCGGCGCTGGATCGAGCAGTCGCGCTCGTTCAGATACAGGCAGTTGCCGTGCTGGTCGGCGAACACCTGAATCTCCACGTGGCGCGGCTTCAATACGTACTTTTCCACCAGCATGCGCGCGTCGCCGAACGACGACTGCGCCTCGCGCTGGGCCGAGGCCAGCGCCTCGGCCAGATCCGCCTCGCGCTCGACCACCTTCATGCCCTTGCCGCCACCGCCAGCAGTGGCCTTGAGCAGCACCGGATAGCCGATCACCTCGGCGGCGGCGCGGAAGGTCTCGACGTCCTGGGCTTCGCCGTGATAACCGGGCACCAGCGGCACGCCGGCTTCCTCCATCAGCGCCTTGGCCGCGGACTTGCTGCCCATGGCGTCGATGGCCGAGGCCGGCGGGCCGAGGAAGATCAGCCCGGCCTCTTCGATGGCGCGGGCGAAGCCGGCGTTCTCCGAAAGGAAGCCGTAGCCGGGATGGATGGCCTGGGCGCCGCTGGCGCGGGCCGCTTCGATCAGTTTGTCGACACGCAGGTAGCTATCGGCCGGCTTGGCGCCGCCGAGGTCGATGCGGATATCGGCCTCGCGTGCGTGCCGCGCGGTGGCGTCGATGGCGCTGTGCACGGCGACGGTGGTCAGGCCCATGGCCTTGGCGGTGCGCATCACCCGGCAGGCGATCTCGCCGCGGTTGGCCACCAGCAGGGTATCGATAGGTCGACTCATCAGTTCTTCTCCTGCCAGGCGGGACTGCGTTTTTCCAGAAAGGCATTCAGGCCTTCCTGGCCTTCGGGGCTGACCCGCAGGCCGGCGATCGCCTGCTCGGTGTACTGGCGCAGTTCGGCATCGAACTCGCCGCTGCCCACTTCCAGTAATAGACGCTTGCAGGCCTTGAGTGCCTGCGGGCCGTTCTTGAGCAGGTTGTCGACCCACTGGGCGAGGGCGGCGTCCAGTTCGCTGGCCGGATAGGTTTCGGCGAGCAGGCCGAGTTCGCGGGCGCGATCACCGTCGAAGCGTTCGGCGGTGAGGGCATAACGACGCACGGCGCGCTCGCCGATGGCCTTGACCACGAACGGGCTGATCACCGCCGGCGCCAGGCCGATGCGCACTTCCGACAGGCAGAACAGCGCGTCGTGGGCGCCGATGGCCATGTCGCAGCAGGCGACCAGCCCCAGCGCGCCGCCGAAGGCCGCGCCCTGCACCACGGCCAGGGTCGGTTGCGGGAGTTGGTAGAGGCGCTGCATCAGTTCGCCCAGTTCGTGGGCATCGGCGAGGTTGGCCTGGTAATCGAGCCTGGCCGACTCGCGCATCCAGGCCAGATCGGCGCCGGCGGAGAAGTGCTTGCCGCGCCCGCGCAGCACCAGCAGGCGAATGCTGGCATCGTCGCGCACCCGGGCCAGCACGACGTTCAGTTCGCCGATGACCCGGGCGTCGAAGGCATTGTTCTTGTCCGCGCGGTTCAGCCAGAGGGTGGCCACGCCGCGGGAATCTCGCTCGAGCTGGAGAGTGGTGAAATGGGTCATTTGGACTCCAACGGTGATGATGCGTAGGGCGGGTGAAACCCGCGCGTGATCTGGCGGGTTGCACCCGCCCTACCGGGGCCGCTCACATGCGGAACACGCCGAAGCGGGTCGGCTCGATCGGCGCGTTGAGCGACGCGGACAGCGCCAGCGCCAGTACCTCGCGTGTCTGCGCCGGGTCGATCACGCCGTCGTCCCACAGCCGTGCGCTGGAATAGTAGGGATGGCCCTGGCGCTCGTACTGCTCGAGGATCGGCTGCTTGATGGCCGCCACCTCGTCGTCGCCGAGCTTCTGTCCGGCGCGTTCGCTCTGTTCCTGCTTGACCTGCGCCAGCACGCCGGCGGCCTGTTCGCCGCCCATCACGCCGATCCGCGCGTTGGGCCACATCCACAGCAAGCGCGGGTCGTAGGCGCGCCCGCACATGCCGTAGTTGCCGGCGCCGAAGCTGCCGCCGATGATCACGGTGAACTTCGGCACCCGGGCGCAGGCCACCGCGGTGACCAGCTTGGCGCCATGCTTGGCGATCCCGCCCGCTTCATACTTCTGCCCGACCATGAAGCCGGTGATGTTCTGCAGGAACAGCAGCGGCATGCCGCGTTGGCAGGCCAGTTCGATGAAATGCGCGCCTTTCTGCGCGGCTTCGGCGAAGAGGATGCCGTTGTTGGCGAGGATCGCGATCGGGTAGCCGTGCAGGTGGGCGAAGCCGCACACCAGGGTGGTGCCGAACAGTGCCTTGAACTCATCGAACTCGCTGCCATCGACCAGCCGCGCGATCACCTCGCGCACCTCAAAGGGCTGCTTGGCCTGCGCTGGAATCACGCCGTACAGTTCCTCGGCCGGGTACAGCGGCGCGCGTGGTTCGCGACCCTGCAACTGGCCGAGCTTGCGCCAGTTGAGGTTGGCCACGCAGCGGCGGGCGAGGGCCAGCGCATGCTCGTCGTTCTCGGCGTAGTGGTCGGCCACGCCGGAGGTCTTGCAGTGCACGTCGGCACCGCCCAGTTCCTCGGCGGTGACCACTTCGCCGGTCGCCGCCTTCACCAGCGGCGGGCCGGCGAGGAAAATGGTGGCCTGGTTGCGCACCATGATGGTTTCGTCGGCCATTGCCGGCACATAGGCGCCGCCGGCGGTGCAGGAGCCCATGACCACGGCGATCTGCGGGATGCCCATGGCGCTCATGTTGGCCTGGTTGAAGAAGATCCGGCCGAAGTGTTCGCGATCGGGGAATACCTCGTCCTGGCGCGGCAGGTTGGCGCCGCCGGAGTCCACCAGGTAGAGGCACGGCAGGCGGTTTTCCTGGGCGACGGTCTGGGCGCGCAGGTGCTTCTTCACCGTCAGCGGGTAGTAGGTGCCGCCCTTCACGGTGGCATCGTTGGCGATGATCATGCACTCGACGCCTTCGACGCGGCCGATGCCGGCCACCACGCCAGCGGCGGCGACGTCTTCGCCGTAGACCTCATGGGCCGCCAGCGGCGCCAGTTCGAGAAACGCCGAGCCCGGATCGAGCAGGACATCGATGCGCTCGCGCACCAGCAGCTTGCCTCGCGATACATGGCGCTGCTGGGCAGTCGCGCCGCCGCCTTCACTGACGCGGCCGAGCAGGGCGCGCAGGTTGTTCACCTGTTCGAGCATCGCTGCGCTGTTGGCGGCGAACTCCGTCGAGCGGGTGTTGATCTGGGTATGCAGAATCATGGCTTCTCCATGAGCTGCAAGCTGCAAGCTACAAGCTGCAAGAACGAGCACCGGAGTGCTTCTGCTTGCCGCTTGAGGCTTGTGGCTTGCCGCTTATTTCGTTTCGTTGAACAGCTCGCGGCCGATCAGCATGCGGCGGATTTCGCTGGTGCCGGCGCCGATCTCGTAGAGCTTGGCGTCGCGCAGCAGGCGGCCGGTGGGGAATTCATTGATATAGCCGTTGCCGCCGAGGATCTGGATCGCCTGCAGGGCCATCTGCGTAGCGTTCTCGGCGGTATAGAGGATCACCCCGGCGGCGTCCTTGCGCGTCGTCTCGCCGCGGTCGCAGGCCTGAGCCACGGCATAGAGGTAGGCGCGGCTGGCGTTGAGCTGGGTGTACATGTCGGCCACCTTGCCCTGGATGAACTGGAACTCGCCGATGCTCTGGCCGAACTGCTTGCGGTCGTGGATGTAGGGCACCACCACGTCCAGGCAGGCCTGCATGATCCCGGTGGGGCCGCCGGCGAGCACCACGCGCTCGTAGTCCAGGCCGCTCATCAGCACTTTCACGCCGCCGTTCTCGACACCCAGCACGTTCTCCTCCGGCACCTCGACGTCGTCGAAGAACAGCTCGCAGGTGTTGGAGCCGCGCATGCCGAGCTTGTCGAACTTGTTGCCGCGCGAGAAACCCTTCCAGTCGCGCTCGACGATGAACGCGGTGATGCCGTGCGGACCCTTGTCCAGGGCGGTCTTGGCGTAGATCACGTAGGTGTTGGCGTCCGGGCCGTTGGTAATCCAGGTCTTGCTGCCGTTGAGCACGTAGCGGTCGCCGCGCTTCTCGGCGCGCAGCTTCATCGAGACCACGTCGGAGCCGGCATTCGGCTCGCTCATGGCCAGCGCGCCGACGTGTTCGCCGCTGATCAGCCTGGGCAGGTAGCGGGCCTTCTGCTCGGGGTTGCCGTTGCGGTTGATCTGGTTGACGCAGAGGTTCGAGTGCGCGCCGTAGGAGAGGGCCACCGAGGCCGAACCGCGGCTGATTTCCTCCATCGCCACCACATGGGCCAGGTAGCCGAGGCCGGCGCCGCCGTATTCCTCGGAGACGGTCACGCCGAGCAGACCCATCTCACCGAATTTCTTCCACATGTCCGCGGGGAACAGGTTGTCCTGGTCGATGGCCTCGGCGCGCGGCGCCAGTTCGGCGGCGACGAAGGCCTGCACCTGCTCGCGCAGCATGTCGATGGTTTCACCGAGGGCGAAGTTGAGGCTGGAGTAGTTCATGGGGTCACCTGCTGGTCTTGTATTTGTTCTGTTTCAGAGGGTTCGTTGGGCGGCTTTGGCGCCGCCCGGCCCGGCGCTCCGGCTCCCCTTTTTCGTCATTGGGGGAGTGGGTTGTCAGGTAGTTACCTTTACGTTAACGTAACCGTGCCCTTGGATGACTGTCAACACCGCCGGCGCCCTTGGGAAGTAAAGCCTCATAACAAGCATAAGACCGAGGAAAATCGACATGAGTCTTCCGAGCTATACCTGCGGACCGCAGAGCAAACCCCTGCTGCCCATGACCATCGGCGCGGCCTTCGACCGCACCGTGGAGCGCTTCGCCCAGCGCGAGGCCCTGGTGGTGCGTCATCAGCAACTGCGCTACACATGGGCGGAACTGGCTGATGCGGTGGAGCGGTGCGCGCGCGGGTTGCTGGCGCTCGGTCTCGAGCCTGGCGAGCGGCTCGGGATCTGGTCGCCGAACTGCGCCGAGTGGTGCATCGTCCAGTTCGCCACGGCGAAGATCGGCGTGATACTGGTCAACATCAATCCGGCCTACCGGCTCAACGAACTCGAATACGCGCTGAAGCAGTCCGGCTGTCGCTGGCTGGTCTGTGCCGATGCCTTCAAAACGTCCGATTACCACGCCATGCTGCACGAGCTGCTGCCGGAACTGGAGCGCTCGGCCATCGGTGCGCTGCAGAGCCACATGCTGCCGGAGCTGCGCGGGGTGATCAGCCTCGGCGCCAGGCCGACGGACGGCATGCTGCAGTGGCAGGCGTTGATGGCCATGGCCGAGCAGGTCGGCCCGGAGCAGCTGCGCCAGTGCGGCGAGCGCCTGCAGTTCGACGAACCGATCAACATCCAGTACACCTCCGGCACCACGGGTTTCCCCAAGGGCGCCACGCTGAGCCACTACAACATCCTCAACAACGGCTACATGGTCGGCGAGAGCCTCGGGCTCAGCGAGCACGATCGCTTGGTGATCCCGGTGCCGCTGTACCACTGCTTCGGCATGGTCATGGGCAACCTCGGTTGCGTCACCCACGGCACCACCATGATCTACCCGAGCGCCGCGTTCGAGCCGCAGGCCGCGTTGCAGGCGGTCGCCGAGGAACGCGCCACCGGCCTCTACGGCGTGCCGACCATGTTCATCGCCATGCTCGACCATCCCGAGCGCCAGTCGCTGGATCTGGCTTCCCTGCGCACCGGCATCATGGCCGGCGCCACCTGCCCGATCGAGGTGATGAAGCGGGTCATCGACGAGATGCACATGCAGGAAGTGCAGATCGCCTACGGCATGACCGAAACCAGCCCGGTGTCGACCCAGACCGGCCCGGACGACGATCTCGAACGCCGGGTGACCAGCGTCGGCCGCACCCAGCCGCACCTGGAGAGCAAGGTGGTCGACGAACACGGCGCAGTGGTGCCGCGCGGGCAGATCGGCGAGCTGTGCACCCGCGGCTACAGCGTCATGCTCGGCTACTGGAACAACCCGGAGGCCACCCGCGAGGCCATCGACGGCGCGCGCTGGATGCACACCGGCGACCTCGCGGTGATGGACGACGAGGGCTACCTGAAGATCGTCGGGCGCAACAAGGACATGATCATCCGCGGCGGCGAGAACGTGTATCCGCGCGAGATCGAGGAGTTCCTCTTCACCCACCCGGCGGTGGCCGACGTGCAGGTGATCGGCGTGCCGGACAGCAAGTTCGGTGAGGAGATCGTCGCCTGGATCAAGCTGCATCCGGGCCATCAGGTCGAGGCCGAGACGCTGCGCGAGTTTTGCAAGGGCCGCATCGCTCACTTCAAGACGCCGCGACACATCAGGTTCGTCGACGACTTCCCGATGACCATCAGCGGCAAGGTGCAGAAATTCCGCATGCGCGAGATCAGCGTGGTCGAGCTGGGGCTCAACGAACGCCACTGACGGCATTCGGCCGGAGCCGCGCCGGCCCTACCATTACGGAGTGTTTACATGACCCAGTCGATCAGCCGTTTTCCGCTCGCCGAAAATCTCGATGCGCTGCCGCAGGACGTGCGCGAGCGCATCCTCGCGGTGCAGGCCAAGGCCGGCTTCGTGCCCAACGTGTTTCTCATGCTGGCGCACCGCCCCGACGAATTCCGCGCCTTCTTCGCCTACCACGATGCGCTGATGGAGCGTGCCGCCGACAGCCTGACCCAGGCCGAGAAGGAGATGATCGTGGTCGCCGTCAGCGCCGATCACGGCTGCCTGTACTGCGTGGTCGCCCACGGCGCGATCCTGCGCATCCTCGCCAAGGACCCGCTGATCGCCGATCAGCTCGCGGTCAACTACCGGGCCGCCCCGATCAGTGCGCGCCAGCAGGCGATGCTGGATTTCGCCCTGCATATCGCCGCGCAGCGCGGCGTGCTCGACGATGCCTGGCAGGCGCGGCTCGAAGCGCAAGGCTTCAGCCGCGACGACATCTGGGACATCGGCGGCATCGCCGCCTTCTTCGGGCTATCCAACCGCCTGGTCTCGATGGCGCGCACCCCGCCGAACGAAGAGTTCTACCTGCTGGGCCGCGTGCCCAGAAGCCCCGCGCGCCGGGCCGCTCGGTGAATGGGTGCACGTCATCCTCGGGGTGATCTTCGTGCTCTGCGTGCTGCTGTTCCGCTCCGGCATCGTCGGCTGGCTGGAACGCCTGGTGACGCGCAACTTCAAGTGACGCGGCCATTCAGGCCCCGGTGGTGCAGGGCTCGCCCGGTGTCGCTGGCTGCTGTCGGAGCGGGTTGTCGCGGCGGTCCAGGCGCCCGCTCCAGTTGGTCAACGCCAGGGCGAGCAGCACTACCAGCGAGCCGATCCAGGCGGTATGGATCAGGCCGATGTGCGCAACGATCTGCCCGCCCAGCCAGGCGCCACCGGCAATCCCGAGGTTGAACGCGGCGATGTTCAGCCCGGAGGCGATATCCACCGCCTGGGGCGCATGGTGCTCGGCCTGGCGGACCACATAGACCTGCAGCCCCGGCACGCTGCCGAATGCCACCGCTCCCCAGCACAACACGGTGAGCAACGCCAGCCAGGGATTGGCGGCTGTGAGGGTCAGCGCCAGCAGTACGGCGGCGAGCAGCCCGAAGATGATCTGCAGCGCGCCGATCGGCCCGCGCCTGTCAGCCAGCCGGCCGCCCCAGATATTGCCCACCGCAACCGATATGCCGTAGACCAGCAGCACCAGGCTGACGGTGCCTTCCGCGAAGCCGCTGATCTCCTGCAGCATCGGTGCGAGAAAGGTGAAGGCGATGAAGGTGCCGCCATAGCCCACTGCGGTCATGGCATAGACCAGCAGCAGTCGGGGTTGCTTGAGTACCGCGAGCTGCTGGGAAAGCGATGCTGGCTTGCTGTGGCGGATGTCGCCGGGTACGCAGATCAGGCTGCCGATGAAGGCGATCACGCCGAGCAGCGACA
Organism: Pseudomonas lopnurensis; assembly: GCF_015070855.1. GTDB lineage: Bacteria > Pseudomonadota > Gammaproteobacteria > Pseudomonadales > Pseudomonadaceae > Stutzerimonas > Stutzerimonas lopnurensis. The sequence goes on from NZ_JADDIX010000045.1 coordinate 33,426, forward strand.
CGGCGAGGAAGGTCTCGCGCCAGCCGAAGGTCTGTCCGACGAAGGTGCCCAGGGGTACGCCCGTGACCAGTGCCACGGTCAGCCCGGTGAACATCACCGCGATGGCGCTGGCGGCTTTCTCCCGCGAGACCAGACCGGTGACGATGGTCGAGCCGATGGAGAAGAACACGCCGTGGGCCAGGCCGGTGACGATGCGTGCCAGGATCAGCGCTTCGTAGCCCGGGGCTTGCTAGGCCAGGAGATTGCCGAGGGTGAACAGCAGCATCAGCGCCAGCAGCAAGTGCTTGCGCGTCAGCCTGCCGGTGAGCGCAGTCAGCAGCGGGGCGCCGACTGCCACGCCAAGAGCGTAGAGGCTGACCAGCAGGCCGGCGGACGGCAGGCTGACGCCGAGGTCGCTGGCGATGGTGGGAATCAGGCCGACGATGACGAATTCCGTCGTGCCGATGGCAAAAGCGCTGAGCGTCAGCGCAAGCAGGGCGATGGGCATGGAACACTCCGACTGGGATTGCAGGTGCGCAGTGTCGGCGCCAGACTCTTGCGGAAAATCGGGGTTCAAGGCAAACGCAATTGACTGCGAGTCAGTAATGAAAATGACACTCGACGAACTGCAGGCCTTCACGGCGGTGGTGGATTCCGGTTCGATCAGCGGCGCCGCCGAGCAACTGGGGCAGACGGCATCCGGGGTCAGCCGCGCCCTGGGCCGGCTCGAAACCAAGCTGGCGGTGACCCTGCTTCGGCGCACCACGCGCCGGCTGGAGCTGACCGAGGAAGGTGCGCTGTTCCTGAATCAGGCGCGGCAGATCCTCGACCAGGTGGAAAACGCCGAGGAGCAGATGGCCCGGCGCCTGCAGCACCCGGCAGGGCTGCTGCGGATCAATGCGTCGGCACCGTTCATGTCGCATGTCGTGGTGCCGCTGATCGGCGGGTTCCGTCGGCGCTATCCGGATATCGAGCTGGAGTTGCACAGCAGCGACCGGATCATCGACCTGCTCGAACATCGCACCGACGTGGCGTTGCGCCACGGCTCGCTACCCGATTCCACCCTGCACGCCCGGCCGCTTGGCCGCAGCCGGTTGCGGATACTGGCCAGTCCCGATTACCTGGCCCGACATGGCACACCCATGGCCGTGGAGGACCTGGCCGGCCACCGCCTGCTCGGATTCACCCAGCCGGAGACGCTCAACCAGTGGCCGTTGCGACACCCTTTGGGCGAGCGGCTGCCGATCGTACCGCGGCTGAGCGCATCCAGTGGCGAGACGGTGCGCCAGCTGGCCTTGACGGGGGAGGGGATCGCCTGCCTGTCCGATTTCATGACCGCCGCGGACCGCACCGAGGGGCGCCTGGTCGAGCTGCTGGCGCCGGTCACCGTCGAGGTGCTGCAGCCGATCCACGCCGTGTACTACCGCAACACCGCCCTGGCCTCGCGCATCAGCTGTTTTCTCGACTACCTCGGCGAGCGAATCGCCCGGCAGGCGTGGGCGCAGCACGGTTGAGCGTGAACGATGGGCGATCAGGCGTGCCTAACCTGCCAGGCACTGCTGGAGGATACGTTCATGCCTGGTACCGAACCCTATGCGCAACCGCGACCCGCAGAGTCCTGGTGGCTCGACGAGTCGCCCCTCAACGACCTGGACGAAGCCGAGGACGACACCGATCCGGATGACCCTGAAGCGCTGCCGGAAGAAACGCTCGAACAGCTGGAAAAAGCCGCCCCGCCACCCGACCCGATACCCGATCCGGGGCCGCTGTAGCCAATGAGACCAAGCCAAAGAATTGGATGAAGGTGGGCAGGGAGGATTACCGATCCCTACATCCGCATGAGCCTGTTCCTGCAGGCGGCCTTCGGGCTGCGCCGCGAAGAGTCCATCAAGTTCAGGCTCAGCGACGACCACATCGCCATCAAAGGCTAATGGGCCACAGGTGGGCTTGACCGGGCAGTGCCTATCACGACGCCGGAACAGCGCGTCTTACTGGACGGTGCCCGCCTGCTTGCGGGCTCGGGGGCACTGCTTCCATCGAGTAGATCCCACATCCAACAGCGTCATGTTTATGACGGGCAGCCCAAGGCTGTGGGGGTAAGCAACATGCATGGATTGCAGCATCAATATGCCAGATGCGCCATGAGGCCTTGACCGGCTGGAAGCACCTGCTGTGGTGGAGTTCATCATCGAGCACGACCTCTGGGCAGCGCTTACAAGATCACCAATCCCGACAACTCATCAGTCTTGAGTTAGGACATAAGCGGATCGGTGTAGTCTCGATTTATCTGGTCCGATAGAAGTCACTCAGACTGCTTGCCCAGGGGCAGCGCGTTCAGTTCCGCACGAGCCTCCCGCCAGGCGGGATAGTGCTGATCCAGCAAGGCGATGAAGCGCTCACTGTGCGTCGGCTCGATCAGATGGATCATCTCGTGCACGATCACATATTCGAGCAGGTCACGAGGCTTCTTGACCAGTTCCGTATTGAGCCGAATGTGAGCGCGTTGGTGATTGCAACTGCCCCACTTGGTTTTCATGCACTGCAAAAAATACCCTTCCACCTTCACGCCGATGCGTCGTTCCCAATGCACGATCAAGGGCGGAATCGCTTCGTGCAACAAGGACCGTTGCCAACGTTGGTAGATGGCTTCTCGCCTGTTTGCATCGGCTCCAGGACGAACACTTAGGGTGATGCGCCGATGATCCATCTTCACGACAGGCGGAGCCTCGCGCTCCACCACCGTGAGCAGATGGCGGCGCCCCCAGATGTAATGGCTTTCCCTCGTGACGAACTGGCGGGGCGTTTCACGTGCTTGTGCCAGCAATTGCGCCTGTTGCTGGCGAATCCAGCGTAATTTGGAAACGGCATAGGCACGCGCCACTTCCAGCCGCGTACCGGTCGGCGCTACCAGCGTCACCCTACCCTCGGGCGGATGTACAGAAAGATGGACATTCTTCACTGCCTTGAACGTGACGGTAATGTCCAGCTCCCCCAGGCGTATGTGTGTCTGTGTCATCAGTAGCCCGGCTGATTTTTCAGCAGATCGAACAGCTTGAGCGTTGATTCGCGGTTGCGACCGGTCAGCGGGTACAGGACGTTCTGCACGATGCGTTCCTTGGCTTCGTCGCCGCGCCAGCCCGCCGGGGCTTCCTCAAGCATCAGGCGGTCGATCTTCAGTGCCAAAAAGGCCAACGGGTCGCCGTAATGCGCTTCCAGCTCTTGAACGGCACCGTCCTCAGGCAGCGCATCAGCGGAAATGATGTCCGGCAGGTTGCGATAAATCACCAGAGCGCTGGTATTGCCGCGCAGGATGGTGGGTTCATCGCTATCGTGCTGTTTCTGGTGCACCTTCTTTACCAGAGCTTCTGCATTGCGCAGGAATGCTTCGTAGGCCTCGGTGCTTTCGCGGCTTTGCTGGATCAGGTCATCGAGCAGTTTGGACATCTGCTCATAAAAGCGTGGATCGGTCAGGCGGTCGCGAATGATGGTCTTGCGGACGTTGTTGATGATGGTTTCGGCAATGGCATTCTTCGATAGCTTGCCCTTCTCATTGAGCTTCTTGGCGATGGCGTCGTGGATACCGGTCTCGATGATCAGCTCGGTCAATGACAGTTCGGCCAACTCACCCAGGGCCTTTGCCGGCTCCGCCTGAATGTAGGTGTTGATAAGGTGGCGCATGTCGGCCTCGTAGGGCTTGATGTCCAGCTCTTCGCCGCTGTAGTGCTTGATGGCCGAACGCACCTCGGCATAGAACCCGGTTTCTCGCTGCAAGGTATCGATTTCATTACCGGAATAACCGGCCTCTTCCAGGTTCTGAGCGATGGCGGCAAAGGCGCGCAGGTAGGTCGACACTGCCTTGTAGAAGGCGATACGTAGCGCCTCACTTTCCAGCAGCGCCTCCGGATTGCCGGCATGGCCGCAAAAATAGTGAATGAACTGCTCCTGTTCGCGGGGCTGTTCCACTGGTTCACACAGGTAATGCAGCGCTTCACGCGCGTCGTCCAGTTGTTTACGGCCTTCGTCGAGCCAGTTCTTCAAGTGGATGTTGTTATCGCCGCCGTTACCCGCGTCGATGTCCAGCTCGTCGGAGCTGTACACCGCAATGGCCTGCTGCACGTCGCCGAACAGCTCCTTGTAGTCGACGATATGGCCATAATCCTTGTCGTCGCCATCGAGCCGGTTGGTGCGGCAGATGGCCTGGAACAGGTTGTGGTCGTGCAGTTCGTTGTCCAGGTAGATGTAGGTACAACTGGGGGCGTCGAAGCCGGTGAGCAGTTTGCTGACCACGATCAGCAGCTTCATGCTGGCCGGCTCCTCGATGAAGCGGCGCTTGGTTTCGTCTTCGTACTGTTTGGTGCTCTGACCTTCGCGCAGGACGTGCTTCTTGTAGGTGTCGTACTTGTAACGCTCGTCGCTGCCGGATGACGCCTTCGAGATAGCCGCCGGGTTGGGTTCGAACGAGGTGATGATGCCTACATGAGCGCCAAAGTGGGTGTTCTGGAACAGGCGGAAGTAATGGCAGGCATCGTAGATCGAGGCCGCCACCAGGATCGCCGTGCCGCGATCGTTGTCCAGGCGGGGCTTGAGGCTGAAGTCCTCGATGATGTTGGCAACGATGCGCTCCTTGCGCTCCTTGGCACTCATCAACTCTTCCATCGTTGCCCAGCGCTTGCGCAGGATGGATTTCTGGAAATTGTTCAGCCCGCGGGTCTTCTTCTCGAACCAGGCATCGATGGCTTCGCGTGAGGTCAGCCGCTGCGGCACATCGCGTGCTTCGTACTTCAGGTCCAGCACCACCTTGTCGGCCACCGCTTCGTGGAACTTGTAGGTGTGGATGTAGGTGCCGAACACATCGCGGGTGGTTTGCCTGTCCTTGCGCAGCAGCGGCGTGCCGGTAAAGCCGAGGAAAAGGGCATCGGCCAGCCAGCGTTTCATCTGTTTGTTCATGTTGCCGCCCTGAGTGCGATGGCACTCGTCCACGAACACATAGAAACGTCCGTGAATAGACGGTGGTTCGCCCTTGAGATCGGCCGCATCGAACTTGTGGATAAGTGCGCACAACAGGCGTGGCGTGGTGGCTCCAAGCTTTTGCACGAAGTCTGCCCGCGAGGTGATGCGCGGCGAAGCCGACTCCGCACCTATCACCCCGGCGTTACGCATCACGCCTTCGATCTGCTTGTCCAGCTCGTCACGGTCGGTCACCACCAACACCCGTGCTTGCGGGTCATGTTCCAGCAGCCATTTGGCCAGCAGCACCATCAGGATGCTCTTGCCGCTGCCCTGGGTGTGCCAGATCACCCCGCCTTCTCGCTTGGCCAGGCGTTCCTGGGCGGCCTTGATGCCCTGGTACTGGTGCTGCCTTGGCACCTTCTTGAAGCCCGCGTCGAAGATCACGAAGTGGCGGAGCAGATCCAGCAACCGCTCCTTGCTGCACATCTGTGCCAGCGGGCGATCCAGCAAGGCGCCTGCGATTACCGCGGCTTGCGGCTGTTCGTCTTTCCACTGCACGAAGAAATGCTCGGGCGTGCCGGTGGTGCCATAGCGCAGGCCCTGCGCATCGCTGCCCGCCAGCAGCAACTGCACGGTGCTGAAGAAACCCTGGTTGAACACTTCCTCCTGGTTGCTGAGCAGTTGGCGAATACCGTCGCCGACATCCACCGAGCTGCGCTTGAGCTCGAGCACCGCCACCGCCAGGCCGTTGATATAGAGCACGATGTCCGGCCGGCGCGTGTTCACCCCCTTGAGCGTCACTTCCTCGGCCAGGGCGAAGTGATTGCGTTCGGGTTGCATCCAGTCGATCAACTGCACCGTGTCGTGGGACTGGCCTGCGGCGATCTGCACCGGCACGCCATAACGCAGCAACTGGTAGGTGCGCAGGTTGGCCTGATAGGGCGTGATGCCGGTGACATCCACCGCGACTTCCAGCTTCTGCAAGGCGGCGTTGATATGGGCGGGCGAGTAACCGCGTGCGCTCAGATTGGCGCGCAGCAGGTCGCTTTCGATGGCGCGGTTGTTGTCGCGCTTGCTCCAGTTGCCCAGGTGTTCGTAGCCCAGGCCGCCAGCGTTCTCCGAGCTGGTGAACAGGCTCGCCACGCGGTTCTGCGAGTTGCGCTCGGAGCGCGGCAGGGATTGGCTCATTGCATCATTCCTTGGTGCTTTCATTCGGGGTATTGGTCAGTTCCCGCTCGATCTGCTCGATGCTCGGCAGGCTGGTTTGCAGCTCTTGCGGTAGGGATTCCACCAGCTTGTATTCGGCAATGCCCATCGGCTGCGACTTGTCGCCCAGGGCGTACTCGGCAACCACCTTGTTCTTGCTCTTGCACAGCAGCAGGCCGATGCTCGGGTTGTCCTGCGCGTGTTTGACCTGCCGATCCACCGCCGTCAGGTAGAAGCCCAGTTGCCCCAGATGCTCGGGCTTGAACTTGCCGGCCTTCAGTTCGATCACCACATAACACCGCAGCTTGAGGTGATAGAACAGCAGGTCGATGAAAAACTCCTCGCCGCCCACGTCCAGCAGCACCTGCCGCCCGACGAAGGCGAAGCCCGCGCCCAGCTCCAGCAGAAAATCGGTGACGTGCTGCACCAGGGCGTTCTCGATTTCGCGTTCCTGTGCCTGCTCGCCGAGGCCGAGAAAATCGAAACGGTAGGGATCTTTCAGCGACTCGATGGCCAGATCGGACTGTGGTGCGGGCAAACGCTGGCCGAAGTTGGTAACGGCCTTGCCCGTGCGTTCCAGCAGTCGGGTTTCGATATGGATGTTCAGCACGTTGCGTGACCAGCCATGTTCGACGGCGGCCTGTGCATAAGCGAGGCGCTCCGCGGGCTCCTTCAGGCGTTCCAGCAACACCAAGTTATGACCCCAGGGCAATTGTGCAGCAGCCTGTTGCACAATTTCGGCGTCCGGCCAGGCCTCGGCAAACGCCCGCATATACTTGAGGTTGCGTGGCGAAAAGCCCTTCATCTCCGGAAAGGCCGTGCGCAGGTCATGCGCCAGCCGCTCGATCACCTTGGCGCCCCAACCCTGCTCGGCCTGCCGCGCCAGGATGTCGCGACCGATCTGCCAGTACAGCCCCACCAGCTCCCGATTGACCGCCAGTGCGGCCCGCTGCTGCGCCGTATGAATGCGGCCTTTCAGTTCGGCCAGCCAATCAGAATAGCCTTGTGGGACGGAGGTAAGAGAGATCGATTTGTCGGTCATCGGCTTTCCATCTTCTGCGTTATTAGTTGTTTTCCTTACTGGGTATTTCTGTAGATCACACTTCGAAATGAGTTCTGAACCAGTGTCCATTTCCCGCCGGACTCCAGTCGGCACATGGGCAATCCTTTTTCGTCCTGATAGCCCGCCGACACTTTCAGTTCCTCTTCGAAAACGTCATCTTTGGCGCTGAATGTTGCCCTGATGGCAACGGTGGAGTAGGCAGGCGTGCGGTCTTCCACGCTCACGATCTGAAACGAAACGACTTTGTGGTTCCCGAAGTCCTGCTTTGCTTCTCCGGCTTTCTTTCCCATCGCCATGTCGTATGTGTGGGAAAGCGCATCGGCAAGTGGGGCAAACCTTCCTAGCCTCCAGTTTTCCATGAACCCAGCTACCATGCGTTCTGGCGAGTTCTCAGGCAACGAGGGTGATAATCCATCGCAGGGAAGGTGCACAAAATCTTCTTGCGCTCTCGGCTTCCACTCATCAAGAAGCCGCTTGGTTTTTTGTGTTTTCTGGAGCGACTGGAACAGTTCGCTCCAGCTTGGTTCTTGTTTTGGTGTCGGCGTCTTCTTGCCTTCGGCAAGCGCCCCAGCCCAATCCCGTATTGCGAAGAGTGCCGCCCACGTCTTCGCAGCCACGATACGGTTGTCGAATGCCAGTTCCCGCCCGTGAAGAATTCCGTGGCGGAATGGAACGGAAATGGCTTCTTCGTTTGTCTTACCTCTGCCTTTGGTCATCAGCGCCACCAAAGTTTGAAGCCCTGATTCGTGCGCCGCAATGCAATCCCATGCAGTCAGGTCTACGTTGTCAGCAAAGAGCCCCACATGCCGGGAAACATCGTTGGCCAAGCCATCCATCAAACTCAGCAACAACGGTGTGCAGGCGTGGTAACGCTCCGCCAGATAGTCCTCTTTTGCGAGCTCGACCAGGCGCACCCTTTTCCTGAACTCCGGATGCCCACTGAATCTTAAAATTCCCAACTTCAAGGTGTCGGCATCGTAGGTGCTGACAAGATAATCTTCCGCTGCTTCCAAGCCATGCGCCTCAAACGTTTCTATGGACTTCTTCATCACATCCATGTTCATGGACTCATAAGCAATCCAACCTGACGAGGCAAAGATTTCGTTGAAACGATCCGGTAGCAGAAGAATCTTGGATTGCTCTTTCAGCTCCACGAGCTTTTCTGAAAAATCGGAGAGGCGAGGAAACATCTTCTGAAACAATGGGACAGCCTGCCATAGTCTTTCAATGGCGCTGGCGCCTTGAATGAGCTCAAGCATCTCTGCTACCGACTCGTTATCAGCAATGCGTTTCTTATCCGTCACGAGACTCCCCCGTCAGCATAGACATCGTTCAACATACTCATACCAGCCGCGTCCTGCCAGTCAGCAGTTCCTGCATCATGGCCTGCTTGAGGGCGCGGGTTTTGGTGCGGCGGGTTTCGAGGGCGGCGATTTCGGCGTCCATGTCGGTGAGGACGGTGGCGATGGCGATTTGTTCGTCTATTGTGGGTGGTGTCAATACCTCAAAGTTATGCACGTCATTACGGTTCAGTGTTGGGACACCAGAACCTGTGGCGAATTTCTCGAAACCGATTTGTGTATAGAGATAGAAGACGAAACGTGGGTCGTTTTCCTTGAAGTTTGTAACCCATAGCGCAGTATTGTGGGGCCAATACGGACCCTCAACATAGGTGACTTTTCCAATTGTCCCTGAGCGCCCAGTGACCACGCCCGGCCCATGTACCTGAAATTTTGCGTGACAGTTAAGCACTCCATTCGAGTAAACCACTGGATATGGGCCAGATCGAAGATCAGGATTCGGAAGATCAAAGCCCCGTTGAAGCGGTGCTACTTCTGCTAACCGCTTCACTTCCCACTTCCCGCTATACCCCGGCAGGCGGGTTTGGCCGGTGAGGAGTTGCTGCATGGTTGCCTGTTTGATGGCGTGCTTTTTTGTGATCAGGCGATCCAGTCCGTCCAGCAGCGCATCCATATCACTGAGGGCGGTAGCGATGGCGCATTGTTCCTCAATCGAAGGAAGAGGAATTTTCAACTTCTTGAATACAGGCATATAGATGGTGTTGTGAATGCTGCCTGCCATCAGGTTACGCCACACACGATCCATTCCTCGGAAAAGGTACACCAAGAAATAGTTGTTTAATGAAGTCCCGCAAACATAGCAAGCAAAGTCCTGGCTAGTTGCCATGGCTCTAGCTATTAAACAGCACTTTCCTACCGTCGCTGTTCTAGAGAAAACAACTGTCCCAGCAGGCAGAAGGCGAGCAGATGAGTTATTCAACCCATCTTCAGTAATGGTATGCGAAGTGGAGTGAATTTCTAAAGCATCTAACTTGCTTGTATCGTGCAGGGAGACCCATGGTACAGAGCCGTTCCAATAGCTTGGCTTTTTCTTGCTTGGTGTGTGTCCGCTCTCAAGTCTCGCTACAGATGCGATGCTGACAACCGACCAATCCTCCGGAATCACCCCTACTTCCGTCTGCTTATACCCCGGCCTTACTTCCATACCGCCCCCATTTTTTTCAGATGTGCTTCCACCTTGGCGCTAAGGGCGGCTACTTCATCTTCCAGCTTGGGCAGCGGGGTGTCGTAGCGTTCGGCCAGTTCGCGGATACGCTGGGCCAGGGTTTGCGAGATGCGCTGCAGCTCCTGCTGCACCTCGGCTTGCAGATGGGCCAGCCATTTGTCTTCGACCACCAGGGTTTTGACTTCGGCTTCGCTCAGTTGGGCGTAGTGGTCGTAGGCTTGCTGGTCGAGTTTGGCGTCCAGCGCCTTGAGCGCTCTTTTCAGTGCGGCTTCGCTGTCCTTTAGCTCCAGCCATCTGCGCAGCAGCGGAGTTTCACCGGGCTCGGCAACGTCGATGCCGCCTTCCTCGGCGGCATTCAGGCGTTGGCTGACGCTCGCCTTGGTCAAGGCGCCCTTTTCATCCTGGGCTTCGAGGAACAGCCCGTCCTCGCCGCCGTGCTCTTCCTCCAGCTCCGCGAGTTGGCTGACGAGGCTTTCCAGCTCGGCCTGTGTCGCCTCCAGCACGGCCTGTTCGGCGGCGAAGTAGCGGGCGACGATCAAGGGCTTGGGCAGCAGGTCGCAGACCCAGCCCTTGTCCTTGGTTTTGCCCTTCTTGTCGGTTTCGACGATGCGCCGGGGCCGGGCCTGCCAGCCATCGGCGGTGATCAGGTAGGCGTCGTCCTGCATGGTCTCGGCCCAGTAGTCCATCAGGTGCTGGTAGACGTCGTAGGGATCGAGCAGCGGCGCGGCATGGAAGGTGGCGAGCAGGGTTTCGGACACCTGGACGATCAATGCCTTGGGCTTATCGCCAGGCTGGATACCGCTGAGCAGCGGCATGACGGCCTGCTGCCATTTGCCGAACAGGGTTGCGACTTTGCTTTGAAAATGCAGGAACTGCGGGTGGGCCAGGATGATCGCGCGTACCTCGCTCAGCGGCTGGCGCAGCCGTGCATAACCGGGGCGCAGCGGCTCGAACAGGGCCTGGCGCAGGGCGGGCATTTCCTGCCAATCGGCGGCGAAGGCGTCGAGATCGCGCTCGGGGATGCCGCCGTTGAGATGGGCGTCGATGTCGTGCAGGTCTTCCGGCTCACTGCTGTCGATGTAGCGCGGCAGGTTGAGGTTGTAGTCATTCCTCTCGCTGGCGATTTCATCCAGCGGCACCATGCGCGCATAGCGCGGCACATCCACACCCCGACGGAAGGTGTCGACGATGCGGTGGATATCCTGTTCGCGCAGGCGATTCTTGGGGCCGTCCTTGATGAAGCCCTTGCTGGCGTCGAGCATGAAGATGCCCTTGCGAGCGCTGGCGTTTTCCTTGTCCAGCACCAGGATGCAGGCGGGGATACCGGTGCCGTAGAACAGGTTGGCCGGCAGGCCGATGATGCCCTTGAGCATGCCGGAACGTACCAGTTGCCTGCGGATATGGGATTCGGCGTTGCCACGAAACAGCACGCCGTGCGGCAGGATGACCGCGCCCTTGCCGGTGGTGGCCTTCATGCTGCGGATCACGTGTAGCAGATAGGCGTAGTCGCCCTGCTTGGCAGGCGGCTCGCCCCAGGCGAAGCGTTGGTAAGGGTCGTTGGCCGGGTTGAGGCCGGTGGCCCATCGCTTGTCGGAAAACGGCGGGTTGGCGACCACGTAATCGTAGGCGCGCAGTTGTTCGCCATCCTTGAATTTGGGATTCACCAGGGTGTCGCCGCTAAGGATGGTTGCGTCGGGAAAGCCGTGCAGGATCATGTTCATCCGCGCCAGGCCGGCGGTGGTCACGTCCTTTTCCTGCCCCTCCAGGGTGATATGCCGCCCAGCTTCGGCGGCGACCTTCAGCAGCAGCGAGCCCGAGCCGCACGTAGGGTCGTAGGCGGTGGTAGAGCCGCGAGTATTGGCCTGGGAAATGCCAATCACCTGAGCGAGGATGCTGCTGACCTCGGAAGGCGTATAGAACTGGCCCTTGCTCTTGCCGGAATCCTGGGCGAAGTGACGCATCAGGTATTCGTAGGCATCGCCGAGCAGATCGTCGTTGTCGGCGCGGTTGTTGGCGAAGTTCAGTTCGGGCTTTTCGAAGATGGCGATGAGATTGCCCAGGCGCTCGACCATCGCCGGGCCTTCGCCGAGCTTGTTGGGGTTGTTGAAGTCGGGAAAGTCGCTGCGGGCCAGTTTGGTGTTGGCCTCGATCAGCTTCTGGATGACCTGGGTGTTGATCAGATTGCCGATATCCGGGTTGCCCTTGAGCGCCACCATGTCCTGGAACGACGCGCCGGGAGGAATGACCACGGGCGGGGCGAAGTCGTCACTGTTGCCGTACTTGTCGCTGATGTACTTGATGAACAGCATGAACAGTACGTAGTCCTTGTACTGACTGGCGTCCATGCCGCCGCGCAGTTCGTCGCACGAGGCCCAGATGGAGCTGTAGAGGTCGGATTTCTTGACGACGCCGGTGCGTTGCCCGGGGGCTGCTTTTTTGGGTGAAGCTTCTTTCACTGCTTTTTTCTCATAGGGTGCGGATACTTCACGAACCGCTAAAGAGTGGATGATCCTTGTCTTCATTACCTCGATGGATTCGAGTATGGCGACAGAACCGCCGCGCCCACGGCCGGTGACAATGCGCTGTTCGGCGAGCAACTGCTGCTTGACGCTGTCATAAGTGGCTTCTGGCCATCCCAATGCCTCGCGCAGCCGCTGGTTCCCGGCGGAACCGCCCATGCCATCGAGCGTGCTGATAAAGCGCTCGATCTTCTGTTCGATACTTGTCACTTCAATATCCATCGTTTTGATCGGCTTGACTGGATGCCGATTCTCTATTTTGCGGTGCCCAGCCTTGGGGTGGTACGGATATGTTTCGTCCCACGTTCCTTGTCGGTCGGATTCGGTCCTGCTCTGTTCCCTGCCGCGCCGCTTTGCAGAAAAGGGTATAGGTGACCTGAATTACCCCATTTGGGGGTTGGATTGCCCCCTTTCCGTTATGCCTTGGAGAGTATCTTTCTGTGAACAGGATTCCCAAGGGGGCGTAGATAAACAAAACCCCGCCGGGGCGGGGTTCGTTCTGACTCAGACGTTGAACCTGAAATGCATCACGTCCCCATCCTTGACGATGTAGTCCTTGCCTTCCAGGCGCCATTTGCCGGCTTCCTTGGCGCCGGCTTCGCCCTTGTACTGGATGAAGTCGTCATAGGCGACGACTTCGGCGCGGATGAAGCCTTTCTCGAAGTCGGTGTGGATCACCGCGGCGGCCTGCGGCGCGGTGGCGCCGATCTTGACGGTCCAGGCGCGTACTTCCTTGACGCCGGCGGTGAAGTAGGTCTGCAGGCCCAGCAGGTCGTAGCCGGCGCGGATCACGCGGTTCAGGCCGGGTTCTTCGAGGCCGAGGGCTTCGAGGAACATGTCCTTCTCCTCGCCATCGTCCAGCTCGGCGATCTCTGCCTCGATCTTGTTGCACACCGGTACGACGATGGCGCCTTCTTCCTCGGCGATGGCTTTCACCACGTCCAGGTGCGGGTTGTTCTCGAAACCGTCTTCGGCGACGTTGGCGATGTACATCACCGGCTTGCTGGTCAGCAGGTGGAAGCTGCGCACCAGGCGCTTCTCCTCGTCGCCGAGGTTCCTCAGCAGCGAACGCGCCGGCTTGCCTTCGGTGAAGTGCGGGATGAGCTTTTCCAGCAGGGCCTTCTGCGCCAGGGCTTCCTTGTCACCGCCCTTGGCGTTGCGCGCGACCTTCTGCAATTGCTTCTCGCAGCTGTCGAGGTCGGCGAAGATCAGTTCGAGGTCGATGATTTCGATGTCGCGCTTGGGGTCGACCGAGTTGGAGACGTGGATGACGTTCTCGTCCTCGAAGCAGCGCACCACGTGGGCGATGGCGTCGGTCTCGCGGATGTTGGCGAGGAACTTGTTGCCCAGGCCTTCACCCTTGGAGGCGCCGGCGACCAGCCCGGCGATGTCGACGAACTCCATGGTGGTCGGCAGCACGCGTTCGGGCTTGACGATCTCGGCCAGCGCCGCCAGGCGGGCGTCGGGCATCGGCACGATGCCGCTGTTCGGCTCGATGGTGCAGAACGGGAAATTCTCCGCCGCGATGCCGGATTGGGTCAGGGCGTTGAACAGGGTGGATTTGCCGACGTTGGGCAGACCGACGATGCCGCAGTTGAATCCCATGGTGAGCTTGCCTCGGAGTTAGGTTTCAGGCCTTTTGGCTGTGCAGGCGCTGCATTGCCCGGGTCCAGTCGCCGGAGAGCATTTCCGGCAGAACCTCGAGGGCGAAATCGATGCTGGCTTCCAGCTTTTCCCGCTCCGCCTGCGGCGGCCGGCCGAGCACGTAGCCGGTCACCAGGCTGCTGTGGCCGGGATGGCCGATGCCCAGGCGCAGGCGATGGAAGCCGTTCTGATTGCCGAGCCGCGCGATGATGTCGCGCAACCCGTTGTGCCCGCCGTGGCCGCCGCCCTGCTTGAGCTTGGCGACGCCCGGCGGCATGTCGAGTTCATCGTGGGCGACCAGGATGGCCTCGGGGGGAATCCGGAAAAATCCGGCCAGTGCCGCCACCGCCTGACCGCTGCGGTTCATGTAGGTGGTGGGGATCAGCAGGCGGACGTCTTCGCCCTGGTGGCTGAACTTGCCGACCAGACCGAAGTACTTGCGATCGTTGGCGAGCTGGACGCCCTCGCGGGCCGCCAGCCGCTCGACGAAAAAGGCCCCCGCGTTATGCCGGGTCTGGTCGTATTCCGGGCCCGGGTTTCCCAGGCCGACGATCAGTTTTACGGCAGTCACGACGGAGGCCTCTTCTTCGGCTGTGCGCGAGTGGATTACTCGGCAGCGCCTTCTTCTTTCGGAGCGTCTTCCTTGCTCACGCGCGGAGCATGGATGTTGGCGACCGGCAGGTCACTGCCGTGGGCCAGGGAGACCAGCTCGACACCTTTCGGCAGCTTGAGGTCGGTCATGTGCAGCACCTGGCCGACTTCGACCTTGGCCAGATCGACTTCGATGAATTCCGGCAGGTCTTGCGGCAGGCAGGACACTTCGACTTCGTTGAGGTTGTGCAGGATCTCGCCACCTTGCTGCTTCACGCCCACGGAAGATTCCTGGTTGATGAAGTGCAGGGGAACGACAGCGGTCAGCTTGTGGCCGGCAACGACGCGAACGAAGTCGGCGTGCAGGACGAAGCTCTTGGCCGGGTGACGCTGCAGCGCCTTGATCAGAACGGATTCGTTCTGGCCATCGACGTTCAGGTTCAGCACGTGGCTGAAGGAGGCTTCGTTCTCCAGCAGCTTGGCGAGATCCTTGGCCAGGATGCTGATGGACTGCGGGGCCTTGTCGCCACCGTAGATGACGGCCGGAACCAGGGCGGCGTTACGACGCAGGCGGCGGCTCGCACCTTTCCCCAGGTCGGAACGCACTTGGGCATTCAGGGTGAAATCGTTCATGGTGATTCTCCAGTAGCAACATTACCTGTCGCGCTTGCGACCAGCGCTCGGGCTGTTGGGCAAAAAGCCCCGCGCGAGGCGGGGCACATTACGTTCAGTGCGGTTTGCGAAGCGTTCGCTTAGCGGAACATCGCGCTGATCGATTCGGCATTGCTGATGCGGCGAACCGCTTCAGCCACCACTGGCGCGATGTCCAGTTGGCGAATTCGGGTGCAGGACTGCGCGGCGGCCGACAGCGGGATGGTGTTGGTCACCACCAGTTCGTCGAGCACGGAGCCTTCGATGTTCTCGATGGCGCGGCCGGACAGGATCGGGTGCGTGCAGTAGGCGTAGACCTTCGCCGCGCCGTGATCCTTGAGCGCCTTGGCCGCGTGGCACAGGGTGCCGGCGGTGTCGACCATGTCGTCGACGAGGATGCAGGTACGGCCTTCGATGTCGCCGATGATGTGCATCACCTCGGACTGGTTGGCCTTCGGCCGACGCTTGTCGATGATCGCCAGGTCGACGCCGAGGGACTTGGCCACGGCACGGGCGCGGACCACGCCGCCGATGTCGGGGGAGACGATCATCAGGTTCTCGAAGCGCTGGGCCTGGATGTCGTCGACCAGTACCGGCGAGCCGTAGATGTTGTCCACCGGCATGTCGAAGAAACCCTGGATCTGGTCGGCGTGCAGGTCGACGGTCAGCACGCGGTTGACGCCGACGACGTCGAGCATGTCGGCCACGACCTTGGCGCTGATCGGTACACGGGCAGAGCGCGGGCGGCGATCCTGGCGGGCATAACCGAAGTAAGGGATCACAGCGGTAATTCGGGAAGCCGAAGAGCGGCGGAAGGCGTCGGCCAGTACCACCAGTTCCATCAGGTTGTCGTTGGTCGGAGCGCAGGTCGGTTGGATCAGAAAGACGTCCTTGCCGCGAACGTTCTCGTTGATCTCGACGCTGATTTCACCGTCGGAGAACTTTCCGACGTAGGCATCACCGAGGGGAATATGCAGCTGACGTACGACACGCCGGGCCAGATCGGGGTTGGCGTTCCCCGTGAAGACCATCATCTTGGACACGCGCAGTACCTGCCTGAGGGTGGGTCCGATGAATAAAAAGCTGTTCAAAAGCCGGGCTCTTGAACAGCTTCAAGTGTATGGCAGGGGCGGCTGGATTCGAACCAACGCATGCCAGGATCAAAAC
>NZ_JADDIX010000046.1 GCF_015070855.1 Pseudomonas lopnurensis
CACGACCGGGGCATCCTCGCGGCGGGTCGCCGCGGCTATCTCGGCGATGATCGGCCAGCGGTAAAGCGGATGCCGATCGATGCAGGAAGCCACGCCATACCAGCGCGCCGCCTGCGCCAGGGCATGCAGCTCGGCAACCGGCACAGGGGCCGGTACCGCTCCGCCAAGCCCCACCGCGAGCAGGATTTCCGCCTCCTCCCGCTCGGTATCCGGCAGGCGCTGGGCAGGAAACTCCTCCAGCCGATCCACCCCGGCAAGCCGCGCCAGGGTCGCGCTGCCGACCTGCGCCTGCTCCTGCAATCGCCAGCCAAGCACCGCTGCGGCATAGCGCAGCGTCCCAACCGCGTGGCCGATGTCCAGCTGGCAATAGCGAAAGGCCCGCTCGCCATATTTCCAGGCCTCGCGCCAGATGACCGAAGTCAACGTGATGGCCAGCCTGGGCGTGCTGGCTTCTACGGCATGCCGGGCCCGCAGCTCCAGTACGTGATCTTCGGGACGATAGTGGTAGAGGCCATTCTCCAGCCCCTCGATACCCGCGACCTGCAGATAGGCCTCGGTCGGATGCAGATTGCCGCTGGAGGGATTGGCCCGCACCGCCCAGCGATCGGGACCGAGGGATTTCCAGGCGGTGACCCCGAGGGAGAGTTGCAGCAAGGCGCCGATACCGTACAAGTCCGCCGGCAGGACCATGGCGCCTGCCGCATCCAGGGTCACGAACGGTCGTTGCAGCGCCTGATGCAGCGCGTTGCCGGCCGGCACGTCGGCAAGCAGTGGCAGCCTTATCGCTGGCGCGCCCTCGAAATGACGAAAGGGTGCGGGCTGCGCATCCCAGTCCAGCGTCTCCGGGCCGGCGGCATAACCCTCGAAACGGTGTTTGCTGCGCTGGTGATAGGCACGCACCGCGGCGTGTTCGGACAGATCCCGGCTTGGCATGGCTCGCTCATTCGATCATGACTGCACGGTAGCGTTGCAAGAGCGATACCAGCATGCGGAGCGCCGCGACATCGGGGCTCCAGGGAAGCTGGAGCCGAACCTTGTCGGGTTTGCGACACCCGCATGGCTCGACAGGGGAAAAGCATCCGCAATCGTCAGGACGGCTTTTTCGTCGACGAACTACCAATCCTTCAGCGCCTGGGTCGCCGCCGCGTTCATCGGCCTGGCCAGCAAACCGGTCGGCGCCAAGTCGATCGCATAGACCGCCCCATCGGCAATCGGCATGTAATTGACGCGCAACGCCTGCGCCTCGACGAACAACAGGTCGCGCTGGCCCAGCTGCAGCCATTTCCACGCATCCATGCCCAGCGGCTTGTCGGTCAGCACGGCCTGGCCGTAACGTGCGCGGTCCTGCTGTTCCACCGCCAGATAGCGTCCGGAGAGCCGCTCCAGTCGATAGCCCGACTCCAGCCCGATCAGTTCGGCCAGGTTTTTCCAGCGCAGCACATGCAGGTCGAGCTGCCACAGATCGCCCTCCAGAATCGCCGTGCGCTCCCCCTTGCCCTGCTGCTGCAACCTGACCTCGTAGCGCTGCGGCCCCTGGCTCTCGAAGCTCAAGGTAACCAGCGGTTCGTCAGTGGGCAGTGTCACGTAGCGGCTGACATCGTAGGCAGCCAAGCCGATCAACCCGGCGCAGGCGAGGACCAGAAAGCCGCAGCTACCGCGTAACCAGCCCAGCAACCAGCGGCCTCCCAGCAACAAGCGCAGCGCGACCAGCAACACGATCACCGCCAGTAGCGCGACCACGACCGCGAGCCCTAGATAGTGCATGACCAAGCGTCCTTTCCAGTGAGTGCGCCATTATCCGCAGCGCCAATCCGAGCGACCAGCACCGGCATGGGACGGCGATCACGAGTCGGCATTCTTCTTTGAGCACGCGAGACAAGCGCCCGAAGTGGCACTGGCACAAGTGCACATAATGACTATCGCTGCCCCCGTCGCGGCATTATCCTGCCATCCCCTGTCCCGCTGCTCATCGAGTCCCGCATGCCGTTCGCCCTCGAGCTCGCCTTGGAGCCCTCGACGCTGGCCATCCTGATCATGGTCGCCTTCACCGCCGGCTTCATCGATGCCATCGCCGGAGGCGGCGGGCTGCTCACCCTCCCCGCGCTGCTCACCGCCGGCCTGCCACCCCATCTGGTGCTGGGCACCAACAAGCTGTGCGCCACCTTCGGCGCGGCCACCGCCAGCTATACGTTCTACCGTCGCCGGCTGTTCGAACCCGCACTCTGGCGTCGCGCCCTGGCGGGGACCACCATCGGCGCGGTGCTGGGCGCCGCACTGGCGCAATTCATCCCGGCGAGCTGGCTGAACCAGGCCCTGCCACTGGTGGTATCCGCCTGCGGCGTCTATCTGCTGTTCAGCCATCTGCCAGCGACATCCGCCCCTGGCGCGCAGGCCATTGGCCGTAGGCGGCAATGGCCACAAAGCCTTTCACTGGGGTTCTACGATGGTGTCGCCGGGCCGGGTACGGGTGCCTTCTGGACCGTCAGCACCTTGCTGCTCTACCCCCTGGACCTGCTGCGCGCCAGCGGCGTGGCGAGAACGATGAACTTCGTCAGCAACGCGGTGGCATTGGCGGTGTTCATCATCGGCGGGCATGTGGCCTGGGTGCTCGGCATCGGCATGGGGCTGGCGCTGATGGCCGGCGCTTATCTGGGAGCGCATACGGCGATACGAGGTGGCTCCAGGTTCATCCGCCCGGTGTTCATTCTGGTGGTCCTGGCGATGAGCCTGCGCCTAGCCTGGCAACACTGGATCGGGGCGGCCTAGGCGACGGGCCAGATAGAGTTCGATCAGGTAGCGGGCGATGGACTGGCGCGCGGGCAGCGCCGGTAGCCGGTCGATGGAGAACCAGCGGGCATCCTCGATTTCCTCGGGCTGCGGGACGATCTCGCCGCCGGCGTATTCGGCGTGGAATCCCAGCATCAGCGAGTGTGGAAAAGGCCAGCCCTGGCTGGCGATGTATCGCGGCGTATGGATGGACACGCCGACTTCCTCACGCACCTCGCGCTCGACGCATTGCTCGACCGACTCGCCGGGCTCCACATAACCCGCCAGCGTGCTGTAGACGCCCGGCGCAAAGCGCGGCGAGCGCGCCAGCAACAGCTCGTCGCCACGCGTCACCAGGACGATCATGCTGGGTGAGAGCCGCGGATATTGCTGGGCGCCGCAGGCGGGACAGTACATCGCCCGCTCGTTCGCCCGCTGCTGCATCGCCGAGCCGCAACTGCCGCAGAAGCGATGCTGGCTGACCCAGGTGCCGATCTGCGCCGCATAGCCGAGCAGGCGAAACAGGTCATGGTCGCCGGCCTGCATGAACTGGCGCAACCCCTGCCAATGCGCGCCCGGCACCTCGGCGGGAAAATCCAGCTCGAAAAGAAACACCGCCTCGCCGTCGAAATAGCCCAGCCCCTGCTCGCTCAGCAAAGGCAACTGCAGGCGTTTCAACCAGTCCCGCGGGAACAGTGCACCGCTGCTGTCGAAAAGGAACTGTTGCCGGCAATGCACCACCGCCCAGCCCCCGGCAAGTGCGGGGTCGAGCAGGGCCGCTTGCCAGCGCAGGCTCATCAGGCCGCCACCGGCATGCCCAGGGCGCGCACGCTTTCGCTCGCCAGGTCGAGCACGCTTGCGCGCGAATCGTCACGCCGCAGCACGGCGCCGCCCTCCAGGTAATACTCCAGGCTGGTCAGGGCATCGGCGAGGGTTTCCAGCAACTGCTCGGGGGGCATCTGGTTCGACTCGAGCATCTGTTTCTGGATGAAATCGGCACAGGCGCCGATGAGCTCGGCGGCGCGTTCCTGTTCGAGGAAGCGCAATCCGCCCCGCACCGCCTGCAGGCTGAATGGCACGTTGGCCAGGTGCAGCTTCTCGCCATTGGACTCGAGGTAGGCGGTGATCGCGCGCTTGGCCAACGCCAGCCCCGCCGTCGCCTCGTCGATCACCACGATGCAGGCTTCGGTCAGCTGATGGTTGGCGAAGGCCTCCGCCTCCATACCGGGCTGCGCCACCTGCAGCTTGGCGTCGCGACGGTCGCCACGCTCCAGGCTGGCGACCATGCTTTCGACGTAGAGCACCGCGTCGGCGAGACGCTGAAGCGTTTCGGGCTGCGGCGCCTGCTCGTGACTCCAGCCGGAAACACCTCCCAGCTGCGCCTGCAACGTGCTCGCTGCCGAGGACAGGCCGACCATGCCCAGCGTCTTGGCCATCTTGCCCAGCAGGTTGTACAGGTTCGAATAGGCTTCGGCCTGGGCCGTGCCGCGCTCGATCAGGTCCAGCAGATCCTTGAGGCTGGCGAGCTCCTCGCGGATGGCCGAGGACAGCGAACGCATGACCGCCTGCCCAGGGCCCGCGAGGCGCTGGGATTCATCCTCGAGCAGGTGATCGGTAAACGGCAGCGAGCTCAGCGAAAAGACCTGGCGTACCTGACTGGCAAGCGGGCCACTGCTGTCCGCCAGGGCGACCACGTACAGCAGCTCCTTGAGCAGGCTGCGCGGCGCCTCGTATGTCGCATTGCCGATGAACTGTTTCAGCTCCCGGTCCAGCCGAGAGAACAGCTGCTTGCGCGACCTGCGCGGCAGCAACTGGCCATCCAGCTGGGCTTCGATCGCGGCGCTGCCGATCCAGCACAGGCGGCCGACCGGCGAATCGATGAACAGGTGGTCGAAACGACCGAGCGCCCGCCCCATCAGCTTCAGGCTGGCCGGCAGGTTCTCTTCGCGAATGAAACCGAGCAGACCGATCTGATACATCTGGCGCAGGCGTCGGACCTCGGCGGCGGATGCTCCGCCGGCCCGCGCCGGCGCCTCGATGGGCGGCCGCGCATGGTCGAGACGCACGCTGAAGAAGAAGCTCTCCGGCAACGGCGGCTGCGCGCCGGCCAGACGCAGGGTGTTGATGGCCGGCAGCAGCAGTTCGGGGATTTCCTGGCGGCTGGCGTCGACGCTTTCCAGGTAGCGGCGCAGCACGTACAGCGCATTGCTCAGGGCGGCGAGCTGGACGTCGCGGTCCTCCCCGGCGCCGACCGGTATGTCGGTCGCCAGTTGCAGTACTTCCTGCGCGAGCAGCTCCGCGCCGGTCAGCTCGATCAGGTTGAGCGTACCGCGCACCTGCTTGAGGTTCTCCACGGCCTGCTGCAGCAGGCCGCCATTATTGCGATCGATGATGAAGTGTTCGAGGCTCTGTTCCGCCTCTTCCATGGTGGCGAACAGCTCGTCGCGAACCAGGCCGAGTGAAGTAGCTCCAGTAACCATGCCTAGTGCGCCTCCCGCGCAAGGTTGAAGTGGCGCATCAGTCGGCGAAGTCCGGCTTCTGTTTGCTCATGTGTGCGGCGATGGCGACCTTGAGGTCCGCCGATTGCAGCATGGCGGCATTCCAGGTGGCGACGTATTCGAGACCGTCGTCGACACGGTGGTCGCGCATGTAGCGGATCATTTCCTTGGTGCCGCGGATCGCCACCGGCGACTTGCCGGCGATGTCACCGGCCAGGCCGAGCACCGCCTCCATCATCGCCTGCCGGTCGGCATAGGTACGGTTGACCAGACCGATGGCACGCGCCTCCTCGCCGTCGATGGTGCGCCCGGTGAACGCCAGTTCGCGCATCATGCCATCGCCGATGATGCGTGGCAGGCGCTGCAGGGTGCCCACGTCGGCCGCCATGCCCATGTCGATTTCCTTGATGGAAAACCTGGCATCCGTCGTGCTGTAGCGCATGTCGCACGCCGAGATCAGGTCGATCGCACCGCCCAGGCAATAGCCCTGGATCGCAGCGATGACCGGCTTGCGGCAGTTGTCCACGGCATTGAAGGAGGCCTGCAGGGCGAGAATCTTGCGGCGCAGTTGCTCGGCGTTGCGCCCCACCTCGCTGCCCAGCTGGCTACCGGCCTGCGCCAGCAGTTGCAGGTCGATGCCGGAGGAAAAATGCTGGCCGGCTCCGCTGAGGACTACGACGCGCACCTCGTCGGTGGCATCGATCCAGTCGAAGATATCGATGATTTCCGACCAGAAGTCGGCATTCATCGCATTGATCTTCTCGGGCCTGTTGATCACAACCTGGGCAATCTTGTCTGCCAACTCTACGCGGAAGGCTTTGTATTCGGTCACGCTATCATCCTCGACAGCAAGGGCGCATGGAAAGCATCGTGCAGGCGGCCTGCAGCGACGGTGGGCCACTATAACAAGCGGCACCGCGGCGGGTGAATGTCGATGCAGACGATGTGAAACAGGCCACGCCGCCTACCGCCCCACATTGTGGGCGTCACGGCGGAATACGCACGCGGCGAGATTCAGTCCTCACGAATGCAGTCGACGGTGTATTCGCCAGCGTTCACGCCGGGCTCGTGCTGCAACCCATGCACGTCGGCATCAAAACCGGGGAAACGCTCGGCGAAATCCCGGGCGAAGCGAAGATAATCCAGAATCGAGCGGGTCTCCCGGGTGAATCGCTCGCCCGGCATGATCAGCGGAATGCCCGGCGGATACGGCACCAGCATCACGGCGGCGATGCGCCCTTCCAGCGCTTCGATCGGCACGGCCTCGACCTCGCCGCGCACCAGCTTGTCATAGGCCTCCGAGGGCGTCATCGCCGGCTCGGGCAGCGCCGTGTACATCCGCCGCATGGCCCTGGCCGTGGCGTTTTCGCAATAGCAGGCATGCAGCGCATCGCACAGCTCGCGCAACCCCATGCCGGCGTAGACCGGCGCACCGCTGCGGGCAATCGAGGGCAAGGCCTCGACCAGCGGGATATTGGCATCGTAGTGGCGCTTGAATTCCAGCAGCTCGGTCAGCAGCGTGCTCCACTTGCCCTTGGTGATGCCCATCGAGAACAGCACCAGCATCGAATACAGGCCGGTCTTTTCCACCACCAGGCCCCGCTCCCAGAGGAACTTGCTGACCACCGCCGCGGGGATTCCGTTGCGCCCCAGCGCTCCCGAAGCCGTGAGACCGGGCGTGACCAGGGTGACCTTGATCGGATCGAGCAGGACATAATCGCTGGCGACCTCGCCGAAGCCATGCCAGTCTGCCGTCGGTTCGAGCAGCCAATCGGACGTCACCAGCGCCTCGGCGCCGTCCACCAGCGGCGGCTGCCAGATGCTGAACCACCAATCGTCCGGGTCGATGTGCTGGCGCAGATTGGCCAGCGCCCGGCGGAAGCTCAGCGCTTCGTCGAAGGTCTCCTGGATCAGCGAGCGGCCGGCCGGCCCCTCCATCATCGCCGAAGCCACGTCCAGGGACGCCAGGATGCCGTACTGCGGCGAGGTGGAGATGTGCATCATGAAGGCCTCGTTGAAGCGATCGCGGTCCAGTTGGCGGGTCTGGCTGTCCAGCACATGGATCATCGACGCCTGGCTGAAGGCCGCCAGCAGCTTGTGCGTCGAGTGGGTGGTGAACACCAGCGGCCCCTGCTCGCGCGTGTCCATGCCGTAGCGGCCATCGTAGAACTCGTGGAACGCCGCATAGGCGTACCAGGCCTCGTCGAAGTGCAGCACCTCGACGCTGTCGGCCAGGGTGCGCTTGATCAGGTTGGCGTTGTAGCAGAGGCCGTCGTAGGTAGAATTGGTCACCACCGCCAGCTTGACCTTCGCCGGCCGCCCGCGCGCCAGCGGATTGGCGGCGATCTTCGCCTGGATCGATTCGTGGCTGAACGCCTCGAGCGGGATCGGCCCGATGATGCCCAGCTCGTTGCGTGCGGGACTCATGTAGAGCGGTATCGCGCCGGTCATGATGATCGCGTGCAGGATGGACTTGTGGCAGTTGCGATCCACCAGCACCAGGTCGCCGCGCGCCACCATCGAGTGCCAGACGATCTTGTTCGCCGTCGAGGTGCCGTTGATCACGAAGAAGGTGTGGTCGGCGCCGAAATTGCGCGCCGCACGCGCTTCCGCCGCTGCCAGCGGCCCGGTGTGGTCGAGCAGCGAGCCGAGTTCCGGCACCGAGACCGAGAGGTCCGAGCGCAGCGTGTTCTCGCCGAAGAACTGGTGAAAGGCCTGCCCGACAGGGCTCTTGCGATAGGCCACGCCGCCGCCGTGGCCGGGCGTGTGCCAGGAATAGTTGGACTCGCCGGTATGCTGCACCAGGGCGCGGAAGAACGGCGGCAGCAGGTCCTCGAGGTAATTGCGGGCCGCCCGGGCGACCTGCCGTGCGAGAAACGGCACGGTGTCCTCGTACAGATAGAGCAGCCCGCGCAGTTCGTTGAGATCGGCCATCGCCTCGGCCGGCGCGTTCTCGATGGTGACCTGCTCGCCCAGCGCGAAGATCGGCAGCCGTGGCGCGCGGCGCCGGGCCACCCGGATCAGCTCCACCACGTCGTGCAGCAGCCGCTGGTTGTCGCCGGCGCCTTCGGCCGCGACCAGGATGCAGGCCAGGCCATGGTGGGTCGAAGCGACGATGCGGCCCTCGCTGGAGCTTGCCGTGGGCAGGATGGTGAAGCCGTCGCGCTCCAGTTCCGAGGCGATGCCGCGTACCCGTTCGCCGGCCACGGTGTCGGCCTTGATGTCGCGATGAACGATGAGGATGGGGAATTTCAGGTCTTTATACATGCGCGCTCTCTGCGGACGATCCACCTACAGGGTAGAAGCGTCCGCGGCAAAGCGACAGCGCACTGCGCCCGCTCGGACCAGCGAGCGAGACCGGAAGAGAAGCCTCAGCTTTCCAACTGCAGCCACAGGGGGGGCGCCCCGGCCGCCTTTTCGATGGCGGCCATGCGCACCATGTGCGCCGCGGCCTCTTCTTCGCTGGCGCGCAGCACGGCGGTGCGCGGCCGGTCCGCCGGCAGACGACGAATCGGGCTGGGCTGCGGACGGCCGCCATCAGAGCTCTCGCCATCGCCAGCCAGCGACAGATTGGTCTGGCCACCGGTCATGGTCAGCCAGACGTCGGCGAGAATCTCCGCATCGAGCAAGGCGCCGTGCAGGTCGCGGCCGGAGTTGTCGACGCCGTAGCGCTTGCACAGGGCGTCGAGGTTGTTGCGCTGGCCCGGATGACGCTCGCGCGCCATCAGCAGGGTGTCGAGCACCGTGCAATGGTCGGTGATCTCCGCCCGCTCCTGCTGGCCGAGCAGGGCGAACTCGTTGTTGATGAAGCCGATATCGAACGCCGCGTTGTGGATGACCAGCTGTGCGCCCGCGATGAACTCGAAGAACTCGTCGGCGACGTCGCGGAAACGCGGCTTGTCGAGCAGGAACTCGTTGGTGATGCCGTGGACGGCGATCGCCCCCTCGTCCACTTCGCGGTCGGGCTGCAGATAGACGTGATAATGCCGGCCGGTCAGGCGGCGGCCGATGACCTCGACACAGCCGATCTCGATGATGCGGTGGCCATCGGTTACCGGCATGCCGGTGGTTTCGGTATCGAGCACTACGCTGCGCATACGGTTTCGCTCACTTACACAATCGGTTGTCGTTTGGCCTGTACCACGCCGCGATTGGCCAGCAGATCGGCCTGCTCGTTGCCCGGATGGCCGGTATGGCCACGGACCCACTCCCAACTCACCTCATGACGGCCGACCTGCTCATCGAGCTGTCGCCAGAGGTCGGCATTCTTCACCGGCTGCTTGCTGGCGGTTTTCCAGCCGCGCTTCTTCCAGTTCGGCATCCAGTCGTTGATGCCCTGCATGACGTATTGCGAGTCGGTGATCAGGCGTACCTTGCAAGGCCGCTTGAGCTCGGCGAGCGCGCGAATGGCAGCCATCAGCTCCATACGATTGTTGGTGGTGTCCGCCTCGCCGCCCCAGAGCTCGCGCTTGACGCCCTTATAGATAAGCAGAGCGCCCCAGCCGCCCGGGCCGGGATTGCCCTTGCAGGCACCGTCTGTGTAGATTTCGACCCAATCGTCGCTCATGAAGATTACTTGCCCTGTCTATCAGGTCGTGGCGGCCGACGGCGAGGTCGAAATGCACGGCAGCGGCTATTCTGCGTCGCGTCGGCTGACCTTCGCCACCGGCATCGGCAGCAATTGCCCCATGCGCTCGCGACGCTGCTGGCGCAATGGCCGCAGACCGATCATCAGCTTGCGCGCCACCAGCAGATAGAAGCCGCCGGTCGGCGCCTGCAACCGCTGCCCCAGCGTTTCGAGCCGCGACAGACGCGCCTGCCACTCGTTCGAAGAAAGCGGCGGACAATAGCACCCGAAGCGACGTTTCTCCAGCGCGAATCCCAGCAGATTCAGCCAGTCGCCCACCCGCGAGGGACGAATGCAGCGCGCCTGGCGGAGCGCCTCGCGCGATACCAGATGGCGCATGCCCCAGGCGCTCCAGGGATTGATGCCGACGATCAGCAGATGCCCACCGGGGCGCACGCCGCGCGCGGCTTCACGCAGCAATCCATGCGGCGAAAGGCTGAAGTCCAGCGCGTGCTGCAGCACCACCACATCGGCGGCATGCTCGCCGAGCGGCCAGGCCTGCTCCTCGCACTGAATCTCCACGCCAGGCAACGGCGCGCCGAGGCGAACGCTGCGCTTGATGTTCTGCGGTTCCACCGGCGCTCCGCCGAACGGGCCGTTGTGCACCAGGTAACTGCCGAAACAGCGGCTCAGCTCCTCGCTCAGCACACGCTGTTCCTGCGCCAGCAGCTGCTGCCCCTGGGGCCCCTCGAACCAGAGGCTGGCCTGGTCGATCAGCGACAGCCAGGGATCGCAGCCTTGGGGGGATGGTTGATCATTCATCGCTTGGCTCCGTTCGTCGCGCGGGTCCGCTCGACGATGAGTTCGCTCGGGTTCGACTTTTCCATGGCCGCTGCTCCCGTTTCGTCGCGGGCCGGCTTGCTACGAAACATCGACAGGTCCTAGGATGCGCCTTTGTCACAGACTTGGCGACCCGCCCATGTTGAAGATCGAAGCCCTTCCCGCCTTCACCGACAACTACATCTGGTTGCTCCAGGACGACGTCACCCGCCAATGCGCCGCGGTCGACCCCGGCGACGCCGCGCCCGTTCTGGCATGGCTGCAAGCCCACCCCGGCTGGCAACTGAGCGATATTCTGGTGACGCATCATCATCACGACCATGTCGGCGGTGTGCAACGACTCAAGGCGGATACCGGCGCCCGGGTTTACGGGCCCGCCGCCGAGAACATTCCGGCCCGCGACGAGGCGCTCGGCGACAACCAGCATATCCAGGTGCTCGGACACGACCTACAGGTCATCGCCGTTCCCGGGCACACACTCGGGCATATCGCCTACTTCCATGCCGATGCCGAACACCCCTGGCTGCTCTGTGGCGACACCCTGTTCGCCGCCGGCTGCGGCCGCCTGTTCGAGGGTAGCGCCGCACAGATGTTCGATTCGCTGCAGCGTCTGGCCAGCACGCCCGACAACACACTCATCTATTGCACCCACGAATACACGCAGAGCAACCTGCGCTTCGCCCAGGCCGTCGAACCGGGCAATCGGCAGATCGCCGAGCGAGTGCGGACGGTCGCCGAGTGGCGGGCGGCGGATCGCATCAGCCTGCCCACCACGCTGGAAATCGAGCGGGCCACCAATCCCTTCCTGCGCAGCGGCATCGCGGCGGTTCGCGAAGCGGCCAGGCAGCACAGCGGCAGCCGTCTGGACAGCGATGTCGAGGTCTTCGCGGCCCTGCGCGCCTGGAAAGATCGATTCTGACAAGGTCGACGAGTTCCCGAAACGGGACGGGCAAACTTGACCCCACCTGGGTGCGTTCCTAGAATCCCCGGAATTTTTGTTCCAGGGGAAGTCTCCAGCCAATGCCGCCAGCTCCCAAGAAACGCCACGAACCGGACGCCTTGGCAGCCTCTGGTCGTGCATTGGCCCTCGCCATCTGCGTAGCCCTAGCGGGCTGTCAAAGCAATGCTTTGCGCGACGATTCGCTCGAACAGCCGGGGCGCCCGACGGTATCGGTGGCGCAGGACCCCATCTGGCTGACCGACGAGACCGTCATCACCGCGCACAAGGACATCTGGGAGCGCATCCGCGAAGGCTACAAGCTTCAGGAACACCTCGAAAGCAACCCCCGAATCGAGCAGCAGCGCCTGCTGTTCGCCAGCCACCCCAACTCCATAGAGATCGCCAGCGAGCGCGGCAGCCCCTACATCCATTACATCGTCGAACGGCTGGAAGAGCGCGACATGCCGCTCGAGCTGGCGCTGCTGCCGATCATCGAGAGTTCCTACGACCCCTTCGCCTATTCACCCGCGCACGCCGTAGGGCTCTGGCAGTTCATCCCCTCCACCGGCCGCCATTTCAACCTACGACAGACCAATTGGTACGACGGACGCCGAGACATCACCGCTTCGACGAACGCCGCCTTGCGCTACCTGAGCTACCTGCATGGCCTGTTCAATGGCGACTGGCTGCTGGCCCTGGCGGCCTACAATGCCGGCGAGGGCACCGTCAGCCGGGCGATCGAGCGCAACCAGAAACTCGGCCTGCCAACCGATTACTGGAACCTGCCGCTGCCGCGCGAAACCCGCGACTACGTACCGAAGCTGCTGGCGCTGTCCCAACTGATCAAGGCGCCCGAGGCCTATGGCATCAATCTCAACCCGATCGCCAACGAACCCTATTTCGAGGTCATTGCCCTCAAGCAGCGCATGGACCTGGCGCGCGTCGCCAAGCTGGCGGATCTCGACGAGGACGAGCTGTACCAGTTGAACCCGGCCTTCACCCGCCGCATCACCCTGGACGGCCCGCAGCAGTTGCTGGTGCCGCTGGAGAAGGCCGAGATGCTGGCGGCCAACCTGGCATTGATGAAGCCGCAGGAGCTGGTCGACTGGCAGCAGTACCGGGTGCGTGCCGGCGATACGCTGGGCGCCATCGCCAACCGGCACCACCTGACGGTCAGCATCATTCGCGACGTCAACCGGCTGAACAACGATACGTTGCGCATCGGCCAGGTACTCAGCCTGCCGACCAGCAGCGACGCCAGCGCCTCGCGCGAGTTGCTGCATGCGGTGGCACGGCAGCCCGCCGCCACGCCACGCAGCTATCGGGTCAAGTCCGGCGACAACCTCTGGGACATCGCCAAGGCCCAGCGCGTCTCGGTACGCGACCTGCAGCGCTGGAACAACCTCTCCGGCAGCCAGCTCAAGGTGGGCCAGGCGCTGTTCCTGCAAGGGCCGGCCGCCACCACGGCGAAGGCTGAAGGCGACTCGCCGACCTATTACAAGGTGCAGAAAGGCGACTCGCTGTCCCAGATCGCCAAGCGTTTCAACGTTCAGTTGAACAATCTGAAGATCTGGAATCCGAAAGGCACGGAAGTATTGCGCCCCGGCCAGTTGCTCACCCTCTACCTGCCGAACTGATCCCTGGCTCACTCTTGGCGGCGAGGATCTGGAGCCTTGTGGCCTTGTAGGGTGGGCTTCAGGCAAAGCCCGGGGGGCTTGTAGGCGCCCGCTTGCGGGCGATCCGCCGCAACGCCGATGATCGCCGGCAAGGACTCGGCGTCCCCCCGGGCTCCTACGGGCGCGGTGTGCACATGCTGCCTTTCTGGGAGAGTGACCTGAGGCGATATGCTGGTCCAGGTGGGCTGAAGCCCACCCTACCGCCCCGCCTCGACAGCTGGTGCAGACATAGCCTTCGGAAAGCCACCTGCCAGGGGCGTTCGCATACCCATGGCAGGCAGTTTGTCCGGTCTTTTTCCTGCGCATACAAGCTGTTACTGTACCGGCCCGAGAAGCCCGAAAGCGCCATGGATCGGATTCCCCGCCCGATGCGATTCCTGCCCCTGTTACTAGCCTGTCTGGCCTTGAGCTTTCCCGCCCTCGCGACCATCAGCGAAAGCCATGGTTATGCGCAGTTCGGTACTCTCAAGTATCCAGCGTCCTTCACCCACTTCGACTGGGTGAATCCGCGTGCGCCCAAGGGCGGGCGGGTCAAGCTGATGGCATCCGGAACCTTCGACACCCTCAATCCCTACACCTTCAAGGGCACCAGCCCGAGCGCAGCCCCCGGCTTCCTGCAGTACGGCATCAGCGAACTGAACGAGCCGCTGATGGTCGGCACCGGCATCTACGATCCCTCCGGAGACGAGCCCGCCTCCAGCTACGGGCTGATCGCCGAGTCGGTGGAGTACAGCGACAACCACAGCTGGGTGGTCTTCAACCTGCGCAAGGAGGCCCGCTTCCACGACGGCAAGCCGATCACCGCCTACGACGTGGCGTTCTCCTACCGGCTGCTGATCCGCGACGGCCATCCGCAATACCGCACCAACCTGCGAGGCGTGGCGCGTGTCGACATCCTCAACCGCCATCGCATCCGCTTCGTCTTCGAGCAGGCCGACAACCCCTTGCTGATCATGCGTCTCGGCGAACTGCCGGTGCTGCCGCAGCACTACTGGAAGAATCGCGACTTCCAGGCCACCACCTTCGAGCCGCCACTGGGCAGCGGCCCCTACCGTATCACCCGGGTGCAGCCCGGGCGGCAGGTGGTGTTCGAGCGCGTGCGCAACTGGTGGGGCGCCAAGCTGCCGGCCAACCAGGGCAAATACAATTTCGACCGGATCGACGTAGAGTTCTACCGGGACAACGTGGTCGCCTTCGAGGCCTTCAAGGTCGGTGAATTCGACTTCTACATCGAACATCAGGCGAAGAACTGGGCGAACGGCTACCAGTATCCAGCGGTGATGCGCGGCGACGTCATCCGTGCCGAGATTCCCCACCAGATTCCGACCCAGACGCAAGCGCTGTTCATGAACAACCGCCGCCCGGCCTTTGCCGAT
Organism: Pseudomonas lopnurensis; assembly: GCF_015070855.1. Classification (GTDB taxonomy): domain Bacteria; phylum Pseudomonadota; class Gammaproteobacteria; order Pseudomonadales; family Pseudomonadaceae; genus Stutzerimonas; species Stutzerimonas lopnurensis. The sequence continues at coordinate 14,664 of NZ_JADDIX010000046.1, forward strand.
ATCCGCGTCCGCGAAGCCCTGGGCCTGATGTTCGATTTCGAATGGACCAACCGGGCGCTGTTCTACGGGGCCTACCGCCGCAGTGAGAGCTACTACCCCAACAGCGACTTCACCGCCACCGGCAAACCCGAGGGCGGCGAATGGCTGCTGCTCTCGCCCTACCGCAACCAGTTGCCGGCCAAGCTGTTCACCGAGCCCTTCGCGCTGCCGAAAACCGATGGGCGCGGAATCCCGCGCGAAACCTTGCGCCGCGCCCTCGGCCTGCTCGCCGAGGCCGGCTGGAAGACCTCGGATGCGGGCCTGCTGAACGGCACCGGACAGCCGCTGCGCTTCGAGATCCTGCTGGTTAATCCGCGACTGGAGCGAATCCTCCAGCCTTACGTGGAGAACCTGGCCCGCATCGGCATCCAGGCCAACCTGCGCACCGTCGACGGCGCGCAGTACAAGCAACGGCTCGACCACTACGACTACGACATGATCCTGATGACCCTGGCGCAGAGTCTGAGCCCGGGCATCGAACAGTACCTGTATTTCCATTCCAGCCAGGTCGATGTCAAAGGCGGGCGCAATTATGCCGGCATCGCCAACCCCATCGTCGACGACCTGCTGGCCAGGCTACTGGCCGCGCAGACTCGCGACGAACAGGTGGCCGCAGCACGGGCGATCGACCGCGTGCTGTTGTGGAACCACTACACCATTCCGAACTGGTTCATCAGCAACCACCGCCTGGCGTATCGTAACCGGTTCGCCCACGTCACCACGCCGCCCTACACGCTGGGGCTGCGCGCCTGGTGGCTGAAGAGCTTGGAGAAGGCCAAATGAACGACCACATGCGCCACCCGCTGCTTCGCGCCGGCCTGCTGGGCCTGCTCTGCCTGGCGGGGCTCGCCGAGGCGGCTCCCCGCCATGCCCTGACCCTGTACGACGAGAAACCGAAGTATCCGGCCAATTTCAGCCATTTCGAATACGTCAACCCGGACGCCCCGAAAGGCGGCACATTGCGCCAGGCCGGCTTCGGCAGCTTCGACTCGCTCAACCCCTTCATCAACAAGGGCGTCGCAGCGGACGACATCGGCCTGATCTACGACACCCTGACCACCAATAGCCTGGATGAACCCTTCACCGTCTACGGGCTGCTGGCCGAGAAGATCGAGAAAGGCCCGAACAACAGCTGGGTACGCTTCCACCTGCGTCCTCAAGCGCGTTTTCACGACGGCGAACCGGTAACGGCCGAAGACGTGGTCTTCACCTTCGAAACCCTGATGAGCCAGGGGGCTCCGCACTACCGCGGCTACTATGCCGACGTGGCGAAGGTCGTGGCGGAAAGCCCGCGCCGCGTGCGCTTCGATTTCAAGCATGCCGGCAATCGCGAACTGCCCTTGATCCTCGGCCAACTACCGGTGCTGCCCAAGCACTGGTGGGCCGAGCGTGACTTCGCTTCGGGGAACCTGGAGCCGCCGCTGGGCAGTGGGCCGTACCGCGTGGAACGCGTCCAGGCCGGCCGCTCGATTCGCTATGCGCGCGTCGAGGACTACTGGGGCAAGGATTTGCCGGTAAACCGCGGTTTCTACAATTTCGACCACCTGACCTTCGACTACTACCGCGACAATACCGTGGCACTGCAGGCGTTCAAGGCGGGCCACTTCGACTACTGGTTCGAAACCAGCGCGAAGAACTGGGCAACCGCCTACGACATCGACGCGGTCAGGGACGGCCGGATCGCCAAGGAAGAGATCGCCAACCACAACCCTACCGGCATGCAGGGCTTCATCTTCAACATCCGCCGCCCGCAATTGCAGGATCGCCGCGTGCGGGAGGCGCTGGGGCTGCTGTTCGACTTCGAATGGACCAATCGCCAGTTGTTCAACGGCGCCTATAGCCGCACCCGCAGCTATTTCGACAATTCCGAACTCGCCTCTTCCGGACTGCCCGACAAGGAAGAGCTCAAGGTGCTGGAACCGCTGCGTGGCCAGATCCCGGACGAGGTGTTCGAAAAGCCCTTCGAGCTGCCCCGTTCCGAGGCCAACGGCGTGATCCGCGAGCAACAACGCCAGGCATACCGCCTGCTGACCGAGGCCGGCTGGAAGGTCGAGAACGATCGGATGGTCGATGCCAACGGCAAGCCGGTGAAACTGGAGTTCCTCCTGGTGCAGGCCGAGTTCGAGCGGGTCCTGCTGCCCTACAAGCGCAACCTCGCGGACCTCGGCATCGAGCTGGAGATTCGCCGGGTGGACGTCTCGCAGTACATCAACCGGCTGCGCTCGCGCGATTACGACATGATCGTCAGCGGCTTCGGTCAGTCCAACTCGCCGGGCAACGAGCAGCGTGAATACTGGCATTCGGCGAGTGCCGACAATCCCGGCAGCCGCAATTTCATCGGCCTCAAGGACCCGGCGATCGACACGCTGGTCGAGCGGCTGATCGGCGCCGATTCGCGCCGGGAACTGATCACCTACACCCGCGCCCTGGACCGCGTGCTGCTCTGGGGGCACTACGTGGTGCCCAACTGGCACATCAAGACCTGGCGGGTGGCCTACTGGAACCACCTCGCCCATCCGGCCGTCACGCCGAAGCAGGACATCGGCCTGATGACCTGGTGGCGCAAGCCCGACGCAGCCGCTCCCGCCGCCGATCCGGTGGAAGCGCAGAAGGCCGGGAAAGCCGGCGCACCCGCGCCTGCGGCCACGCCCGATGACACCGAGGCGGAGCGCTGAGCATGCTGGCCTACATCCTTCGCCGATTGCTGCTGATCATTCCCACCCTGTTCGGCATCCTGCTGATCAATTTCGTCATCATCCAGGCCGCGCCCGGCGGTCCCGTGGAGCAGGCGATCGCCAAGCTCGAGGGCTTCGAAGGTGCCACCAGCCGTATCGCCGGCGGCGGTTCGGAGGTGGCGGTGGCAGGCACCAGCTATCGCGGTGCCCAGGGGCTGGACCCCGAACTGGTCGCCGAGATCGAGCGTCTCTACGGCTTCGACAAGCCGCCGGCGGAGCGTTTCTGGATCATGCTCAGCAACTACCTGCGGCTGGATTTCGGCGAGAGCTTCTTCCGCGACGCCAAGGTGACCGACCTGATCGTCGAGAAGATGCCGGTCTCGATCTCGCTGGGGCTCTGGAGCACGCTGATCATGTACCTGGCCTCGATCCCGCTGGGGATCGCCAAGGCCACGCGCCACGGCAGCAAGTTCGACGTCTGGACCAGCTCGGCGATCATCGTCGGCTACGCGATTCCGGCGTTCCTCTTCGCCATCCTGCTGATCGTGCTGTTCGCTGGCGGCAGTTACTGGAACTGGTTTCCGCTGCGCGGATTGACCTCGGCGAATTTCGACGACCTCACCCTGGGCGGCAAGATCATCGACTATTTCTGGCACCTGGCATTGCCCGTCACCGCCCTGGTGATCGGCAACTTCGCGACCCTCACGCTGCTGACCAAGAACAGCTTTCTCGACGAGATCAACAAGCAGTACGTGATCACGGCACGGGCCAAGGGCTTGAGCAAGAATCGCGTGCTTTACGGGCACGTGTTCCGTAACGCCATGCTGATCATCATCGCCGGCTTCCCGGCTGCCTTCATCGGCATGTTCTTCACCGGCTCGCTGCTGATCGAGGTGATTTTCTCCCTCGACGGGCTCGGCCTGCTGAGCTTCGAGGCAGCGATCAACCGCGACTATCCGGTGGTGTTCGGCACCCTCTTCCTCTTCACCCTGCTCGGACTGGTGGTAAAGCTGATCGGCGACCTGACCTACACCCTGGTCGACCCGCGCATCGATTTCGAAAGCAGGGAGGCCTGACATGCAGTTGTCCCCCCTCAACCGGCGGCGTCTCGCCCTGTTCAAGGCGCACAAGCGTGGCTGGTGGTCGCTGTGGATCTTCCTCGCCTTGTTCGTCTTCAGCCTCGGCGCGGAAATCATCGCCAACGACAAGCCGATCGTGGTGCGCTACGACGGCGAGTGGTTCTTCCCGGTGTTCAAGCGCTACCCGGAGACGGCCTTCGGCGGCGAGTTCCCGCTGCAGGCCAACTACAAGAGCCCCTACATTCAGGAGCTGATCGCCGAGAAGGACGGCTGGATGATCTGGCCGCTCATCCCCTTCAACTATTCGAGCATCAACTACGAGCTGCAGGTACCCGCACCGGCACCGCCCTCGCTGGTCAACTGGCTGGGTACCGATGACCAGGGCCGCGACGTGCTGGCCCGGGTCATCTACGGCTTCCGCATCTCGGTGCTGTTCGCCCTGACGCTGACGCTGATCAGCTCCGTGATCGGTGTGGTCGCAGGGGCACTGCAGGGCTTCTACGGCGGCTGGGTCGATCTGGTCGGCCAGCGTCTGCTGGAGATCTGGTCCGGCCTGCCGGTGCTCTACCTGCTGATCATCCTCGCCAGCTTCGTCCAGCCGAACTTCTGGTGGCTGCTGGGCATCATGCTGCTGTTCTCCTGGATGAGCCTGGTGGACGTGGTCCGCGCCGAGTTCCTGCGCGGGCGCAATCTGGAATACGTGCGCGCCGCCCGCGCGCTGGGCATGCAGAACGGCGCGATCATGTTCCGCCATATCCTGCCCAATGCCATGGTCTCCACCATGACCTTCATGCCGTTCATCCTCACCGGCGCCATCGGCACCCTGACCGCGCTGGACTTCCTCGGCTTCGGCCTGCCGGCCGGCTCGCCGTCGCTGGGCGAACTGGTCGCCCAGGGCAAGGCCAACCTGCAGGCGCCCTGGCTGGGCATCAGCGCCTTCCTGGTGCTGGCGATGATGTTGACCCTGCTGGTGTTCATCGGGGAGGCGGCGCGCGATGCCTTCGACCCAAGGAAATAAGATGGCCGAGAATCCGATTAGCGAGAACCTGGTCGAAGTCCGCGACCTGGCCGTCGAGTTCGTCACCGGCGACCAGGCCCAGCGCGTCGTCGAGGGCGTGAGTTTCGACATCCGCCGGGGCGAGACCCTGGCGCTGGTCGGCGAAAGCGGCTCGGGCAAATCGGTCACCGCCCATTCGATCCTGCGCCTGCTGCCCTACCCGCTCGCCCGCCATCCCCAAGGGCAGATCATGTTCCACGGCCAGGACCTGCTCCAGGCCGACGAAAAGGCCATGCGCAAAATCCGTGGCAACCGCATCGCCATGGTCTTCCAGGAACCGATGACCTCGCTCAACCCGCTGCATACCGTGGGCAAGCAGATCAACGAGGTGCTGGAGATCCACAAGGGGCTGCGCGGCAAGGCCGCCTCCGCCCGCACGCTCGAGCTGCTCGAACTGGTGGGCATCCCCGAGCCGCGCAAGCGCATCCGCGCCTATCCGCACGAACTCTCCGGCGGCCAGCGGCAACGGGTGATGATCGCCATGGCGCTGGCCAACGAGCCCGAACTGCTGATCGCCGACGAACCGACCACGGCGCTGGACGTCACCGTGCAGTTGAAAATCCTCGAACTGCTGAAGGAACTGCAGGCACGTCTGGGCATGGCGCTGCTGCTGATCAGCCACGACCTCAACCTGGTCCGGCGAATCGCGCACCGGGTATGTGTCATGCAGCGCGGTCGCGTCGTCGAACAGGCGTCGTGTGAAGAACTGTTCCGCTCACCCCGGCATTCCTACACCCAGGAATTGCTCGCGGCCGAGCCCAGTGGCGGTCCCGTGGCGGTCGAGCAAGCGCCGCCACTGCTGGAAGTGGACGACCTGCGCGTGTGGTTCCCGATCAAGAAGGGGCTGCTGCGGCGCACCGTCGACCACATCAGGGCGGTCGACGGCGTGAACTTCAGCCTACCCAGGGGGCAGACGCTGGGTATCGTCGGCGAAAGTGGCTCAGGCAAGTCCACGCTGGGCCTGGCCATCCTGCGACTGCTCGCCAGTCGCGGGGACATCCGCTTCCAGGGCCAGCAACTGCAGGGCCTGTCGCAGCGCGCGGTGCGCCCGTTGCGCCGGCAGATGCAGGTGGTCTTTCAGGATCCCTTCGGCAGCCTGAGCCCGCGCATGTCGGTCGGGCAGATCATCGGCGAGGGATTGCGCATCCATCGGATGGGGAATGCGGCGGAGCAGGAACAGGCAATCATCGACGCACTCGTGGAGGTGGGTCTCGATCCGGATACCCGGCATCGCTATCCCCACGAGTTTTCCGGCGGACAACGGCAACGCATTGCCATTGCCCGGGCTCTGGTGTTGAAGCCGGCGCTGATCCTGCTCGACGAGCCGACCTCCGCGCTCGACCGAACGGTACAGCGCCAGGTGGTGGAGCTCCTGCGTTCACTGCAGGCCAAGTACAACCTGACCTACCTGTTCATCAGCCATGACCTGGCGGTGATCAGGGCACTGAGTCACCAGATGATGGTGGTCAAACAGGGTCAGGTGGTGGAACAGGGGGCGGCCGCAGCAATTTTCGCCGCGCCGCGACATCCATATACACAGCAGCTGCTGGAATCCGCCTTTCTGGCGCCCGGCACTGAAGACAACCAGAAGAGGGACAAGCACATGGGTTTTCTCACCGGCAAGCGCGTACTGATCGTCGGCGTTGCCAGTAAACTGTCGATCGCCTCGGGCATCGCCGCGGCCATGCATCGCGAAGGTGCAGAACTGGCTTTCACCTACCAGAACGACAAGCTCAAGGGCCGCGTCGAGGAATTCGCTGCCGGCTGGGGTTCCAGCCCCGAGCTGTGCTTCCCCTGCGACGTCGCCAACGATGAAGACATCGCCCGCGTGTTCGAAGAACTGAGCAAGAAGTGGGACGGTCTGGACTGCATCGTGCACTCCGTCGGCTTCGCCCCGGGCGACCAGCTCAACGGCGACTTCACCGAAGTGACCACCCGTGAAGGCTTCAAGATCGCCCACGACATCAGCGCCTACAGCTTCGTCGCCCTGGCCAAGGCCGGCCGCGAGATGATGAAGGGCCGCAACGGCAGCCTGCTGACCCTCTCCTACCTGGGTGCCGAGCGCACCATGCCCAACTACAACGTCATGGGCATGGCCAAGGCCAGCCTGGAAGCCGGGGTTCGCTACCTGGCCGGCAGCCTCGGCCCGGAAGGCACCCGCGTCAACTGCATCTCCGCCGGCCCGATCCGCACCCTGGCCGCCTCCGGCATCGCCAGCTTCCGCAAGATGCTCGCGGCCAACGAAAAGCAGACCCCGCTGCGCCGCAACGTCACCATCGATGAAGTCGGCAACGCCGGCGCCTTCCTCTGCTCCGACCTGGCCTCGGGCATCAGCGGCGAGATCCTCTACGTCGACGGCGGCTTCAACACCACCGCGATGGGCACGCTCGAAGACTGACGTTCCAGCGCGAGCCATAAAAAACCCGCATTCGCCTGCGGGTTTTTTTATGGCTCTGTCCGAGTTGGCTGTTGCGGATAGACGTATCCCTGTAGAGCGGGCCATGTCCGCGAATATTCCAGCGCGCAAAGCTTCGCGGGCACGGCCCGCTCCTACGGACGTTCAGCCTTGTAGGGTGGGCTTCAGCCCACCACGTGTTCGGCAAGGCCCGGGGGGCTTGTAGGCGCCCGCTTGCGGGCGATCGCCGCAACGCCGATGATCGCCCGCAAGGACTCGGCGTCCCCGGGCTCCTACGGACGCGGTGTGCACAGGCGGCTTTCTCGGGGCTGTACCCTGTTTGCTGCGCGACAGCGCCGCGACGAAGACGCGCAGGCGCCTCCTACAACAAGTTAACAAAAACCAGACAGCCTTGTAGGGTGGGCTTCAGCCCACCACGTGTTCGGCAAAGCC
>NZ_JADDIX010000047.1 GCF_015070855.1 Pseudomonas lopnurensis
TACGCTCATTCCTTGAACTCGCTGATTTCGATCTGCCAATAGGGTACGTCATCCGGCAGGGCCTTCGCCGCCGGGCGGTTTCTGAAGGCGGGCTCATAGGCTTGCCAGCGCTTCGGCGTCGGCTGTGGCAGGACCAGCGTCTGCGCGCTGTCGCCTTCCTGGCCCAGGTGAAACTGGGCGCTGACCTTGAACCGCCGGGTAACGGTATTGTGATGGCGCTGCAGCGGCGACAGCTGCAGCCGGGGAAACTGGTGGGGCAGGATATAGAGCACGCTGCTCTCGTCCAGCGGCAGGGCGCTCAGTTTGGCGGCGTCGACGCCCCGGCGTTCGACGCGCTCCACATTGAACGCCCCCGTATGCGGCAGCACGGCCAGTTGCTCTTCGGCGTACAACTGGAAGTCGTGCTCGCCACGGAACATGGCCAGCAGCGGCGAGTGGATGGTCAGTACCCAGTCATCGTCCGCAAAAGGCTGCCGGGCCGGATCGCTGCAACTCCAATGGCTCTCAGGGGCGCTGGCCTGGCGCTCGGCTTCGACTTCCCGCATCAGCGCGCGTTGTGCCGGCGGCGCCTGCTCGCGCCAATCCGCCAGACGTGCGACCCAGAGCACCGGCTTGCCGAGGATACCGAGTAGCTGGGTATAGGCGATCTGCGGGTCTTGCAGATGGGCGAAGCGCTGGTCGTCGCCCAGCAGGCTGTCGAGCAGGCCGACCTGGTCGTGGTTGCGGCCGAAGGGGCCGTTCTTCAACAGCGCCTCGGCATCGCTGTCGACCAGCCAGTTGCCCAGGAGGCTGCCGCCGATAAACAGTACGCCACCGGCCACCAGCACGAAGGGGTTGATGGCCATGCCAAAGGCGTAGGCCGTCCAGGCCGCACCGCCAGCGGCGGCAACGCCATACGCCAGAGACGCATCATGGTCGCCCTGGTGCCAGGCGCGCTTGGCGTCCCAGACGGTAAGACTCGTGGTGAATAGCATGGCAATGCCTGAGGCTGCTCTTAGTATCGGTAGCCTGGTACTGCCTGTCTGTTCGTAGAGGTTGGTTGCCCAGCTGCTAGAAATCTTCGCTACATCGAAGCGAGGTTTGTTGAGGGCTTTGACCAAACCATTTTCAGCACCCAATATCGGCTTGCTCAGATTGCCCAGTGCGACGGCAAGATCAAGGCTGGCACTTTCTATACCGCGATCGTATCTAGTGCGGCCATCCCCCGCCTCCTTCTTCAGCCCCCTCACCCCCACCATCTGCGCCTGCAGATTGAACAGTGCACAAACCACCGCCACCAGAGGCACCGCCGGCGTTTCCAGCGTCGCCTGGATGGTGCGGTTGGCCTGCAGTTTCCAGGCGCTGAGCTTGTGTACCTGGGGATGATCCGCCGGGGCGGCGATTATGGTGATCCGGCCAAGATTGGGCAGTTGCCGCTGCGCATGACGGGGGCTGGTGGAGCCGATCGGGTTGCCCGCCTTGTCGTGCAGGGTGGCGTAGCGGTAGTTCCTGCGGGTCAGGGTGCGGCGTTCCTCGGCCGTCAGGCCATGGCTCAGGCCCGCGCCCTCGACGCCCAGTATCACCAGGCCTTGGGTATTGGCATCGGCCCGCGAAACGAGCGTAAGGCCCTTCCACGACGGCGAGAGCCGTTCGAACACGCCGAAGGCCGGAGCGAACAGGCGGTGCAATTCGATATTGACCAGGCTTGCGCCAAGGCGGTTGAGCTGGGTGCCCACGGCGGTGGCGAAAAGGTCCATGAAGTCGCCGACCAGTGCCGTCATGTTCTTGGAAAGACCGAGCGCATCGGTGGCCGGCGTATCGAGGCTGGCCGCCTGCAGCAGCGTGCTCAGGCCCATGCGGGCAGGGTCGGGTTCATGTGTTCGTGCCGACAGCGCCTGCAGGCGCTCGACGGCTTCGGGCAATGTGCCGTCCCCGCCGACCAGCATTCGGCGGGTCAGCGGATGCGTGGCTTGCAACAGGCTCTGCACCAGTCGGTCGATACGGGCTTCGAACTCACGGGCGGGCGGCGCAAGACTCAGGGCATCGCACTGCGGCGGGTTCTTGTTGAGCGCATCCAGGGCTTCGGTCAGCCAGGCGTAGGGTTCCAGCAGGCGTTCATCGTGACTGAACAGCCAATCCGCCGCGACGCTCTCCAGACGGCGTTCGAACAGGGCCAGCAGTCTTTCGAGGGTGCGTTCGAGGTGCTCGCGTGCGGCCTTCCTTTCGTCCTCGAACACGGCTTCGAGCAGAGCCGGCTGGTCGATCAGGTCCCTGAATTTTGCCAGGGGATTATCGCCGGAGCGCATCACGGTGCTGTAGACGACCTGGGCATAACGGCCGTTCGGGCGGTGCGCGATCAAAGCATTGAGCGATAGCAGATAAGCCTCGGCCAGGCGCGCCTGGGCAGTGGCATGGCGCAAGGCGAACAGGGGGTCTTCGAGCATGAAGCCGACCAGCCTGGGATACCCGAGCAGCTTCTTTTCGACCAGCACGTCCGGCCCGGCTTCCAGTTCGGGTAGGGGATGCGGCTGCTCGCCTTGCTGAGATGCGGCCAGTTGCTCTTGCGCATGCTGCAGCTTGATGACCCATTCCGTTTCGGCAAATGCGGCGAAAGTTGGGGTGAAGACGGCCGGGTCGGCCAGGGTGCTTTCCACATTGAAGTCGCGTGCGCGCAGTCCCTCGGCCTGCCGGTCGATGACCACGACCGGC